>NZ_JBEPPB010000013.1:0-107546 GCF_040547105.1 Arthrobacter sp. UYCu511
GATCTACAGAGCGATATTCTCGGGCCATGCACCAATCATTAAACGCCGCCAGAGAAAACCCCCGCAACGCCGCACCCCAAAAAGCAACAAGCTCTCGACAGGCCTCCGAACTTAACAACTACCTCCGCACACCGGAAAGTCACCCAGCCAGCAGAAACTATCGAAAGAATAATGCAAGCTAACGGCTAACTACCTCGCCTTGATACCGCTTGACTTGAAACCTTCCAGCACCGACTTTTAGCCGTGCTTGAAGTGGCTGGCGCCAGCAAACATCAGTGGATGATTGCAAGAGCACATCAAGCTGCAAAACTGCTTGGCTATGTCTTTTGGAACCACGGGGTGGAAGCTCTAAGAGCATAAAAATAGTGCGAGTCCCGATGACACATGTCATCGGGACCCGCACTATTCTAATGCCGCCTAAACCCGAAGGTTAGGCGTGTGAGGACTTCCGCTTGCGGCGGCTGATCAGCGTAAACGCACCAGCCACAACCAACAACAGTCCGCCCAAGAGGAACGGCGTAGTACCTGCACCGGTGGAGGCGAGGTCGTCATTGTTGGAATTGCCTGCTTGCGTGCTGCTGGTGGAGCTAGCAGCAGCTACCACAGTCAACTTGACACTTGCTTCGGCGGCTTCACCGTTGCTGCCCAGTCCCGTGATGATAACGGTGTGAACGCCCGGGGTAACAGTGGAAGGCAGCGTGACCTTGAGGGAAACGATTCCTTCGCTGTTTGCAATTGCGGTGCCCAAAACAATGGGATCCGAATGCAGTGTGAAGGTGGCCGTGCTGCCCGGCTTGAAGTTACTGCCCGTAATGGTCAGTTCCTCGCCCGGGGCCACCGATGCATCACTCAAAACTGCTGTGGGTGCACCGTCTGCGGGTGTAGACGGATCTACTGTCGGCTCCGTGGTGGTTGTGGGCACCGTGGTGGCTGTGGGCTCAACCGAGGGGCTGGCCGTTACCGTCGGGTCGGCAGTGGGATCCGTTGTCGGGTCCGTGGTGGCTGTGGGCTCAACTGAGGGTGAGGCCGTTACCGTGGGCTCAACTGAGGGTGAGGCCGTTACCGTGGGCTCAACTGAGGGTGAGGCCGTTACCGTGGGCTCGGTGGTGGGTTCCGTTGTCGGGTCCGTGGTGGGCTCGGTGGTACCCGGGAGGACACCGCCAATGTTTACTTCTGCACCGCCACCGAAGTTATTGCCTTCAATGGAGTTCAGACCAACCAGCTTCACGTAACGGCCAACCTTGTTCCCGGCAATGTCAATGACCTGCGGACGGCTCACGTCCAAGAATGAACCGCTGGCTACCTTGGTGCCAAAATCGGTGGTGTTCTCGGATACATAGAGTTCGTAGTCCTTGAACTTGCCGTTGGTGTTTGACTGGCGCTGAGTGTACTCAAAGCCCGTCACGTCGTAGTTTTTGCCCAGGTCAAAGACCACTGAGTGTGGGAAATTACCGGCAGGGCTTGACCACTTGGTGTGCCAGAAAGTTTCTTTCTTGCCATCAAGGAGCGCCGCAGCAGGTCCGTTGGGGGCTGTTTCACCCGTCAGTTCCTCGGAGGATACTGAGGCGATCTTGATCTCGCTCTGCGTGATTTTGTTCGCCAGTGGAACCATATTTGATTCGACGTTCAATGTGGTGCTGGCAGTGCGCTCACCTTGAGTGGCCGTGAGGGTGTTCTTGCCGCCATAAGTGCTCGGGTACACCGGCATCTGCAGTGTTACCTTGCCTTCGGCATCAGGAAGGACGGTACCAACCTTGTTGCCGCCCAGGTTGAGAGTCACATATTCACCAGGAACGAACCCTGTCACAGTGGTCAGGGCCCGGTAACCGGCACGAACAGTGGCTGCTGTTGTGGACAACGTTGGGGTCTGAGTCGAATCCCAAACATAGGGGAGCTTGGGATCTGCCGTACCAGCAGCAACAACCACGGTGAACTGTGCGGTTGTGCCGTTGGAAGCGGTCAGCGTTCCGGTGAAGGTCCCTGCGCTCGCATAACTGTGGGTGCCCTGCAGCTGGTAAAGGCTGCCAGCGGACATGTGGTTACGGGCTGTGTTAGCCGTAAAGGTTGCCGGGGTGGCGGCTGAGCCATCGCCCCAGTTGACACTTACGCCCAAGTTCCCCAAGATGCTCGAGGCGCTCACGCCGTCGGCGTCATCAACAGCATCGACAGCAATAGTGGCGCCATCGGCAGAAGCCTTGGTGCCGGGGGCTGCCAGCTGGCCAACGTCAAGCTTCAGGCTCTTGCCGGGGGAGACTGCCACCGGCAAGCCTGCCATGGCGGGGGTCCACTTGGCTTGGTTGCCGTCATAGAAGTTGGTGTCGGCAGCCAGCAAGCGCGAACCCATGGAGGCCATGCGGACCTTGAAGTCATTGACGTTTCGCTTTGCCTGAGGCGTCCAGCCAACTTCAGCGAAGGAAATTACGCGCGGGAAGACCATGAATTCAGTCTGCTTGCCGCCACGAATGGTCTCGGACCACTGCGGGGCTTCAACGCCCAGGATGGCTGAATCGGGGAGATTGGTGGTGCCATCTTTGACGACAGCAGCCGGATTCCAGTCGTAGTACTTGGGGAAGTCGCCCATGCCGGCCCACGTCAGGCCAATCGGGGTTTTGGCGTTGTACTTCATGTCCAGGTACGCCGTGGAGCCATTGGAAACCATGAGCTTGGCGCCCTTGTCCTTGATGGCCCTCAGCGTGTCGGCGGTGCCGCCGGTCCAGTACTGAATGCCGTCCCCGGCCTCCAGACCACCAATGGCGACCTCGTTCCAACCAATGGGCTTCTTATCCAAATCGTGGATGAGCTTCACTGCCTTGGTGATGAACTCCACGTAGTTGTCGTGGCCCGTCACATGGGACTCGTCGCCACCAATGTGGATGTATTCGCTGGTGGTCATCTCGGCGATCTGGCCGAAGACGTGTTCCAGGAACGTCCAGGTCTGCGGGGCAGCAACATCCAAGGTGGACGTACCAACGTTGCCGGTTCCATCTTCGGGAACAACGCCCCACTCGTCAACGTTCGGCTTCGTTCCAGCGGTGTTGAGCTGCGGAATGGCGTGCAGAATGGCCGAGGTGTGGCCGGGGACGTCAATCTCAGGAATGATCTCAATGTGGCGATCGGCGGCGTAGGCTACCAAGTCCTTGTATTCAGCTTGGGTGTAGAAGCCAGTGTTGCCCAAGAGGTCCATGTAGGTGCGGTTGAACTGAGTCATGCCGCCCTTGCCGGAAATCTCAGTCAGCTGGTTGTAGTCGATGTCATCGCCAGCTACTTTGCCCTCATTGGTGATCTCGATGCGCCAGCCCTGATCATCTGCGAGGTGCATATGCAGTGTGGAGATCTTGTAGGAAGCCAGCGAATCAATGATGGCCTTGACTTCGTCAGGGTTCTTGAATTCGCGGGCGACATCTAGCATCATGCCGCGCTTGTCGAAGCGGGGGGCATCGGAGATTTCCACGGCAGGAGCCGTCCAAGTGGCGTTGACCTTGGTTTTGGACTCAATGAATGCCGGGAAAAGTTGACGCAGTGTCTGGACACCGTTGAAGATGCCATCGTCGGTGGCTGCGGTGATCTTGGCACCTGTGAGCGCGTCGACGCTGAGCGTGTATGCCTCCGCCTGGAGCTGAGCACCCAGATTAGGGATGTCACCAGGGGTCTGGAGCAATACGATGTCATCGGCATCGCCGGTGCTGCCATTCACTACCGGCAGGGCCAGACCTGTGGAGGTGCGGAAGAGCTCGGCCAGGAAGGAGGCACTCTTCGCGGTCACGGCGTTGTTGGCCACGATGCGTGAACCTGCGCCCAGCTTGAACGGCGCCTCGTCAGGTGTTTCCATATTGACCGGCAACGGGATCAGGTTGACGGGCTCTGACACAGGTGCTGGAGTGGCGACTTCTTCGCCATCCCAGACCTGAAACTCCCAGAGCGAGATGCCGTATTTCTGGCCCCCGATCGGGGTGCGTTCAATCCCCTGCATGCGCACATACTGGTACGCATTGGCGGCAACACCGGCTTTGAGCTTCTGCACGTCGCGCGTGTTGCATGTTGGGGCGATTACGTCGGTGGCATCCACAAAAGTGATGCCGTCGGTTGAGACCTGCAGCTTGTACTTCGCAGCACAAGCCTTTTCCCACACGATGGCCACGTGATCAATGACAGTAGGGGCGGCTAGCTTCACAGTGATGTTGGCGCTGTCAGCGGTGTTGGAAGACCAGCGTGACTGCTGTGCATTGGGCTTGGTGCTGTCGGTATCTCCGTCAATGACCAGAGCGGGACCCCACTGGCCGGCTACTTCCTGGCCGGAGGCGCTGACGGTTGCCCCGGCTGAAGCCAGTGCAATGTTTTGGGCGGGAGCTGCCGGGACGCCCCACACTTCCATTTCAAAGAGGGAGATGCCCCACTTGGTTCCCGCGATGGGAGTACGGGCGATGCCCTGCATGCGCACAAACTGGTACTTTGTGCCAGCCAGGGAAGACTTGATGGTCTGGGTGTCGGGCGTCTCCGGGGCGCAGTTGGCGCGGGAGATCACGTCCGTGGCATCTACAAAGCTCACGCCGTCAGTGGAGACCTGCAGCTTGTACTGGGCTGCGCATGCCTTCTCCCACTTGATGACAATCTTGTCAATTGCGGCAGGTTTGGCCAGTTTCACCGTCAACTGTGCAGTGTCGGAGTGCTCTGAGGACCACCGGGTGGTGTCGCCGCCGTCGATGGCAAGGTCGGGGCCGTTGCTCCCGACGGATTCGTCACCGGAGGAGGTGACGGTTGCACCGGCGGAAGCCAGAGCGAGATTAGTTGATACGGGGTCGCCCGGGGCAGCCAGCGCGGGCGGTGCCGCCATTGACAGCAGCATGGCAGGTGCCACCACCGCCATGGCTAGAGTCTTTTTCCACATGGAACGCACGAGTTCATCCTTCGCTGAATTTTGGAGATACAGGTCACACGTGACCCATGTTATCCATAGCAATGGTAAAGCGAAAGAGTGTGACCGGCCTCGTGGAGAGCAACGCCGCACGCGTGCGTTGATTAACTAGCAGACTTAGGAAAGTGAGGGTTTCTATCCTATGAAAATATGTCATTGCTACCGCCTTGGGAAAACTGAAAATTGCCGAAATTTAGCGCAGTAATGCAAAAAAACACGTTGTCCTCGATGAAAAAGGAGGACAACGTGTCGTGTGAAAGACAATTTCATAACGAGGTTAGAAACTTGAAATAGATTATTACAACGTTACGGTTGCGGAGTCAAAATCTAGCCGGGGAAGGCGCTGGCGATCGATAACACCGCTGGGCTTGCCCAAGTTCACCACCATGAATGCGCTACAAGAGGTATATGCATTAAAGTGGGCGTCAACTCCTGAGGCATCGAATCCTGTCATGGGTCCTGCCGCAAGGCCTGCTGCACGCGCAGCAAGAATGAAGTACCCGGCCTGCAAATGCGCATTGGTAACTGCCATGGTGTTGCGGCTATCAAGGTTTTTTTCAAAGGTGGGAGCCATTGAGGCCATGTGCGGCGTGGTGCGCTCAAGCAGGTTGTGCCATTCGTTGGTGTAGCTCAGAACGGCAACCATGGGGGCGGCGAGGGTCTTGGCTTTATTGCCCTCATTCATGTGCTCAACCAATTGCGCGCGGGCTTCACTGGATCGGATCCAGGCGATGCGTAACGGCTGAATGTTCATGGCAGTAGGGCCCATTTTGGTCAGCGTATAGACGGCCTGCAGCGTCTCGTCGCTGATCTGTTCATCAGCCCAGCTGTTGGCCGTGCGAGCCTCCAAAAAGAGGGCCGCTGCAGCATCACTGTCTAGGATGAGTTCGCTGTCCAGGTCGAATTCGCGGGTTATCTCGATGGTCATGATGCAACTTTCTGTGGGGAAAATGTTCTCATTTGGATTTAGCGTTGCTGGAGCGGGTTTTGTTTCCAGAAACGGCGTGAAGTTAACCACAGGGCGTTGCCTCAGAGCTCGGGGCAGCTCCAAAGTGAGCGTCGCAACAATTTCTCTGATGAGGCGGGGCGTGCCATGATGCATTCACTGGCTAACGCAAAGGAGCGGCAGGGACATGAGCGCATGGACAATCCGGGATTTTCATTCACAAGATGTTGAAGGCATCCTTGCCCTGTGGCAGTCGCTGCGTGAGAGTGATGTGGCGCCTGTCTATGATCTTTCCGAAGTTCTTGCTTCCTGCGAGAAGGACCATGCCGTGGTGGCGGTACAAGGCGAACAGGTCATTGGCGCCGCGGTTGCCAGGGCCGCTCACGATCAAGGCTGGATCGTTTTCCTAGCCACCGTGCCGAGCTTCCGTGGGCGCGGCATTGGCACCATGCTTCTGGCCGCTGTGGAGAACCGGATGGAAGCCCATGGCCTGAATAAACTCTCCGCACTCATGCCTGAGACCCAAACGCGGGTAGAGGCTTTCACCAACCGAGGGTTCGTGGTGAAGAAGAATCTGCGCTACTTTGAACGGCGGATCCCGGTCCAGCGGGCAGAGCGCGGCGCACTGGACGAGCTTGGCGGAAGGGTTCTGCCACGGGACCTCTGGGACCGTGTTGCGGGCATGACGGCAGAGAAGGAATTACTTGAGCGAAGGCTTGTTCTGCCTTTGGCAGAGCCGGAGCTTGCGGAGGAATTCGGAGTGGTGCCGCCGCGCGCCGTCGTTCTTTTTGGTCCTCCAGGAACGGGAAAAACCACCTTTGCCAAGGCCATTGCGTCCCGTCTTGAATGGCCTTTTGTGGAAGTCTTTCCGTCCCGGCTGGCAGGGGAGCCCGGCGGCTTGGCCGGTGCCCTGCGCCAGACGTTCCTGGAAATTGCGGAGTTGGAGCACGTAGTTGTGTTCATCGATGAGGTGGAAGAGATCGCCTCGCGGCGGTCCGGCGAGCCGCCGTCGCCCATGCAGGGTGTCACCAATGAGCTGCTGAAAATTATTCCGGCGTTCCGCGACCAGCCTGGTCGGCTGCTGGTGTGTGCAACCAACTTCATCCGCTCGCTGGATTCCGCGTTCCTGCGCCACGGCCGTTTCGATTACGTGATCCCCATCGGACTCCCTGATGAGGCGGCTCGCTCTGCTATGTGGAACCGCTTCATTCCGGCCCATGTTGTGGCGGATATTGACGTACAGGCGCTGGTGGGGGCCAGCGCGGGATTCTCCCCGGCTGACATTGAGTTCGCTGCCCGCAGCGCCTCCCAGCGGGCGCTGGAGAAGGCCATGGCCGACGGCGCGCCACTCACCGGCCGCCGTGGCCCGGTCACAGAGAACTACCTAGAAACCATTGGCGAGACCACGGCCACCGTCAGTGATGCCGTGTCTGAAAGCTTCCTTGATGACATCGCAGCACTGGCTAGGACCTAAGCGGCACAGGTCACCACAGCACAGCCTTAGCAGGCACAGCCCGGACTAAAGCCAGGTCTTCTTTTTGAAGATGAGATACATGACAAGGCCCACCAGGAACATCAAGGCCAGGGCAAAGGGGTAGCCCAGGCTCCAGTGAAGCTCCGGCATGTTCTCAAAGTTCATGCCGTACACCGATCCCACAAAGGAGGGGGCAAATAAGATGGCGGCCCAGGATGAGATCTTCTTCATCTGCTGATTTTCGGCTGCGCTGGCTTCATTTTGACGGTTGGTGGTCAGGGTCCCGTCCACGATCAGGGCATTTTGCAGGAGATCACGGAAGGAGTCGGCCTGGGCGGTGACAATTTCAATGTGGTCTTCTATATCGCGCAAAAAGCGCTGCAGCTCAACGTTGACGTGGTATTTCTCGAATCCGTTTTTGAGTTTTTCCAGCATGCCCCGCAGTGGGTGGATGGCGCGCTGGAATTGGGTGACTTCCCGGGACAGTTGATAAATGCGCCGTGAGACGTGGGGGTCGCCGGAAAAAAGCTGGTCCTCAATCTCGTCGATATCGTTTTCCAGACCCTGGACTACGGGCTTGTAGTCATCCACAACCTGGTCCAAGATGGCGTACAGCACGGCTTCGGGACCTTGCGCCAGTAAATCCGGATCTGACTCGAGCCGGGATCTGGTTGAAGCCAGTCCTGGTGTTTCGGCATGGCGGATGGTGATGACGAAGTCTTTGCCGGTAAAAATGTGAAGCTCACCGAACTCCACAGCCTCGGTCTCATCAAAGTATCTGGCGGGCCGTAGCACGGTGAAGAGGACGTCGTCGTACCGTTCCAGTTTGGGCCGCTGATGGGCTTTGATCGCATCTTCTACAGCCAGCTCGTGTAGCGAAAATTCTGCAGCGAGCGATTGCATCTCAGCTGCGTCGGGACGGAAAATGCCTATCCAGGCCATGCCGTCGCAAGAATCCATAACCTCGTAGGTCTGATCTAGGCTGTTGGGATTGGCAAAGCGCAAGCCGTCAACGTATACGGCGTTATCAATAATGCTCACCTGCCTATTATGGGTGAGGTGAGCGGTAAAAGTGTTCCGAAGCTAGTTCAACGGACCCGCGTGGCCGGGCATGTGTTTGAACACCAAGGTGGTCTCAGTATGGCCAACCACGGGGTCGGTGGTGAGGTTATCCAGAACCCAGTCACGCAGAGCGTCGGTGTCTCGGACGGCAATATGCAGCAGATAATCTACGGAACCAGAGGTGTGGAACGTCGAGAGCACCTCGGGAAGCTGCGGGACCCGCGCTGTAAAGGTGTCAATCTGGTCCCGGTCGTGAGCGCGCAGCCTAACGGCTATGAGGGCCTGCACGGATCTACCAATCGAGGCGAGGTTCAGCTTCGCTTCAAAGCCTTCGATGGCGCCACGTTCCATGAGGGCCCGGGTGCGCATCAGGGCTGTGGACGGGGCAATTCCCACGGCGTCGGCAAGGTCCCGGTTAGTGATCCTGGCATCCGCCACTAGCGTGTCAATGATCTGCCGGTCGACGGCGTCCAAGGGTTCCGCGTGGAGACCCGCCTGAGCCGTATCGCGCCGAACGTTCTTCGCGTTTGATGCCATGGGATCCTCCAAGGTATGCGTGGCTGTCGGAAATGTCGGCAAAAATGCCGTCCGTAAGTTCGCCATTCTAGCAAATTCCCGAACAATTGGGCTATCAGCCCAGCGGTAGCGCAGCCCGGCGCCGGCCCAGCGTGAGCATCAGCCCGGCGCCGGAGTGGGGTGGGCAGCGGTGCGGCCGCTGGTGGCGCCTATTCACTCGAGGTTCGTGGAGAAAATTAGAGTTCGTGCAGAAAACTTCCCACTACCGCGGCTGCGGGCCCGCTCTGCGCCGATTTCCAACCGATCCCGGCCCAGAGGTTCACAGCGCGGGGATCTTGCGCGGCGGCAGCAGCGCTGCGCAGGGGCGCGGTCAGGAAGTGAACCTCGGGATAAGCCTCAGGTGCGCAGGCGGTGTGCTCACGGACAAACTCGTTGACCAGCGCCCTGGCCGGCTTGCCGGTAAAGGACCGTGTCATGGCGGTTTCGGTGTAGAACGGGTCTGCCAAGGCATCCTTGTGGAGCTGCCGGGCGCCACTCTCATCGGTGCGGATGAGAGCAGTTCCAATTGCCACCGCAACAGCTCCGGCGGCCAAAGTGGCTTTGGCATCAGAGGGGCCGCTGACGCCGCCCGCGCCTACCAACGGCAAGCTCACAGCCGCCCCGATTGCGGCAACCAGCTGTGGCAGCGTACCGCTGGCATCGGGTGGCGTCGCTTTTGACGGCAGGAAAGCGGCGGTGTGCCCACCCGCGCCTGCGTGCTGAACAATCAGAGCATCCACACCCGTAGCGCCAGCCGCGAGAGCCTCAGCCACGTTCGTCACGGAGGCAGCCACCCGGGTGCCAACCTTGTGCAAGCTGGCCACCACTTCGTTGGACGCCAGGCCAAAAGTGAAACTGACCAGCGGAACTGGATCTGCCAAGAGCAGGGCCATCTTCTCGATCCAATAGTCTTGCACTTTGTCCTTATCTGGTGCCACGGCGGGCAACTGCGCCCCGTAGCGCTGTGCGGTGGAGCGCAGGGAGGTCCGGTAGGCGGAAAGAGCAGCCACGCCACGTGCACTCAAGGGATCATCCCGGGGAACAAATAAGTTCACACCAAAGTCAAGTCCTGTGGCCCGCAAGGGGGCAATATGTGCGGCGAGCTGGTCAGCAGTCTTATAGCCTCCGGCGGCGAAGGCAAAGGCGCCAGCACCTTGGGCAGCCAAGGCGAGTTCCGTCGTCGTGGTTCCGCCAGCCATGGGTGCGGCAATCAAGGGTGTGATGAACATGGCATTAGTCTAGGTGTGTGGACAAAAACCCCTTGAACTTTTCCTCTGCCCCATCGCGCTTTGTTGGGCTGGACATTGGCGGCTCGAAAACGCGAGGCATCGTCTGGACGGACGGCATTATCAGTAGTGACGCCAGCGTAGGCAGCACCAACGTTCAGAATGTTAGCCGGGAAACCGCCGTAGAGAACATGGCAGCGTTGTTCGCCGCACTGGATGTGGACGGGGCGAGCCGGCTCCTTGCCGGTGCTGGGGGTGTTGATACGGACAGCGATGCCCGCGCACTCAGGGAACTCATTGCTCCTTTTGTGCCGGGTGCCCAGATTGACGTGGTGCATGACACCCGGCTGTTGCTGGCGGCGGCAGGCCTGAGCTTCGGAGTTGCCGTGATTGCCGGGACAGGATCAGCCGCTTGGGGGATCAACGAGGCAGGAGAGCAAGCCCGCGCTGGTGGGTGGGGCTACCTGCTGGGGGATGAGGGAAGCGGATACTGGTTGGCACGCGAGGCTGTCAGGTACAGCCTGCGGCGAATGGACGCAGGCAAGGACGTCGATGCGCTGACGGCCGGGCTGCTCAAGTATTGCGGACTGAGCGAGCCCCAATCACTCATTGCCCATTTCCATCAGGGTACAACCAGGCGCTATTGGGCGGCTGCCTCACCGGTGATCTTCGCGGCAGCGCAAAGCGGCCATGAACACGCACTGGAACTGGTGGACCGTGCAGGATCAGATTTGGCCGGGTTGGCAGCCGAAGTTGCCACGGCGCTGAACCTGACGGGCCCGCTTGTGCTGGGCAGCGGGCTAGGCAGCAATGTGCCAGCCTTGCAAGCCGCAGTCGCCTCCCACGCAGCTTCGCGGGGGATGGGTGAGGTGCAAATTTTGCGCCAGGATCCCATTTTTGGCATCCCACTCCTGATCGCGCAGGGCAGGAACTAGCGCGGGCCTGGCCTTGGGTGCGGGCCCGGCCTGCCGCTCGCGCAGGACAGGAACTAGCGCAGACCCGGAGCACTCAAACTTGGGGCCTTCTAGCCGGCCGGCGGTGGTGCGGTGCTTGCCCGCACAATGAGTGTGGGTTTGAGGATGTCCTGACTGCTGACCGCTTCTGGATTAGTGATCTGGGCAACGAGCCGTTGCACAGCGCGCCGGCCCGTATCTTCAAAGGACTGACGGATGGTAGTTAGTGGCGGGTTTGAAAATTCGGCCAGGTCAATATCATCAATGCCTACCACTGAGACGTCTTCGGGAATGCGCCGGCCAAGTTCGCTCAGCGCCCGGATAACACCAAAGGCCATTTCATCGCTCGCCACAAGAATTGCTGTGACCTCGGGCATCCGCCCCAAAATTAGTCCATTGCGGTAGCCGGACTCCGGGCTCCAATCTCCGTGCAACTCCGGGGGAACTTCCCGGCCGGCCTCTTGGAGCGTTCGTCGCCAGCTCTGCAGGCGGCTTGAAGCGTCAGACCAGTCAGCAGGTCCGGCCACATGCCAAACCGTCTTGTGTCCCAACTCCAACAGGTGCCGGGTTGCCAGGACTGCTGCCATGTCCTGATCAACGCCAACCATGCGATCGCCCATCCCGGAGGATCCGTCAGTGTTGACGGTGGGGATTCTTGCCGTGATTTTTTCTACCGTCTCCACGGCTTCTTGGAGCGGTGCGGCAATGATGATGCCGTCCACTCCTTGGGAAACCAGGCGGCTCACCGCGTCGATGACGCTTTGTGCACTCAGGCTGGACGTCACCGAGTTCACGGTGTAGCCAGCTTCGCGGGCTCCCAGTTCAACACCCAGCGAGAGCGATGAGCGTGAGTAATTATTGGTAGCCAAGGTCAGAACGCCAATGGTCTTTGACCGCCCTGTAACCAAGGCCCGGGCGGTGTAGTTCCTTCGGTAGCCCAGCTCATCAACAACAGCTAGCACCCGCCGGCGTGTGCTTTCTTGAACGTTGGGGTGCTCATTGAGCACCCGGGATACAGTCTGTGCGGACACGCCCGCTGCTGCCGCGACGTCTCGCATTGCCGGACCGCGCTCAAATTGATGGGTGCTCATGGATTTCCTTGGGGTGGGGAAGCTGGCAGCCAGCGTGGAGCATTAGCTTCGGTTTGTCTGCAAGCCTAGTTGTTATCATGTAACATAGCTTGGATTCAGCTGGCGATGGCGTTTCGTGTTTCATGAATCGGGTTTGATCGGCTTAAATTGTTATCCATAACAGAGTTGTTTTTTTCTGTGACGAATCCCTAGTGCCAGGAGTTTAGTTGTCCACGTTCATGACCTCGTCAGAGATGGCCGGTAGTTCGGAAGCCACTTTGGTAGAAGAGAACTTCCCGCCTGCGAGGCCAGCGCCCGCATTGAGCTACTCGGCTCGCTTGCTCTTCAAATATGGACAGCCTCACCGCATTATTGCCGGCGCCATCCACTACTTCAGGATTCATCCGGAACAATGGCAAGACAGAATTGACCGGCTGGTTGCCATGGGTATCAACACCTTGGACACCTACGTTGCATGGAACTTCCACCAGCCCTATGAGGATGTGGCCCCGGACTTCACCGGCTGGAAAGACCTCGCCAAATTCATCACGTTAGCTGGCGAATCCGGACTTGATGTCATAGTGCGTCCCGGCCCCTACATCTGTGCCGAATGGGACAATGGCGGATTCCCCTCATGGGCGGTTTCTGATCCCGAGATGGTGTTGCGTTCTTCTGATCCCTTGTTCACCGGCGTTGTGGAGAAGTGGTTTGATCAGTTGCTGCCCATCATTGAGCCGTTGCAAGCGTGCCATGGCGGGCCGGTAGTGGCGGTCCAGATTGAAAACGAATACGGCAGCTACGGTGATGACAAAGAGTACCTGCGCTGGAACCGTAAGGCGTTGCTGGACCGCGGCATCACGGAAATTCTTTTCACGGCCGACGGCGGCACCGACTACTACCTTGACGGCGGCTCCCTGCCTGACACTTGGGCAACGGCAACGTTAGGCTCCCGTGGCGAGGAAGCGGATGCTGTATGGCAGCGCAGGCGTCCCGGCGAGCCCTTCTTCAACGTCGAATTTTGGAACGGTTGGTTTGACCACTGGGGAGAGGATCACCACACACGCGGAGGCGTGGATGCGGCTGCCGAGGCTAAAAAGATCCTTGATCTTGACGGTTCCATCTGCCTGTACATGGCACATGGTGGCACAAACTTTGGGCTGACCTCCGGGGCAAACCATGATGGAGCCATCCAGCCCACTGTCACCAGCTACGACTCTGATGCGCCAATCGCTGAAGATGGCCGGCTGACAGAGAAGTTTTATGCAATGCGGGAAGCATTTTTCGCCGCATCGGGGCGTGAACTGACACCCATCCCAGTGCACTTGGAACGTCCGGGCGCTGTGATCCCCGCCTGCACCTTCGAGCTGACCCGCGGCACAGCATTGCTAGATTTTGTGCGTGCCATCAAACCCGTCCACAGCATCAAACCCATGTCCTTTGAAAAACTCGGACTGGACCGCGGGTTGGTCCACTACAGTGCCAAGGCCGTTCTGCCCGTGGGTGAGGCCACCATTAAGATCCGTGACTTGCACGACCGCGCCTATGTGTGGGTGGACGGGAAATACCAAGGAGTTCTGACCGACGCTACTTGCGAAGAAGGCGTCAAAGTTACCACTGCAGGAGGCCTGGCAGCAGTGGAAATTTTGGTGGAGAACCAGGGGCGTATCAATTACGGACCCTTCTTCGGGCAGGGTAAGGGCATCCTGGATGGTGTTTTGATCAATCAGCGTTACATCTTCCAATGGGACCAGCGCCCAGTGAACTTGGAAAAGCCACTCTCAGAATTGCTCCAGGTAGGTACGGCGGAGGACAGTTCAGATAACCCGGAAAGCCCCAATTCTTCCGGCACCAAGGAAAACCCTGCCACGGACGGGTCCGCGGCCACTGATGGCGCCGGGGCTGGATATTTCCACGGTGAACTGCGGATCGAGAAAGCTGCTGATACGTATCTTTCCCTGCCCGGCTTCGGCAAGGGTGTGGTCTGGGTCAATGGCTTCTTGCTGGGCCGCTTCTGGGAAGTGGGACCGCAAGTGACACTGTATGTTCCGGCGCCACTGCTGAAAGCTGGTGCCAACAAGATCACAGTGCTTGAGTTCGAACATGGTGGAACCCATGCGGAACTTCACGAGGAACCCAATTTGGGCCTTATCGGGGTAACGTATGTTGAGGATTTGGGGTGAGACCCAGTTAGCAGCAGTCAATCTAGCAGGGAGTAACAGGTGCGCAAGAGGCTGATTGCCACGTTGAGTGCGTGCCTTCTGCTCGGGACGCTGACGGCGTGCACTCCTGAACCGATTGTGAGCGTCCCAAGCGCCTCGATGAGCACTGATGTGCCAGCACTGCGGATTGAGCCACTGATCTCACCCTCTGGTGTAAATGCCCAAGAGGGTGAACTGGTGGGTCATGCGTATGCGGCGGCGCTCAAGGCTGCAGGAATTAAAGCTGAGGTGGGGACAACCCCGGGGTCGGCCCAGGATGCATGGTCCAACTTGATAGCTGGCAGCATAGACATTGTCCCGGCTTACTCGCGCGAGCTCTTGTCTGCAGCCGTTCCAAGTGTTGCTCCAGAGACTCCTGCGGACGTTCTGAGCGCCTTGCAAGAAGTCCTGCCGGAGAGCATCAGCGTGTTGGATCCGGCCAAGGCCATTGTCGGTGACAGCTTGGTGGTCACGGCGGAAACGGCAGAAAAATACCAGCTCAAAACCATTGCGGACCTTACCAAAGTTTGCAACAAATTGCTGCTGGGAGGCACCGCCGACTTTCAAAACAGCGGCCGGGGACTGGTAGGTTTGGGCACCGATTACAACTGCGTGCCGAAAAAGTTTGTGGTGTTAAAACCGCTTTTTGACGGCAGTCGTGATGACGTCTTGTGGGCGTTGCTGAGAGATGACATTCAAGTGGCGGATATCCATATTTCTGCACCGGCCATTGACGATAACTCGCTAGTGGTGCTCACTGACACCAAAAAACTGTTCTTGGAACAAAATATTGTGCCGCTGGTCAGCAATTCCAAGGTTTCCGCTGCCGCCCAGGGGATTCTGAATAAGGTCAGTGCCGCGCTGACCACGGACGAGCTGGCGAATCTCAACAGGCTCGCCCAGGACCGCCACTTCGCCAATTCATCTGAAGCAGCTGCCGCGTGGCTGATTCAAGTGGGCTTGGTAAAAGCAGGCTCCTGACGCCGGCCCAATACGTCCTGCCTAACAAGCTCTGCCCCCAAAGCCACCGCCCCACAGGCCGCTTCCCCAAAAAAACGGACCAACAAGCCACTTGATTGGCATTGGCCCGCCCGCCGCGTTGGTTCCAGCGGAAAAGCGGGGCCTGGATGTGCCATATTGGTTAAATGGCAGAATTTACCCAATCCACCAAGCTTCACAACGTTCTCTACGACATCCGTGGACCTCTGCTGGCGAAAGCCCAGCAGATGGAATCTGAAGGTCACCGGATACTGAAATTGAACATCGGTAACCCGGCTCCCTTTGGATTCGAAGCTCCCGATGCCATCTTGGTGGACATGATCCGCCATCTACCCCACGCCCAGGGATACACGGATTCCCGCGGAATATTCTCCGCCCGTACCGCGGTAGTGCAGTACTACCAGACGCGTGGTATTCAGAACATTCATGTAGATGACGTTTACCTTGGAAACGGGGTGAGTGAACTCATCACGCTCTCCTTAATGGCATTGCTGAATAACGGTGATGAGGTGTTGATTCCTACCCCGGACTATCCGCTGTGGACGGCCTCCGTAAGCCTTGCAGGTGGCCGGCCGGTGCACTACCTGTGTGATGAGTCCAATGAGTGGTGGCCGGACCTTGAGGATTTGGCGTCAAAAATTACGCCAAGGACCAAAGGCCTTGTCATTATCAACCCCAACAACCCCACCGGAGCGGTGTATCCGGCACACATTGTTCAGGGCATGGTTGATCTGGCGCGCAAACATGATCTGGTGGTGTTCTCTGACGAAATCTACGAGAAGATCCTCTATGACGACGCCGTCCACATCAATACGGCCAGCCTCACCGGAGACGATGTTTTGTGCATGACCTTCAGTGGTTTGTCCAAGGCGTACCGGATCTGTGGGTACCGTTCAGGCTGGTTGGCGATCTCCGGACCGAAGGCGGCTGCCGCGGACTATCTGGAAGGCATTAACTTGCTGGCCAACATGCGCTTGTGCGCCAACGCGCCGGGTCAGCATGCCATCCAAACCGCGCTAGGCGGTCATCAGAGCATCACGGATTTGATCTTGCCCGGCGGGAGGCTGCGCGACCAGCGAGATCTTGCCTACCGTATGCTCAATGATATTCCGGGAGTTTCCGTCAACCAGGCCAAGGGCGCACTGTATTTGTTCCCCAAGCTTGACCCGGAGGTTTACCCCATCAAGAATGATGAGAAGTTCGCTTTGGACCTATTGGAGTCACAAAAGATCCTCATCTCTCACGGGCGGGCGTTCAACTGGACCCAGCCAGATCATTTCCGCCTCGTCACACTACCCAATGTCTTGGATTTAGAAGAAGCCATTGGGCGGATTGCTGAGTTCCTGAGCACGTACAAACCCTAGGAAAGGCCCACCGTGTCCCTACCGCTTGGTTTTACCGATCACCCCTCCGAGCTCTTGCGCGTGGGAGCAGGCTTTACCCTGGCGCAGCAGCCTACCAATGCTGCCCCGGGATTTACCGGGGGCAAGGCCGAGGGCGTCGCAACCCTATCCCAGCGTGCGCCAGTCTTAGCGCGGCTCCAAGAGCAGCTCTTTGCTGAGAGCCGTTTTGGTGGAAAAAAATCGGCACTGCTGATTTTGCAGGCAATGGACACAGCTGGCAAGGGCGGTATTGTTGGCAGGTTGGTGGGTGCAGTGGATCCACAGGGTGTTAAGCTCACCACCTTCAAAGCTCCTACGGAGCAAGAAGCTGCCCACGATTTTTTGTGGAGGGTGCGTCCTGCGGCGCCCGGGGCCGGGATGTTGGGAGTCTTCGATCGATCCCACTACGAGGATGTGCTCATTCACCGGGTTCATGGTTGGGCTGACGGAACTGAACTGGAACGCCGTTACCGCGCCATCAATGACTTTGAGGCGGAAATGGCAACAGCAGGTACCACCGTGGTGAAGGTGATGCTCAACGTGGGTCCAGATGAGCAACTACAACGACTCTCTGCCCGGCTGCACGATCCCACCAAGTACTGGAAATACAGCCCCACGGATCTCGATGAGCGCGCTCACTGGCCCGCCTATATGGCTGCCTACCAAAAGGTATTTGAGAAGACGAGCACGGAAATAGCACCCTGGTACGTGGTCCCGGCTGACAAGAAATGGTATGCCCGCATTGCTGTTCAAGAAATCCTGATCAAGGCACTGGGCGGGTTGAATCTGCAATGGCCGGCTGGCGATTTCGACTTGGAAGTAGAACGGGCCCGGTTGAAGGACGCCTAATCCGGGTGGCCCGGGAATATCTGCGCTCGCAGCAGACCACCCGGGCTATCCTCATTACTGGTTATCGGATCGAGCTGCGTCCAGGCGGGCTTTGGCGCCTTCTAACCACTCTTCACAACGTTGAGCCAAGGCTTCGCCACGCTCCCACAGGGCCAAAGAGTCTTCCAAACTGGAACTTCCGGCTTCGAGTTGGTTGACAACTCCCATAAGTTGCTCACGGGCCTGCTCATAGCTGAGGGCTGCAATGTCTGCGTTCTGCGCGGGTGCTGCTGCGGGGCTCATGTCTGATCCTCTGTAAGTGTGGTGGCTAAATCTGTTGTGGCTACTGCCGTTGGGGCTACCTCGTGGGTGGCGATGGGGCCGCTTCCTTGGGCAGTGAAATCTCCGCCGGCAACACGAACTTTCAATGGTGTGCCGTTGAAAACCTGTGCGGGAGATCTGACGATGCTCCGGTCCTCTAATTGGACTACCGCGTATCCCCGGTCAAGGGTTTTTTGGGGTGAGAGTGCCCGGACCTGAGCCCTCAAGTGCACCAGTTGGTCTGTGTGTCTGCCGACCTGGGTGCGCACGGCGGTCAAGGCCCGGCTGGACAGTGCGGCGACGTCGTCGGCCCGGGAATGCAACATTACGTGGGGGTTGGCCAGGACAGGGCGGGTGCGCAGATACGCCAACCGCTCAGTTTCACGCTCCAACAGCTCCCTAATGCGGCGGTTGAGCTGGGTGCGAGCCTGACCGAGGCGCTGCAATTCCTCACCCACGTCAGGCACGATTCGTTTGGCAGCATCAGTGGGGGTAGACGCCCGTAGATCAGCAACCTCGTCCAGGAGTGGGCGGTCGGCCTCGTGGCCGATGGCGCTAACCACCGGGGTCTTCGCGGCCGCAACAGCGCGAACCAGAGATTCGTGGCTAAACGGTAAAAGATCCTCTAAGGATCCGCCACCGCGGGCAATAACAATGACGTCAACCCGGGGGTCGTGATCGAGCTCTTCCAGGGCGGCGATGACGCCACTGACAGCGTTGACACCTTGGACCGCGACTTCACGCACCTCAAATTCAACAGCCGGCCAGCGCAGCGAGGCATTGCGCAGGACATCTTTCATGGCATCGGAGTTACGTCCCGTAATGAGACCGATCCGGTGGGGGAGAAGTGGCAGTGGCTTCTTCCTGCGTGGATCAAAGAGCCCCTCGGCGGCCAAGGCTTGACGCAGTTTTTCAATGCGGGCCAACAAATCGCCCAACCCAACGGGCCGGATGTCCATGCCTTGCATGGAGAGGCGGCCGGTCTTGATCCAAAAATCGGGTTTGAGCTGTGCCACCACGCGGGAGCCTCGCTCCAGCGGCGCTTCCAACCTACTCAGTACCGAACCCCACACAGTGACGCTCAGGGACACCTCTGCATCAATGTCACGCAACGTAAGGTAGCTGACATTGGCGCGCTTATTCAGTTCGATAACCTGCGCCTCAACCCATGTTGCGGGAGCCTTTTCAATGTGTGCCTTTAACTTCTGGCTCAGCATTTGCAAAGGCCATGGGTTCTCGGCAGTGGTCTGCGCAGCCGTAGGCGCAAGGACCTTTCGCTCCGGTGCTTCCGCCATGAGGTATCGCCTTACTTTTGTTCCGGGTGGCTGGTTCGGTCAGGCCCTGATGCTTGATACAACTGTATCTTCACGCACTGACACGGAAGCGCAGCTATCCACAGTCTTGCACTAGAATTGGCAGCTACCATCGGGATGAAAACGTAGCTTGGGGACCTCTAATGCGCAGTGCAGCTTCCGCTCTTCTTGTGATCGTAGCTCTGCTACTGGCCGCCGTTGCCGGCCCCGCCTTGTGGCTACAGCGCAACGTTGTTGACGGTCCAGGATTCACCCAATTGGCGGGTCCGCTGGGCAATAACAAGGACTTTCAAGAGGGCCTAACTGCCTTGGTGAGCGAACAAGCCACGGCTTCTTTAAACCTGCCACCGATGCTCAACGACCTTGCGGGGGCGCTGATCAAAACTGCCGCCCGGGCAATTTACACCGATCCCGGTTATGAGCAGGCTTGGACCGAGACTCTGCAACGCAGCCACAACCTCACCTTCGCTGCAGCTGGAAACAACGACATCGAGGGGGACCTAAAACTGGACATTGCCCCGCTGGTTCAGCTGGTGGCCGATAACGTCACCAAGAATATAGGCGTTCCGCTGCCAACACCCCAAGACGTGGTGGTAACTGCGGATCAGCCCAAGGTAGCCCAGGTACTGCCCATAATGACCATCCTCGGAGCATGGTCGGGATGGCTGGCACTGATCGCAGCAGTCCTTTTTGTCTTGGGCGTGGTGGTCGCCAAGCGGCGTGCATTGACGCTCATTCTTGGGGGTGTAGGGCTGGCGATCGTTGCCCTGCTGTGGCTGATGGGTTCGGGGTTTGTGGAGAGCACCTTGGCCGGACTGGCAGTGGGCCCGGAAGTTGCACAACAGTTTGGGCGTGAACTGGGAGCACTGGCACGGGATAGCTGGCAGCGCGGTATAACAGCCACACTTATTGCAGCTGGGGTGTTGGCTGTGTGCGGTGGTGCAGCTCTCATAATTAAGCGCTCGCGCACCACGTAGGATGATGGGTATGAGCACCACTGCCGTTTCCTTGTCAATGCCCGTCGTTCCGCGTCGTCGCAGGTCGCCCGAAGAGGTGGCTGCTGCTGCCCCGGTGACCGGGGAAAAACGCGTTCTCCTGGCAGCGCCGCGCGGCTACTGCGCCGGTGTTGACCGTGCAGTGATCGCGGTGGAGAAGGCGCTGGAACACCACGGAGCACCTGTCTATGTGCGTAAGCAGATTGTCCATAATGTCCATGTGGTGACGTCGCTGGAAGCTCAGGGTGTGATCTTTGTGGAAGAGAACGAGGAAGTGCCCGAAGGGGCCCTAGTAGTCTTTTCCGCTCATGGTGTTTCACCGGCCGTGGTGCAGTCAGCTGCTGACCGTGGCTTGCGCACCATTGATGCCACCTGCCCTCTCGTGACTAAAGTCCACAAAGAGGCGGTGCGTTTTTCCAAGGAAAACAAACACATCCTGCTCATCGGCCATGAAGGCCATGAGGAAGTTGAAGGCACCTACGGGGAAGCCCCGGAAAGCACCACCATTGTCAACAACCCGGAAGAAGCCCGCACCGTGCAGGTGCAGGATCCGGAGAATTTGATCTGGCTCTCGCAGACCACGCTCTCTGTTGATGAAGCCATGGAGATTGTTGAGATTTTGCGGGCCCGGTTCCCGAAGTTGCAGGACCCGCCCAGCGATGACATTTGCTATGCCACCACCAACCGTCAAGGTGCCATCAAGGAGATCGCCCCGCAGGCGGACCTCGTCATCGTGGTGGGTTCGGCCAACTCCTCCAACTCAGTGCGTCTGGTTGAGGTGGCCCTTGAATACGGCGCCAAAGCCTCCTACCGTGTTGACTTTGCTCACGAAATTGATGAGACCTGGTTTGAAGGTGTGGCCTCCGTTGGTGTGAGCAGTGGTGCCTCTGTTCCGGAGGTTCTGGTGCAAGAGGTGTTGCTCCTGCTCGCCGACTACGGCTACGCCTCCGTGGAGGAAGTCGTCACGGCTAAGGAAGATATCTTGTTCTCCCTGCCCAAGGAACTACGGGCCACCATGAAGGCGGCTGGTGATCCTGACTACAAGGGTGTGCGCAGCTCCAATCTGCTGTAAAAACCCGCGAAGAAAAGCATGAAAAACAGAATGGGCCAGCCACTGGGGACCGGGCCATTCTGCTCTTAAACTGCTAACTGCTAACAGCATCGATTCCATCGGCGCTGAACTCTTCGTCGGTGCTGAACCCGGCGGCAGTGTTGCGCTGAGAAGAGCTAAAATCGCGTGTGTTGAACTCTGGAGCGGTGAGTAGGCGTGGAGTGTTTTCCACTTGAGCCGGGGACTCCAAGGTCTTGGGATCCAGTGCGTTGAGCTTCCGGGCCGTGGGCAGAACTCTGCCCTCAAGGGTGCCCACGAGCTTGTTGTAACGGTCCACACTGGTTTTCAGTGAAACACCCACGGCAGAGACTGCTTCTCCCATAGTGCCTAAACGTGTGTATAGCTGGGCTGAGAGTTCAAAGAGTTCCTTGGCGCTTTCGGTCAGCACGTCCTGGCGCCAGCTAAAAGCCACCGCCTTCAGAATGGCCATGAGGGAGATGGGAGATGCCAGAACCACGTTCTTGGACAGGGCGTAGTCAAGAAGCTCTGGATCTGCGCTCAAAGCTACGGAAAGGATGGATTCCACCGGAACAAAGCAAATAACCAGTTCGGGGGAGTTCAGCGCTGAGCTCCAATACTTCTTGCCGGCCAAGGCATCGATGTGAGCCTTAACCGCCTTCGCATGGCGAGCCAAGTGTTGTGCGGATGCGGCGCTGTCTGTTGGGCCGGCGTCGTGCGCGTTGAGGAAGGCAGCCAAGGGGACCTTTGCATCAAGGACCAGTTCCTTGCCGCCGGGCAGCCGCACCACCATGTCTGGGCGGTGCACGCCGTCATCAGTTGAAGAGTGGACCTGTTCGAAGAAGTCCACGTGGGCCAACATGCCGGCAGCTTCCACCACGCGGCGCAGCTGGACTTCGCCCCACTTGCCCCGGGCACTGTTGGAACGCAAGGCGGCCTCCAGTGAGGAGGTTGTGGCCAGTAATTTGGCGTCAGCGTCCCGCGCATCACGAAGCTGCTCCGCGAGTTGGCCATACTGTTCAACACGGTCGCGTTCCAGCAAGGAAACCTGACGCTGGACAGCATTGAGCTTCTCAGAGACCGGACCCAGTGCCTGCAACACGTGGGAATCGGAACCCTGCTGCGCCGTCAGAGCGTAATTTTGCGATGCTAGGAGCCGGCGCTCGGCATCAGCAGCTGCAAAATTCGCTGTGAGCGCGGAGGCCCGCTCATGAGCGGCATCGGCTTCCTCGTTCGCGGCGCGCAGCCGCGCCATCAGCACCCACGCCACTGCCGCAGCACCGAGTACGGCGCCAACCACCAACATTAATATAGCTACAAGCCAGCCAATTCCATTCATGGAACCACCTTCGCACGGGGCACTGACATTCTTGGATTTTGCCGCGCATCGGGCCGCGCACCGGGTGAATAAGCTTAAAGTGCGGGCAAACGGTAGAATCACATACCGTGGCTCTTACTATTGGCATCGTCGGACTGCCCAACGTCGGCAAATCAACCCTTTTCAACGCACTGACACGCAACAATGTGCTCGCAGCGAACTACCCGTTCGCCACGATCGAGCCCAATATTGGTGTTGTCAGCCTGCCCGATCCCCGTTTGGCAAAGCTTGCAGAGATCTTCGGATCACAGCGCCTGCTGCCCGCAGTGGTGTCCTTCGTGGACATTGCAGGCATCGTCAAGGGCGCCTCGGAAGGTGAAGGCCTCGGCAACAAGTTCCTGGCTACCATCCGCGAAGCCGAGGCCATCGCCCAAGTCATCCGGGTCTTCGATGATCCTGATGTTATCCATGTGGACGGCAAGGTTGATCCCCGCTCCGACATGGAGACCATCAACACCGAGCTGATCTTGGCTGACATGCAGACCGTTGAAAAGGCCATTCCGCGCTTGGAAAAGGCCGTTAAGCTCAAGCAGCGCGACCCAGCCGAGCTGAAAGCTATATTGGCGGCGCAGACTGTTCTTGAACGCGGTGACACCATCTTTTCCTCCATCAAGAGTGACAAGTTGGAGATGGAGCACTTGTCTGAACTGAGCTTGCTCACCGCGAAGCCATTCATCTACGTGTTCAACGTGGACGATGCAGTGCTGGGCAATCCGGAGCGCCAAGCAGAATTGAGCGCCTTGGTGGCCCCGGCGGAGGCCATCTTCCTTGACGCCAAGCTCGAATCCGATCTTGTTGAACTTGACGAAGAAGAAGCCCGGGAAATGTTGGAGATGAGCGGCCAGGAAGAGTCCGGTCTGGACCAGCTGGCCCGCGTCGGTTTCCACACTCTCGGTCTGCAGACCTACCTGACTGCCGGCCCCAAGGAAACACGGGCCTGGACCATTCACCAGGGCGACACCGCGCCCATGGCTGCCGGCGTCATTCACACTGACTTCCAGCGCGGCTTCATCAAGGCCGAGGTGGTCCATTTCGATGACCTGATCGAGGCCGGTTCCATGCACGAGGCCAAGGCCAAGGGCAAGGTCCGCATTGAAGGCAAGGAATACGTCATGCACGACGGCGACGTGGTGGAGTTCCGCTTCAACGTCTAGTCGTGTTTGGACTGCTTCGTGAAACGCCCGGGTTGCCTTTGCAACCCGGGCGTCTTCTTCCGCGGGTGTGGGCCGGGACTGGTGGCACATCATTGTCTACTCTGGGCCGTGTGAGCTCGAAATGGTGCATCCTGCTGACGCTGCGCCCGCCTTCAAGCCTGTATTCGCTACAGTAGCAATTCTGCTTTCCGCAGCCCTTCCATTCGTTAGTTCTGTGCAGCCTCGGCGCAGTCGGCCCCCCGCCGCTGTTATGAGCTGGCACTCGATCTACTACGGGTATATCGCTTACGGGCTGTAGCGCGTGTTGGACGCTCCCTATACTCGCTACGATCAGTTGGCCCAGGGGCGTACGGTCAGTATGGCCTTGGCCTTGGTCGTGGTTGGTCAGTTACTCCATGGAGGGAACAATCAAGGGTGGTAGCGCTATGGCGCTGCGTTACGGGCAGAGGACTTGAAGCTGGCGTCCGGCGGATCACGCGCTGGTTAGTCAGACGCCTATCCCGAGCGCATGGTCGTCGCAAAGCAGGCCTGCAACCTCGTAGTTAGATTAGGTTCGACGGAGCACTTCGGTGACTGGGCGTGAACGGAAGTTGGTCAGTTCGCCGGTCATCATCCCAGGACACGCCGCCACCGAGTCTGTGATGGCTGTTTCCAATCCGAGACCCCACAGGACGCTCATCCCGCCGTCGGGAGACACGTTAGGCGGTAAGCGCGTCGGGTGTCCAGTTTGGCCAAGTTGGCTCGCCTACAAGCCGTCCGCGTTCGTATTCGGCGACGCGTCGGAAGGGGTTCTTTGCTGTGCTGTTCTCTAAGAACTCAGTGCGGTCTGCGACTAAGCGCGCAGTCGCGATCAGCTCCCACAGCCGCGCGTGACGATCGCGGATCTTCTGCTCGGGCACGTTGTGGCCACCGCACCGAACGCGTTCGGCAACGCGATTTACGCTCGCATCGACGGGGAGGAGCATTACGTAAAGTTGGACGAGGTACCCGCTGCTGTGGGCCTCCTGAATCAGATCGAGTTTGCTCGGGTGGCTGAACACCGTCTCACTTATGAATGACCGCCTGGCCGCCAACAACTGTGTTCGCTCGTCGGCTGCGGCGCGTGAGGCCTCATAGGCATGCTGCATCTCGGCACCCGGCCAGCGTTTAGCCGCGATCAGGTCCGCGTTCACTAACGGCAGATGGGTCACCGGTTGCAGGATTCGCTCGACATAGGTGGATTTGCCGGAACCGTTCGGCCCGGCGATGAGGTGGAGGATCGGCACCTGTCAGGCGTCCGGGTCGTTGGGGGCAGAGCCAGTGGAACGAGAGCGGTTGTTGGCGTGCTCGTTGCCACCGTGCACGACGACGGCGCCATGCTCGTCCACCTCTGTCCAAGAACGCCCCGCCTGGGAGAATTCAGCAGCAAAATCCAAGCTGGCCAGACGTTCGGTCACTTGCTCATCCCAGTTCGCCCGGACTATTGCTTGGTCCCGCTCACCGAGGTCATCGTATGGTTTTTCTCCGGCGAGAACGTGCTCAATGTCGCGCAGGCTCGTGCTTGGACTAGCTTCAAGCTCGCGCCCGATCCGTGCCCAGTGGTTGAACTGCTGTGCAGCGCTGCGGCTCGCAACAGCACCTAGGGCCTTTGCCGCGTCGAACAGGGCGCCATCCACCCTCATTGGCATCGTATTACTCATGCATCTAGTGTAGTAATTTGCTACATGTGTGGCTAGCGTTGAGACAGCTAGTCGAGTTCAGGCTCGTCAGGTTGAGCAGTCTATTTTACTTTCAGGGCGCTGGGGTGTGCGGGGGCCACTGTCCGTGGCGATGGAGTCATAACCTCTGAATAATGGAGAAATGCACAGGGTTTATGATCCTGCACTGGAAACCCGCGAGTTGACGCGGGAATCACGGGCTCGATGAGGTGCTGCCCAGGCCGCTTGTTCGCCTGTGCCCCGCTCAGCCCAGACCATGGCATCAAGGATTCAAGCACGCCGGTGGCACGCACGGGTCATACGGAGAGCTTTGTCTTGGCTGAAGTCAATGATCTGGTTTTCGTTGATGACACGGCTGCTGAGTTCTGCTTCAGCGTCTGACCAGTAACGTTGCTAACCCGTACTGTAGCGCCAGAGCACCCGGCGGGTTCCACCCTGGCGCGGCCGTTGGATCTTTCCGCTGATCTAGTAGATGGTTAAGAAGAGGACCACTCTCAGATCCGTCCAGTATTTATGAAGGAGTATCCAAGCATGAGTTTTACTGTTTATCTTTCCGGTGAGATTCACACCGACTGGCGTGACCAGATCCAGAGCGGTGCACAGGCCGCCGGGCTGGATGTGGAATTTACCGCGCCGGTGACCGACCATCCCGCAAGCGACGCCGCAGGCGACCATCTCGGTGAGACGCCCAGCCAGTTCTGGCGTGATCACCAGTCCTCCAAGGTCAACGCCATCCGCACGCGCACCCTGATTGAACAGAGTGATTTGGTGGTGGTCCGCTTCGGGGACAAGTACAAACAGTGGAACGCTGCCTTCGATGCCGGCTACTGCGCCGCACTGGGCAAGCCATACGTTACTTTGCACGATGAAGATATCATCCACCCCCTCAAGGAGGTCGACGCCGGTGCTCAGGCCTGGTGCAAGACCACCGAGCAGGTCGTGCAGACCCTGCAGTATGTGCTCAAGGCGTAAGCCCCGCGGTTGCTCGCTGCCAGAACTCGGTGGAGTTCGGCTTCAACGTCTAGTTCGTTGAGTTCTCGCGCTTTGGAGCCCAATTTTGACACGGATGGGAGCCCAAGATTCCGTATTTAGACCCGTGTTTGTTTCACCCCTGGCTCACTTTCCATGTTCGTAGACAGCTTTCAAAATGCAAGAAGCCCCATCACCGCAAAGGTATGGGGCTTCTGTCTTGCCGCCGCATCATCGGCAATCTTTCTACGAAATTTAGCGGCAGAAAACCAGGCCCACGCACTCAGGCGCAAGAAAATAGTTTAGGAACTGCACCCATTTATGGGTCACGGCTAATGCAAGGTTGCTGGTATCGGTCTGATCCTGGCGAACTTGAAGGCTCGGTGGGCTTTTCATGCTGAGGTAGTTGAGTGCGCAGTGGATCCGCTGCCGATAGAGGACTCTGTAATCCAGCATCCTGTGCCGTGGGGCTAGTGCACTGCACTGCACCGCACTGCACTGCTCTGCACTGCGGGGGTGGGTAACCTAACCATCTGAAAGTAGATCACGGAAGTTCGCGCTTCGCCGTAACATGGGGCGGTGTACATGTGTCTCGCTCAAGGAGAGTGTAAGGATATGGAAAACGTGGCGCCCCCTGTGGTCGGAGAAACGATGTCGCGCGCTGCCCAGTCTGCCTGGATGCAGTCGTTGCGCCGGGAGACCGCGCATATTGAATTTGTCTTCAACAATGGGGACGAAGATCATCC
This sequence comes from Arthrobacter sp. UYCu511, assembly GCF_040547105.1. Taxonomy (NCBI): domain Bacteria; kingdom Bacillati; phylum Actinomycetota; class Actinomycetes; order Micrococcales; family Micrococcaceae; genus Arthrobacter; species Arthrobacter sp. UYCu511. The sequence continues at coordinate 27,248 of NZ_JBEPPB010000013.1, forward strand.
GCTGATCGGGGCGCTAGCGAACCTTGAATCGAGCAGAACGGTTGGTGTTGGCCCAGGCAACGGTTATGCTCGGCCGCGCCGGGCCGCGGTAAAACGCCGGTATGCCTACAGCCGGGACATCATTTTTGCCCTCGATGATCTGGGGTGCTTCTTTCCTGACGCTACAAGCAAAGAGCAATGGACAGGGTTGGGCGATGTTGATGTTGTGTTTCTGGATCACAGTGGCAAGGTCCTGGGGGCCACAGTGACACACGAGGCAATGATCATCACGCCCGGCTACAGCGATGACCCTAAGAAGGCAATTCCCTCAGAAAAGGGGCCAGGGCACCGCTGACATCTCACCGCTGGGAGCCGGAAACCGCCCTGTCAAACGTAACCGTGCGCACCGCGCAGCGAGGGATGTGATCTCCTCAGCAGTGAGCAAGTCCGTCAAGTTTCGGCCCAGCTCACCGTGGAGTCCTTCGCTGACACGATCTACGCCGTCGAGCTCCTGCGCACTTAGATCCTCTCCCAGCCAGCCCCACAGAACCGTACGCAGCTTGTGGTCACGGTGAAAAGTGAGGCCGTGGTCCACACCGTGCCGGCGGCCGTCCGGCATTGCCAGGATGTGGTTGCCTTTGCGGTCTGCGTTGTTGATGATGATGTCCAGAACCGCCATTCGTCGCAGCTCGGGGGAGTCTTCATGAACTAACGCCACCATGGATCCGCTTTCATCCCGTCCCTCGATGACTTGCTTCCAACCAGTTGCCGGCACACGGTCCACTGGGAGCAAATTCACGGCGTCTTGCTTGGGATCTTGCTCCTGCCAGAGTTGGACCATGCCTTCGCCCAGCGGTCCATCGCGCAGCCACGTGTGCGGCACAATGTCCCCGCCGAAGACCTGCGAGACCAGGTACGCGGCCACCTCCCGGTGTGCCAGGGCACCTTCGGGAAAATCCCATAGCGGATTTTCGCCTGCTATCGGCTTATAAACAACCACCACATCACCAATGCTGCCCAGGAATGTGGCGTTTGACGCCGTCGTGATGCGGCCAGTGAGGATTAGTTCAGAGGTGGCCAGGTTCGGTGCTGCCATCAGACCTCGGGAAGGGTGCAGACGTGCCCGTCAGCGTCTATAGGGTAACCGCAGAGTGGGCATGCTGGGCGCCCAGCGCCCACAATTTCGCGTGTCCGCAGGGCGAAGGCGCGGGCGGTGCCAACCGGCATTCGTACCAATAGCATTTCTGAGTCGTTATCGCCGGCTTCTTCAAGCCATTCCTCGCTCTCATCACCATCGTCAGCGGTGATGGGGTGGGCCTCAATAACAACCTGGGCCGTGGTGGGGTCCCACCCCAAGCTCATGGCCCCGGTACGGAATTGCTCCGGGACGTCCTCGAGCTGGTCATTGTCAACAAGTTCAATCGGAGTACTCGTGGGAACGCTGAAGGGGTTGCCCTCCATGGTGATGAGCTGGTCGAGAATTTCGTCGATCTTCTGCCCTAGCTGAGCGGCCTGCTGCTTCTCGAGGGAAATACTCACAATTTGCTTCCCGGCGCGCACCTGCAGATAGAAGGTTCGCGCTCCCGGAACGCCAATGGTGCCAACTACGGCCCGGTCTGGCCAGTCAAATTCGTGGATATGTGTAGGCATATCTGTATTCTAGGCACTTTTGGTTCATGGCGCTTTGTGCCCCGCGCCGCCGCCCACCGGCGCATCACCCGCGAGGGTGTCTTTGGAAAGCCACGAGAGATCGCCTGCGGTGGTGTTGGTTGCGTAGACGCTCGGTCTGCTAGTCCCGTAGTGCACGATCGATAGCGAGGCCGGACCAATGTTAATGCGCTGGAATAGGTCAAGATGCATGCCGAAGGCATCGGCAAGGATGGACTTGATAATGTCACCATGGCTGACCGCAACCCACACGGCTTCTTGCCCGTGTTCGGCTTCGAAGGCTGCATCGTGGCGTCGAATTGCTGCAACAGACCTAGCCTGCATCGCGGCCATTGACTCACCACCAGGAAATACGACGGCGGATGGTTGCGACTGCACCATGGGCCACAGAGACTCGGTTGCTAGATCACTGAGTGTGCGGCCCTGCCATTGGCCGTAATCGCACTCGATGAGAGCCGGATCTACCAGCAAAACGGGTGTGCCAGGTTGGCGATCGAGGATGAACTGGGTGGTCTGCTGACAACGCTCAAGAGGGCTCGAAACCACCCCGATAAGGGGCACCGCCGCGAGCCGCTCTCCGGTCTGGGCCGCTTGGTCGCGCCCAATCTGGTCCAGATCAACGCCCGCTGCCCGGCCTGCGAGCAGTCCAGTGGCATTTGCTGTGGTGCGGCCGTGCCGCACAAGAATAACTGTCGCCATGGAACCAGCCTAGCCACCCTGCGTGGAGCAACCCAGACCAAAAGCCTCATGTCAGCAACTTATTGGCCTGGTTCAGCGTGCCGCTATGACCCAAGCACTGGTACATGGCTTGTTTGTTTCTTCGGACGGATTTGCTTCCGGATATGAGGTGACGCTGGCCCACGATGCTTCTGGCGTACATGATGTAAGGCTCGGCTTCGGTGCCTGCCTCAGGGATTACGTAGCCTACCTAGAAAATAAGTTCACGGTTGAATCCATCGGTACCCGCAGCGGGCTTATCCACCAGCGCTGGAACAGGAAGCCACGCCTCTGACGCTGGCAGCGCCCACACTCCAAAGACAGTAGCCTTGAGTAGATGAACATAGATTCACAGCCAGAAGCCAAGGCCCAAGATGTGGTTTTTGGCCCACCACGTCAAGAACCACGGCCCCGCGTTTCTGTGGTGATACCTGTCAAGGATGACAGCCTTCTGTTGGCGCGGTGTCTTGCTGCTCTGCACTCGCAGTCCATAAAAGCCAACGAGATCATTGTGGTGGACAACGGTTCAATTGATGACTCAGCGCTGACTGCCCGTCTGGCTGGCGCAACACTCATTAGCTGCTCTGAGCCGGGTATCCCGGCAGCGAGCTCCCGTGGTTACGATTTTGCCAGCGGTGATCTCATTCTCCGCTTAGACGCTGATTGTGTGCCACCGACGTCTTGGATTGAAGATGTTGTGACGGCGTTCGCTGACAGCCCTCAGACTTCCGCGTTGACCGGAACGGCACGCTTTATCGATGGCCCAGCATTTTTACGCACCCCGCTGGCCGTCCTTTACCTCACGGTCTACTGGTTAGCTGCTATGCCAGCTTTGGGACACCGGCCGCTCTTTGGCTCAAATCTGGCCATGCGACGGGAAGCTTGGGAATCTGTGAGTAGTTCGGCACATCGGCGCGATTGTGAGCTCCACGATGATTTCGACCTTTCCTTCCATTTGGGTGAGCACCATAGAGTGAGATATTTGCGCTCCGCTGCCATGGGTATGTCAATGCGCCCCTTCAAAAGCGCGCGTGAGTTCTTAAGGCGGACGCACCGGGGGTTCCGCACGGTCCTGATTCATTGGCCGCATGATTTTCCCCCACGACGATGGCGCAGGCTGGCTTCAGCGAGGAGTCGCAGAGCCGGGAGTAACGCTGGTGCGTTCCAATGAGTGGGAGAAGCGTTGGCGGAGATTATCGTGGGACGGCGCCCTCGGAAGCAATGGCCTTGATTGGTGAGGTGCCTGTGCAGGCACTTCACATCATGGGCTGGAATGTTCGCCGCCACGTCCCCGGCATACTCACACGCTCAGCCGACCGTTGGCAGCAGAGGGCACCGCGAATCCGCGCGCTTCTTAACCAAGAAGCCCCCCTACTTATTGGCATACAGGAAGCGCTGCCTCACCAGGTCGCGTTTGTTCAAGAGTCTCTGGGAGCTACATACAAGGCGGTGGGACACGGCCGGGGACCCCATGGCGCAGGGGAAAGGTGCCCGCTGATTTTTGACTCCAAACGGCTTAAACTTCTGGAATGGGAACAACGGGCACTCTCTGATCAGCCCACACACGCCGGTTCCAGGTCATGGGGAAACCTTATTCCCCGCATTGTGGTCACTGGGATCTTTCTGGACCGCGCCACTGGAAACCATTTTCAGGCCATCAACACACACCTAGATCATCTTTCGGGACGCTCACGTCTGAGCTCCGCCCGTGCCATCAAGCAGTTGGCTGCAGCCAGCAGCTTTCCCACGGTAGTGACCGGGGACTTCAATGCCGCTACGGGATCGCCGCCGCTACTTGAGCTACTCTCGGACGGCATACTGGTTGACACATGGGACGCCGCGCAGACGAGGGTTAGTGAGAAGTGGGGAACTTTCAGCTCCTACCGGGAACCGCGTCGCAACGGTCCACGTCTTGACTGGATTTTGGTTTCCACCGGAGTTCGCGTGGAACGAGCGGGCATCAACGCCAACCGGCACCACGGCGGATGGGGATCGGATCACCTGCCCGTTCATGCCGTGGTGGAATTTGATCAGAGTGGCGACCAACCATGATTGAGAATTTTCTGCGCCGTCCCCATGGTGCTATGGATTTCGTGGCCGAGGCTCTGCGGTTCGTTGCTGTGTTGAGTGTGGTGGTGACCGCGATATTTTTCGAGCCGAGCGACGCTGGAATTATTGCCTTCGCCTTGCCCGGTTTCGTGGCCCCGCGCTTCTTAGGCATGCGCGCCGGGATGGACATGGTTTTTGTGGCCACGCTACTGATCGCCGCATGGAGCAATATTTTTGATCTATACACCAGCATCGGCTGGTGGGATCTGGTGGTTCATCTAGCTGGCAATGGGGTGATCGCCGCTGGCCTGTACCTTTTGCTGGCTCGTGGGAAAGTTGTTCCTGATCCGCGCGGGACCACCTTCACTAAGGGTTCTGGAATAGTGTTGACCGCCATGATGGGGCTAGCGCTGAGTGCTCTCTGGGAAATGGTGGAGTGGTTTGGCCGAGCATTCATTAGCGATCAAATCTTTATTGCTTACGATGACACCATCGGTGACATGGCTATGGGTGGTTTGGGATCCCTCGCCGCCGGATTTGTGGTGGCCTTTATTCCCCTTCTCAGAAAAGACGCAACGTAGCAAAAGGACCCGCTACTGCGCCGAGGCCGTATCAAAGTATTTTGTAAAGAAACCTACCCTGATGGCTCCTCCTGGTACGTCCTGAGCAACTGCAGTCTCTTCGCACGGGCGATCGGGGCGATGCACTGGCCATCAAAAATGGAGGTCCTGCAGCAATGGCGTTGCTGATCAGGCGCTGATGCTCAGAGTTTTACCAATGGTGGAGTCATCCCCGAGGATCCCTAGCAGGCATCCGGCTAGATCTGCTCGGGTAACGGTTCCGGCCAAACGCTCAGCGCTGGAGACCTCCAGCGCCCTCCCTGCCCCTGGTGCAGCTTCTTACTCAGACCCGTGGGCCGGGCCAAGGCCCAGTTCAGCGCCGATGAGAGTGCACAACTAAGCGGTACAGTCCCGCAGCGTGCTTGGCCGCAATGACTGCTTGGGTGACCGCTGTGTGAGGTTGCGCCTCACCTTTCGTGCCGCCCACGGTGACCACAACGGCGTCGGAGCCGGAACTGGCCTCCGTTACGAACACGGTATTACTGGTGTCGCCCTGGATGGCTAGGGTTCCCTCCGGGGTCAGGCCGCTGCGTGAAACCGTGATTACCTTTGTTAGCTGAGCTACGGTGTCTCGGGCCAGGGTACGACTGACGTTCATAACGCTGCGGTACTCTAGCAATCAGGATTATTCCCGGGACCGGCTAGAGGCTGATGTGCTCCCGGAGACCATATTGAAGCGAAAACCTGGAGGTGGAATGCGGCTCGGACGCATTTGTAAAGTATTGACTGCTGCCGCAGCCCTAGCTCTTACCCTGAGTGCCTGCACTGGTACAGAGCCTGTGCCCAACGAATCCAGCGCCTCGCCTACGGTCACAGTGGGTGGCAATGTCACCGTTCTGGAGAGCACTCCTTTCTCCTCTTTTAACTCATCGAGTGTCACTGGCGGGTCTGCAACGAACACGCGGATTGAGGCAGCTACGCATTCGGGCTTCAACACCGTGGATAGTGATCTGTTGATCGTCAAAAATGAGAAATTCGGCAAGTATGAAAAGGTCAAGGACAAGCCCCTGACCATCAAATACACCATCAATGACGGTGTGCAGTGGTCAGACGGGGAACCTGTCACCGCCGATGATTTGATGCTCCAGTGGGCTGCGCTCTCAGGCTGGTACAACGACGCCGTCCTGGACGGGAACTTCTCCGTCACCTCAGGGACCGCATACTTCCATTCAGCCGGCGATCATTCAGGACTGGCGCAAACCGAGCGCCCTGTCATTAGTGATGACAGGAAATCGCTGACTCTGACCTACACCACAGCGTTTTCCGATTGGGAGACGGCATTGGGTTCCACGGTGTCCATTCCAGCGCACATTGTGGCCGTCCGGGCCGGACTGGCTGATGCTCCTGCCCTGTCCAGCGTGCTGGAGAGCGTGCAGCAGGGGGACCCCACCAAGCAGATTCCACCGAACCCCACGCTACGCAAGGTGGCTGACTTTTGGAATACGGGTTTTGATACCCGCAGCATGCCCAACCCGTCTCTGGCCCTCTCCAACGGCCCGTTTCTGGTCAAGGGCATCACCAAGGATAAGGAACTTATCCTGACCAGGAACGCCGATTACACCTGGGGTGACGCTCCGAACCTGGACACCCTCACCGTGCAATACGAGTCCGATCCTGACAAACAGGTGGCTGCCCTTGCTGCAGGGACAGCAGATGTCATATCCCCGCCCATGACCGCCGAGCGAAGTAGCGCACTTGAGGCACTCACATCTTCCGGTGTCAAGATCCAGCAGGGACAAGGACTCGGATTCGATCAGCTGGTGCTGAACTTTGAGGGTGTCTTTGCTCCGCTGGAAATCCGCCAGGCATTCCTGCACACAGTGCCGCGCCAAGACATTATTGACCAAGTAGCTGCACCCCTGGACCCCCAGGCCGAGGTGCTCAATTCCTTCGTGTTCCGTCCCGTGGAGGTGCCGTACAAGGAATCCTCCGGGAGCAATGGCAGCAAGCTTTTTGCCCCGGACGGTGTGGATCCTGACGGATTCATAGCCGCCAAAGAACTTCTCGACGGCGCCAAGCCCACGGTTCGCGTCCTCTACAACCGCGATGACCCGGAACGCCTTGCCGAGTATCAATTAGTGGCAGCCTCTGCCGCCAAGGCCGGTTTTACTGTGATGGATGCCGGAAAGAGCTCGAAAGAATGGATGGCAGCCCTGCGGGCGGGTGCCTTTGATGTGGCGCTGTATGGCTGGACCAGCAACCCCACGGGTTCCGACCAGGTGCCCCAAATTTTCCGTACAGCTGCCCCTTCAAACTTCAACAACTTTTCCAACACCGTGGTGGATCAGCTGACCGAGCAATTGGCCGTCAATCCTGATGGGGCCAAGCAGAACGCGCTCAAGATGCAAATTGATAAATTGGTCATGGACGCCGGATACGGGCTTCCGCTATTTCAGCGCAGTACCCTCAGCGCGACTGGGAAACACGTCTCCGGTGTGACCCACTCTCCTCTGGCCATTGGTCCGTGGGAGAGCATTGCCCACTGGGTCTACGTCAAATAGCCGCCAGATCGGCACCGCATATTGTGCACTATTAAAGGACCCTAAAAGTTTTGACTACTGAAGCTATCCCGGAAAGTGCTCTGCGGATCACTAGCCACGAAGTTCTGGCCTTGCTCTCCTTCAACCCGGGGGAGGGCGCTAGCCTGAGCCGCAGGGTCCTAGATTTGGCTGATCTGCCTCAGGACAGTGATCTGGTACGTGCCGGCCTGACTACGCTGGACGTGCGTGAGATGGCAGCGTCAGAGCAGAACGGCATCAACTTAGTGGGCGGCGCCCTGGTCCTCTCCGTTATTCTTTCCACAGCCGAGCAGTGGTTTGAGATCACTCAATACGGGGCCAGCTCAGACCTGCCAATTTATGTAGTGGATTCTCCGCACGGTTTGGCGGCACTGTTTTCACGCCCCTTGAGTCAGTACTTGTGTGTGCCGTTGCGGACCGGGCTTAACCCCTTGGCATTCGTGGCGCAAACCATCACCAGTGCTGCCGCCGATGCCAAAGGCAAGGGTGGCGGCTTAATAGCTGTGCGTCGTCACCGCCAGGGCCAGGAGGCGCTAGTGGCAAAGGTCAAGGTCAATGCTGACGGAACTGCTGAACTGGCAGGACCGCCGCTGACACAAGGTGGCCAAGCCACCCTTACTGTTCTAAATGGGAGCACAACACCTGGCGAGGCCGCGGTCAAAGCCCTGAACCAGAGCTGATGGCCGGCCCCCGGTCCCTGACTTGCCCGGGGAACTTTAGCTAGGTGGACTTCCAGTACCGCGCAGGTGGCCAAGCACCACAGCTGACCGTACCCAAGCACGACGGCGAGAGGTGAGTTTCGTCACGAAACTTAGCTAACGCTGTCGTGCTTTTGCGGCGGAAATCCGCCATTGTAGGTGTTTTCAAGGTGGCTTTGATGGCAGTTGTGGTGAAAAATTTGCCAATCATGGGATAAAGTGACTAGGCCGTATTTGTCAGTGCGACTAGAATAGTGTTATCTGCCGATTCTTCACGGCCAACCATCAATGTGACTTTCTGCTTTAGCCCTTCCGGGCCTGCAGCCGGGCCCAACTGAAACGAGTCTTCATCCATGAGCGATCTTTCTCTCAACACCGCCTCGCGCAATGACCTGCGCAACGTCGCCATCGTGGCGCACGTTGACCATGGCAAGACCACCCTGGTGGACGCCATGCTCAAGCAAACGCACTCATTTGCCGAACACGGCAACGTTGCTGAGCGCGTCATGGACTCCGGGGACCTGGAGCGCGAAAAGGGCATCACCATCTTGGCCAAGAACACCACGGTTGCCTACAATGGCCCGTCAGCCAACGGTGAAATCATGACCATCAACGTCATTGACACCCCCGGCCACGCCGACTTCGGTGGCGAAGTTGAGCGCGGTCTGTCCATGGTTGACGGCGTGGTTCTGCTCGTGGATTCCTCCGAGGGCCCGCTGCCGCAGACCCGCTTTGTGCTGCGGAAGGCACTTGCGGCCAAGCTCCCCGTGATCTTGCTGGTGAACAAGACCGACCGCCCCGATGCTCGCATCGACGAGGTTGTTGCAGAGTCCATGGACCTGCTCCTGGGCCTGGCTTCTGACATGGCGGACGAAGTTCCGGACTTGGATCTGGACGCCGTCTTGAACGTTCCGGTTGTCTACGCATCCGGCAAGCTGGGCCGTGCCTCCTTGACACAGCCCGAAAACGGTTCCGCTCCGGACAGCGAGGACCTTGAGCCCCTGTTCAAGACCATCATCGAGCACATCCCCGCTCCCAAGTACAACCCCGAGGGTGTCCTGCAGGCGCACGTCACCAACCTTGACGCTTCCCCCTTCCTGGGCCGTTTGGCTCTGCTGCGCATCTTCAACGGCACCCTGCACAAGGGCCAGACCGTTGCCTGGGCCCGTGCCGACGGCACCATCAAGCCCGTCAAGATCACCGAACTGCTGGCCACCCAGGCACTGACCCGTGTTCCTACCGAATCGGCTGGCCCCGGCGAAATCGTGGCTGTAGCCGGTATTGAAGACATCACCATTGGTGAGACCCTGACCGACATTGACAACCCGCAGCCGCTGCCGCTGATCACGGTTGACCCGCCGGCCATCTCCATGACCATCGGTATCAACACCTCCCCGCTGGCCGGCCGCGTCAAGGGCGCCAAGGTCACAGCACGCCAGGTCAAGGACCGCCTTGATCGCGAGCTCATCGGTAACGTTTCCCTGAAGGTTCTGCCCACCGAGCGTCCTGACGCTTGGGAAGTACAAGGACGTGGCGAATTGGCTCTGTCCATCCTCGTGGAGCAGATGCGCCGCGAAGGTTTCGAGCTGACTGTTGGCAAGCCGCAGGTTGTGACCAAGCAGGTTGACGGCAAGACTCACGAGCCGATGGAACACATGACCATCGACGTACCCGAGGAATACTTGGGCGGCGTCACCCAGCTGCTGGCAGCCCGCAAGGGCCGCATGGTCAACATGGCCAACCACGGCACCGGCTGGTGCCGCATGGAGTTCATTGTTCCGGCCCGTGGCTTGATCGGTTTCCGCACACGCTTCATGACCGACACCCGCGGTGCCGGTATTGCTGCCTCCATTTCCGAAGGCTACGAGGCGTGGGCCGGGCCCATCGAGTACCGCACCAACGGCTCGATCGTTGCTGACCGCACTGGTGTTGTCACCCCGTTCGCGATGATCAAGCTCCAGGAACGCATGAACTTCTTCGTGCAGCCCACCTCCGAGGTATACGAGGGCATGATCGTTGGCGAGAACTCACGCTCCGATGACATGGATGTGAACATCACCAAGGAAAAGCAGCTCACCAACATGCGTGCAGCTTCTTCGGATACCTTCGAGAACATGACCCCGCCGCGCAACCTTACGCTGGAAGAATCCCTGGAATTCGCCCGCGAAGACGAGTGCGTTGAGGTCACCCCGGAGTCCATCCGTATCCGCAAGCTGATCCTGAACGCTGGCGACCGTGCCAAGGCTTTCCGCGCCCGCGCCAAGGCCTAACAGCTTGGCCAAAGGGCCTGCCCATCCTGCAAACGCGGGGTAGGCAGGCCCTTTTTCTGCTCTGAGACTATGTCCTCGGGCCAATTACCATGGCTGTGGTCAAGGTCTCATCTCTATTACGATCCGCGTCGAAAGCGTTTAGTGGTACTTGCCAGTAACCAATGACGATAGCCTCTATGAGTATGAGTTAAGACACTGTCGGGTTCAATGATGAATTCCGTATCCGGTACAACCGGGTTTTGGCTCGAGTAAATCTCAAATAAGGAGGCGGAATGCGTTTCACAAGGACGTACAAAGCGCTAGGAGTTGCGGCTGTACTGGCCCTCTCACTGAGCGCCTGCGGTGGCGGTAGCAGCAATGACAGCACAGACGGCAGCAACGCCGGTGGTGACACCACTAAGGTGATCACAGCGAACACCACCGAGCCTGGCAACGGACTGTTGCCAGCCAACACCAACGAAGTAGGTGGTGGCCGTGTCATGGACCTGATCTTCTCCGGACTGGTTAGCTACGACGCCGATGGTGCAATTGTCAATGAACTTGCGGAGTCCATTGAGACCAAGGATTCCCAGAACTACACCATCAAGCTCAAGTCCGGTGAGACGTTCAGTGATGGCAGTGCCATCACTGCAGCAAGCTTTGTGGATGCCTGGAACTTCGGTGCCGCAGCCAAGAACGCGCAGCTGAACAGCTACTTCTTCGAGTCCATCAAGGGCTACGACAAGGTCTCCGCTGAAGGATCCACAGAGGACAAGATGGAAGGCCTGAAGGTTGTAGATGATACAACTTTCACGGTGGAGCTGGCACAGCCGGAATCGGATTTCCAGCTTCGCCTTGGCTATACAGCCTTCTACCCGCTACCCGCTACGGCCTATGACAACACCAAGTCATTCGGTGAGAACCCCGTTGGCAACGGCCCGTACAAGCTGGCAGCGGACGGCTGGAAGCACGAAATTTCCATCACGTTGGTTCCCAACGAGAAGTACAATGGACCACGCAAGGCCAAGAACGGAGGCGTGACATTCAAGATCTTCAACAACATGGACTCCGCCTATACCGAGGTTCAGTCCAACAACCTGGACATTCTGGACCAGGTGCCGCCGAGCGGCCTGCAGAACTTCAAGACTGACTTCGACGGACGCAATGTCAACCAGCCTTACGCTGGCAATGCCACGATGACCATCCCGTCATACCTGCCGGAATTCCAGGGCGAGGCCGGCCAGATGCGCCGCCAGGCCATCTCCATGGCCATTGACCGCCAGCAGATCATTGACAAGATTTTCTATGGCAACAAGAAGGTTGCTGCGGACTTCACCTCACCGGTCTTGGATGGCTACAACGCCAGCCTCCCCGGTGCTGATGTCCTGAAGTTTGATGCCGCTAAGGCCAAGGCCATGTGGGAAAAGGCTGACGCTATCAGTCCCTGGCCCGCAGGCAAGGTCTTCACCATCTCTTCCAACATCGATGGTGCCGGCAACAAGGAATACATCACGGCCATGGCCAACCAGATTTCCACCAACCTGGGAATCAAGGCAGAGTTGAACCCGATCGCCACGTTCAAGGAAATGCGCGCGCTGGTCAACTCCAAGAAGCTCACCGGTGCCTCACGAGCCGGCTGGCAGGCTGACTACCCGTCGCTGTACAACTTCCTCGGGCCGCTGTACGGTACCGGTGCAGGCTCCAACGATGGCAACTACAGCAATCCTGCTTTTGACGCCAAGTTGAAGGAAGGACTTTCTGCGACAAGCGTTGAAGCCGGCAACAAGCTGTTCAACGAATCCCAAGAAATCCTGCTCAAGGACCTGCCGGTTGTCCCCCTGTGGTACCAGGCTGTCCAGGGCGTGTGGAGCGAGAACGTCAACACCGTGCCCTTCGGTTGGAATGGTGTTCCGCTGTACTACGAAGTCACCGCTAAGTAACAACGGCGACACCCAAGCATGGACATAGTTATGGCATGAAAAAAAGGGGGACCCGGCCTTGACCCGGGTTCCCTTTTTTTCGTTCCCTAAACCATGCCCTGCCACACTCATACATTGCGACTGCTCGCGAACTACAACCCACGGGCGGTGTTCGCACACAGACAGCTAGTGAACAGGTAATTTGATGACTGAATTGTTCTTCCGACCGCAGACTGGGGTGAAACACCCATGTTGATGTTTACGCTCCGCCGCTTCTTGCAGTTGATCCCCGTGTTCTTCGGGGCAACCCTCCTGGTTTATTTTCTTGTTTTTGCTACACCTGGTGACCCCATCGCAGCCCTGTCCGGCGGCAAGCCTATGGCCCCAGCGGTGGAGGCAGCCCTGCGTGCGCAGTACAACCTCGACCAGCCCTTCTGGGTGCAGTATGGGCTCTATCTTAAAAACCTTGTGACGCTCAATCTTGGCCAGACCTTCTCCGGCCAGGAAGTTTCTGCTGTCATTGCCCGCGCCTACCCCGTCACCGCGCGGCTCGCCATCATGGCGCTGGCCTTCGAAACCGTGTTCGGCGTCCTCTTCGGCGTTATCGCGGGCCTGCGCAAGGGCAAGCTGTTTGACAGCACTGTCTTGGTGGCATCCCTAGTGGTCATCGCCATCCCCACCTTCGTCCTGGGCTTCGTGCTTCAGCTCGTGGTGGGTGTACAGCTCGGCTGGGCTAAGCCCACTGTCAGCGGATCGGCGCCTTGGAATGAACTGATTCTGCCTGCCGTGGTCTTGGGGCTCGTATCCTTGGCGTATGTGATTAGGCTGACCAGGGCATCCATCAGCGAGAATATGAACGCTGACTATGTCCGTACGGCCACCGCCAAGGGCCTGAGCCGCCGGCGCGTGGTGGTGGTCCACATCCTGCGTAACTCCCTCATCCCCGTAATCACCTTCCTAGGTGCTGACCTCGGCGCTCTCATGGGCGGTGCCATTGTCACGGAGGGCATTTTTAACGTCCCGGGCATTGGCAACCTGCTCTACAAGGCAATCCTGACGGGTGAAAGTGCCACGGTGGTTGCCGTAGTAAGCATCCTGGTAGTCGTGTTTGTGGTTGCCAACCTCGTTGTGGACCTTTTGTACGCCGTGCTAGACCCGAGGATTCGCTATGTCTGAGAACCTGAGCAATAAGAACGAACCGAGTAATCTGGGCTCGAAGTCCCTGCGTCTGGGCAAAACCTCCACACGCGTGATTGAGCATTACGTTGCACCGCTGGAGGAAACACCGCTTGCCGCAGTGGACAAGGTAGAGGAAGGCGGTGCCCCCCTCAGCTTGTGGGCGGAGGCCTGGCGCAACCTGCGCAAGCAACCGCTGTTCATCATCTCTGCGCTGCTGATTGTGCTGGTTGTTGTGGTGGCCGTCTTCCCTCAGTGGTTCGCAAGCGTGAGCCCCACGAGCTGCACGCTGAACGATTCGGCAGAAGGCCCGCGCCCCGGGCACCCGCTGGGCTTCACCCTTCAGGGGTGCGACGTTTATGCCCGCATGATCCACGGCACCCGGGCATCACTTACGGTGGGTATCTTCACCACCATCGGTGTGCTGATCATTGGTGGGATCATGGGTGCCCTCGCTGGCTACTACGGCGGCTGGCTAGATAACATCCTGGCTCGACTGACGGATGTCTTCTTTGCCTTGCCCTTGATCCTCGGTGCCATCATCATCAACCAGTTGCCCCTCTTCCGGGACAACAAGAGCGTGTGGACGGTTGTGATAGCACTAGTGACCTTCGGCTGGCCCCAAATTGCACGAATCACGCGCGGAGCAGTGATTGAAAACCGAAGCTCGGATTACGTCACGGCGTCCAAGGCCTTGGGGCTTTCGCCCTTCGGTGCGCTGGTGAAGCATGTACTGCCCAACTCCTTGGCCCCCATCATTGTGGTGGCCAGCATCTCCCTAGGCACCTTCATTGTTGCTGAGGCGACCTTGTCCTTCCTAGGTCTGGGACTTCCCCCGGGTGTCATGTCGTGGGGTAACGATATTTCCGATGCCCAGCCGCAAGTGCGCAACAACCCTGCGGTGCTGCTCTGGCCCGCGGCGGCACTGTCCGTGACCGTGCTGAGTTTCATCATGCTTGGTGACGCCCTGCGCGACGCCCTGGATCCCAAAGCTAGGAAGAGGTGATCGGCTTGTCCGGTTCCAACATGAACAAGTCCCCCCGTCCAGCAGCGCCGGGCATTGATGATGTCCCGCTGCTGGAAATCAGGGACCTAGCCATCACCTTTGACACGCAGGGTGGGGAAGTCCATGCTGTGCGCAATGCTCATCTGACGGTCATGCCCGGAGAAACAGTGGCAATCGTGGGGGAGTCCGGTTCGGGCAAATCCACCACGGCCCTGGCTGCTATTGGTCTGCTCCCCTCCAACGGGCGGGTAAGTGGAGGCCAGATCATCTTTGACGGTGAGGACATTACCCACGCCAGCGAGAAGCGGATCATTGAACTGCGAGGCAACTCGATCGGCATGGTTCCTCAGGACCCAATGTCCAACTTGAACCCGGTCTGGAAAATTGGGTTCCAAGTCAAGGAGACGCTCAAGGCCAACGGTTTGGCTGGCTCCAATTCCAAGGAACGCGTGGCGGAGGTACTCGCCGAAGCGGGACTGCCCGATGCAGCGGTACGCGCCAAGCAGTACCCCCATGAGTTCTCCGGAGGTATGCGCCAGCGCGCATTGATTGCCATTGGCTTGGCCTGCCGTCCACGCCTGCTCATTGCCGATGAACCCACTTCGGCGTTGGATGTGACGGTGCAGGGCCAGATCCTGGACCATCTTGACCGCATGACTACAGAGTTGAACACCGCCGTGCTGCTGATCACCCATGATCTCGGTTTGGCGGCGGAACGTGCCGAAAAGCTCGTGGTGATGTACAAAGGCCAGGTGGTGGAATCGGGGCCCGCACTGGAGATCCTGCGCAACCCGCGTCACCCGTACACGCAGCGCTTGGTGAACTCGGCGCCCTCACTGGCATCCAAACGGCTGCAGTCTGGGAAGGCGCGGGAGGCGCTGGCCGCAGCCGCGGCAGCAACCACCGTGGAAGTGAGCGAACCCGCCGATGTCAGGAAGATGGAAGCGGTAGCTCACGAAGGCGAGCTCAGCAGTCACAAGAAACCTGCGGGCCGGGGGGAGACCATCTTGGAAATCAAGAATCTAACCAAGGTCTTCAAGCTCCGCGGCTCGCTGGGTAAATCTACGGACTTCAAGGCCGTGGATAACGTTTCCTTCAGCGTCAAGCGCGGCACCACTATGGCGATTGTGGGCGAGTCTGGCTCCGGCAAGTCTACGGTGGCGCAGATGGCGCTGAGCCTGTTGGCACCCACTGAGGGAAGCATCCTGTTCGACGGGGTGGAGGTAAACACCCTGAAAGGGAAGGCGCTCTTTAACTTCCGCCGCCGGGTGCAGCCCATCTTTCAGGACCCGTACGGTTCTCTGGATCCGATGTTCAATATCTACCGCACTATTGAGGAGCCGCTGAAGATCCACAAAATTGGGAACGCCAAGTCGCGGGAGAAGAAGGTGCGCGAGTTACTGGATCAAGTATCCATGCCGTCCTCCACCATGCAGCGCTTTCCCAATGAGCTCTCCGGCGGTCAACGCCAGCGCATAGCAATTGCGCGGGCTCTGGCGTTAAACCCGGATGTCATCATCTGTGATGAGGCCGTCTCAGCGCTAGATGTATTGGTTCAGGCGCAGGTACTGAACCTGCTCAACGAGCTGCAGGAGGAACTGGGCCTGACATACCTCTTCATCACGCACGACCTCGCCGTGGTCCGCCAGATTGCGGACGATGTCTCCGTGATGCAGCACGGGCGGCTCGTTGAGCAGGCCACCACTGATGAGGTCTTCAACAATCCGCAGCAGAAGTACACGCAGGACCTGCTCAGCGCCATTCCCGGAGCGCAACTCCGAATCTAGCGCACAACGCAGTTACAGCATGAGCATGGCAAAGGCCGGCACACCCAGGGCAACCATTGCGGGGGTGCCGGCCTTTTGCTTACCCCGGCGCAGGACGGTGGCTGCCTGGGCCGGTAGATTAGAGGCATGACTTTCATCCCCGGCATGCCGGTCTCCGTACCCCTGCCCCTGCTTCCGGGGGTGGGCCAGGGTTCAACCATTATGTTCATCCACGCCCACCCTGACGACGAAACCATCGTCACCGGGGCCACCATGGCGGCCTGTTCCGCTGCCGGGGCCCGCGTGGTGCTGGTGACGTGTACGCGCGGTGAGCTGGGGGAGGTCATTCCTGCTGAGCTGGCCCATTTGGAAGTAGACCAGAGTGCGTTTGCGCTGGTCACGCACGCTTTCGAAGAGCAGGCTCTAGACGCCCGCGGCCAGGGGGAGGACCACGACGTAGCGGCCCCCGAGGGGGACACAGCGCCCGGTGCCGGGCTGGCCCAAGAACGTGAACGTGAGTTGGCTGCTGCGCTTTCGGCTTTGGGAGTCCACGAACACATGTGGCTGGGTCAGGGACTCACGGCGCCCGCCTCCGGCCCTGTTGTGTTCCGCGACTCCGGCATGGCGTGGGGTGCTGATGGCCGGGCCATGGCAGCTCCTGTAGTGCTGTCCGGTTCCTTCTCCCGGGAGCCGTTGGAGCAGGTTGCGCCCTTGCTGGCCGCTGCGATCCGTTCCCTACGCCCCGACGTGGTGGTCAGTTATGCCGCCGATGGCGGCTACGGCCACCCCGATCACGTCCGGACCCACCAGCTCACCATGGCAGCCCTTCGCGAAGCCGCCTCACCCGCCTCTTCTGCCGCCTCTTCTGGTGAAGGATCTGCCGGGCAGGATGAGTTAGCGGGCTGGACGGTACCCGCCGTGTACGCCATTGTCAGCGACCGGCCCGAACGTCCCCTTGCGGCAGGGGTGCCGCGAATAGCGGTGGCAGGGGATCTAGGCGCCAAGACGGCGGCCATGAAGGCTCACCGCACCCAGATCACAGTAGCGGGAGAGCGTTTTGCACTCTCCGATAACGTGTGGCGCAATATCTTCGCTACAGAGGAGTTCGTGGCCGTGGATCTGACACAGATTTATGGTGCCCCATGAGCGAGCCCGGTGGGATAGAAGCCCCGCAGTACCCGCGCCCGCCTAAGCGTTGGGCCCTCATTACAGCCGCTCTTGGCGCTGGGGTGGGCAGCGGATTGCTGGGCACCTCGCTGCACAGCCACGCGTGGTACGTGGGAACGGGGCCAACAGTAATCCCCTACGGTGCGGCCCTGGCACTGCTGCTAGTGGTGGCTGTGGCCCTCTATGTGGGGCTTTGGAGTAAGAACGCTTGGGTGTGTGTGCTCTGTGGTGCGGGCGCTTACATCACGGCTGGAGCCTTATCGCTGCAATTGGGCTCAGTGGGAATTATCACGGGCAATGTACAAGGCAGCGTGTGGATCTACGGGATTGCGATCATGTCACCGGTGGCGGCATGGCTCGCGTGGGCCGTTTTACGTTCGCAACGCAAATAACGGCGGCAGGATCGCAAGGGCGGTGGGATCGCAAAAGGGCCGGAGCTTTCAGCCGGTGGGCGGCGTTGGCAGACGCCTGCTGCGGCGAGGCGGGGGTGGGGGAACCTCCTTGGCGAGCTGGACGTCGTGGTAATTGATGGTGACGGAACCGGAACGGGTCAGAAGGGTGGCGCTGAGGCCATCACGGGAGCTCAGCTCGCCCAAGGCGTCGGTCAATCCGCCCTCAATCCTGTAACGAACCACCATGCGGGTGCCCAAAGGAAGCTGGGCGAGTCTCTCAAGTGCAGTGTTCACCTCTTCATACTAGGTCTCGCTAAGATGCGAGGGCGGCAGCGGTAGGGGATAATGGGAGGGCCGGTGGCGATTTGTGCCGGATTAGGACTTGCGAGGAAGGTTGGGGCCGTGACATACGTAATTGCGCAGCCGTGCGTTGATGTCAAAGACAAGGCATGTGTTGAGGAGTGCCCGGTTGACTGCATCTACGAAGGTGAACGCTCGCTCTATATCCACCCCGACGAGTGTGTTGACTGTGGCGCCTGTGAACCGGTGTGCCCCGTAGAGGCTATTTACTACGAGGATGACACCCCTGATGAGTGGGCCGAATACTACAAGGCCAACGTTGAATTCTTTGATGTTCTGGGGTCTCCGGGCGGTGCGGCAAAGATCGGCAACACGCACACCGATCACCCCATCATCGCGGCTCTTCCGCCGCAAAACCAGGATTAGTCGCTTAGGCGCCTAACAGCTCCCCTCTGAGCGCGAACCACAACCTGCGAACAGCAAGGACACCGTGAATCACAAGCCCTTTGGCCTCCAGCTTGCCGACTACCCGTGGGATGCGCTTGCCCCCTACCTTCAGACGGCCGCCAAGCACCCCGACGGGCTCGTCAACTTGTCTATTGGGACCCCGGTGGATGCCACCCCGGCCCTGGTTCAGCAAGCCCTCGCGGCTGCCGCAGATGCCCCGGGTTACCCCACAACGCATGGCACCCCGGCTCTGCGCGAAGCCATTGTGGAGTGGTTTGCGCGGCGTCGGAACGTTCCCGGGCTTTCCCCGGAGGATGTTATGCCCACCGTGGGGTCCAAGGAGATGGTGGCCTGGCTGCCGTTGTTGCTGGGCTTGGGTGCCGGAGATGTGGTGGTGCGGCCCACAGTCGCCTACCCCACCTATGACATGGGCGCTGTTTTTGCCGGGGCCACGAGTGTTGCTGCGGACTCCCTTGACGAGCTCGACGCCGAGACCCTCGCCAGGGTGCGTTTGGTCTGGGTCAACTCCCCGGGTAATCCCACGGGAATTGTCCGTGGCGTTGCCGAACTCGCGGCGTTGGTGGCAGCGGCACGTGAGGTTGGCGCCGTCGTAGCTTCAGATGAATGCTATGGCGAGCTGGGATGGGGGCCTTGGGACGAAGAAAACGGCGGCGAAGCTGTTCCCAGTGTGCTTGATCCGCGCGTTTGCGGCGGATCGCATGAGAATCTCTTGGCCGTTTACTCGCTGAGCAAGCAATCAAATGTTGCTGGCTACCGCGCGGCTTTCGTTGCTGGAGACAGTGCCATCATGGCCAATCTGGTCAACAGCCGCAAACATGCAGGCATGATTGTGCCAATGCCCGTGCAAGAGGCCATGCGTGTGGCTCTTGCCGATGAGCAGCATGTGCGCTTGCAGAAGGCGCTCTACCGGCGGCGGCGTGAGGCCTTGGTGGGTGCGCTGGAAGCCTTTGGGCTCACCATCCACCATTCCGAAGCCGGGCTGTACCTGTGGTGCACGGCGGGGGAGGACACCTGGAGCACCATCGGCCGCCTAGCCGAGTTGGGTATTGTTGCCGGACCGGGCACTTTTTATGGCGAAGCCGGGCACGGTTTTATCCGGGTAGCACTGACAGGAAGCGATGAGCGCATTGCGGCCGCCGTGACGCGGCTCAGTGCGAAATAGCCCACTTTTGGCGTATATTCCACACAAAATGCGCTCTGGATTAGTGTTGAAGGCACATAAAGCGGTAGTTTCATAGGTAGCCGTCCAGGCCACCGCACGCTTATGTTGCCAAGAATTATTGGGGATTTTTCGGTCCGGTGCGAGAATGCATCGCGGACGGAGAATTTTTAGAACTATTGAATGCCTTTTTCAAGGCCACCTCATGAAGGGGATTCCATGACTGATTCCACGAGCGCATCCCTGCGCTATGACGGCGGAGAGCTTGATCTTCCGGTCCTTGAAGCTGTCGAAGGTAACGCCGGATATGACGTTTCCAAGCTCCTGAAGACCACCGGGAACGTCACCTACGATCCCGGCTTCGTCAACACGGCCGCCACCTCCTCGGCCATCACCTTCATTGATGGTGACAAGGGCATTCTGCGGTACCGCGGTTACCCCATCGAAGAACTTGCCGAGCACTCCAGCTTTCTGGAAGTTTCCTACCTGCTCATTTACGGCAACCTGCCCACCCCGGCAGAGCTGGACGCGTTCGATCAGCGCATCCGCCGCCACACCATGCTCAACGAAGACCTCAAGGGTTTCTTCAACGGCTTCCCGCGCGACGCGCACCCCATGCCGGTGCTCTCTTCCGCCGTCTCGGCACTGTCCACCTTCTACCAGGATTCGTTGGACCCGTTCGACGACGAGCAGGTTGAGATGGCTACCATCCGCCTCATGGCCAAGATGCCCGTCATCGCCGCCTACGCGCACAAGAAGTCCATCGGCCAGCCCATGCTGTATCCGGATAACTCCATGAACCTGGTGGAGAACTACCTGCGCTTGTGCTTCGGTGTTCCCACAGAGCATTACGAGATGGACCCCGTAGTAGTCAAGGCTCTGGACCTGCTGCTGATCCTGCATGCAGATCACGAACAGAACTGCTCCACCTCCACGGTACGCATGGTGGGCAGCGCCAACGCCAACATGTTTGCCTCGGTCTCCGCAGGCATCAACGCACTCTTTGGCCCGCTGCACGGCGGCGCCAACGAGGCAGTGCTGAACATGCTCCGCCAGATCCAGGAGAGCGGCGAGCCCGTTGAGAAGTTCGTTGAGCGCGTCAAGAACAAAGAAGACGGTGTCAAGCTCATGGGCTTTGGACACCGCGTCTACAAGAACTACGATCCCCGCGCCAAGATCGTCAAGGCCACGGCCCACGAAATCCTGGAGAAGCTCGGCGGCAATGACGAGCTCCTCGAGATCGCCATGCGCCTAGAAGAGGTTGCCCTGACGGATGAATACTTCGTCTCCCGCAAGCTCTACCCGAACGTGGACTTCTACACCGGCCTGATCTACAAGGCCATGGGCTTCCCCGAGAAGATGTTCACGGTGCTGTTCGCCATTGGGCGCCTGCCGGGCTGGATTGCCCAGTGGCGCGAGATGATGAAGGACCCGGAGACGAAGATTGGCCGCCCACGCCAGTTGTACACAGGCGAACCGGAACGCATGTACCCCTCGCGGTGAAACCACAATAGTTAAGTATGGCTGCGGTGGGAGGCTTTCCCTTGGGGAGGGCCTCCCACCGTTTTCTCATGTATTACCTGCGACGAAAGCAAATAATATGAAAATGTCTACCCTGTTGCTGCACACGTTTTCCATGGCTTTCCCCATTGTTGTTGTGGTCCTGGGCGTCATGGTGCTGATTGGCAAGAGCGTGTTCCTGCCCTGGTTTATTGGCTCGCTTATCATCATGATCGTGCTGTTGGTGTTGCTGCGCCGGGACAAGAAGAAAGCCGGGGCAGCCGGCAAGTAGCAGCCCCGGCTCCCTTGCACTGGGTATATGTGAGACATCTGTGCTAAAACAGTAGAGTGCCGAAAATTGTAGATGCGGATGACCGCCGTGAACTTGTTGCAGATGCCGTCTTCAGGGTTATGCAGGAGCGGGGGATGGCACAAGCCTCGCTACGTAACGTGGCGGCTGAGGCCGGTTTGGCGTTGGGGTCCGTGCGGCATTATTTTGAGAACCAAGCGGAATTGATGGAGTTTGCTTTTCGGGTCAATTCCGAGCGAATTCACCTGCGCGCCCTTGATAAGTTGGTGGAGCTGGAGGAAACGGAACTGCCCACGGAGCCTGCGGACTTGCTCGAGAAATGTGCAGGCGTTTTGGAAGAGCTTTTGCCTCTTGATGCCGCAAGCAGTGCTGACGCTGTGGTACATATGGAATTTTTGCTTTACGCCCGCACCAACAGCCTGCTCTTTGATGCGGCTCAGGACGATTACCGGGCCACCGGCGCGGTGGTGGGACGGGTAGTGCTGCAATTGCTGGAAAACCCCTTGGCTGTGCCGGGGCTGGTTCCCGTGGATGAGGCGGAACGTCTCATGGGATTGTTGGACGGGCTGAGCCTGCGGATGGTTCTACAACCCGCATGGGCGCCACCAGCACAGGGTCAGAGCACCTTGCGCCGCCACCTGCTCTCCTTGCTCGTTTCCTAATATGTGCCACAAATGCCCGTATGCGGGACACCATGTAGTTAGTTGAGTGTGTCTGGGGTCTGCAGACCGGGCAATTTCCCTAACTATGGCGTGGCCAAGCGAGTAGTCTTGAATATGGGATTGTTGCACCTCCCATGCAACGGTTGGAGGAGATTGCCATGCATCACACCGGTGGCCCAGGGTGGCGGATTACCATGGATACCTGCACACCCATGCTCATGGCCTTGTACTTCCGTGATGTGGCTGGCCTGTTGGGTGCGGGAACACCCTCACTGTCCCAAGTGGCTCCGGCCGTACGGTCAGCGGACCATTCCCTCTTGATCTCCGGGGTAGGCGGTGACGATGCTTTGCGGGCCCAATGGGAGTATTGGTGGAGCCTGCTGCTGCAGGCGATACCTGACCATGCACCAAGCCTGAGCCCCCCGGATTTTCCGGAGCTTGCCGGTATGCCCGCACTCCAACGTGTGGCCCATGCCCACTTTGGCTCAGCCGTAAGCTGGTCCAGGGAACAAGCTCAAGTGTATTCAAGCATGGCCGCTCAGCGCGAGACCATGGGCGCGCACAAGATCCTGGCAGATCTGGTGCAGAACAGGGAAATGGAACTGGGACGCAGCTCCAGAGACTTCACCTTGATCATTGTGGAAGTTCCGCTGGCTGAGCCGCGGGCCTGGTTCATTGAACCCAACAGGTTGATCATGAGCTCGCATCTGCTCGACGATCCGGATAATTTCCGCAGCTACGTCCAACCGGTGGTGAATCTGCTGGTGTGAGGAAGCTCCGGCTCGGGGCAGGAGCCCGCCACGCTAGTTCAGGTGCAAGCTTTCATTCAGGGCCACTGTGGTGCCGTGGCGAGGAAGTACCTCCACGCCGCCTGAGCTGGAGTTGCGGCGGAAAAGCAGGTTGGGTACACCGGAGAGTTCACTGGCCTTGACTATCACGGACGTGTCCTTGTCATTACTACCGCTGTCATTCTTGGTACTGGCATCCTTGGTGCCCATGACCCTAACCCGGGTTCCGGCGGTAACGTACAGACCCGCCTCCACCACGGAGTCATCCCCGATGCTGATGCCCACACCTGCATTGGCGCCGAGCAGAACGCGTTCGCCCAGAACCACCCGTTGCACTCCGCCACCGGAGAGGGTGCCCATGATGGAGGCACCACCACCAACATCTGTGCCGTTGCCCACCACAACGCCGGCTGAGATGCGGCCTTCCACCATGGAGGCGCCTAGTGTTCCGGCGTTGAAATTCACAAAGCCCTCATGCATCACAGTGGTGCCCGCAGCCAGATAAGCGCCCAGACGGACCCTATCTGCGTCTCCTATTCGCACGCCTGTTGGGATCACGTAATCCACCATGCGGGGGAATTTGTCCACCGAGAAGACGGTGACTGCACCGCGCCGGCGAAGCCTGGCCCGGGTCATTTCAAAACCATCCACGGCGGCCGGGCCAAAGTTGGTCCACACCACATTGTTGAGTTTGCCGAAGATGCCGTCCAGGTTGATGCTGTTCGGGGTGATAAGCCTGTGTGAGAGCAGATGCAGGCGCAGGTAGGCGTCAGGTGCATCGACTGGTTCGGCGTCGAGGTTGATTTGGACGAAGACCACGCTCTGGTGCACGCCCCTGTCCTGATCCGTGCCCAGCTCGGCTAGGGCGCACAGCTCCGGACTCGCTTCGGGAGTGCTGCCCAGCGCCTCGGTGGCCAAGCCCAGCGCGGGGTCTGGGAACCATACATCGAGCACAGCCCCCGCATCAGTGATCGTGGCAAGGCCAAAGCCATGGGCGGAACGGTCGGGCAGGGCAGCTGATTCGGTCATGGCCTTAGTTTATCGGCAACTTTGCCACTGAACTTTACTACTCAACCGTGAACGTGATGGAGTGCCAGCCGGTGGAACCATCGGGCTCCGGCGGTGCCTGCTTCTCAATTTGCATCTCGCCGGCGCCGTTGTAGGCACGTACTTGTACCTTGTGAGTTCCGGATGTAGCGCCTTCCCAGTAGTAAGACCATTGGCGCCAGGTGTCTATTGAGGCTTCATCAGCCAATGTTGCAAGCTGCCAGCCATTGTTGTCCACTTGGACTTCAACCTTGGAGATGCCGGATTGCTGGGCCCAGGCGCTGCCGCCGATCGCGACCTTTCCGGCCGGCACACGGGCCAGCGCACGGGGAACTTCCACCCGGGAAGCGGTCTTAATAGGCCCATGCGAGGACCAGCCGCGGGAGGTCCAATATCCTGACATTTGTTCGAAGGTGGTGACTTCAAGGTCAACCACCCACTTGGTTGCGGAGACAAATCCATACAACCCCGGAACCACCATGCGGACAGGGAAACCGTGGTCCACTGGTAGCGGTTCACCATTCATGCCCACAGCCAGCAAAGCCTCACGGTCGTCCTGCAAAGCGGGAAGGGGAGTGGAGGCGCTGAAACCGTCAATGCTCGTTGACAAGACCATGTCAGCCCCATCCTTGGGCTTCGCACGGGCCATGATCTCCCGCAACGGGTAGCCAAGCCACTTAGCATTTCCTGCCAAGTTTCCACCAACAATATTGGAAACACAGGTCAGAGTAACGTATGACTCCACAAGATCTTGCGCCAGGAGCTCATCAAAGGTCATGGTGAATTCGTTTTCAACCATGCCGTGCACACGCAATGACCAGCTGGTGGGGTCAACATCCGGCGGCACCAAAGCAGTGTCGATACGGTAGAAATCCTTATTGGCAGTGACGAAGGGGGTAACTCCCTCTACGGGTGCCTGAACGCCAGCGGGCAGAGCGGCCGCCTTGCTCTTCGCGGAGGGCAGCTTCAAGGCTTCGCGGAAAGCTACGGTGGTGTTGCGTGCGCTGGTCAGCGCCCTGCCACCCAGGCCAACTACAACGGCCACACCCGCCAGTGCAGCGGAGCGGACCAAGAATGCGCGCCTGCTGGTTCCGGTGTTTAGATCACTCTGGCCCTCTTGTTCAGTCTCTGCAGAGGTGCCCTGGCGTGTGGAGATAGCGCGTATGAGCAAACGCAGTGCCCAGAGTCCGGCTGCGGTGCCCAGAACCAAGGGTATAAGATCCAAAGTATCTGCGCCGGCTCGTGAAATCACGCACAATCCCATGACGACGGCGAAAGCCACCACCGCAGAGGCGCCTGCCATGAGGTTCTTGCGGGCCAACAAACCTGCCACAGCAGCCAAAATTACTGCGCCGATGACCAGGGAGATCAAGAGGACCAATTTGTCATTGGTTCCAAAAGTTGCAATGGCAAAGTTCTTCATCCAGGCCGGAGTGAAGTCAATAAATGTGGCTCCCACGGACGTTAGTGGGGAAGCTGCCGGCCCAAAGAATCCCGAGAAGAGTTCTGCCACTCCGAAGAGAAGTCCTGCTGAAACCACACCTGCCAACGATGCGAAAAATCTGCCTTGCCAGTCAGTTTTTCTGGCGGAATTGCCCTGCTTAGCCATCAGAGGCTCCTTAAAACGGTTGCTTGGCTACCGCAGTCTCTGACGGTAGATGTACTTAGTGGTACTTCGGAGCCAAGCCGCCGTCGGATTGCTGCCGCGACGGCATTTATTCAGAGAATAAACCCGTTAGAGTGACTGCACTACCACCGGTGTGGTGGTGGGGGTGGGGGAACCTCCGGTGGGCTCAACGGTGATGCCAATATGTGTGGCACCGCCCATAGGGCCCTGAAGGATCGCCATGGCCGGCACTGTGGGAGTGTCATTTACCATGGTCCCGGCAGGCACTGCACCTGCAGCCGAGATGAACCACATCTCATAAACTTTATCTGTGGGCAGTGGGGGCAGGCTCTGGACCATCACGGCTGCTTTGTTAGCCTTGACCGAGGAAGCTACCGTTACCGATCCGCCGTCGGACAAGCTGGTGGTGGCGATCTTGGCATCGGCGGAACCCACTATGGCCAACATGGCGTCCTGCTGCTCCTGGGAAGCCTCTTGCTGCTTTTGGAGAGCAACAATTTTCGCTGCCATAGCTTTTTGATTACTCGATTGGCCGGCAACCCAGCCGCCCACACCAACACCACCGAAAATAAGCAGTGCTGCTGCGGCGCTCAGAGTCGGAACCCAGCGGGTACGCCGCGCGTCGGCCGTTTTTGCGGGGTGCCGTGTATCCCGGTCACCCGTTCCTGAATGAGAACCCTTGGCAGAGTTAATATCTCGGACCACTGACGTGGCCGGGAGCTGGCGGGTATTGCGAATAGCCGCCATAAGATCCGCCTTCAAGGCCGGAGGAGGAGTTTCTTCATCTGTACCATAGGCCAGAAGGGAAGCTGTTGCGCTGAGGGAGCGAACTTCTTCCAGGGTCTGAGAATCTGTTAAGGCGTAGCGCTCAAAGTCTTGGCGTTCACCCTCGTCCAGAGCATTGAGGGCATAAGAGCCTGTCAGGAGGTGCAGTTGCTGTTCCATTATGCCACTCCCAATCTGTCTCGAAGCCTGATCATGCCGTCACGAATCCTTGTTTTAACAGTCCCTACCGGGATTTTGAGAAAGTCAGCTACCTCTTGGTGTGTGTATCCACCGTAGTAGGCCAACCTGATTGCTTCCTGTTGCGGTGCTGTCAAGGTTTCCAGAGCTTTATTGACACGTTCGGCTTCCAACCGTGTTTCCACGGTGTCAGCAACGTCGTCATAGCTTTCTTGGAATTCCTTGATGCCTTGGCGTAGGTCCCGGTCGCTGCTGGCTTGGCTAGCCCGGACCTTATCCACTGCCTTGCGGTGCGCAATGACGAGAATCCAAGAGATGGCCTTGCCGCGGTCTGCGTCATACCGGGAAGCCTGGGTCCAAATGTCGATAAAGACTTCTTGGGTGACTTCTTGGCTTTGTGCTGGGTCTCTCACAACACGGCGCACCAGACCGAAAACTCGGGGTGCTACGGCGTCGTAGAGTTCGGCGAAGGCCGCCTCGTCGCCTAGGGCGACGAGGCGGATGAGGTCCTCATGGGTTGGCGGTGCCAGAGTGTCCACGGATCGTAGCCAAGGTATACGCATTGCCTCTACCTTGTCACGATCTGTGGCCATAGCCCCGTACCCTTCTCCGCGTGTTTGAGAAATTCAGTGATGTGCCCTATTACTTCTTAGCCGGGGGCATCAGGACTGTATCGATCAGGTAAACGGTTGCGTTGGCTGTCTTGACACCGCCACAGATGACCTTGGCGCCGTTGACCATCAGGTCATCTCCGCTGCCGGTAACTTTCAGGGTGCTGCCTTCAGCTGTGGTGTGCTCGCCGTCGATCTTGCTGGGGGCCAGCTGGCCGGGAACCACGTGGTAGGTCAAGATGGACGTCAGGGCCGCAGAATCGGTCTTCAGTCCGTCAATGGTTGCTGCCGGGATCTTGGCGAAGGCGTCATCAACGGGTGCGAAGACGGTGAACTCACCGGAGTCAAGCGTGCTAACCAGGTTTACGTCCGGGTTCAGCTTGCCGGAGACAGCGGCCGTGAGGGTCTTCAGCAGCGGGTTGTTTGAAGCTGCAGTGGTAACCGGGTCAGCAGCCATGCCGGCAACGGAGCCTGCACCGGTGGGAACGGATGCGGCGTAGGCGGCGCAGCCGGGGCCTACCAGATCGCTGGCCATGGCTTCTGTTGTTGCCATGGGAGCCTCGCTGGCCATGGGTGCTTCTGAGGCCATGGGAGCTTCTGAGCTCGGGGTGGCTGTGGTGGATCCGCTGCAGGCGGTCAAACCCATTGCTGCGATTGCCAAGATGCCAAGACCCATGCTCAGGCTCTTACGGTTTCCAAACTTCAAGGTGCTGTTCATGATGATTCTCCGTAGTGTGAAAGCGGAAGGATTCCGTTTTGCTGTCCGTTCCGTTGCCGTTTTGCTTAGCTCCGTTGCGGTCTGTCAGGAAGTACTTCGGAGCCGCGGCAAACATGGATTGGAAAGAAGTTGAGAAATATTTTTCTGTTGCTTTGACGCCGGTAAACTGGGCCCATGAGCACCCCGCGAAGTCAGGCAACCACCCCGTCGAGTACCACTACAGTCCTTGATTTGAAGGGGGACGTGGCTGCCTTGACAGCTGCCCTGATGAATATTGAAAGCGTCTCCGGACATGAGAAAACGCTCGCTGATGCAGTGGAAGCAGCGTTGCGTCTTCTCCCACATCTGAGCATTACACGCAACGGTGACGCCATTGTTGCCCGCACAGAATTGGGCTTGGCTGAACGGATCATTTTAGCGGGGCACTTAGATACCGTGCCGCTGCCCACGGCGACGGGTTCACGTGGAACCGTGCCAAGTTCGTGGGACGGTGAGGTGCTGTATGGGCGCGGTGCCACCGATATGAAGGGGGGAGTGGCGGTGCAGTTGGCGTTGGCCGCAAGGCTAAGCGCCCCCAGCAAGGATCTAACCTTTATTTTCTACGACCATGAGGAAGTTGCTGCTGCCAAGAGTGGCTTGGGACGGCTGGTGCTAGAAAACCGTGAACTGTTGAACGCGGATTTTGGCATACTACTCGAGCCTACTAACGGGACCGTGGAGGGTGGTTGCAACGGCACCATCCGCTTTGAGGCAACCACACGCGGACTTGCGGCCCATTCGGCCAGGGCCTGGATGGGGGAGAACGCAATCCACGCTGCGGCACCCATTCTGGCACGCCTGGCAGCTTATGAGCCGGCCACGGTTAACGTTGACGGGTTGGATTACCGCGAATCCATGAACGCCGTGAAAATTCATGGCGGAACAGCCGGGAACGTCATCCCTGATGGGTGCGTGGTGGAGATCAACTACAGATTTGCCCCGGATAAGACCCCAGCGCAGGCGCAGGCACACGTGCGTGAACTGCTGGGCGGCTTTGAGCTGGTGTGCACGGACTCCTCCGCGGGGGCCCGGCCCGGTCTGAACGCTCCGGCCGCGGCCTCGTTTGTGGCGGCGGTGGGCCGGGAACCTCTGCCCAAGTACGGGTGGACGGATGTGGCCCGGCTGAGCGAGATGGGGATCCCGGCCGTCAATTTTGGCCCCGGTGACGCGCTGCTGGCCCACTCAGATAACGAACATGTACACGCTGAGGCCATTCGCGAGTGTTTGGCCGCACTGACCCGCTGGCTCTCGTGAATACCCGTGTCATTGAGGTGGACATGCCGTCATAGGCCTTATAGCGACGTTTAGCTGGGGCGGACTTCCATCATGCGCCGTATTGACGGCTACTCTGTGAAGCAAAAGGTGGGGCGGAGGGCAAAGCAAAGTGCCGGTGCCGTTCTTTACAAAGAACGGTACCGGCACTTGCGTTTGGTTCGGGCTAGCCGGCGATGCCGACCTTGGCCTTGATAACTCTCACACGGGAGGACATCTTGAATTCCACGAACTTTGCCACGCCCGAAAGGATCAGGCACAGACCCACGTAGATGACGGCTGCAACCATGAGCGCCGGGACCACGGGGAAACCAAAGTCGCCCTGCGAGCCGAGATCGGACGCGTATTTCAGAATCTCGTTGTAGGTGATCAGGAAACCAAGTGCGGTGTCCTTCATGATCACCACCAGCTGGGAAATGATGACTGGCAACATGGCGCGGACGGCTTGCGGCAACAAGATGCTGCGCAGCACCTGCCCATTGCTCAAACCGATGGCAAGTCCAGCTTCGCGCTGGCCACTGGGCAGGGACTCAATGCCGGCACGGAATACCTCGGCCAAAACTGAACCGTTGTACAAGATCAAACCCACAACGACGGCAATAAAGGGTGTGATGCCCGTAACCCCCACCGAGGGGAGCCCGTAGTACATGATCATCATCAGGATCAGCAGCGGCACTGCACGGAACACTTCCGTGAACCAGTAGCAGGGGCGGCTGAGCCATTTGGTATCGGAGAGGCGGCCGAAGGCAAGGATGATGCCCAGCACCAGAGAGCCCACAGCACCAACGGCAAAGGCACTCAGCGTGGCACCGATGGCCTTGAGCAAATTCTGCTGAACCAGCGGATAAGTGAACAGTTCCCACTTTTGGGCTGTGAACTGCCCTGATTGGTAGAACCGGATCAAGATGAAGCCGATGATGCCAACCACTACAAGGAGCGTGATGATATTTAGGTAGACGTAGCGTGCGCGGGCTTTGGGGCCCGGAACGTCAAAAAGGACTGAACTCATCGCGCAACCTTCCATTTCTTCTCGAGGTAGCGCTGCAGCGGTGACAATATGCCGAGCACTAGCAAAATGAAGATTAAGGCAACCCAGAGCAGTCCGGGCAGCAGGGGTTCTCCACGTTCGCTGAGGTAGGCACGGATGGCGCCAGCCTCCAACACCGAGAACCCTGCTGCAACCGTGGTGTTCTTCAACAGCGCAATGAACACGCTGAACAACGGCGGCACCACGGAACGGAACGCTTGAGGCAGCACAATCAGCGTCAAGGTTGGAATAAAGGGCAAGCCAATGGCTCGGGCGGCTTCGGACTGTCCCACGGAGACGGTATTGATGCCAGATCGGATGGCCTCACAAACATACGTCGCCGTGTAGAGGGAGAGCCCCACTATGGCGGCATTCATGAAGCTGATCTGGGGCAGTCCCAGCTGGGGGTAGCCCAAAGCAAAAAAGGCCAAAATTAGCGTCAGAGGTGTGTTGCGGACCGCGTTAACGTAAAACGTTCCGGCGGCCCTCATGGCGGGTGCCGGCGAGACGCGCATGCCGGCAACAATGGTGCCAAGAATCAAGGCAAAGAACGCGGAAATGATAAAGAGAATTCCGGTGTTCTTGAAACCGGTGAGGAACAGCTCGCTGTTATCAATAAGTACATTCACAGGGCAGTGTCGCTTTCAGTGAATTGGCTGGAGGATGAACCGGTTGCGGTGCCGTGGCAAGGCCAGGGCACCGCAACCGCGAACAAAGATTTTTAGTACTGGTCAACCTTGGGCTGCTCAACCTTGGTGCCGGACTTGCCCAGTGTGGCATCGAAGATCTTGGTCCACGTGGCGTTGCCGTCAGTGAGTGTGGTGTTCAAGAAGGTACGCAGTGCGGTATCGCCCAGGGGCAGACCGATTCCGTAGTTCTCCGTGGTGAACGGCTCACCCACAACCTTCAGCTTGTCAGGCTCCTGTGAGGCGAAGCCCAACAGGATGGCCTGATCGGTAGTCACAGCGTCAACCGTGCCGGACTTGAGCGCATCCACGCATTTGGAGTAGATATCGAACTCCACCGGGATGGCCTTGGGGAAGTTATCGCGGATGTTCTGGATGGGGGTTGAACCGGTTGCGGAGCAAACCTTCTTCCCGTCCAGGTCCTTCTCGCTCT
Organism: Arthrobacter sp. UYCu511; assembly: GCF_040547105.1. NCBI lineage: Bacteria > Bacillati > Actinomycetota > Actinomycetes > Micrococcales > Micrococcaceae > Arthrobacter > Arthrobacter sp. UYCu511. Next base: position 58,783 of record NZ_JBEPPB010000013.1, read on the forward strand.
TGATGTCCGTGTTGTCCTTGGCCACCAGCAGGCCCTGGCCTGTGACGAAGTAAGGTCCGGCGAAGTCAACAAGCTTCTTGCGCTTGTCCGTGATGGAGTAGGTACCCACGTAGAGGTCAACGTCGCCATTGGCTAGGGCCGATTCACGGTTGGCCGAGGGAATCGCCTTGAAATCAATCTTGTCAGCGGGGACGCCCAAGGAAGCGGCCATCCACGTGGCTATTTCAATATCGAAACCGCTGCGCACACCCGTGGCGGCGTTGAGGTAGCCCAGGCCGGGCTGGTCTTCCTTCACACCGATGCGGATGGCACCTGAGGACTTGATTTTATCGAACGTGGGGCTGCCGGTCAGGGCAACGTCCTTAGCCACGTCAAAGCTCAGGCCAGCAGCGTCTTTGCCGCCGCCGTCAGTGCTGCCACCGCCGCTGGTGTCCCCGCCACAGCCTGTCATGGCCAGGGCTGCTGCGGTGAGGAGGGCCGCTACGCTGAGGCTCTTCCGTGAGAGAAATTTTTTCAAGAGATTTCCTTTCATAAACGGCCAATATTGGCCGGGAACAAACTGGCTCGTCGAGCCAAAAATAGGGAGGGTTAGTTACCCGTTAGTGAGGATCTTGGACAAGAAGTCCTTGGCTCTGGCCGTCTGCGGGTTGGTGAAGAACTCCTCAGGGCTAGCTTCTTCCACAATCTGCCCGTCAGCCATGAAGATGACCCTGTCCGCCGCTTTGCGGGCAAAACCCATCTCATGGGTGACAACCACCATGGTCATTCCTTCTTTAGCCAGTTCAACCATGACGTCCAGAACTTCATTGATCATCTCTGGATCGAGTGCGCTGGTGGGCTCATCAAAAAGCATGACCTTGGGCTTCATCGCCAAAGCCCGGGCGATCGCAACGCGCTGCTGCTGTCCACCGGAGAGCTGAGCGGGAAGCTTGGCTGACTGATGTCCCACACCGACACGTTCGAGCAAGCTCAAGGCGAGCTTCTCGGCGTCGGCCTTGGACATGCCCTTGACCTTGATGGGTCCCAGCGTCACATTTTCCAGAATGGTTTTGTGGGCAAAGAGGTTGAATGACTGAAACACCATACCCACATCGGCGCGAAGGTTGGCCAGTGCCTTACCTTCCTTGGGCAGTTCCTTGCCATCAATGGTGATGGAACCGGTGTCAATGGTTTCGAGCCTGTTGATGGTGCGGCAAAGCGTGGACTTGCCTGATCCAGAAGGCCCCAGAACAACGAGAACCTCACCCTTGGCTACTTGCAGATTAATATTCTGCAGCACGTGGAGGGTGCTGTAATGCTTATTTACATCCTTGAGTTCCACGAGCGCAGGAGCATGTACGGGATTTGTCATGCCTTCAATCTATCTATTTTCTGGGGACAGGGGCGTGAATTCCCCCACATCGGCACTGATCGTAACGGTAACGAGATAATATCTCCACGCTCACACCCCATTCCGCTGGGACTAGTAGCCTTGGGGGCATGAGTGCACCTACAGGATCCAGCCGCCCCATCCGCTCCGAACTGCGACGATTTGGAATCTGGCGCAAGAACGGCGCCGGTCTCGACACCGCCGATGCGCGCCTGTTGGAAACCCCGCACAGCAGCGACTTCACCCACACCGACCCCTGGCGGGTTATGCGTATCCAAAGTGAATTCGTTCAGGGTTTTGACGCCCTGGCAGAGATTGGCCCCGCCATCAGCGTGTTTGGCTCGGCCCGCACCAAGCCGGATTCGCCCTACTACGCCGCCGGTGTTGACGTGGGCAGGCTTTTGGTTGAAGCCGGAGTGGCAGTCATCACCGGTGGCGGGCCCGGTTCCATGGAGGCAGCGAACCGTGGTGCAAGCGAGGCCGGTGGATTATCCATTGGGTTGGGGATAGAGCTTCCCTTTGAACAAGGCATGAACGAGTGGGTTGGACTGGGCGTTGATTTCCGTTATTTCTTCGCCCGGAAAACCATGTTTGTGAAGTACGCACAGGGCTTCATTGTGCTCCCTGGCGGTCTTGGTACCCTCGATGAATTATTTGAAGCCATGGTTCTTGTGCAGACCAGCAAGGTCAGTCAATTCCCCATAGTGCTGCTGGGCAAAACCTTCTGGAGCCCGCTCATGGACTGGGTCCGGGACGTCATGGTGGAACAGGGCCTGGTCTCGGCCGGGGACCTGGATATTGTTCAGCTTGTTGACACGGCTGAGGAAGCCGTACAGCGAGTCATGGAAGGTAAGGCCGGAACTAGGGTAGCCGCCAAGGGCTGAAACGGAGCCTTGCTGCAGGGCTGATGCTGGCGTGGATCCTTCTCTTACCCCGCGCCAGCGCGTCGCAGCGAGGGGAAACTCGAGTCTGGACATGTTGCTCAATTCCCGCTGTGCATCTGGCACCATGGTCTAGTGACCTATTTCTTGATCTTTCTAGCCGTGGTTGTGGCTGCTGTTGCCGGACTTTACCTTGTGGGCTTGAAGAAGCCCCAGACTGAGAATGCCGTTTATGACGACGTCTTGGCAACACCGGTAGCGAACCTGCCACCAGTGCTGCTCCCCGGCGAGCCTGCTCCGGCTGATGTTGATAAATTGCGGTTCTCCCTAGGGTTGCGCGGTTACCGCATGGATCAAGTGGACGAGGTCCTGGACAGGCTGCGTGACGAACTGGCTGCGAAGGATCTGCGCATTGCAGAGTTAGTAGCCGGCACACCGGACACTGGTGCTGCTGCGGAGCTGGACGCGCCTGTGGCCAGTACCCATGCTGGTTCTCCGGCACCTGCGCACACCGAGTCCGCTTCCTGAGGTGGACGCAGTGGTTGGCAGCGACGGCAGGGCCCGCTGTGCCTGGGGCGGAATGGAGCGCGATGAACAGTATCAGCGCTATCATGACACCGAATGGGCGCGTCCGGTTTCCGGGGATCCAGCGTCCGTGGAACGCGAACTCTTTGAGCGATTGAGCCTTGAGGCTTTCCAATCGGGCCTTAGCTGGTTGACGATCTTGCGTAAGCGCGAATCATTCAGGGAAGCATTTGCGAACTTTGACCCGCATAGTGTGGCGAGTTTTGATGAAACCGATTTTGAACGGCTCATGAATGACGCCGGCATTGTGCGCAACAGACTCAAGATCAATGCCACCATATCCAATGCCAAGGCATTGCTGGCTTTGCCCGAAGGCATCACTCTCGCCTCACTCTTGGCGCAGAATGCACCTCAAACCCGCAGAGCCGCAGACGAGCCCATCCCAGCGCAAACACCACAATCACAGCAACTGGCCAAGGCCCTGAAAAAGCTCGGCTTCTCATTTGTGGGCCCAACTACGGCCTACGCCATGATGCAGGCAGTGGGTGTGGTCAATGACCACCAGCCCGGTTGCTGGCTGGCGGCCGGGGCTACAATTCATGACCATGAATGAGGTGGCATCCGGGGCGTCACCAACGCTGCCAGTAAAACCGTCACCGGGTCCAACAATCAATGATGAGCTGTATGCCCTGCTCCGCCGCTTCTTGGCGCCGCTTAGGCGGGCTCCCTGGTGGATCAAGGTAACGCTGATCTATGCCGCTACCAGGGTGTTGGCTTACGCAATTTTTCTGGGCGCCGCATGGCACGCTGAGGCGTCTCCTTGGGGTGGCCGGCAACCCGATTACCTGACCTTCATCAACAGGTGGGATGCCGGGTGGTACGAGCGAATTTTCGACGGCGGCTATCCCACCACCATTCCACGCAACGACGACGGTACGGCGCAGCCCAACCAATGGGCGTTCTACCCAGTCTTCGCCATGCTGGCTCGCGGTTTGAGTGCGGTGACGGGATTGGAATGGGCGGGCGCCGGGGCCATTGTGGCCACCGTGGCAGGGTTGGCTGCTGCATTGATGATGTACCTGCTGTTTAGGAATTTCGCATTGCCCGGGACAGCGCTGTGGGGTGTGGCCTTCTTCGCCGCCTTCCCTGTTTCTGCCATCCTGCAGGTTCCTTATGCCGAGTCCCTGGGCATCTTCTTCTTGGCGGCTGCCCTCCACCTGCTCATCAAGAAAAAGTACGTTGCGGCGATCCCCCTGGTGATTCTGCTGTGTCTGTCCCGACCAGCAGGGGTGCCCTTTGCCGCCGTCGTTGCCATCCATGTGGGACTGCGCTGGTGGCATCGGAAAGAGCGCCCTTTCCCTGGCAGTGAGATGGTCAGTGGGTTAGTGCTCTTGGTGGTTAGCGCAGTCATGGCGTTCGCCTGGATGCTCACCGCGTGGTGGGTGACGGGGGAGCGCACCGCCTACACCGACACGGAGACGGCATGGCGCGGCTCGGCGCTGGTGCTGTTCAAGCCGTGGTTCGACGCTGGGGTGGACCTTGTGGGTCCGCTCTGGGGACCGGTGCTGCCGGTTTTGCTGGTGATTCTTGCCTTCCTCTACCTGAATTCGCGTGCCGTGCGCCGCATTGGCCTGGAGCTGCAGATTTGGTGTGGCATGTACCTGCTGTATCTGATGGCTGTCTTGCACCCGCAGTCGAGCACGTTCCGGATGCTGCTGCCGCTGTTTCCGCTGGCCCTTGCTGCGGCATTCATTTCTAACTCGCGTGCCTACCGGTGGAGTGTGCTGGTCATGTTCAGCATCTTGGAAATTGTGTGGGTTGTTTGGCTGTGGCAATTCTCCGCGATCAGCACCGGAGCGGCCTGGCCGCCCTAAGGAAGAATGTCACGATTGTCACCGGCTGAGGCAACGATTAGCACCCGGGTACTGAAATACGGAATAATAGTTTGTGAGCGATACAACATCGACGCTTGGCAGGGGAAAGCTCTGCGGATGCGGTTTTGTACTACGAAAAGGGGAACTCCTGATGGCAGCCATGAAACCTAGAACCGGGGACGGTCCAATGGAAGTGACTAAAGAAGGTCGGAGCTTGATCCTGCGACTGCCGTTAGAAGGCGGTGGACGTCTCGTAGTGGAGATGAACGCAGATGAGGCTGTTAGCCTCAAAGAGTGCTTGGTAGGCGTGACGGAGTAATTCCAACACAAGATTTATCAGGCGGGGCAGCGAACATGCTGCCCCGCCTGATCTGTTTAAACGCCCAACGGGCAACAAAAACGTTGCTTAGCGTTTGACGGCCAAGAGCAGGCCGTCGCCTGTTGGCAACATGGCCGAGATCAGGGAATCGTGCTCGCGGATCAGCTTGCCCACTTGGCGCAGCACCACAGTGCTGCTTTCGCGGATGGCTGGATCGGAAACCCGATCCTTGTCCAGGGCATCGTTGATGATCAGCAGCCCGCCGGACTTCAGGAGCCGGATGGCTTGTTCTACATAGTCAGGGAAGCTGGGCTTGTCGGCGTCAATAAAAACCAGGTCGTAGGCCGCGTCGTTCAAACGCGGCAGCACGTCCTGGCCGCGTCCTGAAATGGTGCGTGTGCGGTTGGCGGGGGAACCGGATTCGGTGAACGCCTCACGCGCGGCCTTGAGATGGTCCACATCCGGATCGATCGTGGTCAGCACAGCTTTGGGCCCGAGCCCACGCAGCAGGGCTACACCTGAAACGCCTGCGCCGGTGCCGATTTCCACAGCAGTCTGGGCCTTGGACGTTGCCGCGAGGACGGTCAGCACCGCAGCCACTCCAGGGCTCACAGGGAACAAGCCCAGATCATGCGAGCGCTCGCGGGCGCGTCGCAGAACAGCATCTTCCACGGGTAGGCCCTCTGTATAGGACCAGCTGGTGGATTTATCGGCACTCATGGGCAGTGTTTCCTAAACTGTTGCGGTGACTGCTCTATAGCCTACTGCCTGCGCACTCAGGTACATCAACGTCATCACCCAGCAAAACGCCAGCTTTCTTTGGCACACTATTGACACTATAAGGAAATCTTCCTTTGCTCCCTCCGAGGGGAGCAGCAACAGCCAAAGACGTGAGGTGCAGCTATGACAACAGCCACCCCGTTGGCCGGCCGCCCTGCAGAAGGCGCCCCGGACCAACTCGCTGTGAGCGCCGGCTGGATGCCGCCGTCGTGGGATGAAGTAGTGGCCAACCACTCCGGGAAAGTCTTCCGGCTCGCGTACCGTCTGACAGGGAACAAGTTCGACGCCGAAGATCTCACCCAGGAGGTCTTTGTGCGCGTGTTCAAGTCACTGGCTAACTTTAAGCCTGGCACCCTGGACGGCTGGCTGCACCGCATCACCACCAACTTGTTCCTAGATCAGGCCCGCCGGAAGCAACGCATCCGTTTTGATGCGCTCTCGGAGGATGCCACGGCCCGCTTGGCAGGGAACGATCCCGGGCCGGAACGCACCTTTGAGTTCAACAATCTGGACCTGGACATTGCCGCCGCACTGGAGGCGTTGCCGCCTGACTTCCGGGCCGCCGTTGTGCTCTGTGACATGGAAGGCCTCTCCTATGACGAGGTGGCGCACGCGTTGAACATCAAGCTGGGTACCGTTCGCTCGCGTATCCACAGGGGAAGGGCCATGTTGCGCGAATCTCTCGCGGACCGGGCACCGAACCGGCGTGAGGATCTGCGCCCAGCGCGTAAGCCGCTGCTGTCGATGCCGAGGATTTCTGGCGCACGCTAGAATCATCTGGACGGCGTCCGCCATCACTGGTGCAGAGAACAAGTACGTAAACTTTCAAGCGTTACCGCTAGGAATCGTTGCTTTGAGTACTGAGAGGGTAATCTTCCTAACGTGTTTGGTATCAATACCCCTGAGCTGGTCCTGATTGTCATTGTGGCAGTTTTGGTGATCGGTCCCTCCCGGCTTCCTGGATATGTGGAAAAGCTGAAGAACCTCATCCGTGAGGTGCGCAAGATGGCTTCCGGCGCGCGCGAAACCATCAAGGAAGAAGCCGGGGTTGATATTGACGATATCGACTGGAAGAAGCTCGATCCGCGCCAGTACGATCCCCGCCGCATCATCCGCGAAGCGCTCATTGATGACGAGGATCTGGACACTCTAAAATCGCTCAAGACGGCTCCGGGTGCGGCTATTGCCAGCATGATGGGCAAGGACTCCGCTGAGTCGAATAAAACAACCGACGCCGGACCCGCGTTGCCCGAGGTGGAACGCCTCCCTGCCGGGCAGATGGCCCCTTACGACACTGAAGCGACCTAAACCAGCCACTAATTCTCAACGCTATCCCACCAATGGCCTGATTTTGACGTACGCTATCCCACACCGTGGGATAGCGTACGTCAAAATGGCACCATTGGTGGGATAGCGTTATTTGGGAGTGACGCCTAACTGGCGCCCCACCAGTCCGCGGGGGCGAACAGCCAGCTTTCCCGCTATGGCCAAAAGTGCCGCGGCCGCTGGTGATCCCGGGTTGGACAAGACGATCGGCAGACCCGCATCGCCGCCCTCACGCAAGGAAACATCCAACGGGATCTGCCCCAATAGTTCCACCGGCGCATTCACAGTTTGACTCAACCGTTTGGAGAGAATTTCTCCGCCACCGGAGCCAAACAACTCCATGGTGCTGCCGTCCGGGAGCGTCAAAAATGACATGTTCTCAATGACGCCAGCCACTTTCTGGCCTGTCTGCACAGCAATGGCGCCGGCACGTTCGGCCACATCTGCGGCTGCTGCCTGAGGAGTGGTGACCACCAGGATCTCCGCCTTAGGCAATAGTTGCGCCACCGAAATGGCTACATCTCCCGTGCCGGGCGGCAGATCCAGGAGCAGGATGTCCAGATCACCAAAGTAGACATCAGCCAGGAACTGCTCCAGCGCCCTGTGCAACATGGGTCCGCGCCAGGCAACGGGCTGGTTGCCTGCCACAAACATGCCAATGGAAATTGTTTTCACTCCATGGGCCACGGGCGGCAAGATCATTTCATCGACCCGGGTGGGGGCCTGTGTGATGCCCATTAGCCCGGGCACGGAGAAACCGTAAATATCCGCATCGACAATGCCCACGCGCAATCCCTGGGCCGCTAGTGCGCAGGCCAAATTCACGGTGATCGATGACTTGCCCACCCCGCCCTTGCCGCTGGCTACCGCATAGACCCTGGTGAGGGAATCTTCTGCGTTGAAGGGGATGCCGCGCTCCGGGGTGCTGCCCTTGAGCCGTTCCTTGAGCTCGGCGCGCTGTTCGGGGGTCATCACAGAAAGTTCCACGCGGACATCAGTGACGCCGTGGAGCTGTGACAGGGCCGCTGTGACATCCGCAGTGATGGTTTCACGCAAGGGACACCCCGCAATGGTGAGCCGAATGCCGGCCGTAACCGCACCGTTCTCGAACGCTTCAACGGAGGCAACCATCCCCAAGTCGGTGATGGGGCGGCGCAGTTCCGGATCAATGACAGTTGCCAGCGCGGCGAGGAGAGCGGATTCGGACGGGGCGGTCATGAAATGCTGGCCTTAAGGATCGGTGGGGCGCTTCGGGGCGGCACCCTTGGCTGATTTTTTGGGTGAAACGGCCTTGAATGAACTCGTGGCAGGCCGGCGCGCTGCTGCACGCGACTCCTTCAGGGTATCGCCATTGTCTTGAGCGCCGCCGTCGAAGGAATCGGACACAGCATCCCCCTGAAGCGCTAGAAGGTCCTCCAAGAGGCCGCGCAGCTCTGAGCGAACAAAATCACGGGTAGCAACTTCACGCAACGTAATCCGCAACGCGGCCACTTCACGTGTCAGGTATTCGGTGTCAGCCAAATTACGCTCATTGCGGGAGCGGTCCTGCTCAATCTGAACCCTATCCCTGTCATCTTGACGGTTCTGGGCCAGCAGAATCAGTGGGGCTGCGTAGGAAGCCTGCGTGGAGAAGAACAAGTTCAGCAAGATGAACGGGTAGGGGTCCCATTTGAGTCCAAAGAGGCCAATGACGTTGATCGCGATCCAGACGATCACAAAAATGGTCATGTACAGCAGGAAGTTGGCTGTTCCCATGTAGCGGGCGAACCGTTCGGCGAAGCGGCCAAAAAGGTCCGGATCACTGGTTAGGTTGGGCAGGAGCCGAGATTTGAGCTCCAAGGGTGTGTCCAGACCGCCGTCCCTGGCGTGATGCCGCTCAGCCAATGCGTCCTCCTAATTTCTTGATGGGGGCACCATCTTCATGGGTTCGCCAATCCTCAGGCAAAAGGTGATCTAGTAGGTCATCAACGGTCACGGCCCCCACCAGGCGGCCCTCTTTGCTGACTACAGGGAGAGAGTTCAAGTTGTAGGAAGCCATAATATGGCTGACCACCGAAATGTCATCCTGGTCCGAGACAGGTTCTAAGTTTTTATCCACAATGGTGCCCAACAGTTCCGGTGGGGCGCTGCGCAGCAGTTGCTGGATATGCACCACGCCAAGGAAACGTCCTGTGGGTGTCTCCAAGGGGGGACGGCAGATGAAGATGGCTGAGGCGAGAGCGGGGGAGATATCTTCACTACGCACATGGGCCAAGGCTTCAGCCACGGTGGCTTCCGGGGGCAGAATTACCGGCACAGGGGTCATCAGTGCGCCAGCGGTGCCTTCCGCATACTGGAGCAGGCGGCGGACATCCTTGGCTTCATCCGGTTCCATCAGCAAAAGCAGTTCCTCGGCCTTAGCCTGGGGAAGATCGGCAAGGAGGTCCGCAGCGTCGTCGGGGTCCATTTCTTCAAGGACGTCTGCTGCGCGTTCATTATCCAATGCGGAGAGCAGCGTGACCTGGTCATCTTCCGGGAGCTCGGACATGACGTCAGCCAGGCGCTCATCTTGGAGTTCGCTGGCAACCTCCACCCTGCGTTTGTCACTCATTTCCTGGAGCGCATCGGCGAAATCGGCAGCCTTGAGATCCTCATGTGTAGCTACAAAGAATGTGGCGCTTTGTGGCTCTGCCTCATCTTCCGTGCGGGCCTCGGCCCAGTCAATGAGCATGGTGTGGCCACGGCGCAGCCCGCGCAGACGTGAGGTGGAGGCACCACGCCTCACAAATAGCTTGGTCACCAGCCAGTCCCCGTGACGCTGCTTATCCATGGCAATGTCTTCAATAACAGCAAAGCCGCTACCGTCCACCAACGTCACCTTGCGGTCAAAAATGCCGCCCAGAACCAGTTGCTCGGCCCCGCGCTGTTCAAAGCGGCGCAAGTTAACTAGTCCTGTGCAAATAATTTGTGATTGGTCCATGGAAGTCAGCCGTGTCATGGGCACAAAAACACGCTTCTTGCCCGGTACCTCCACCACAATGCCCACTGCGTGGGGGGCTGACTGTGCGCCACGGCCCAACACCACCACGTCACGGAGTTTGCCGAGCCTGTCGCCGAGGGGGTCAAAGACGTCAAGGCCCAAGAGACGGGCCACAAAGATGCGGGTAGGTTGTGTGCTCACTCTTACAGGCTACTTCCCATGCCAAAGAATGGCCCAACAGGAAGGCCCAACGAAGCGCAAAAAGTGGCGCCCGTGCCGAAGAATCGGAGCAGGCACACTGACATTGTTCATTTCACTGCCAGCGATACTCCAGCCAACGTGCAGGAAAATGGGGGACAATAGAGAGATGGCAAACCTTTTTGGACGCTCTCGACCCCTGGATGAGGCCCGCATTGTTCCCGCTGGAGAAACAATCGGTTCTTATACTTCCTACTTGGATGCGCAGAAAGCGGTCGATTACTTAGCCGATGAGAAATTCCCCGTCCGGCACGTTTCCATTGTGGGCAACGATCTGAAAATGGTGGAACGTGTCACGGGCAAGCTCAGCTACCCCCGGGTGGCCCTCACTGGAGCCATGACAGGGGCTTGGTTTGGCTTGTTCATTGGCGTCATGCTCAGCTTCTTTGACTCAGGAAGCAATGGCGGTGCCCCGTACATCAATGTCATCACCTCAGTATTCCTCGGTGCTGCCCTGTGGATGCTTTTCGCGATCATTGGCTACGCGGCACAGCGCGGTAAGCGTGACTTCACCTCCACCAACCAGGTGTTAGCTTCCAGCTATGACGTGATTGTCACCCCCGATGTGGCCGGTGAAGCACGCCGCCTGCTGACCCAGCTACCCATGAACTCCACGGCACAGCGGCCCCACACTTTTCAGGGACAAGGCGGTTACCGTCCGCCCGTTCAGCCCCCTGCATCGACGCAGCAAGCTCCTTCCCGCCCCGAGGGTTGGCATGACCCCTATGCGCCGGCTGAGCCTGGTGCTGAGACAGCTCACGCGGGTCAGGACGCTGACGGAGCCCAGTCAGGGGCCACTCCCCGGGGCCAGTTCCATGATCTGCCGGATGGCCGCCCGCAGTACGGCATCCGGGTAGAGCCCGCGCCGGCGCCTTCTGCTCCCGAGGAGCCCAACGGGCCGCAGCAGTAGCCCCACCTGAAGTAGCCCCATCTGAGGTACGACGGCGGGAGGTCACCTTTTTGTGAAAAGGTGACCTCCCGCCGTCGTACCTTAATATGGGCGCGTACTCGATCCTCAGGGGGAGGACGCGGAGTGCAGCGGTGGCGGGCGGGGCGGGGATCGCCGCGCCAGCGCGGTGGGGAGGCGCCGTTGACTTTCCGTTATGGAATGTGCTTGACTTTCCACTATGGAAAATCAATCAGCCCGCGAGGCCCAAGAAGCACTGACCGCCATCGCCAGCGCTAGAAGCAATGCTGCGCAACGGCTTACTAGTCCGTGGTGGTATCACCCAGTGTTGGGGTTGTTGGCGGCTGTGTTTGTTGTGACATACACGACCGGTGGTACCGTGGCAATCATCGCCGTGACCGTGGTGTATTTCCTAGGCCTGGGCGTCCTCATGGGTGCATATAAAAAGAAGACCGGGATGTGGATCAACGGCCTCACGGCAGGCAAGGCCAGCTGGTGGACGCTTCCCCTGCTTGTGGTCATGGTTGGCGGCATGGCCGGTGCGTACTATTTTCACGCCGAGAAGGGGCTCGACTGGCCGGCCTGGGTGGCCGGAATCGTTGTTTTTGTTGCTGTGAATGTCTTTGGCCGGGGCTTCGACGTGGCACTGCGCAAACAGCTGCGGGAGAAGCTGTGACCGTCCAACTCAACGAGGTCATCCATGCTCCCAACCGGCTGCAGATCTGTGCGTTCCTCAGCGGCGTCAGCCAAGCTGAATTCGGCACTATCAGGGACATGCTTGGCGTGGCCGATTCCGTGACGAGCAAACACTTGAAGGTCCTAGAACATGCCGGCTACCTCACGCTGAGCAAACCAACAGGCAAGGGACGGGTCAAGACATGGGCGGCGCTGACTCCCGAAGGACAACTCGCCTACCAGGACCATGTCACGGCACTCAAGGCGCTCATCGCCGGGGTGTGAGAGCAGCGTGAGGCGGGCTCCCGGCGTCGTACTTGAAAGGCAAAAATGCCGCCGCTTGGCGCATTATGCCTCAGGAAGTCCTGCGGCAAGGTACGGCAAGCAGCGGCAAAAGTGCGCCAGGGGAGTTAGTCGGAGAGGTTCGCCATCCACTCCTCGACGTCATCCGGGGTGCGGGGCAGTGCCGCGCTGAGGTTCACGGGCCCGTTGGCGGTGATGAGGATGTCATCCTCAATGCGCACGCCGTTGCCGCGGTACTCGGCCGGGATGGCCAGATCCTCATCCTTGAAATACAAGCCAGGCTCAATGGTGAAGATCATGCCTTCGGTGATGACACCGTCAAGGTAGAGCTCTGCTCGGGCCTGGGCACAGTCGTGGACATCCAGCCCCAGGTGGTGGCTGGTGCCGTGCGGCATCCAACGGCGGTGCTGCTGGCCATCGGCTGATAGTGCCTCTTCCACAGAAACTGGCAGGAGGCCCCAGTCAGCGAGGCGGCTGGCCAAAACTTCCATGGCGGCGGTGTGAACGTCGCGGAACTTCCGTCCGGGGACGGCTACGGCGAAGGCGGCATCGGCAGCATCCAGGACGGCCTGGTAGATCTTGCGCTGGACCTCTGAGTACTTTCCGTTGATGGGCAGTGTGCGGGTGACATCCGCCGTGTAGAGGGAATCAGCCTCGACGCCGGCGTCCACCAGCAGCATGTCACCCGGTTTGACGGTGCCGGTGTTGCGGTTCCAGTGCAGCACGGTGGCGTTATTGCCGGCTGCGGCAATGGTGTCATAGCCGAGCTCGTTGCCTTCTTCGCGGGCGCGGGCGAAGAAGGCCCCTTCCACTACGCGTTCACCGCGTTGGTGGGCTACTGCGCGCGGCAGTGCCTTCACGATGTCTTCGAAACCGTTGATGGTGGCTGCTACAGCCACCTTCATCTGTTCAATCTCCCAAGCGTCCTTGATCAGGCGCAGCTCGGACAAGGCTTCCGCCAGCTTGCCGTCGAGGTCATCGAGCGCCCCGAAATCGAGGGCGTCGGGATTCGCTGCAGTGTTGTAGCGGGCCGTGTCCACCAGTGCGTCAATGTTCTCATCAACCTTGCGTACTAGGCGGATGGAGGTGCCGCCCACGCTGGTCTCACCAACATTTTTGGTGATGCCCACTTCCAACTCGGTAACGTCAGCGGTGGGCAGTCCCAATTGTGCCGCAAATTCGGCCAGGGTGGGGCGGCGGCCAATCCAGAACTCGCCGCTGCGCGAATCAGCGTAGAACGCCTTGGTGTCCCGGCCAGCCATGGGACGGAAATAGAGGGTGGCTCTGTGATTGGAGCCGTTGTCCCCTTCACCTTCTGCCACGGGATCCAGCACCAGCACGGCGTCGGGCTCATGGTCCACGCCCAGGCCGCTCAGGTGCGCGAAGGCGGAGTGCGGGCGGAAACGGTAGTCGCAGTCATTGGAGCGAACCTTTAGCGGCCCGGCCGGGATGACCAGGCGTTCGCCTGGGAATTGTAATGAAATTCCGTGGCGGCGGCGTGCGGCGTGGTCTGCCACCTCGGCGCGGGCCGGGAGTTCAGCTGATGTGGGGGCCCAGCTGGAGGCCATGAAAGTACGGAAGGCGTCCGAATCGGGGCGGTGCGAACGGTTGTTCACGCGCTCCTCAAGGGGCAGCTCGCTTGAAGGGTCGGGGTGCACGGAGGTTTGCTCTGTCTGGTTCACCCCTTAAGTCTCCCACCGCTTACGCATTGGGACAAAGGTGGGGCGAAGCGACGTACGCTTGGAGCGTGAAGATCGATTTGCACACGCACTCAAATGTTTCCGACGGTACACAGCCGCCCGCCGAATTAGTGGCCGCGGCTGCAGCGGCCCGCCTTGATGTCATGGCGTTGACGGATCATGACTCAACGGATGGCTGGGCCCCAGCGCTGCACGCCGCCAAGCTGCACGGTGTAGGGCTGATTCCAGGCATGGAAATCTCGTGCAAAACAGCTCGAGGCATCAGCGTGCACTTGCTGTGCTACCTCCAAGACCCCCTCCATCCTGGCCTACTGGAGGAGATTTCCAAGGCCAAGGTGGCCAGGCAGACTCGCGCCGAGCGCATGGTGGAGCGCCTCGCCGAGGACTACCCGCTGAATTGGGATGACGTCAGTGCCCATGTTGCCCCGGGTGCCACCGTGGGCCGGCCCCACATTGCGGACGCCTTGGTGGCGGCAGGCATTGTGTCCGACCGCAATGAGGCCTTCGCCAGCATTCTTACCTCGCACTCGAGGTACTTTGTCAGCCACTATGCCGTGGACCCGGTGCTGGCTGTGGAACTTGTCCGCGCCGCCGGGGGCGTGCCCGTTTTTGCCCATCCCGTGGCTACGGGCCGGGGCCGCGTGGTTGAACCTGAGATTTTTCATGACATGATCGACGCCGGCCTGCTGGGTTTGGAGGTTGAGCACCGGGACAATCCTCCCGAGGGACGTGCGTGGCTGCGGGTGCTTGCCCGTGAGCGCGGACTGTTTATGACAGGCTCTTCCGATTACCACGGGGCGGGAAAACCCAATCTGCTCGGCGAAAACCTCACCTCACCCGACGCACTGGAACGGCTTCTGGAGTGGGGCACAGGAACGGCGCCCTTCCTGCCATAGCCCCAATGGTTGCATCATTGTTATCCTTTGATGCTCGTAATATCCGTCATGGCGCAGACTGAGGCTGTTAGTGTGAAGCACGTTATTGGTTCGACTGGGCAATCAACACTGCTCTCGAGCCCGTTGTATTCCCGTTGCCGGCTGAACGTCAGCCGTTGAATTTCCGGTAGTGGATGCACCTTGTCGGTGCTCTGCTTTGGGCCGCCTGCGCAGATAAAACTGCTTGCCTTGGCGGCTGGTCCCGGGCGGGGAAGTGCGCCTGTTGGATCCTTCACCGGATTGCTTATGCATCTTTTTGGGCGGCGCACGCTATTTTGTGGCGGAATGCCGGTGAGTTCCGTCCTTGCGAGAGGATATGCATGGTGCCGGATGGCGCAGGACTTCACCAGCTTGGGGGCTGGACAGTAATAGGGCTTTTAGTGTTGTTTTTTGGCAGCACTTTCATGATGACTTTGTTCATTGGTCGCAAAAAAGAAAATGCAGACGGCTACATGACCGCCGGGAACAAGGTGGGGTTCGGCATTTCGGCCGGCAGTATGACGGCCACGTGGATCTGGGCGTCCTCAATGTACGCCTCAGCCACCTCCGGATACACCTATGGGATTTCAGGGCCCATCCACTACGGCCTGTGGGGGGCGTTGATGATTTTGTTCATCTACCCCTTCGGTAAGAGGATCCGGGCAGTGGCACCGAAAGCCCACACCTTGGCTGAGGTTATGTACGCACGCCACGGCAAGTCCAGCCAGCTCATGCTTGCGGGGTCCAACATTGTTGGCTCAATGGTCAGTATCACCTCCAACTTCATTGCCGGCGGGGCACTAATTTCGCTGCTTTCGCCCTTCAGTTTCACCCAGGGCATCCTGTTCATTGGTGGCGGAATCCTGCTGTACTCGCTGTGGTCCGGATTCCGTGCCTCGGTGCTCACCGATGCCATCCAGGTGTTTGCCATGCTGGGTGCTGTGGTCATCATCATCCCGGTGGTGTTCTTTGCCGCGGGTGGCACGGACATGTTGGTGACGGGGGCGTCCAAGCTGACACCGCAGCAGTCCAACTTCTTCTCCTCCGAGGCATTCCTGAACCAGGGCGCCCCGTACATTGCTGCCGTTCTGGCGTACGCCATTGGCAACCAGACCATTGCGCAGCGCCTCTTTGCCGTCCGTGAGGATCTGATCAAAAAGACCTTTATCACGGCCACCGTGGGCTACGGGGCCACGATCATTGGCATTGGCATGCTCGGTGTCATGGCCCTGTACGCTGGCGTTGCCCCGCTGGATGGGGATACGAATAACCTGATCCCGCAGATGGCGGCCACCTACCTGAGTCCCGTTTTGTTGGGCATCTTCTTGATCATGATCATCGGCGCGCTCTCCTCGACGGCGGACTCGGACCTCTCCGCCATGTCCTCGATCATGATGGCCGATATCTACGGGCAAAACATTGCCAAGAAGGGTGAAGCGAATCCCAAGACCATGCTGTTCGTAGGCCGCATCACCATGATTGTGGCCACCGGCGCGGGCCTATACTTCGCCAGCGGCAAGCTGAATATTTTGGACTTGCTGGTTTTTGTCGGTGCACTGTGGGGTGCCCTGGTGTTCCCCGTCATCGCCAGTTTCTACTGGCAAAAGGTCACCAACAAGGCGTTCACGGTCTCGGTCCTGGTGGCTTTGGCCTTCTTCCTGCCGATCCGTTTCGAATGGATACCCATGACCGGTGCCACCGGCATCATTGTTGATGTGCTCTCGGTCATTGGCATCGGTGTGGTGCTGGGCTTGATGGCCTTTGGCTTCTTTGGGCTAAAGACCGCCAAGATTGTGGCCGGTGTGGCGATGGTGGCCGCGGCACCCTTCGCCATCGGCTTCTTGCACGGCTACACAGTCTTGTCCGGTTCGCTCGTGGCCTACGCCGTCAGTACCCTTGTCTGCTACTTCATGTGCTTTAGCAACAACGCCACGTTCGACTTCGACAGCATCAAGAAGCGCATTGGCGACTTCGACGACCGCGCCGAAGCTGACCACACCGACTCCGGGTCACTTCTTGAAAAGAAAGCGTAGGGAACAGGCATGAGCGTATTTTTTCTGACCCTTTACATCCTGATCTGGCCCGTCATTGTGGCCGGGGTGCTCTATGTCCTGGGCAAAGCATTCATCCAAGAAATTCGGGCAGCCAAGCGTGAGGGCCGCCCGCTGATCTAGTCAGTGGCCGACTGATCCAGGAGCCTACTGTTTTAAGCTTAAAGAACTTTGCTCCCACAACCCGGAACGGGTGGTGGGAGCAAAGTTCTTTAAGCGGTGTTTAGTCGGGGTGCTTATTCGCCCGTAGCGGGCTTATTCACTGTCTCGCCATTGCGGCGGCGGGTCCGGGTGCGCCGTGCACGGGGAGCATCCGCAGGAGCGCCTGCCTCAACCGGAGAGCTCTGCGCCTGGGCAGGCGCTGCGGAGGATGTCCGGCGGCGGTTGCGGCCGCCGTCGTTCTTCTCGCCTGTGGGGCTCTCATCGCTTCGCTTATCCCCCGTGCGGCTCTCATCACGGCGCTTCTCACCATGGCGGGCCCCTGAGCGGTTCCCTCCACGGTTGCCTCCCCGCTCACCTTCACGGGGGCCCCGGCCCGAATCTGCCTTGGGGGAATTGCGCTTGCCTGTCTCGCCCAGATCCTCCAGAACCTCGGCGTCAATGCCGGCGTGCGTGCGCTTATCGCGCGGCAGACGGCCCTTGGTGCCCACCGGAATATCCAGATCCGTGTACAGGTGCGGGGAGGAGGAGTACGTTTCTATGGGTTCGGGTACGCTCAGGCCCAGGGCCTTGTTGATGAGCGCCCAGCGGGGCATATCATCCCAGTCCACAAACGTCACGGCCGTACCCTTGTTACCGGCGCGGCCCGTACGGCCCACACGGTGCAGGTAAATCTTCTCGTCTTCAACGCACTGGTAGTTGACCACGTGCGTGACATCATCAACGTCAATGCCGCGGGCAGCAACATCTGTGGCAACAAGAACATCCACCTTGTTGTTGCGGAAGGCACGCAGGGCCTGTTCGCGGGCACCCTGGCCCAGATCGCCGTGAATGGCAGCGGCGGCGAAGCCGCGGTCAACGAGTTCCTCGGCAACCTTCGCGGCGGTGCGCTTGGTCTTGGTGAAGATGATGGAACGGCCGCGGCCGTTGGCCTGCAGGATCCGGGCCAGGACCTCGATCTTGTCTAGGTTGTGGGCGCGGTAGATGAGCTGGCGGATATCGCGCTTGGTCAGGCCCTCGTCATCCGGATCAGCCGCACGGATGTGCGTGGGCTGGGTCATGTAGCGCCGGGCCATGGCCACTACAGGGCCGGGCATGGTGGCCGAGAACAACATGGTCTGGCGGACCGCCGGAGTGCCGGCAATCAGCGTTTCAACATCCGGTAGGAAGCCCAGATCCAGCATTTCGTCGGCCTCATCCAAGATGACCATGCGAACGTGCTTGACGTTCAGGTGGCGTTGCTTGAGCAGATCGATCAAACGGCCGGGGGTGCCAACAACAAGTTCCACACCCTTCTGCAGGGCTTCGACCTGGGGTTCGTACGCACGGCCGCCGTAAATGGTGGCGATACGAATGCCACGGTGCTTGGACGCTGTGGTGAGGTCGCCGGCAACCTGGACAGCCAGTTCACGCGTGGGCACAATGATCATGGCTTGGGGTGCGCCCGGGGCTGCCAGCTTTTCAAAGCCCTCATCCTTGGGAGCCACAATGCGGTTAAGAGCGGGGATGCCGAAGCCCAGCGTCTTGCCGGTACCTGTCTTGGCCTGGCCAATGATGTCATGGCCCGTCAAGGCGATGGGCAGTGTCATGGCCTGGATGGGGAAGGGGTGGGTGATCCCGGCTTCCGTGAGGGAGGAAACAATCTCGTGGTGCACGCCAAAACTGGCGAACGTTTCCTTTTCTTCCTGGCGTGCCGGCTCGTTACTGCTGAGCGTGCCGTCAATTTCAACTTTTTCGTTGCTGTCCTCTGCTTGCAGCAGGGAATCTGTTTCAATGCTCAAATGCTTACCATTCAATTCGTCTATACAAGGTGCCGCCAACCGGGCTCAACGCGGGCACAAGAGGCCTCACGGAACCGCAGAACAGCGGCACTACCTTAGGGGAAGCCGATCGCGGGCTTGCAAATTCGTGCCGTCCCAAAGCCAGAAAGGCGGGTATGGGAACAGCTGATAAGACGCGCGTAGGGGCGGGCTTGTTGAAACAAATACTAATAATCAACGACCGGGCATCCATGTCTACACCCTCAGTCTAGCCTTACCACTTGAAAAAATTTGCTGCCCAGGCTCATATGACAGGGGTGGCGGCTTGTGCAAGAACGAACTTCACCTTCCGGGTGGCGATGTCCACGGACTCCAGTTTGACCCTAACTACCGAACCCGGCTCCAGATCACCTTCACAATATGCACTCACGGCCGGCACCGTGATCTGGATAAAGGAGCGGGCTGCGGCTGCTTTGGTGGTGTGCCCGTTCTTCTTGGGCCCGGCAAGTACCACGGCGTCAAACTCGCCTCCCACCTGATGGCTGAGCAGTGCGGCCTCCACTGTGTCAATGGCTGCCTTGTCCACCTTGTTGGCCAGCTGATTCGAGGCGGCCATGATCTCTGGAAGTTCGTCCAGTGCGGCAGTAGCCCATTCCGGAACGGCCTCATTGGCGCAGAGAGCGGCACAAATGGCCAGTACAAAACGGTCCACCAGCCGGCGCAGCGGCGCGGTGGTGTGGGCGTAGGGTGCCGCAACGGCCGCCTGTAAAATCTGTTCCGGGACGGTTCCGTTGAACGGGGTGTAGCTGGCGCCCCTGAACAGTGTGGTGGCGGCGTGCATCAACGCGAGATGCTTCGGATCTGCCGTATCCAGCGTGCGTAAGTACGCCCCATAAGCCATGTCATGACCCCACGGTTTGCCCAACGCGAGACTCTGACGGCGGAACGCTGCAATGGCTTCCGCGTCAGGGGCCGGCATGGTGCGCAATATGCCCACCTTGCCCTCAATCATGACCTGGGCCGCAGCCATCCCTGTGAGTAGTGAAATTTGCGCGTTCCAGTCCTCGATGGGCAGGTTGGGGCGGAACTCAAGCACGTACTTGCCCTCAACTAACTCAACTTCTTGTGCCGGTACGTTCAGGCTGGCACCACCGCGGGCCCGTTCCAACGCGATGCGTTTTGTCCCAATCTCAGCCAAAAGCGCCAAGATGCCAGCCACAGCGGATGGCCCGGTTCCGGCGTCGTACATCTCCTGAGCTTGCTCATAACCAAGCTTGGCAATACTTTGCACAGTGGCGCGCTGGACCGAACAGCTGGTCTGGGAACCATCCGCTGCGAGTTGGATTTCCCAGACGTAAGCCGAGCGCGGATCATTGGCGAAGAGGCTCGCGGCGCCCTCGCTCAGGCGCAGCGGGTGCAGCGGGATGCGCTGGCCGGGGGTGTAAATGGTTTGGCCGCGGCGGCGTGTCTCGGTATCCAGCGGACCGCCAGCGGGGACAAAGGAGGGCACATCAGCAATGGCGTAATAGACCACGTAGCCGTCACCGCTGCGCGCCAGATACATGGCTTGGTCCAGGTCCAAGGACGTGGGCGGATCAATGGTGATGAAGGGCAAAGCGGTCAGATCCGGTGCGGGCAATTGGTGGCCGGTGATGACCGTTTCAACCTCCGCCAGCACCTCCGGGCCAAATCCGTCCGGCAGTCTGAATTCCTCGCTCAAGGCGGCTAGGGCTTGGGCAAGGGAGGCTTGCGCGGCGCTGCGTCTAACGCCAATGTAGGAGTACGGCACTATTTCAGCGTAAACGATTCCCCGCCGGAACGAGCGCGGCGCGGCACGGACTACGCTGGTGTCTATGAGTATTTCAGCGTCCGAGCCTGACGATTGTGTTTCCGCGGGTGAACTGAGCGCCCGCTATGACAACTTTGTGGTGGATTTGCTGGGCAGCATCGCCTATGGCGAACTCTCAGCCTTTGAGCGGTTGGCTACTGATGCCCGTCACTCCCCGTCGCTCTCCGATAGGGCGGTTCTGGGGAAAATGGCTGTTGCAGAATTTGGCCACTATGAGGCCATGTGCGCCCGGCTGGTGGAAATGGGCATGGACCCGGAACTGGCCATGGCTCCTTATCAGCGCATGGTTGATTCTTTTCACGAACGGACCCGGCCCGCGGACTGGCATGAATCCTTGATGAAGGCCTATGTGGTGGAGGCCATCACGGAAGAGTTTTACGCGGCTATAGCCGAGCGTCTGGATGAGTCCACCCGTGAGGCCGTAGCCAAGGTGCGCACCAGCGATGAGCAGTTGCAGGAACTGACCACCTTGTTGAAGAAGATGCTGGCCCAGGACCCCCGGTTGTCCTCCCGTCTGGCGTTGTGGGGGCGCCGCCTGGTGGGGGAGGCTCTGACGCAGGTACAGCGGATCGGCGCCAAGCACAGCTTCTTGATGGGGTTGCGAGCTGATGCCACGCAAGAGCAGGCCGCGGCCGACATTGCCACCATTTTGAGTACGCTGACCCGCAACCACTCCAGGCGGATGAGCCAGCTGGGCCTGACCGCGTAGCTTCGCGGCTCTACGCGTGTGCCCGTGAATCGATCCGTGAGATAAGGCTGCACTGACGTCCCAAAGCAGCCTTATCTCACGGATCGATTGTGCGCAGCACATATTTCAGCGCTTCCATGGCTCCCATCGCCAAATCTCACTCCTGGAGGACGTCGCGCTCAATGCGCGCCACGGTCTCCAACGCACTTTCCTCCGCTGTGATGCGCCGTTCGGCGATTCCCTCGAGCGGATCCCAGCCCCGGTACCAGCTGCGCATCTGTTTCTCCCCGAAGTCCATTTGCTTCCCCGGGCGTGTGGCGTGCCGGTGCAGCGTCTCAGCCAGGCTCAGGTCCCAGGCGTAAAACAGGCATCGGCCAGAATGTCCGCCGCACAGGCGGTGCAGGACGCAGCTGTATTTTCGCGGGTTCAGCATGCCCTCCACAATGACAGTACGCCCGTGTGCCAGCGCCAGCGCGGCCGACTG
This sequence comes from Arthrobacter sp. UYCu511, assembly GCF_040547105.1. Lineage (NCBI taxonomy): Bacteria > Bacillati > Actinomycetota > Actinomycetes > Micrococcales > Micrococcaceae > Arthrobacter > Arthrobacter sp. UYCu511. The sequence continues at coordinate 80,564 of NZ_JBEPPB010000013.1, forward strand.
CTCCAACAACTCCACGCTCAGCGGCGAATAGTTGCCACTTTCACCCAGCACGGTGCGCTTGAGGTAATCCTGTTCAATCCACACCGCACCCAGTTCCCGTTGCAGCGCGCGGGCCACGGTGCTCTTGCCAGAGCCGGAATTGCCGCGCAGCACAATGAGTGTGGACATGACTCAATCCAAGCACGTTCGACGGCGGATGGCGCCTGCCGCAGCCAGCTCGCCGCCGGGCTGGTACTGCCGCAGCCAGCTCGCCGCCGGGCTGGTACTGCCGCCGGGCGCCTTTGCGTTATTCGTCCGAGGTGCGTTTGAAAACAAGCATGAGGGCGCGCATGCCCAGCACAAACCCGCGGAACAGCAGGACGAAGCCGAAGAAACCGTAAAGGTTGATGCCCTCAGTGAGGGCAGGCCCGCCGTTGTTGGTTATCAGCAAGATGGCGCCCAGCACTGCGGATCCTGCCAGCACTGCAACAATGAGCTGCTGGAACAGGCCGGTGAGGAAGCGGCGGTCGGAGGGGTCGTTCAAGACGCGCACGCTCATCCAGATTCTCGGGCCGGTCCAGCAGTTCGATCACGGCGTCCGTGGCCCCGGCGGCGTTGTGCTTATCAATGGCGTAGAGCATCATGCCCAGCGCGGTCTGTGTGGCTGGGTCCAGCCTGCCCACGGAGCCGAAGTCCAACAGCCCCAGTGTGCCTTCGGGGGTGATGAAAATGTTGCCGGGGTGTAAGTCTGCGTGGAAGACGCCGTCGGAAATGATCTGCTCCAGCGTGGCGCCCAGTAGGGTCTGCGCCAGGGCCGTGCGCTCGCCGCCGGAGATCTCAGTTAGTAGTGTGCCGGCGGAACTGACGGGGCTCCCTGGCAGCTGTTCCATGACCAGCAGCCGCTCGCTGGAGAGCTGATGACAGGCGTGCGGGACAGTGACGGAGAACTTGCCCGAGTGTGCCAGCGACGCCTCAATGCTGCGCATGTTATTCAGCTCGATCCGGTAATCGAGCTCCTCCTCGAGCGAATCGGCAAAGCCACGGGCCAGCGCCAGCACACCCAGCGACTTGCCCCACGGCGTGGTGGTGTTCAGCCAGCGGGCCAGGCGCAAGATGATGTCCGTGTCCAGGGTGACCTGATCCGGGGCGTTGGGCTTTAAGCACGACGTCGGACCCGTCCAGCAAGGTGGCCTGGTGCACCTGTGCGACCGAGGCTGCGGCCAGCGGCACCGGGTTCACGTAGGAGAAGACCGCCGGCAGTGGCTGGCCCAGACTCTTTTCAATGGCTGGTTCAATGAATTCCCACGGGGCAGGGGAGGCGTCACTTTACAACAGTTCTAGTTCCTTGATGAACGCTTCCGGCAAAAGGTCACGCCGGGTGGAGAGCATCTGACCAAGCTTGACGAACGCGACCCCTGCTTCGTCCAAGGCATGGCGCAGGGCCCGGGCCGTTTTCGCCTCTTGGCCGAACCCGTCGTCCCGGCCGAAGCCGCGCAGCCGTGAACCGAGCCCTTGCTGCACCGCGATGGAGATGACCTCGCCCATACCGCCGGGTGCGCCGCCGTCGTGCCTTCGCATCAGTGAAAAAATGCCCGAGGGATGGCAATGTGCCGGTGGGGAAGGCCGCCTCGATGAACACGAGCACAGCCACACCCACGGCAAAAATCCAGCACACGGCTAGGACCAGCAGAAGCAGCGCCACCAGGGGTGAGGCATCCAGCCCGGTGGTGTTGGTATCGGTGCACGCCCACCACGCGCCGGACCACAGTGGCGGCCAGCCATGACTGCAACGCTAAAAACAGGACCGCGGCAATGCTCAGCAGCACGATCAACAATACATCCAGGGCGGCCATCAGCCACGGCTCCGCCCGCGCCTAGCGCCTAGTGGCGCCGGCAGCCCCTAGCGCCTAGCGGGGGCCGCCCGCCCGCCCGGCAGACCGCGGCAGCAGCGTCACCGCGGCAACTACGGCGAGGCCGATCAGTACTGCCAAGGCGCCGGCCATCGCGGTCCAGCCGAACTGCTGGAAAACCAACCCCGCGCTCCAACCCACCACGCTGGAGCCGGCGTAATAGCTCAGGTTGTACAGCGATGAGGCCTGCGCCCGGCCCATGAGCGCCAAGGCGCCAGTCCACCCCGAGGCGATGCTGTGGGCACCAAAGAACCCGGCCGTGAAGAGGACCAGCCCCACCAGAATGACGGGGATCGGGGCCGCCAACGTCATGGCCAATCCGGCGGCCATGACCCCGGCGGATACCAAGAGCACGGCCCGCCGGCCCCAGCGGGCGGCCACGCCGGCCACCATGCGCGAGGACACCGTCCCGGCCAGGTACGCCAGAAACAGTAGCGCCACGGCCGACGCCGGGAACAAGTACGGAGGCGCTTCGAGCCGGAACCCCAAGTAGTTGTACACGCTGACAAAGGAGCCCATCAGCAGGAATGCCTGGGCGTAGAGCGCCAACAGTGAAGTGCTGCGCAATTGTGGCAGGAGCTTGCCCAGCACGGAGCCAAACCCTTCCCTCGGGGACGGCACAAACCCCCTGGGCTTGGGTGCCAATAGCAGAAACGCCACGGCGGCGGCCGCTGCACAGAGGGAGACGGCGAGCGTGCCTATCCGCCAGCCGGCGAGGTCGGCGACGGGCCCTGCCAGCAGGCGGCCAAAAAGCCCGCCCAGCGTTGTCCCGGCAACGTAGGCCCCGGCGGCGGCAGCAGCGTTGGAGCGGCTGACTTCCTCCGTCAGGTAGGCGATGGCCAGGGCCGGTATGCCGCCCAGGGCTGCGCCTTCCAGCGCTCGCAGGAGGAGCAGGATTTCAAAGTTCGGGGCCGCCGGGACCAGCAGGCCAAACACAGTGGCCAGAATAACGGCAAAGCCCATGGTGCGGATCCGGCCCCAGTGATCGGCGGCGAAGGACCACGGCAGGACGGCCACGGCCAGCCCGATCGTTGCCATGGAAACCGTCAGCGAGGCCTGCGCCGCTGTGACTCCTAGATCCCGTGAAACAAGGGGCAGCAGGCCCTGCAATGAATACAGTTGAGCGAATGTCGCCACCCCGGCACATGCCAGCGCGGCCAGTACCCGGCGGTACCCGGTGCTGCCCCGCCGGTGGCCGTCCCATGGCATGACAGTGCTTGCAACATTCACAACTCCAACCGTAGAACGCGCACCCCGCAGCACCAAACGGCGCTGCCTGAGCAGTGATACGCTTATGTTTCGAATCTTTGTTCTAGGCGGTGGTGTTGTGTTTGGTATGGACGTGCCCGCACCCAGACATCAGAGCGCCGAACCCACAGGCTTCGCCTCGCCCGCCCGCGACTACTTCGACGGCGGGATCGACCTCAACCGCCACCTGATTCGTGACCGCACCAGCACATTCCTCATGCGTGTGGCTGGCGATTCCATGGCCGGTGCCGGCATTGCCAGCGGCGATGAGATTATCGTGGACCGGGCGCTCACCCCGCGTGACGGCTCCGTGGTGGTGGTGGTTGTGGAGGGTGAATTGCTCATCCGCCGCCTTTCCATGCACGACGGCGTGACCTCCTTGCTCACCGCGCCCGCCACTGCTCCGTCCCCGGCTGCTGCGGAGGTGCTTTTCCTGACTGGCGAGGCTGCCGTGTGGGGCGTTGTCACCCGGTGCCTGCACCACGTCTAGGCGCAGCTAGGGCGGCAGGCCTGGGTTGGCAATCGGAGAAGGGAAGGGCTACAGGCATGAGATGGAGTAACTGCGTTCGATGCCTGCCGTTGCCTGGGCTCATTCGCTGGGCCCATAAGATGGCTTGATGGGGAGAACTCTGGGGCGAGAGCAAAAAGTCGGGAAACTGGGGAAACCCGGGAAACCACTGTACGTGGAAGCGCATATCCGGGCCTCCATGGAGCGTGTGTGGGAGCTGAGTCAGAACCCGGAGAAACATCCGCGCTGGGACCTGCGGTTCTCCCGCATCATTCCCCTAGACCAGGACGAGCAGGGACAGGTCCGGTTCCGCTACGAATTCCTGCTGCCCTTCCATGCGATCAGAGGTACGGGGACTTCCCTCGGCCACCGGCACCGTGCGGATGGCCAAGCCACCTCGGTGCTGAAGTTTGACACCGCCGACTCGCTTTCACCCATCGGCCCGGGTTCAGGCTACTGGCGCTACATCCCCACCAGCTGCGGGCTCCGCTTCGTCACCGGCTACAACTACAGGCCCGGGATGGGCCTCGTCGGGAAAGCCGTGGATGTGCGTCTCATCCGTCCGGCGCTCGGCTGGGCTACGGCCATCAGCTTTGACCGCCTCCGGCTGTGGGCCGAGACGGATCTGGATCCGCGCACTGCCCGCAACCGCTGGTTCCTTGACGCGGGTGTCCGTGCAGGCGGGGTACTTGCCGGCGCCGGCTTGTTGGTCCGGGCAGTGCAGAAGCAAGAAGCGGGCTTGGGAGCGCTGGGTGCCGGGGCTGCCGTTGCCGCTCTTCTGTTTCCAAGGCATTGGTCCGTCCCGCGGGCTGGGCGTTGCCTGCGCCGCGCACCTGATGAACAGGCAGCACGTGCCCTTGCTGCTCTCGCAGACTTACAAGAACCCGAACAATCAAACACCAGGACCGGCCGGCAGGGATAGGAAAGCTCGTGGCATCAATTTTTGAAACTGCCTTGGGCGAAGACTTTCAACGGCTGCACCCCATGATGCAAAAGCGCTTCGGTGTGGGTGTTGAAGCCGGCTATGGCTGCGTGGGGACGGGAGTCTTCACGCAGGTGCGGCGCGGTGCCTGGTGGACGGTACCATTTCTGCGTTTGGGTGCCTTCCGCAACATCTTGTTCCCTGACCACGGAAATAACATCCCGTTCACGGTGGAGAACTATCCTTACGTTGATGGTTTTGGCCGTCCCACCGTGACCTTTGTCCGGACCTTGGACATGCCCAGCGCCAGGGCAGAGAAGGCGAAGAAGCGCCGCTTTGACGCCACCATGGTGTACAGCAAAGCGCGTGGAACCATTGTGGACTATCTCGGCACTCACCAGCATCTAGCCACGGATCTTGTCCTAAAAGTTCTTGATGATGGCTCCCTGCACCTGCAAACCACTGGCCAGCGTTTTTATGAGGGACCCGTGGCCTTCAACTTTCCGCGGATTGGCACCGGCACGGCGGACCTCTACGAAGGTTATGACGAGGCACGTGGGGTGTTCACCGTCCAGATGCAGGTACGCAACCCCTACTTTGGTTTCCTCTTCGGATATAAGGGCGAGTTCAGCTGCGAATTCCCGGCCATGGTGGGAAAAGCGGTGCCTAGCCATCTCAAACCGGTACGGGAAGAAGTCCGCGAGTAACTCATGTCCCCTTGCGGGCCGGTCCTGTCATCAGATTCTTCTTGGCTCCCAGATGGGTATATCAGCCCAACGGGCTAAGCTAACGGGATGTCTACCGTTGGCGCTCCTGACCCCATGCAGATCCATCCAATCGCGGGGCAGGACCGAGTGGTTTTCCTCAAACCGCTGATTCAGAACCCACTGATTGAGGTTGGGGAGTACAGCTACTATGACGATCCTCCGCATTCCGCTGAATTTGAGACCAGGAACGTCACCCATCACTACGGTCCAGAGAAGCTGGTGCTCGGGAAGTTCTGCGCCATTGCCTCCGGCACCATGTTCGTCATGAATGGTGCGAACCACCGCATGAACGGAGTATCCACCTATCCGTTCCCCATCATGGGCGGGGCGTGGGGCGAACACCGTGATCTGATCACAGATCTACCCTCCCGTGGGGACACAATAGTTGGCAACGATGTCTGGATCGGCGCGAACGCAACGATCATGCCAGGGGTGCGGATCGGCCATGGTGCCGTGATTTCCACAGAAGCTGTGGTTACTAAGGACGTGCCTGACTACGCAATTGTAGGAGGAAACCCGGCCACGATTATCAGGCGCAGGTACCAAGAACAGGACATCCGAACCCTCGTTGAGCTTGCCTGGTGGAACTGGCCACTACCGAAAATTACTGAGAACCTCCGTGCCATTGCGGACGGATCAGTAGCCGCACTCAGCGCTATAGCGGCATCGATCGACAGCTGATCAGGCCAGTCCACAGCCTTTTGATGGGGGCCACTGGAAGGCTCTGCCTCACCTCGATACCCTGCGGCTCCACGTTATTACTTCCCCTACCGGAATATTCCCATAACGGGTATATTGATGTCCATGAATGAGAATACGTTTTGGATACTCACCTCCCTTGCGGGCGGGCGTGCACATGGCTACGCCGTGCTGCGTGACGTAGAGAGTTTGACGGATGGTGCAGTATCGCTGCCGGTGACAACCCTCTACGCCTCGTTGGAGCGTCTGGAACGGGACGGGCTTGTGCTCCGCGCTGGCGAAGAAATAGTTGATGGCAGGGCTCGCCGCTATTACGATCTGACGGACGCCGGCATACAAATACTGACGTTGGAAAAGGAACGGCTCTCTGTTCGCTTGGGGGCTGCGGAAAAGCGGTTGGCAGGCACCGCTACTACTGCGGGCGGTACTTTGCCAGGCAGCGTTCTGCCGGGAACAAGTACTGCTGGCCGTGCTGTCCCTGGCCGTGCAGCACCGGCCACTTTGGGTTGGGGGTTCACAGGATGAGCAGTCCGAGACGCAAAAAGTATGCACGCCTGCTCCGCTGGTATCCGCAACGCTGGCGCGCAGAACATGGCCGTTTCATGCTGGACACATTGGATGAATATGCCAGCGATCAGGGGATCATGCGGCCATCGCTGGCTGAGGCATGGTCCATCCGCTCCCATGGAATGGGTGAGCGGGCAAGCTATCGCTGGGCAGTAGTCTTCGCGGCTCTTTCGCTGGTGGCCTTTTTTGGGGCCGCAGTAATTCTCTTGAGCAACACCCTCTTAGTTCCAGAAGTGGGTGTTGTGCGAACTCTCTTAGCAGTTTTGGTGGGACCGCTCACCTTGGCCGTTGCCGCCATCGTGATTCTGCATAGGAGAGGAACACTCTCTGCCCCCGCTGCCCTATGCGCGGCCATGGGCACCGTGCCAACCTTTACTTTCACGGCCTTGGCAGCCATGAGTGTGGCCCTCGGTTTCGACGAAGCCGATGCCGGTACAGCGAGAACATGGTTCGCTTCGGCAGGCCTTTTGTTGATCCTGCTCACCTGGTGTACCGGCGCTTTGACCCTCCTTGTTCCTCTACTTTCAGTGCTAAAAAATAAGCTCCCGAGGACGCTTCGATGGGTAGTGGCCAGCCTCATGGCAGCATTCCTGTCCCTGATTCTGGCTGGGCTGGTGATGACATCTGGGCAGATCTTTGGATCCTTGCCGGCTGCTGCACTGCTTTTGCTGGCAATCATAAAAGCTCAGCGCTCACAGCAGGGTGTGCAGCCGGGGAAGTTGCCGGGCGCAGGCCTGAGCCAGCCTCCGTACCCAGTGAAGGTGCCGAGCTATTCTGCAGGCACCAAATCTGGCTGCAATAAAACTGGCTTCATTAAAATCAGCGCAGTGGCTCTCTTCTCTTTGGTACTAGGAATGACCTGTGCTGCTTTTGCGCTCACCGGCAGCAACTGGGGCGCGGGAGTGGGGGATGCCAACCGCGCCATGAACCTTGGGCTGGCCGCAGGAGCCCTTGCTACGCTGCCGGTAGTGGTTTTGAGTGCAGTAATGCTCCTGCCGCGATTTGGTGCCGTGATGTGGTTCTCCGCTGGTTTGGCCTGCGTGGCACTCCTAGTTGTAGCGGTGGCTCAACTCCTTGGTGCCGAGCACTCGCTGCAGTGGCCGTTGATTCTTGCTGCGGCGGTGATGGTGGGCTTTGCGCTTGCCGTGCCGCTGGGGCGCTGGATTTCCGGAAGTCTGACTCTGAGGGTTGCCGCCCTAGGCGGCCTTGGTCTGGCCTGCTCTTTGTTGGGAATTTATCTGGTCACCGCGGCCGCCTTCGTGGCGCCGTGGGGTGCTGCGGTACTGCTCTTTTACTCACTGCGGCGCCTCGCCCACCGGAAGCCACGGGTGGGCCCGCATCTGGTGAGCCAACACTAGGCTTGCGGCCGTGACTTGCTGCCGTGGGCTAGTGACTCTATGCTCAATCCATGGCAATTTCCCCAACGCTTCCCGAACTCAAGTTCGAATCAAGTGGCGGCTTACAGTTCTTGGAGCGTAGCCACTGCGGACTTCAGACCCTTGTTTTATGTGGGTTCGTTGCTTCGGTGAAGCACCAGTGAAGTCATGAGTAACGCGCGCATCGCCTTGGTGGACGTGAACAACTTCTACGTCTCCTGTGAGCGGGTCTTTGACCCAAGGCTGGAAGGGCGCCCCGTCGTGGTGCTTTCCAACAATGATGGCTGTGTTGTGGCACGCTCGGCTGAAGCCAAAGTGCTGGGCATCGCCACTGGCGCGCCGTGGTTTCAGATTCAGGGGCAGGCCAAGGCTTGGGGACTGGTGGCCCGCTCGAGTAACTATGAGTTGTATGGAGATTTGAGCGCCAGGGTCATGGAAGTGGTGGGGCGCTTTGGTACGTGGCAGGAGGTGTACTCCATCGATGAGTCCTTTATTGGGCTGATGGGGGACCCCGCCCAACTACAGGCCGCAGGGCGCGATATTCGTGCCGCCGTTATGCGCCATGTTGGGGTTCCGGTGTGCGTTGGTGTGGCCTCGACGAAGACGTTGGCGAAGTTTGCGAACCGGATTGCAAAGCAAAACGCCGGCCTGGACGGGGTGTGCGCGCTGGAGTCGATGCCGGGGGATCACGTTGCGGGCATCCAGGCGCGCGTGCCGGCGTCGGGCCTGTGGGGTGTGGGGGAGAGGACTTCCTCGAGGCTTAAGCTCATGGGCATTGAATCCATCGCCGATCTCAAGGCTGCGAACCCTGCCCTGATTCGCAAGAAATTCTCCGTTGTGCTGCAGCGAACAGTGCTCGAACTCAATGGCACTCAATGTATTCCCCATGTTGAGGAACGCGTAGATAAACAGCAAATCATGTTCTCGCGCAGCTTCTCCCAGCCGGTCACCACGGTGGAAGGCATGGAGGAGGTCATGGCGGTTTACGCTCAGCGTGGCGCGGCCCGGCTCAACGAGGAGGGGATGCGGGCCTCAGCCATGACGGTTACCGCCGGCACTAGCCGCTTTGCGGCGGGTGAGGGGAGTTTTCCCGCCGTGACCGTTCGATTCGACAGGCCAACCAGTGACCCCATCACTTTTGTCCGTGCAGCCGTTGCCGCCATCCGCCACCATGCCGTTGCAGGCGCGTCCTACCTGCGTGCAGGGGTCTTGTTTAGTGGGCTGGAACCGGCGTCCGGCACGGAGGTGCTGGATATTTTCAGCACCGAGGCCAGCCAAGCAGACGTTAGTGGGGTCCTAGGAAACGTACGGAACAAGTTCGGCAGCGCCGCCATTGGCCTGGGGATCGGAGGGTTCGCCCAGGCCCCTCAATGGTCCATGAAGCGTGAACATTCCTCACCCCGCTACACCACGGAGTGGAAGGAACTGCCCGTGGTGCGGGCATAGCCGTCCCCACATTCTCCGCGGTCAGGTTTCTTGCGGGAGCTTTCCTGCCTCCCCTTTTTGTGCTTCCTCCACTTCGTCTGGGCGCACCTCGCCGGACAAGCGGAAGGTAGCTAGCAGCCCGAGGACTAAAAATCCCGAAGCTGCGAAGGCCGAGTACCGGGTACCGTCGCTGAACGCCGCGCGCGCGGCATCGGCCACCTGAGGATCCTTGGCCGCCAGGCCAGGGATGGCCCCACCAGCACTGACTACCACCGTGTCCACGATTTGGGTGCGGGCTGACTCCGGAAGCAGGGGAGTCTCATCGGCGAGCCGGGCATTCAAAGACGTGCCTACGGAAGTGAAAAGAATGGTCCCGAGAATGGCTATCCCCAGAGCTGAACCAATCTGGCGGGCGGTGCTGGCAGTTCCGGAACCTTGGCCGCTTTTATTCACGGGAACGTCCTTGAGTACCACTCCTGTCAGCTGTGCCGTGGCCAGACCCACACCGAACCCGTAGACAAAGAGGAACGGGATAATGCTCAGCCATGTCGAATTAGCGGAGATGACGAGCCCCAACCCGGCCACGCCAAGAATTTCAGCCACAATGCCAACCCGCACAATAGCGACGGCGGTGATCTTATCGAGCACCACGCTGGAAAGGCCGCTAGCGGCAAAGGAGCCAATAGCAAGAGCCAAGAGGACCAGCCCGGTCTGTAGTGCGTTGTAGCCGATGACGTTCTGCAGCCACAACGGCAGCGAGAGGATGATCCCGAATTCCCCGAGGGAGACAATCATGGCGGCGATGTTTCCGTTACGGAAGGACGGGATGCGGAACAGCGCAAAGGCCAGCAGAGTTGTTTTACCGGCACGTTGGCGGTGGAGGCCCCAGAGAACAAAACCCACACCTGATGCCACAGTGATGGCGAACGCCACAGGGATGGGGGAGAGCGCGAACGGCCATATCCATGTGCCAAAGGTGGGTGCTTTGCCGGGATGAAGGAGCCACCAGCCGTAGCTTCTTCCTTCGATCAAGCCAAAGACCAAGGATGCGCTGGCTAAGACGGAGAGCACCGCGCCGATTACATCGATGCGCCGAGGATCAGCAGAGTCCTTTGACTCAGCTACGCAGAGCAGAACGCCCGCAATGATAATCACGGCCAAGGGCACGTTGATTCCAAAGGCCCACCGCCACGAATAGTACGTGGTCAGCCAGCCTCCCAACAATGGGCCCACTGCCACCATGCCGCCAATGGTTGAGCCCCACACCGCGAAGGCGATGCCACGTTCCCGTCCTTGGAAGGTGGCATTGATCAGTGACAAGGTGGTGGGCAGAACCATGGCACCGCCAACGCCTTGGATGATCCGGGCAACAATGAGCAGATCCCCCGACGGTGCCAGTGCCGCGAAGACTGAAGCGGCGGCGAAGATTACCACTCCCACCAGGAGCGTCCGGCGGCGACCATAACGGTCCGCAAGAGTCCCAAAGACCAACAACAAGGCAGCAAAGACCAGAGTGTAGCTCTCTTGAACCCACTGGACCTGGGTTGATGAGATGCCAAGATCACGAACTATGGACGGGATGGCCACGTTCACGATGGTGGAATCAACAATGATCAACGCAACCGCAATGCTAATGAAAACTAGGCCCGCCCAGCGGCGGCGAATGCTTGTCATCGAATTTCCCCGTTCAGAGGCTGATGGGAGAGTTTGGACGGCCACCAAATAGCGCGGCCAATGTCATAGGAGAGAGCCGGCACCAGCAGTGAACGCACAATCACCGTATCTAGGAGCACACCGAACGCGACGATGAAGGCAATCTGTGCCAGGAACAGGATCGGAATCACCGCCAAGGCAGCAAAGGTTGCAGCCAACACCACCCCGGCCGAGGTGATGACGCTGCCCGTCATGCCCAAGCCCCGTAGAATTCCCGGCCTGGTACCAATCCGTAGCGACTCCTCCCGGACCCGCGTCATGAGGAAGATGTTGTAGTCCACTCCCAGCGCCACCAAGAATACAAAACCGAACAAGGGCACGGCCGCGTCAGCTCCGGAGAAATGGAACACGTGATTGAAGACCACCGCCGAGACGCCCAATGCCGCCACGTAGGAGATGACAACGCTGGCCACCAGCAACACGGGAGCCACGATGGAGCGCAGCAACAACATCAGGATGAGGAGGATGACCAGCAGGACGATCGGGATAATTTTGACCAAGTCACTTTGCGCTGTGGTGTTTGTGTCCAAGGCTATGGCAGTCACTCCACCAACCAGGACTCCTTGATCTACGGCCGGAAGGTCTTGACGAAGGGAGCGCACCACTTGTTCTGCCGCCTGTGAATCTGGCTCCGAGCTGAGCACTGCATTGATGATCACTTTGCCCTCTCGCACCACAGGCGCGGCGTCAGTGCCGGGGCGAACATTTCCAACATAAATTGATGCCGAGCTGATTCCTTGCGTAGCCGTAGCGGCAGCCAGCACTGCCTCAGCCTTGCCCTGATCGGCCACCACCACCACAGGGCTGCCGGAGCCACTGGGGAAGTGTTGGGCGGATACTTTCTGACCGTCTACGGCTTGAGACGCAGTCAGAATAACTTCGCTTTGCGGGACACCATTGGCCTGCAGTTGCACTATGCCCGCACCGCAGGCGAGCAGAACCAGAAGCGCGATGGCCCAAGTGGCCCTGGGCCGATGCGAAATCAGTGTCCCCACCCTCTTCCACAGTCCGGTAATACCCTCAAGGCCGTGAACAGTGAGGGCAACGGTGCTGTGGGCCTGTCCGTGCAGTGAATCAACCTTGGGACGGAACGGCCAGAAGGCGGCACGTCCAAACAGTACGAGAAGGACCGGCAGAAGAGTCAGAGAAGAAAGTAGCGCGAACACGATCCCGATTGCAGCGATAGGGCCCAAACTCTTGTTGGAGTTCAGGTCTGAGAACAGCAAACAAAGCAGGGCGATGATCACTGTTGCTCCGGAAGCAGCAATCGGTTCCCATGCTGCGCGCCACGCCCGATTAATCGCGGCCCATTTCGATTCGACGTGGTGCAAAGACTCCCTGAACCTTGCCACGAGAAGCAATGAATAGTCCGTGGCAGCACCAATGACCAGGATGGAGAGAATGCCTTGGCTTTGCCCGCTGAGCTTGATCCACCCCCAACTAGCGAATGCATAGACAAAGAGGATCGCGGCAGACAAGGCAAAAATCGAGGTCAACAGGACCAAGAACGGCAACACAATTGAGCGGTATACCAGCAGCAGGATCAAGAAAACAGCTCCTGCTGCTACCAGGAGCAGAATGCCGTCAATGCCGCCGAAGGCATTGACCAGGTCTGCGGTGAGACCAGCCGGGCCGGTCACGTAAGCGGCCAAGGAGGGCGATGCTGCCGTTGCCGCTACAGCGCGAAGGTCACTAACAACGGTATTGACGTCATTTGTATCGCTGATAGGAACAATGAATTGAACAGCTTTGCCGTCTTTGGACGGGATGGGTCCTGTGACAGAACTAGTGGCCGGGGATACGGGTAGCTGAACGCCGTTTACCGCGGCAAACTTCGGTGCCAACGTAGAGAGATCGGCTAGTTGGGCAGGGCTGAGTGCTGAATCAGAGGCGAAGACAATAAGAGCGGGAATGGCCTGAGAATCCGTAAATTTCTGTTGCCAAGTATTGACCTCAGTGGACTCGGCGCTCGCAGGCAGGAACGCTGCCTGATCGTTACTGGAGACCGAGGACAGTTTTCCAAAGGTTGGCCCGCCAAAGCTCGCAGCGCCGAGCCAAATGATGAGCAACACTGCGGGGAGAAGGATCCTCAGCCAACGTGCGGGGTGCCAATCGCGGCGATTTTCAGTGATCATAGCGGAGTCAAACCCTCTCCGGAGGCGGTGTTGAGGAGATAGTTCGGAGAACCACTCGATTGCTAGTTTATCTAATAAGTAGTCTGGTTAGCCATATCTAGGTGAAAAAAATATGTTACTTCCGCCTATGAGTAACACTCGAAGTGCCGTCCCGTAGGCTCGGGGAATGCCCTTGCCTCAGCCACCCCGGTCCCCGCATAAAAATTCATCCTCCTTAGCGCCAGTTCCACCCAGGCCGTTGCGGTCAGTGGATAAGCGCAGGTTAGTGGGGAGGCGCGCCGGCCTTGCCGCCGCAGCCGCTGCCACCGTGGTGGTGGGGCTGGCTGTGCATTTTTTGATCGCAGGCGATCTGGCATCCTTGGTGGCCGATGCTCTGTACACCGTTCTGATCTATCTTTTAGTGGGCTTCATCTTCCCGGCGGCCCGGCAGTACTGGCTTGCAGTGGCGGCTTTCGCCTTCAGCGCCATGATTGAACTGTCCCAGCTCACCGGGATCCCGCAGCAGCTAGCGCAGAGCTTTCCACCCTCGCGGCTGCTCTTTGGAACCACCTTCTCAGCGCTGGATCTGGTGGCTTATGCACTGGGCGCCATGGCGGTCTGCGCTGCTGACGTCTTGGCGTCCCGCCGAGCAGTCCGTGCCAGAGCTGTGGTGGATGCGTGAGAGCGGCCACGCTGGGAAATATCCCGGGGAGAGTTGAGGTTGGCGCTAGGGAGACCCTCGTTGAAAGGCATCACCCATGACACTGCCCGTATCCATCCTTGACCTCGCCCACATCGGCGAGGAAGGCATCCGCGAAAGCTTCCGTGCATCCGTGGCGTTGGCACAAAAGGCCGAAGGCTGGGGGTACAAGCGGATTTGGTTTGCCGAACACCACAACATGCCTTCCATTGCTTCCTCGGCCACAAGCGTGTTGATCGCCCATGTGGCTGCCCATACCAAAACCATTCGCCTCGGCGCCGGCGGCATCATGCTGCCCAATCACTCGCCGCTGCAGATCGCAGAACAGTTCGGCACGCTGGAAACCTTGCACCCGGGACGGATTGATCTTGGCCTGGGGCGGGCTCCCGGCAGCGACCAGAACACCATGCGCGCACTTCGCCGCGACCCGTCCGCGGCAGACACCTTCCCGCAGGACGTGCAGGAACTGCAGGCCTACTTTGAGGGTCAAACGCGGATCTCCGGCGTTAACGCCTACCCAGGCAAGGACACGCACGTGCCGCTGTACATTCTGGGTTCCTCACTCTTTGGTGCGCGGCTGGCCGCTGCCTTGGGGTTGCCGTACTCCTTTGCATCGCACTTTGCGCCGCAGGCCTTGGAAGACGCTGTGCGGATCTACCGCCGCGAATTCAAGCCATCGGCCGCGCTGGCCGAGCCGTACGTGATTATCGGCGTGAATGCGATTCTCGCAGACACCCAAGAGGAGGCCGACGCGCTGCAGCTGACCGCCCGGCGCCGCCGCGTGGGTGCCTTGGTTGGCGGCGGGCGCACCTTCACTGACGCCGAATCAGACCTGTTGCTGGAATCGCCCGCGGGCCAGCAGGTGGAGAACATGATGCGCTACTCCGCGGTGGGAACAACTGATGTGGCACGCGCTTACCTGGACGAATTTGCCGTGAAGTCTGGTGCCGACGAGCTGATCGTGGCCACCCAGATCACCGACCGTGCCGCCTGGATTCGCAGCTTTGAACTGCTGGCACAGGCCATGGAACTGGGCAGCTGAGAAAACTTCTGTATTGAACGGGAGCGGTGGGCTCTGGAGTGGAGCATCTCAGGGGACCTTCGGCAGGTGGTGGTGGTCTGCCAGTGGAATACTCACGGCGGCCACCAGCACTCCGATCACCACGCCCACCAGGGTATCGGCAACCCGGCTGAAGGCGGCCGCCGGGCCCAGGTGCGAGCCCAGCCCTGTCATGATCAGCGCCATCGGGGTCACCGCAATGGTGGTCAGCGTGTAGTTCTTCATCACCAGCAGCTCAGCCAACACCTGGAACACAATAACCAGCGCCACCGACGGCCAAAAACTCAGCGACAGCGAGAGCAGCGCTATCGCAAGCACGGCCCCAATGACATTTCCCAGCAACCGCTGGATGCCGCGCTGCACCGTGTGGCCGTAGTTCAGGCCCTGCAGCGCTGCCACGGCACCCATGGATGCCCACAGCGGATGGTCAAGGCCAAGCCCGACGGCGGCCCACCCGGATAGTGCCGATGCGCCGGCCATGCGCAGGGCCTGGCTGGTGCTGGCTCTGGAACGCAGGCCCGCACCGGCAGTGCGCCAGAAATTACGGGGCTCCTGCGGCCCAGTGGCAGGGGAGCTGACCGGCCTCGCCCCGGCCGAGGGCTTTCCACGTAGGGTGCGCAACTGGTGTTCGTACCCCCAGAGCCTTTGTAATGCCAGGGCCAGCGACTTGCTGCTGGCATGGCCCACCGTGGCAATGACGGATTCAACCTCGTTCAGAATGAGGTTCAACGCTTCTGCGTCTTGGCGGCGCTGCCGGGCCCGGACGGTTGCGGGCCGGACGGAGCCGGAGCCGCTGCCGAAGCTACTGCCCGCGCTCAGCGCCACCGATTCCCGGGCCCCGCGCACGGCGGCGCGGGCGGCACCAAGGTGGGTGCCGCCGTGGGACGCGTCTGCGGGGAACTGCGTGGCCAGGCGCACCACGGCCGTGATGGACCGGGCCACGGCAAGGCGGGCCGGCCCTAGCGGGTTCACCAGAACAGGGGCCATTGCGGCGAGCCACCCCACGGCGGCGCCGATCCCCAATGCAGCCACGATGGGGGCAACTCCGACCAGGCTATTCGCGTAGGCGGCGCCGGCAGCGGCGGCAAAGACCATGATGACGGCGCCCGGGCCGGTGATCCGGAAGGCGGCAAAGATGTGAGAGGCCAGGCCAGCAATGAGCGATAGCACAGCGATTTGCGCCGCCATGGGGACGCCAAGAACGCCGAGCAGGGCGCCGATGCCGACCGTGACCAGCATTGCTGCAGCCACGATTCCCAGCATGGGAGCCAACCGGCGGTAGGGCTGGTAGCGGCCGAAGGCGCTGGTCAGTGCGCCCAAAGTGGCCACCCCGGCCAGTTGTTGCTGGCCCATGAGCCCGCCGGCAACCAAGACCAGGCTCGCCGCAATGCCCACCTTGATGGCCGGGGCAAAGATGGCGTCGGCCGGGTGGATGGCAAGGGACTTGTACCAGGTGCGGGGAGCCACAGAGTGGGCCAGGGCCGTGCCACAGTGGCGAAGCCGGGAGGTCATGATCATCTTTCCATTCTACAATCTATTTTACTAGTAAAATAGATGTGAATGATGTGAGAGTAGTCTCTAGACTGGATCCATGAGTGTACATGTAGAGTCGGGTGACTTCGTTGACAGGGCGCGGAAGGGCTGGGCACAAGTGCGGCCGGACCTGGATGTGGCCAGTATTGAGGTGATGGGGCGGATTGCCAGGATTGGTGCCTTGGCTAACCACCGCGCGGAGCGCCATTTGGTTCCCGAAGGGCTGACCCGGGCAGAGTTCGATGTCCTGTGCACCCTGGCCCGCAGCGGTGCCCCCTTGCGTGCCAGTGAGGTGACTGCCTCGACCATGCTCAGTGGAGCCTCCACCACCAAAAATGCCGACCGGCTGGCCAGACGCGGACTGATCGAGCGCCTCCCCTGGGAGCATGACGGCCGGGTGGTGCTCCTGCGGTTGACGGTTCAGGGGCAGGAGTTGGTGGATCGGGAATTTCCGCGTTTTCTGGAGCGGGATCGCCAGATGCTCTCCGGTCTGAGCGCGAGCGAACAGGCAAAGCTGGCCACGCTGCTGCGTAAAGTCGCCTTAGCCGCAGAGTCTTCCAGCTAGGCCTCGTAACGCCACACCTCGTTGCGCCACCATCGGATTGTGTCCTCCGCGGCAGTAGCCCACCCGGGCCGGTAGCGTCGATTGCCGGGCACAGCTGCACACCAGCCACACTCACCGACCCGTATTCCAAGCCAAAGGGACTGGCAATTCTCGCAATTCTTGTGGCGCGAATTAGCCCAGCGCAGGCAGCCGGGATAGCAGGGCCTGGGCGGCCGCCGTCGGATCTTGTGCTTCGGTGATGGCGCGGACAACAACAATCCGGGACGCGCCCGCCGCCACCACTTGCTCCACATTGGACAGCTCCACCCCGCCAATGGCGAACCACGGCTTGGTGGTGTTCAGCGATGCGGCGTGCTCCACCAGGGAAAGCCCGACGGCGGCACGGCCCGGCTTGGTGGGGGTGGCCCAGAGAGGTCCCACACAGAAGTAATCGGCGTCGGGATGCTCCGCGGCGGCCGAAACCTGGGCGGGGTCGTGGCTGGAAAGGCCCATCGAGACCGGCCCCAGAAGTGAGCGGGCGGCAGTCAGCGGCAAATCCTTTTGACCAATGTGGAACAAGGGTGCGCCACTGAGCGAAGCGATGTCCGCACGGTCATTGACAGCCCACAACTTGCCGCATTCCTGTGCAACAGAACGCAACACGGCCAGCAATTCAAGCTCTTCTGCTGCCTCAATAGATTTATCGCGCAGCTGGATAATATCAACACCGCCAGCAAAGGCGGCCCGCAAAAAATCGGCAAAATCCCCCTGTTTGGCGCGGGAATCCGTGCACAAATACAGTTGGGCGCTCTGGATCGAGGCAACGGTGTGGGCGGGGGCGCCGTCATGGATGGCAGAAATATGGCTCATGTCTCATAGACTAGTGCAGTACCGCGGGAGCCAGTGAAGCTGGCTGAGAGGGCGCCTAATGCGCCGACCGAAATACGCCCCCAGCGGGCGTGGAACCTGATCCGGGTCATGCCGGCGTAGGGAAGGAAGGCATTGTGGCCGATATTTTAAGCACCGACGTAGCCGTCATTGGCGGCGGAATTGTGGGCCTAGGCATCGCCTGGGAAGCCCAACGCGCGGGCCACACCGTCACAGTGATTGATCCTGCCCCCGCCACTGGTGCAACCTTTGCCGCCGCCGGTATGCTGGCCCCGGTCAGCGAACTCCATTACCAAGAAGAAGAACTACTGGCGCTGACACTCGCCTCGGCCGCACGCTGGCCCGAGTTCGTGGCTTCGCTGCCTGTTAGCTTGAGTGCCGCTGAGGCGGAAGCTGCGCGGGGGACCGGCTTCAACGTTTCGCCCACCTTGGTTCTGGGCGGGGACCCGGCGGATCGGCAAGCGCTGGCTGATTTGCACGAGGTTCAAAAACAGTACGGGCTGGACTCGGAACAGCTTTCCATCCGCGAGGCCCGGGCCCTGGAACCACTCGTCGGCCCACACATCTCCTGCGCCTACCTGATGAAACAGGACCACCAAGTTGACCCGCGTGCCATGGCCACCGCGCTGCGCATGGCACTGGAAAACGCTTCAGGGGCCCGGGGTGCCGTCTCAGAAGGCACCGAAACAAACGTGCCGGCACCAGCGTTCGTGGCGGAGACCGCCGTCGGGCTTCTCCACAAGGATCCGGCGGATAGCCACTCGGGCGTGACCGGTGTGCTGCTGGCCGACGGGCGCGAAATCCATGCGCGTGAAGTGGTGGTGGCCAATGCCCTTGGCGCCCCGCAACTGGCCGGCCTGCCCGAGGGGCTGAAGCTGCCGGTTCGTCCCGTCTACGGTGACGTTTTGCGGCTGCGCGTGCCGGAGCATCTTCGCCCGCTGACCACGGCCACCATCCGCGGGCTGGTGCGCGGGGTGCCTGTCTACATTGTGCCGCGCGAAGACGGCACCGTAGTGATTGGGGCAACAAGCCGCGAAGACGCCAACGCCGGTGTCAGTGCCGGGGGAGTACACCAGCTACTGCGCGATGCCCAGGTGTTGCTGCCCGCCGTGGCCGAGCTTGAACTGCTCGAATGCACCGCCCGTGCCCGTCCCGGAACCCCGGATAACGCACCGCTGCTGGGCCGGGTCGCCAGCCGTAAGGGGCGCGACATTCCCGGGCTCATCATCGCCACCGGTTTCTTCCGCCACGGCGTCCTGCTCACGCCCATCGCCGCCCTCATTGTCCGCCAGCTGCTCGGTGACATCACGGACCTGGCCTGGACGCATTTCCGCCCCGACCGTTTTTCTCCATCACTCACCGCTGGCACCGCTGGCCCCGCCGGCCCAACCTCGATACCGCTTGCCGGCCCCGCGGGCCCAACCGCATAGGAGCAACCATGTTCACCATTCAACTCAATGGCACCACGGAAACCCACCCCGCCGGGACCACAGTTGCGGACCTTGTCACGGCCACCACCGGCAGGGCGCTGCTCGCCTCGGGACAGGCTGCCGACGGCGGCCGGCTTGGTGTTGCCGTTGCCCGCAACTCAGGCATTGTGCCTCGCAGCCAATGGTCCGCCACTGCCGTGGAACACGAGGACGAACTTGAAATTGTCACCGCAGTACAGGGTGGCTAAGATCCCCGCCAACACATCATTGACCGTCCGAGACCGAAAAGTGAATGCCATGACCGAAACACTGACCCGTAACGATTCCCTGGTAATTGACGGGATTGCGCTGAACTCCCGGCTCATTATGGGCACCGGAGGTGCTCCGAGCCTGTCCGGACTCGGTGCCGCACTCATCGCCTCCGGCACCGAGCTGACCACCGTGGCCATGCGCCGCTACTCGGTGGATGAGGCAGCGGGAGGTGGCACCAATTTGTTCCAGTTGCTGCTCGAGAACAACATTCGCATTCTGCCGAACACGGCCGGCTGCTTTACGGCCCGTGAAGCTGTGATGACAGCGGAACTGGGGCGTGAGGCGCTGGATACCGACTGGGTGAAATTGGAGGTCATCGCTGACGAGCACACCTTGCTGCCCGACGCCCTTGAACTTGCCGACGCCACCGAGCAGCTTGTCAACCGTGGCTTCAAGGTGTTCGCCTACACCAACGATGACCCGGTTCTGGCGCTGCGCCTGGAGCAGCTTGGAGCCACCGCCGTCATGCCGCTGGGTGCCCCCATCGGCACCGGCCTGGGCATCTTGAACCCGCACAATATTGAATTGATTGTTTCCCGCGCGTCCGTTCCCGTGGTGCTCGACGCCGGAATTGGCACCGCCTCCGATGCCGCCCTTGCCATGGAGCTGGGCTGTGACGCCGTCCTATTGGCCACGGCAGTCACCCGTGCCCAAAATCCGCTTGTCATGGCCGAAGCCTTCAAACACGCCGTGATCGGTGGAAGACTGGCAGCACAGGGTGGCCGCATTCCCAAGAGGGCCCACGCCTTGGCTTCCTCGGCCATGGATGGCCGCCCTGACCTGTAGAACTAGAAAAGGAGCCTGCCATGGCGCCCGCAGATGATGTGTTGACCCGGACCCAGATCGATGCTGAACTGGCAACCCTGCCTCAGTGGCGATACGCCGGTGAGCTGCACACGGTACTGAAGTGTCCCACCTCAGCCGCGGCCTTGGAACTCTTTGCCGCCATCGGAGAGCAAGCGCAGAAAGCCAACCATCACCCGGATGTGGACTGGCGCTATGACACCTTATTTATTGCCACCAGCTCCCACGACGCCGGTGGACAGATTACGGCGCGGGACATTACCTTGGCCAGAGCCATTTCCGCAGCGGCCGAGGCAGCCGGTGCAGAAGCTGCAACGGAAACAAAAAATGATCCCGATCCCGCCTTTTGAAACCGAAATATCGGGCTCCAAAGGCGGGATTGGGATCATTTCCCGGACAGTTCAGCTTTAGCGTGGTACAGCCGCTGCGCAGTTAGTGCATTTGCAAAATTGCGGTGTTGCGCTCCACTTGATGCTGGTGGCGGGCACGGCCTACAAAACCGGCGGTGGCCCAGGCGGCCGCTCCGCCCACCAGCATGGAAAGAATCCAAGGCATCCAAACGGTGGCGCTGTCATTATTTAGCCCCACAGCCATGGTGAGGATCCAGACCAAGAGAGAGGCAGCCACGGCGGCACCGGCGGGGAGCACTGCCCCGAACATGGCGCGGTGCTTGTCCACAGCCCAGGCAATAGCGCCGAAAGCGGCGGCGGTGAGGGCAATAATGACCAGGGCAACCATGAATGTTTCCGTCTCTACGAGCTGTGGATCAGTGACAAAAAAGGGTTCTAGAGTGCGCCGAAGCCTACACCGCGAGCCTTCTCGCCACCCAGTTCAACGTATCCCAGCGCGGTGCCCGGAACAATGATCATCCGGCCCTTTTCGTCTTTAAGACGCAGCTCGGAGCCCTTGGCCAGAGCTTCGGAGACCTGGTTGGCGACGTCGTCCGCACTCTGATCGGATTCAAGGATGATTTCACGGTTGATGTTCTGGATGCCGATCTTGATTTCCACAGCTGTCTCCTTGGTGCACACGTACTTTTAGATGGATATTACAACCACTCTAGGGGCAGCTTGTCAGGATTCCTTGGGGAATCGGCTAATTCCGCGCCAAGCTAAACGGTAAACCAGATCACTGGCCACATCTAGATCAAGGTCGCCGCTTTCTTCGAGCCAGTACCGTGCGCTGACCTGGGCCATACCCGCCAACGCCCGGCCCAGCAGAGCTGCCTCAACAGGGGGCAACTTAGTATCCTCGGCAATGACAGCACCAATCGCGTCGGCGTAGTTGGCATTGAACGCCTCCAGCCGGGCAGCTACCTCGGGATCGTTTACAAGATCGGATTCAAAGACCAACCGGTGTGCCTGATCGTCGTTGGCCATGAATTCAAAGTAGGCCTTCATGGTGGCCTGAACCCGCAATTTGTTATCGGAGGTGGAATTCAAGGCAGCCACCAGCATTTTTGTCAGAGCATCCAAATGGCTCTCCAACAGTGCCAAATACAATTCCCGCTTGCTGGGGAAATGTTGGTACAGGACAGGCTTGCTGACCTTGGCGGTTTCGGCAATTTCATCCATGGCGGCACCGTGATAGCCATGGTTGACAAACACCTCCAGCGCAGAGGTCAGCAGTTGTGCTCGGCGCTCATCACGCGGCATGCGGCTCGACTGCGTCTTCGGCGCGGGGCTATTCTTCGCGGCTGGATTCAAAGTCATGATGGCTGCCTTTCCCTCCGATGCCCGTGGCTGGTGCATGGGGCGGTTCGTGTCATTCTACCGGCCGGTAATCAGCCATAGGGCGCAGACTTGGCCGGATTACTCGGGCTAATTATGGGTAGGGGCCGAGCAGGCATGGCGTGGGACCAGGAATACTGCCTGGATCTGAGCCACATCTTCATAGGGCCCCCACGAAAAGAAAAGGGGCCGCCGGTGAGGGCGGCCCCTGGGTGCGCCTGAATCAGGTGCACAGAAACTTAGGATGCGGGGATGACAAGACCCTTGAACTCGGTTTTGAGGAAGTCCCTCATATCCTGTGAGGTAAGCATCGTGAAGAGCTTCTGCACGCGGGGATCATCCTTCATCTCCGCCTTTACCGCCAGCACATTGTAGAAGGCGCTGTCCTCTCCCTCCACCAAGAGCTGCTTGTCTGCGCTCAGGCCTGCAGGCAGTGCGAAGGCCAACGTGACGATCGCCGCGTCCTTGTCATTGAGGGCCTGCGGGAGGCTGGCGTTCTCAATCTCGGTGAACTTGAAGTTCTTGGGGTTCGCGGTGATGTCCTTGAGCGTGATGGGGTTCTCTTTGACCTTAATCAAGCCCTTGGACGCCAACAGCAGCAAGGCACGGCCTTCATTGGTGGGGTCATTGGGGACGGCGATGGATGCGCCGTCGGGCAGTTCGCTCAGTGTGGCAATGTCATTGGAGTAGAGGGCCATCGGGGGCAGGTACACCTTTCCGACACTGACCAGGTCCTTGCCGGAGGCCTTGTTGTAGGTCTCCATGAAGGTGGTGTTCTGGAACAAGTTGGCGTCAATGTCACCGTCACTGAGGGCAGCATTGGGGGTGTTGTAGTCGCTGAATTCCTTGTAGTCCACGCTCAGCCCATCCTTCGGGGCCAGTTCTTTGGACACGTACTTGAGCATGTCGCCGGCAGGAACAGCAAGAGCCCCGACCTTGATGGTGTCAGCGGCTGACTCGGAGCCCGCGCCGCAAGCGGTGAGGGAGAGGATAGCGGCTACGCCAACCGCGGCGGCCTTGAGCATTGTGGAACGGATCATGTCAATTCTTTTCTTAGAGGTGTTTGCATGGACGGACTCTCCCGCGACATGCACTTTTTGACGGTTCGGGGATTAAAGCTGAGGAACGGACGGGCGCGTTTCTTAGCGGTGTGAAAGACGCCGCGCGGCAAAGTTGCCCAGGGATTGAAATAGCTGCACCAGCAAGATCAAGAGGATGACCACGGCAAACATGTATTCAGGGCTATAGCGCTGGTAGCCGTACCGGAAGGCCACATCGCCCAGACCGCCACCGCCCACGGCGCCCACCATGGCCGAATAGCCGATGAGCCCCACAATGGTGGTGGACAGCCCCAATGCAATGGCGGGCACGGCCTCGGCCACCATGACTTTGGAAAGAATGGTCCAGCGGGTGGCACCCAGTGATTCGGCGGCCTCGACCAGCCCAATAGGCACCTCACGGATGCCGATTTCCACCAACCGGGCGAAGAACGGGATGCCGGCAATGGTCAGTGGAACAATGGCTGCCGTGGGGCCAATGAAGGAGCCCACAATCAACCGGGTGAACGGAATCAGCAGGATCATCAAGATGATGAAGGGGATGGAGCGGCCTATGTTAACCAGCAGGTCCAGCACCTTGTTGATGATGATTCCCCAGGCGCGGCTGCCGAAGGGTTTGGCAAGGAGACCGCCAGCTTCGGTGGTCACCAGGACAACTCCGGCACCCAGGCCAAAAATCACGGTGAAAAGCAGGCTGATGCCCACCGTGTACAACGTTTCACCAGTGCCCTGTAGAACCGTCTCGAAGAGGTCACTCCAAAAGGACGGGTCATTGCGGTCTAGCATCCGATTACCTCCACAAAAAGTCCTTGATTGCGCAGATCTTCGATGGCTGCGGTGACGATTTCCCGTTGGCCGGGAAGTTCCAGCCGGGTTCTGCCCGTTTGGCGCCCGTGGATGGTTTCAATGGCGGCACCTAAGATACCCACGTCAATGCCATGTGTTCTGGCCAGCTGTGCAATGACGGGGCGGTCTGCAGTAACACCGTTGAAGGTGATCTCAATGATGGTGTTTCCGTTCTTGGGAATCTCACCAAGTTGGAAAAGGGCCTGCCCCAGCAGGGACTTTTTGGTGGTGAGCAACCCCTCAACAGTGCCTTGCTCCAAGATCCTGCCCTGGCTCATGACAGCAGCGGAATCACAGATTCTCTTCACTACATCCATCTCATGAGTGATCAGCATGACGGTCAATCCCAGTTCCCGGCTAAGTTCACGAATCAGATCCAAGATCTGCCGTGTGGTCTCAGGATCCAATGCTGACGTTGCTTCATCGCTGAGGAGCACTGATGGTTTGGAGGCAAGCGCACGTGCTATTCCTACCCGTTGTTTCTGGCCGCCGGAAAGTTGGGCAGGGTAGGCTGCGGCTTTGCCCTCTAGCCCCACGAGTTCCAGGATTTCCGCTACACGCTTGCGGCGTGCGCCCCGGTCCATGCCGGTGATCTCCAAGGAGAGTTCCACATTGGATTGGACAGTCCTGCTGCTCAACAAGTTGAAATGTTGGAATATCATGCCGATGTTGTGGCGGGCCGAGCGCAGCGCGGCACCCTTAAGGCGGCTGATATCCGCCCCGTCAACAGTGACCGTGCCGCTATCGGGGCGTTCTAGAGAATTGATGGTCCTGATGAGGGTGCTCTTGCCGGCACCGCTTTGACCAACGACGCCGAAAATCTCGCCCTTGGCGATGTTCAACGAGACATTCTCGAGTGCATGGACGGCAGTATCCCCTGAGCCGTAGCTCTTGCTGACCCGGTCAACTGAAATCATGGTGCTCCTGTTCCCGCTGGTAGTTTTCGGCATATCCCACAGGCGCGCACAGACGGCACACCGCAGAAAATTCTCCCAAAGGCCAGTCACTGGAGTAAAATCAGAACTATCGAGGCCTCAGGATAGAAATGGCGGCACTTAGTTCATTCAAACGAACGGCAATGACGCAGCCGGCTCCATCCTCACCGTCAATGTCCGGATTTTCATCGGCCAGATGGCTACCGCCCTGCAATGAGATCTTGCTCACACACATGTGTGGGTTTATAGCCAATGCTTATTCACCAAGCGGTTCCTTCGCATACCGCCCACACCAACCCCCGCCCACACCAACCCCCGCTCACGCCAACCCTCGCCCACGCCAACCCTCGGGGTGGCGGCTGGGGCAGGCACACCTTAGATTGTTAGCTATGGTTTCCTTGATCCAGCCCTTACTCGCGAGCACCTCAACTTCTGCACCACTCTTGCCGCCTCTTGTGGAGCCCGGCCCGCCCTTGGCTGCGCAGGAGCTGGAACGGTATTCCCGCCACGCATTGATTCCCGAAATTGGGTTGACGGGACAGCGCCGCCTCCGCAACGCACGTGTGCTGGTCATTGGAGCCGGCGGGCTGGGATCGCCAGCCCTGCTGTACCTGGCGGCGGCAGGGGTAGGCACGTTGGGCATCATTGATGATGACACCGTGGAATTGAGCAATCTGCAGCGTCAGGTGATCCACGGGGTGGGGGACATTGGCCGCTCCAAGCTGGAGTCTGCCCGCGATTCCATCGTGGAGTTGAACCCCGGAATCAATGTTCGCCTGCACCCTGTCCGGCTGGATTCTTCCAACGCCCTGGAACTCTTCGCCGACTATGACATCATCTTGGACGGCGCGGACAACTTCGCCACCCGGTACCTGGTCAACGATGCCGCCGCCATCCTAGGCAAACCGTATGTGTGGGGTTCCATCCTGCGCTTCGATGGCCAGGTCAGCGTCTTCTGGGACAAGTTCGGCCCCAACTACCGTGACCTTTACCCCGAGCCGCCAGCCCCCGGCACTGTGCCATCCTGCGCGGAGGGCGGCGTTTTTGGCATGCTGTGCGCCTCGATTGGGGCCATGATGGTCACCGAAGCGGTCAAACTGATCACCGGCATTGGCCAGAGCCTTTTGGGCCGGCTCCTGATTTTCGATGCGCTCACCTCCCGCTGGCGTGAAATCCGCATTGCCAAGGACCCCGCAGCGGTCCCCATCACGGAACTCATTGACTATGAGATTTTCTGCGGCCTGCTTCCAGAGGTGAAGAACGACGCCGATCTCATCTTCGCTGATCATCTTGCCGAACGTTTGGCCAACCGAGAGCAAGGCAAAGACGACTTTGTGCTGGTGGACGTGCGTGAGCCAGTTGAGTTTGAGATCTCCCGCATCCCCGGCTCAGTATTGATTCCGCTGGCGGGTATTCGCGACGGCTCCGCGCTGGATAAATTGCCGCAGGAGATTCCCCTGATTGTGCATTGCAAGGCCGGCGCCCGCTCGGCCCAAGCGTTGGCGAGCCTGCGCGCGGCCGGGTTTGCCGACGTCGTACATCTTGATGGGGGGATTGATGCCTGGACCCGTTCCGGGCACTAATGCCTTGGTGGCCGGAGACAAACCGGGCGTACAGGAGTAAATTGCCCCTCAAAGAGTTCTTCCCAAAAGAACACTTCCGCACGCAGGTCAAGGGGCACCATATGAATCATCTTCAGCATCAGCCAACGCCGCAAGCTCCCATTGGGTCAGGCTTTAATCATCACACCACGGCAGCCATGGTGGTGGAAGGCATGGACCTCTCGGGGTGCGCGGCCATTGTCACCGGCGGGTATTCAGGACTCAGGACTCTGGACACGCTCTGGTGACGGGTTCGGGGTTCGTCGATTTTTCGGGGTTTTTCTTGATAAAAGCCTGTTAATTTTGCCCGTTAT
>NZ_JBEPPB010000014.1:0-107338 GCF_040547105.1 Arthrobacter sp. UYCu511
GAGCAACTACAAAACCAGCTCTGCCCGCCGCGTACCCCACAACAACGATCCCCGCCCCACCAAAGGAAAAAGCAACAAGCTCTGGACAGGCCTCCAATCTTAACAACGACCTCCGCAGCATTTGCAGGTGTCTGAAATTCCGGACAGTGGGTCGGTAAAGGCGCTGATTTCCGCACAGTTAGGGGCCATAGTAGAGAACAAGACCACCGTGCTATGTAAGGACCCGCCATGAGCGCCACCACCGAAACCGTCACCCTCAGCTCTTCAGGGGTCACCCCCGAGGACGTCATTGCCGTGGCCCGCCACAACGCAAAGGTGGTGCTCAGAGCGGAGGCGCTGACCGGCGTCGAACGGGTGCGGGCTCATGTGGAAAAGCTGGCGCACTCAGAGACCCCCTCCTACGGCATCTCCACAGGCTTTGGTGCCCTCGCCAACCGCCACATCCCCACTGATATGCGCACGCAGCTGCAAAAATCGCTAATCCGCTCCCACTCCGCCGGCATGGGTCCGGCCGTGGAGCGCGAGGTGGTGCGCGCCCTGATGTTCCTGCGCGCCAAGACCCTCGCGAGCGGCCGGACGGGTGTGCGCCCCGTGGTTGTGCAGACCATGGTGGACGTGCTCAACGCCGGCATCACCCCGGTGGTGCGTGAATTCGGTTCACTTGGCTGCTCCGGTGACCTGGCCCCGCTCTCGCATTGCGCGCTGGTGCTTATGGGCGAAGGCGAGGCGGCAGGCCCGGACGGCGTGATCCGCCCCGTGCCCGAGCTGCTCGCCGCAGCTGGCATCACCCCTATCGAGCTGGCCGAGAAGGAGGGCCTGGCGCTGGTCAACGGCACCGACGGCATGCTCGGCATGCTGCTCATGGCCATCGCTGATTTGAAAATGCTCCTGACCACGGCGGACATCACCGCCGCGCTCAGTGTGGAGGGCTTGCTGGGGACCGATCAGGTTTTTGTGCCCGAGCTGCACATGGAGCTGCGCCCGCACCCAGGCCAGGCTCTCAGCGCGGACAACATGCTGCGCGTGCTGGCGAACTCGCCCATCGTCGCCTCGCACCGTGTGGGCGACTCCCGCGTGCAGGACGCCTACTCGCTGCGTTGCGCCCCGCAGGTGGCCGGCGCCGCCCGGGACACCGTGGATCACGCGCTCATGGTGGCCACCCGGGAGCTCGCCGCCTCGATCGACAACCCCGTGGTGCTCCCTGATGGCCGCGTATCCTCCAATGGAAACTTCCACGGCGCACCGGTGGCCTACGTGCTGGACTTCCTCGCTATTGTGGCCGCCGACGTCGCCTCCATCGCCGAGCGCCGCACCGACCGCATGCTAGACCCCGCCCGCAGCCACGGCCTGCCCGCATTCTTGGCCGGGGACCCTGGGGTGGATTCGGGCCTCATGATCGCCCAATACACGCAGGCCGGCCTGGTCTCTGACTCCAAACGCCTGGCCGTGCCCGCCTCCGTGGACTCCATCCCCAGCTCCGCCATGCAGGAGGATCACGTTTCCATGGGCTGGCATGCCGCCCGGAAGCTGCGCCGCTCCGTGGAAAATCTGCGCCGGGTCCTAGCGATTGAGCTGGTCACAGCCACCCGCGCCATTGACATGCGTACGTCCTTGTCCGGCGGCGTTTTGCTCCCCGGTCCGGCTGGCGCCGCCGTACTTGAGGTGCTTCGGGCAACCGTGCCGGGACCGGGTGCCGACCGTTTCCTCTCGCCCGAACTTGAGGAAGCCGACCGTTTGGTAGGCTCCGGCGCCATCCGTGCAGCAGCGGAAACTGCCACGGGTCCGCTGAACTAGGCGCGGGTGGGGCACGGAACGTGAAAGTGCCCCGCCTTAGCGCAGCAGTGTGTCGATCAGCCGAGCGGCCACCTTCGCGGTGCGGTTGTCAATGTCGAATTCGGGGTTAAGCTCCGCCACATCACAGTGGAACAACTTCCCGCTCGCGGCCACCTGGCGGCATATGGCGGCGATGATTGCCAGTGGTACCCCGTAGGCTGCGGGTGCGCTGACGCCGGGGGCCACGGCTGCGGGCATCACATCCAGGTCGATCGTGAGGTACACAATATCCACGGTCTGCAAAAATGAGGACACAAACCCTTCCGTGCGTTCCGCTGAGCAATCCTCATCCAGCAGGTACTTCACCTCGAGTTCATGCGCCGTATCGAAGAGGGCCCGGGTGTTGTTGGGTTCACTGATGCCCACGACGGCGTAGTTCAGTTCCCGCCCAGCGGCGGCTTCCGCGCGGGCCATCTGCAGGAACGGTGTGCCGGAGCTGGGTACTGGGGCCTCGCGCAGGTCAAAGTGGGCGTCCAGGTTCAGCACACCGAGACGGGCGCCGTTGGTGAACGCCGCAGTGCCCGCAACACCTAGGTAACTGGCATACGCGGTTTCGTGCCCGCCGCCCAGCACACAGGTGAGGTATCCGGCGTCGAGCATGGCTGTCAGAGCAGCGCCGCAGCGGGCCTGGCCGTCCTCTAAGGAGTCACCGGAGACCACAATGTCTCCGGCGTCAGTTACTTCCCGGGTGCCATGGAAGGCGAGCGAGCCCAGAGCGGCGCGGAGGGCTGCGGGGCCGGTGGCGGCGCCCGTGCGGCCGTGATTGCGGGCAACGCCGGCGTGGGAGGCGAAACCCAGCAGTGCAGCGGGGCCGGGCAGCGAGGCATTCAGCGAGGCGGTGTTCAAGGACGGGGCGTCCGGGGATGCGGAGGTGGCAGCAATGGCGACAGTCTGCCACCAGCGGCGGTGGGCGGGGGATTCGCCGTCGTTCCGGCCGGTCCATGCCGTGGCGGGTATATCAACGGAGAGCGTAGAAAAGTCCATGTGCCAAGCCAACCCCATGCCCTGGGACAACGCCAGCGGTCCTCGGGTATGGGCGTCTCCCATCACAGACACCCATTAAAATGAAATCGAGTACACAAGCTGGTGGACCGAAACTACACGATTCGGTCCACCAACTTACGTACTCGAGGGTGGTGCGGTTACCCGATGCCGAACAGGGCTTCCACCGTGCCGATGCCGAAGAACAGCAGGAACGCCGCAGCAACAGCCCACATCAGGGGGTGAATTTCCTTGGCTCGGCCCTGGAATACGCGGATCAGCACGAAGGCGATGAACCCGGCACCGATGCCATTGGCAATGGAGTAGGTGAACGGCATGAGGGTGAACGTCAGGAAGGCCGGGATGCCGATTCCCCAGTCGGACCAATCGATCTTGCCCACCTGGGAAACCATCATGAAACCGACCACAACAAGGGCCGGGGCCACTGCTTCAAAGGGGACCAATTTAATCAGCGGCGTGACGAACATGGCCAGCAGCAGGAGCAGGCCCGTCACGATGGAGGCCAGACCCGTACGGGCGCCCTCACCAATACCGGCACCGGATTCCACATAAATCTGGTTAGAGGATGCGGATGCGCCACCTCCGGCGATCGCACCGAACGCGTCAACAAGCAGTACGCGGTCCACGTTGGGGATGGTGCCGTCTTCACGCAGTGATCCGGCCTCGGCGGCCAGACCCACCATGGTGCCCATGGCGTCAAAGAAGATGCTCAGCAAAATCACAAAGGCGAGCAGCAGGGCAGCAATCGCCCCCAATTTGCTGAAAGCGCCGAAGATATTGACCTGGCCAATGAGGGACAAGTCAGGCAGGGACCACTGCGAGAGCTGCGGGACCACCAGTGACCAGCCCTGCGGGTTGGACGTGGTGCCGTCGAAGGACGGGCCAATGTGGAGCGTCATTTCCAAGATGTTGGCCAGGACGGTGGAGACCACGATGCCGATCAGGATGGCGCCCTTGACCTTGCGCACCACCAAGGCGATGGTCAGGATCAGCCCAACAATGAAGACCAGCGTGGGCCAGCCCAGCAGCTTGCCGTCAAAACCCAGTCCCACAGGAACCGTGGTGCCAGCAACGTCCGGAATACGGCGCACAAAGCCGGCATTGACCAGGCCAATGAGCGCAATGAACATGCCGATGCCCACCACAATGGCGATTTTTAGCCCTTCAGGCACCGCCTTGAACACCGCTGTTCTAAAGCCCGTGAGTACCAAGATGAACATGGTGATACCGGAGAGAACCACCAGGCCCATCATGTCCGGCCAGGTCAGGCCCGGGTTCGTGGCAACCGTGACGGCCACAAATGCGTTGACGCCCAAGCCCGCCGCAAGGGCGAAGGGGTGCTTGGCCCAGGCGCCCATGAGGATGGTCAGGATGCCGGCCACAAAGGCGGTGACAGCGGCAACGCGCTCCAGGCCCAGCTCACCGCCTGCGGAATCTGCGCCGCCCAGGATCAGCGGGTTCAGGACCACAATGTAGCTCATCGCGAAGAACGTGGCGAAACCGCCGCGGATTTCCCGCGAATAGTTCGAGCCACGCTCGGTGATCATGAAATACTTGTCGACCGCAGACAGGCGCGGTGCCGTCTTCGTTGCCATGGGGAGCCTTCCAGGGAAGTGAAAAAAGATTTAAGTTAACCGAGGAAATAATAGCCCGTAATGGTGGCGCGTACTTATTAGGCGTTGGCTTGGATTTTTAACTCCTAGGCTGACCGCGGCGGTAGTTGGCTTGGGTGCCCCGCCAGGCGCTGTGGGGCGAACTCCCATAATGCTGGGATACCGTGGGGTGGCATTCTCCAACGAGTAAAGGAACTTTTGCTGTGATTTCTCGCATAGGCCACCGACAGAGTGAGATTAACATGACATCAAAATCATTGCTGGGCCGCTCATTGGCGGGCCTGTTGACGCTTCTGCTGGTCTTTTTTGGTACCGCCACGGCGGCTTTTGCCCACGATTCCGTGACGGAGACTTCACCCTCTGACGGTTCCACCGTGGCCACAGTTCCCGAGAAGATTCAGATCACCATGAGCAATTCCCCTGCCGTCATTGGTTCCCAAGTTCTGGTCCTTGACGCGGCAGGAGATAATTGGGGGGTCGGTGAGGTGGAGGTGTTGGACAACATCGCGACCCAAGCAGTGCGTCCGGGGGCGCCCGCTGGAAAGTACACCGTGAAATGGCGGCTAGTGTCCTCTGACTCACACCCCATTGAAGGTACCTTTGGGTTCACCGCTACCTCCGCCGGCACGGCTTCTGGTCAAGGCGCGGGCGCCGGCCCCGTGGTGTCCGTCCAGGCTGAACCGGAAACCCCTGGCGAAACGGTGCCGGATAGCCCCGCAGTGCCCTGGTCCATCATTGGCCTTGCCGTTGTCCTGGTGGGTGTAGTGGTGGCCATGGTGGTTGTTGCCCGCCGCCGCCTTTCCAGCGAGGACTAGCCACTGCGGTGAGGCTCTAAGCGGTGGCGGCCACGGAGCCCAGCTCCCGGGTTGCGATCCGGGCAGAGATGGACTGGCTGGCCCGTTTGGCTTGATGCAGAATTTCCTGAGTAGTGGGGATGGCAAGATCCCCTACACCTACGAGGTAGATCCCCAAGGCGTGCATGCCCGCCCGCACGTCAGTTGCGGTGGTCACGCCCACGCTGTGCAGGAGTCTGCGCAATTGGCTCAGGGCGCTGCGGGTGAAGACAACGCTGTGGGCCGTCAACATGCCGGTGGTTGTCTGTACTCGCCACTGGCGCTGAGACGGGGCCTCACCGTGATGCTGGGTAAATTCCAAGGCCTGGGTTGTTGGGCGTAGATCCAATTCATGGCGGCGGGCGTAGTGCTCAAGGAGCCGCACAATTTCGCTGCGCTCGTTCAGGGCGGTCAAGCTGATGCCTCCCGTGGTGGGTGCCAGCGGTGCCGGTGACTTCATGGGGCAGCCGCTATCCACCACTATGGTCTTGATGCCCTGCCGGTTGAGTTCGGCTGCTACGGCCAATGCCGAGAAACCGGAACCGATCACAATGGTGGTGGTGCTTTCAGGGGATGTTCCCCGCTGCGCGGAGGCGCTGGTTGCTACCGTGCTGGCAGGTATCACGCTGGTACCTGCCAGTGGCACCAGATCAGCTCGTGGTGGGGCAACTTTTGGGGCATACATCATAGCAAATGACTCCTCGAACGGTAGGAGAATTCACGGGTCGGTGCAGGCCATCAAAGCCTGCGCCGTAGGGCGGGTGCAACGGAAGGGGTTGCTCTGCACTGAGTTCAATAATTAGCTCAGTACTCGATCCAGATAAGCGTTTCTGAACACCCGCCGAGGATCAAGATCATCCCGAACAATACAGAACTTTTCTAGGTCTGGGTAGAGCTGGCAAAAGTCTTTCGATTGGAGGAAATGCCACTTGCCCCAATGCGGTCTCCCCTCATGGGCACGAAAGATTTCCTCGGCGGCGCGAAAGTACTCCAAGGGTGCCGTTTTCACATGTTGATGGATGGCGATGTAGCCACTTTCGCGATGGTTTGCCGTGGATAGGGCAATGTCATCGGCGGCGGCGCTGCGAACTTCTACGGGGAAGGAGATGTGCAATCCACGGCGCATAATCATGGCCTCAAGTTCGGCCAGCACCGTGGGGATTTGGGCCAGCGGAACGGCATACTCCATTTCCCTGAACCGGACAGTGCGCTCGGTGGCGAAAACCTTGTGTGAGAGATCGCCAAATTCCCTATTGCCCGTCAGCTTCGAAGCCGTCTTGTTGAGGCGGGGAATGATGGCGGGCATCTTGCCGGATACAGTGCACAGGGCAGAAAACAAGGTGTTGGAGACCAACACGTCATCCACTAAGTGATTCACCGCGGACAAAGGGGAGACCCCCTGTGGCAGCCCGCCCACTGGGTGGCGCGTGTTCGTTTTGGTGAGCGCCGTATCGGTGTGTGGAAACCAGTAGAACTCAAAGTGGTCAAGGGTGGCGTTGCGTTCGGGCAACGATTCCAAAACGGCCGCCAGCCGTTCCGGGCGCTCCACAGCATGGAGCATGAATGCATCCACACATGCCAAGGTGACCTCAACAATGATGCCCAAGGCGCCAAGGCCTACACGTGCCACGGCGAACAGGTCCGGGTTTTCAGTGGCGGAGCAGTGTTTGATTTCCCCCGTGCCCGTCACCATTGTCAACGCCCGCACCTGGGTGGCAATACCGCCAAATCGCACACCCGTCCCGTGCGTGCCCGTGGAGATGGCCCCTGCTATGGACTGCTTATCAATATCGCCCAGATTTTCCATGGCCAACCCGTACGGTGCCAGCAGGGCTGGGATCTCATGCAACCGGGTGCCACCTGCAACGGTGGCCAGCTTCGCTTCCCGATCCACCCTGAGCAATCCGCTGATGCCATCGAGGTGCAGCTGAACGCCCTGGGTCAGGGCGATGTCAGTAAAGCTGTGCCCGGCTCCCACAGCTTTGATGGTTGTGCCACTACTGGCAGCCGCTGCGACTAAGGCCGAAACCTCAGCTACTGTACTGGGCCTAGCTACGGAGCTTGGTATGCAACGCTGATCGCCTGCCCAATTGCGCCACTGACTCATATGAACGCCTTCCCTTCGCCTCGATAGGTGAGCGCCCTGCCTGCCCGATGGCCGCCGCCGTCGATAATTTCCAGAGCGTCAACATGCTCACAAACCTCACCGGATTTGGCATGGCGGAACCAAACTTTCTCGCCAATGCGCAGGGTTGAGGCCGCGGCCCCGCGCAAAGGGGTCTGCACCTCTCCCGCGCCCTCCGTACCAATGAGAGATAAACCGGAGGGGTAGACGGGCTCAGGGGACCTGTCCGCGCCGGACGGGCCGGAGGCAATCCAGCCACCGCCCAGAACCGTGACAATATCCGGGGCCGGCCGTCTCACCACGGGTGTGGCAAATCCGACGGCGTGGGCCGGGCTGAAGCGCGAGTACCCGTCAAAGAGCGTGGGACCGAAGAGGCCCGAACCTGCGGCCAGTTCCGTCACGGAGGGATCTTCAGTGGTGAGTTCCAGGCTGCCTGTGCCGCCACCGTTGACGAATTCGAGCTCGCACAAATTGCGCACAGCAGCCACAACGTTGGCGCGGCGGTGGAGGATTTCAGCCATCGATGAGCGCTGTATTTGTTGGAGGATCTGTGACTTGGCGGCATCGGCCAACTTGTTCTTGGTGTGCGGGGTGTCCTGCAGACCAGCGATTTGGGCCTCGTACGCCATGATGCCGGTGAGCCGGAAAAGCTGTGCACCGCCCTTGACATAACGGCCGATCGCTAGAGCCAAGGCGATGGCGTCGCCCCCGGTGCGCACGGGGGAGCGGTACACGCCAATGTGACCCAGTGTGCGTCCTGCCACTGCCGGGCGCCACGAAGCGTCTAGATCCAGGCACAGCCGGATGGGGGCAGCCGGTTGGGTGCCTGCCAAAGTGGCGGCCATCCACTCCAACTGTTCTGTGGAATCCACCATGAGCGTCACGCGGGCACAGGCTTGCGGATCAGCGGCAAGGGCGCGCAGGGCGGGGGAATCGGCGGTGGGGTAGGCCACCACAATGTCAGTGAAGGCGCCGGATGGATCAGCGGCTAACCACAACGCTTCCGGAAGTGTAAATCCGAGTATGCCGGCAAAACCGGGCTGGGCCAGCACGGCACGGAGAACGTCACGGTTCCGGATTGATTTACTAGCCACCCGGATGGGCTTGCCCGCCGCCCGCCGCAGCAGGGACCCGGCATTTGTGGACAGTGCCGCCAGGTTCAGGACGGCCAGTGGGGCGGACAGGTTGGCACAGGCCAAATCCACCCCTGCCCACATGGCCTCCTCCGCAGAGATAGCCCCAGAAGAAGGCGCAGAAGGCGTGGAAGAAGCCCCGCTGAGGCCGTCCGCCAGAGCCGATTGTAGTAGTTTCAACATTGCTGCCCACTTTCCTACTCGCCAGTAATGCCAACTCTGTCACATGTCAGGCTCCGGATGTGGATATGGCAGATGAAGTCATGTTTGGCACACGCCGCAGCGCAACTTGACGTGCATGGCTGAACCCGCAATAGTCACAAGTAAAGGCCGCGACGGGGAGGCCGCAGCAAGTTTTTGCATCCCCGGCACACAAGAACCAGGAGGCGCACGATGACCAGCCAAGAGCAATCACCCCAAGGCGCAGCGCACGAACCGATCCCCGCCCCCACCGGGATTGTGGTCGGAATTGATGGTTCCGAGCAGAGCATTGGCGCCCTGATCTGGGCCGCCCGGCAGGCGAGATTGCGCAACGTTCCACTTCATCTGGTCACCGCCTACACTGTCCCCATTTTTGCCGCCTCGGGACTCGACGGCGGCTATGCAACAGTGGACGACGACGTCATCCGCCAAGGTGCCGAGGCTGTCCTTCGTGAATCGGCGGCCAAAGTGGCGCATCTGGATATTGAGATGGACGCGCGGGTTGAGAACGGTGATGCCGCCGGAGTGCTGCTGGAACTAAGCGAAACTGCCGAGCTGCTGGTCTTTGGCTCACGCGGCAGGGGCGGGTTCATTGGCAGGCTTTTAGGCAGTGTCAGTTCCGCGCTTCCCGCCCACGCCAAATGCCCCACCGTCACGGTCCCACTGAGCTGTGCCGCACGCCTGGAAGAAGGCCTTGAGGAAGGCCGGGCAGGGATTGAAAAAGTTGTCACAGTGGGTGTGGACGGCTCGGATCAGGCCCGTTACGCGGTGCTTGTAGCGGCAGAACAAGCCCAACTTTCCGGCAGTACTCTGCGCATCATCTGCGCCGTGCAGCCCTACACCGGATCGCTGGCCTGGATGCCCGCACCTGTAGACCGAGAAGCGTTATTCACTGAGATTCGCAGCCAGCTGGAGGCCGGTGAAAAGTGGCTGCGCAATCATTTCCCGAAGCTGCCCATTGAGATTGAACTGTTGGAAGGATCAGCCGTGGAAGCGCTGGTCAAGGCCACCGAAACAACAGAGCTGGTGGTTATGGGAACCCGTGGCCGTGGCGGTTTTGCCGGCATGATGCTCGGCTCCACCACTGACGGTGTGCGCCACCATGCCAAGGGCCCCATCATGGTTGTGCGCGATAGGGAAGATCCCCGTCAAGACGACCGCACCGCCTTTGGCCCACTGCTGAAGACATGATCCGGCTACTTAGCTGAGCGCGCAAAACTGAAGGCGCGGCATCCGCCCCTACGGGCTGGATGCCGCGCCTTAGCTTGCTGTCATATCTTCTTACCGTAGGGCAGACAAGCGCCTCAGGGCCTCTGTGCTGCGTGGTTGCAGCCGCTAATACCTGGCCGCGTAAGGATACAGGCTCATATAGGGGGTCATGTGCGAGAGCGGGGTGATTTCCACCGGCTGGGTGTAATTCAGGGCCTGAACCACCTGGTTGTTGCCAATGTAAATGGCAACGTGACCGAAACGGCCATTGCCGTCGTCATCGAACACCAGCAGATCGCCATATTGCATCTGAGATAGCGGAACACGGACCGGGGCAGCCCAGAACTGATCTGAGCCTTGGCGCGGCACGCTCTTGCCAGCAGCTGCGAACGCCTGCTGAACCAGCCCGGAACAGTCAAAGGCATTGGGCCCGTTGCCGCCCCATTGGTAACGGCTGCCAATCTTGGACAGGGCGTAATTAACCATGACCTGGGTGTAGCTGCCCGTAGGCGGAGCAACAGGTGGCTTGGGTGCCGGTGGTTTAGGTGCCGGTGGCTTGGGCGCAACCGGTGGTTTAGGAGCGGGTGGCTTCGGTGCAACAGGGGGTTTAGGTGCGGGTGGCTTCGGTGCAACAGGGGGTTTAGGTGCCGGTGGCCTGGGCGCGGATGTGGTGGGAGCCGGGGGTTTGGGGGCCTGCGGTTTCGGGGCCTGCGTGACAGGCGGTTTGGGCACAGGGGGAAGCGCGGGAGGTTTGGTGCCGGTGGCCGGTGGGCGGACTGGAGCCGGGGTGTCGGCGGAGGCCTCAATCTGCTCCTTGAGGGCCTCTTCCTCGGCCTTTCGGGTGAGCTCGTCAACCCGGGCACCCTCCAACTCCACCGTGGTGTTGTGCAAGCTGGCAAGTCTTGTTAACAAAATATCTCGCTGGCTTTGGTTCTCCGCCACTACTGCGGCCTGCGCGTCAGCGGCTCCCTGGGCTTGGGCGCGTGAGGCCTCGGCGGCCGTGGTGGCCTCGGTGGCCGCAGTGCTGGCGGCCAGGGCTTGTGCATCCAGTGCGGCGGACGTGGCAGCGGCGGCTTCGGCGGAAGCAAAGGTGTTGGCTCGATTGGAACTCAAAGCCATGAGCGTGGAGGCCTGGTAAAGGGCGTCATCGCCCTCATCGCTGGTCAGCAGGGTCTGGACGCTCAGCCCAACGCCACCGGACTTGTACAAGTTGCCTGCCAGCTGCCCCAGTTGGGTCTTGGCCTTGGAATGTGCGCTCCGGGCAGCTTCGGATTTCCCCTTTGCGGTTGCGGCTTCTTCTTGGCGCTGTTCAAGCACCACCAGTGCTTCGGTGTACGAGCCGCTGGCGCTCAGCGCGGCCATGGACGTTGCCCGGAGGCGGTCATTGGCCGTGGCCAAAATGGCCTCCAGCTCGGCGGCTGCAGCCGCGGTGGCAGCCTCTGATTTTTTGGCCTTGGCAATGTCCTCTTCGCTGGGGACGGTGGGAAGGTGAGGCTGCGGGGCGAACTTTTGAAACGCCGTCGAACTTAATCCAGGTGCCGCAGAGACAGCGGGTCCGGCCGTGGCGGGTAAGAGCAGGCCGGAAGAGGCCAAAGCGGCGCACGCCAATGTTGCAGTGCCGCGAACCAAAAAGCGCATACTCATCCAGGTGCCTCACTGCAGATCGATTGGTAAATGGTGCAGCCCCCAGGCCACAGGCCGGAGACAGGTGGCTCTCGGCGAATTTACACAGCTAAGCCGACCCTACGGGTCTTAGGAATGCTTGGCAACACAGGAAACAACAGCACCATGAACAACAATAGTGTCATTTAGCCCCAGCCAAGCTCGTGCAAGCGCGCGTCGCTAATGCCGAAGTGGTGGGCGATCTCATGGACCACCGTTACCGTGACCTCATGGATCACTTCTTCGCGGCTGTGGCAGATCTCTAAAATGGGCGCACGGAAGATGGTGATTCGATCAGGGAGGGAACCGGCCTCCCACCAGGAATCCCGTTCCGTCAGCGGCGTCCCCTCATACAAGCCCAGCAACACGGTATCCGGGTGTTCTCCGGTGGCAGGCTCGTAGTCATCGGCAATGAAGATGGCCACATTGTCCATTTCGGCGCTGATATTTGCCGGAATCGCGGCGATGGCAGCCTGCACAGCAGCGTCAAATTCCTGTTCATCCATAGTGAAAGGCAGGAAGGAGGGAATGCCGGCAAGGGGATTGTGATGCATGCCTCAAGCGTAGCGGTGAAACCCCGGCATCATGCGGATACAGTGCCCTCTAGAGTCACTGTCGGGGAGCTGTGGCCAACGTTTTCAGCCCCCGGTGGGCGGTTGTCGCATGTCCGTTTTGTGTTCTGAGCAAATAGGCCCTATAGTTTTTGGAGTCCACTTCGAACCGAAGCGCTGGGAACAACGCAGAGGCTACGAAGCTGACTTAGGCCCCCATCGTCTAGCGGCCTAGGACACCGCCCTTTCACGGCGGCGGCACGGGTTCGAATCCCGTTGGGGGTACTTGCGAGCAAGTGGTAAATCAGTAAGAAATTTGCTGGTACGCTATAACTCGTGAAAATCACACAAACGTGTGACGGTAACAAAATGCAGTAAACGTATGGCCCTGTAGCGCAGTTGGTTAGCGCGCCGCCCTGTCACGGCGGAGGTCGCGGGTTCGAGTCCCGTCAGGGTCGCTTTGGTTTTCTTGACTAGTGCAAGAAGATCTGGTGACGAGATTTTCAGATCACCAAGGCTCTGTAGCTCAGTTGGTAGAGCGTTCGACTGAAAATCGAAAGGTCACCGGATCGACGCCGGTCGGAGCCACCACTAAGAACCCCCGCTAATCCGGGGGTTCTTCGCTTTAACACATAACTCGCCGCACCTATTTGAACGTTTCGGGGGGAGCGGCCAAAACGTTTCGCGCCCGTTTGAACCATAGCGAAAAACTCAAAGTGGGGCGAAAGTTCACTCCACCGACTCCTTTCCCGGTTGTGTGCCAGAATGACCACCAAGGGGTAGCGGCTGCCTGTTCAGCCGAGCCAACAAGTGCGGCTTACAAAAGGGGTCTTCATGCGAGCAGCAAGAACTTTCCGGAAAATATTCCTGCTAGTAGCGGCCCTGCTCACAGCCTCGGTAACCGCTACTGCGTGCTCGGTAATTCCAGACCTTGGCGGCCTCTCCGGGAACTCAGGAAGCAGCCAGGAGAGCACGCAGGCACAAGCGCCCCGCGGCGAAGGCCAGCAGGAACTTGACCCCGGTGAAGTGGTGCCTGATGTGAGCGGGATGCTCGGCAACGCAGAGGCCTGTGTCAGTGTCAGCGCCGTGGTGATCACCGGTAGCACGCTGGCCTTCATAGCGAGGCTCGATCCGAGCGGAGAAGGCACTAAGAGCATGGCGAATCAAGTCACTGAGTCCATGAAAAAGGTTCCGGCTGAAATAAAGGGAGATCTGGAAAACCTTTTGTCGGTGATCAATGACTCTGCAATTAATGGAAATACTTTCAATGACAAAAAATTCGAACAGGCCATGAAACCCATCAGTATGTGGGTTGAGAAAAACTGCACAAACCCATAAAAGGGTTAGGTGTCGGGACGATTTACGTTCTTCACGGCATACTCTGGCACGTAGCGGCGTTGCCCCTCAACTTTTCGGTGCATAGGCTTACCGTAAGGGAAACAGAAAGGGCTCATTCATGGACTCGCAAAACCAGGCTTCGCCAGAAGTCACGCCCGGCACCGGGATTGGTGCCGGTACCGGCCCCACAATAGTGGCCGGAGAAGGACGCACAGTCATCTCAGAGACGGCAGTGGCCAAGGTGGTTGGCATTGCTGCCCGCAATGTTGCAGGAGTCCACGCACTGGGATCAGGTACCTCACGGTCCATAGGGGCCATTCGTGAAGTGGTGGGCGGCGCAGACCTTACCCAGGGTGTGCGGGTTGAAGTTGGTGAGTCCCAGGTGGCTGTCGATCTGATTCTGCTGGCGGAATACGGCTATCCCTTGCAAACACTTGCCAACTCAGTCCGTGCGGCCGTCTACACGGCAGTAGAGGAACTGGTGGGCCGGGACGTTATTGAAGTGAACATTGAAATCACTGATGTGTTTATCCCGCCAGCAGATTCGGAAAAGCCTGCAGCACGGACCCGTCTGACGGACCGTTTGGGGAACCCCAAGGTGAGCGGAACGGTTGCTCCTACAGCAGCGCAAGGCATCGATTTAACGGAAACCGGAGAGCAGAAATGAATCTTAGCGTGGTGTGTGCGGCGTTTGGTGCGTTTTTGGCCTTTATGGCCTTCGCTTTCGGTTTCTGGGGCTTGTTGATCAGCGCCATTTTCATCGTGGTGGGAGCATTCGTGGGCCGAGCTGCCAGCGGAAAGCTTGATTGGCGCGGTGCCCTCGATGCGCTCACAGGCCGCCGTTCGTCGTCGTGAGTCAGAAGCAAACATCCGGCGCGCCCGGACCCGCCGGCGGACAAGGCCCTACTCCTGCCCCAGGAAACGCCCAGGGACTCGGCAAAGTGCCCAATAATCCTGTCCTGGCCAAGACCCCGGAGCAGTTGGACCCAGAGCAGTTGTCCCCAGAGCAGTTGACCCCGGAGCAGTTGACCCCGCGTGAGCTGGCCGGGCACAACCGCATCAGCACACAGGCGCTGACCTCCGTGGCGAAGGTGGCTGCCGCCCGTGTGCTGGCCGTCCCGGCGGCACAGGTGCGAGTGGGGTGGAATGATGAAGACGGCCTTTTAGCCTTGTCCATCTCCTCGGTCATCAGTGCGCCACCGCTTAGCGCTGTGAGCCGGGACGCCGCCCGTTTCCTGCCTGAGGGCAGTATTATTGCCCGAGCAACGGCAGCCAAAGCCAGGATTCAGTCCCAGGTTGAGTACCTGAGCGGCTCGCGTCTGAGCCGTGTGGATGTACGAATCTCGGGGCTCCTGATGCGCGAGGACGGGAGAGTTTCATGAGGGAACCGGTACAAGAACGAGCCGCGGGCTTCGCGCGGCACATTCTGCGCAGGGAGACCCATTCGCCGCGGTCCGCGGCCTCCTTTATCGCAGCGATTCTGGTGGCCGCGATAGCCCTCTATTGCATGCTGGAGACGGTACTTTCGGGGTTGGGTCAACCCACCTGGTTCATCAGTCCTGGCAGGGCGATGCAGTGGGTGGCAGATCTGCCCGGCGATGCCCCGCGGTTGTTGCTTGGAGCAGCTGGCGTGTTGTTGGCCCTTGTTGGCCTGATTTTCTTTTGCCATGGGGTGCTGCCCGGGCGGCGTGCCCGCCACGTGCTCAGGCATCCGCGGGTTGCCATTGTGGTGGACGATGAAGTGGTGGCTTCCGCCTTGGCCAAAACCGCGCGGATGAGCGCCGGGGTCACCCGTGAACAGGTCATGGTGGTTGTCTCCGCCCGCCAGGTTCAGGTGATTGTGCGTCCCACCTCAGGAATTCCCTTAATGGAGGAGCGCATTCAGGCTGCCGTGGAAGCCCGGCTAAATGCCATGTCCTTGGATCCCGTACCCTCGGTGAGCGTGAAACTGGCCGAAAGTGGAGTGGTGGGCGTATGAACGGCACACCGAGAGCGCTCAATAGGATCCTACTGACGCTGATTGGCCTGCTCCTGATCATTGCCGGGGCGGGTGTGCTCACCTTGGCCGCCGTCCCTGCAGCGGCCAGCTGGTGGCAGGACTATGCGCAGAGGCAGCTGGACTGGCTGCTCGGCGTAGAGGATCACACCAGGCTGCTGCTGACCTCGCAAAGCTGGATTTGGCTGGCGGTTGCTGCGGTCTTCTTGATAGTGGTGATTGTGATGGTCACGTGGATTGGCAACCAGGGCAAGGGCCGTGCCAGCACGTTGCTGGACTATCAGGGAAACCCGGACGACGACGGAGCCGCCGGAGCGGTGAGGCTCAGTTGCGCTGTGGCTGAGCAGGCGCTCAAAAGTGCCCTGCAAGAACGCACCGATCTGGTGGGCGTCACAGTGGCAAGTTATGACTTCCGCAAACAGACGGCCATAAAGATCCGCGTGTTACCCCGCCAAGGTGTTTCCCCTCATGTAGTGGCCAGTGATATTACAGATCTTGTGGCCGCCTTGGATAAGTTGCTGGGTTTTGAAGTCCCCATACTTCTCAGTATTGGCAGCGGGGCAAGGTCACGCTTCACCAAAGCCGAACGAGTCCGCTAGTCTCTGTTCAGCATTACCCTCCAGTATTTTTGCTGGGGGATCCGCAGCAAAGGATGAAGGACGGGACCATGACTGAGAACAAGGCAGGCAAGCACGTAGCTGACGCCGTTGAAAACGTGAAGGACCTTGCCGGTGATGCAGCTGACTTTGCCGGCGTCGCAGCGGAGAAGGCCAAAGACGTAGCAGCCGATGCCGTTGACAAGGCGAAGGACTTCGCTGGCGATGCTGGCGAGAACATCAAAGAATTCGCTGGCGATGCTGGTGAAAATATTAAGGACTTTGCTGAGGATGCCGGCGAGAATATCAAGGAGTTCGCTGAGGATGCCGTAGGGCATGCCAAGGGCCTGGGCGCCAAGATAGCTGGCATCTTCAAACACGACAAGTAGCTCGGCCGCTCCCTCGCCCCGGTTCAACCCAAGGCGAAAGAGTTAGTGCAAACAAGTTAGTGCAAAAAGGTTAGGGCGGCGGCCGGTTTTACCCCGCCGCCCTCACCCTTATCAGCCCTGGCCCGTCCGTCTAGAATTGCTCCGGCTGGAGAACTCCTGTTAGCTCTCCAGCCACACGGCGGAGTTCGGGGACAGCGCTCCGTTGAGCACAGCACTGGCCGAACTGGCCAGCAGCACGGACGCCCCGGCTGGCAGCGT
This sequence comes from Arthrobacter sp. UYCu511, assembly GCF_040547105.1. Lineage (NCBI taxonomy): Bacteria > Bacillati > Actinomycetota > Actinomycetes > Micrococcales > Micrococcaceae > Arthrobacter > Arthrobacter sp. UYCu511. Next base: position 16,740 of record NZ_JBEPPB010000014.1, read on the forward strand.
GATAGGGACCTCGCCGACGTTGGCCACGACGCTGATGCCCCCGTTGGTATACGCCACAACACCCACGCCCGGATCATGCGCGGCGGCCCAGAGGTGTGTTCCCACACCCAAGGCATGCTGTTTTCGCAGTGCCAGCGCGGAACGGTAAAGCTCAAAAGTGGACTCGGCAACAGCAACTTGAATATCAGCTGCATAACGGGCAAAGGATTCGGGCTGCGGTAGCCACGGCTCTGCCACCGAAATGTTCGCCACCGACGTGCGCGCCCCGTCAGCCAGCGCCCCGGGACTGAAACCGAATCCGGGCCTGCTGGCATGCCATGGCAGGGGAACCCGGCAGCCATCCCTGCCGCGCTCGGTCCCGTTGGTCCGGAAGAAGGCCGGATCCTGGCGAACGGAGGCCGGCAAGGCAGTGTGTTCTGGAAGGCCCAGTTCTTCGCCCTGATAAATATATGCTGACCCCGGCAACGCCATCATCAGCAAGGTCGCTGCACGGGCACGGGCCAGCCCCAATTCCTCGTTGGGCTGCTCATCCTCGGCGCTGATCCCCTTGGGGAATGTGGTGGGATCACTCAGGCCGAACCGTGAAGGGTGGCGGACCGTGTCATGATTCGAGAGCACCCAGGTTGCCGGTGCGCCAACAGTGGCATTGGCTGCCAAGGAATTTTCGACCGCGGTCGCGATCCGCCCGGCATCCCAGCCCGCGAGCAGGAACTCAAAGTTGAAGGCCTGCTGCATCTCATCCTCACGTACATACAATGCCAGCCTCTCCGGCTGCTCAACCCAGGCTTCGGCAACTAACATGCGCTCACCGGTGTACTCCTTGAGCACACGGTTCCAGCTGCGGTAAATCTCATGTACACCGTCCTGGTCGAAGAACGGTGACGGCGGATTCATGGCTGAACTATGCTCGGCGGGATCCTGCGTGTTTTCCTCACCCGCAACCATGGCCGCCTGCCCATCCCAATCCGGCAGCCCCGGGGCTTTCACCATTCCATGCGCCACATCCACACGGAATCCATCCACGCCACGGTCAAGCCAGAACCGCAAAACAGATTCCATTTCGGTGTGCACCTGCGGGTTGTCCCAATTCAGGTCAGGCTGTTTGGTGTCAAAAAGGTGCAGATACCACTGCCCCGGCACGCCGTTGTCCATGATGCGGGTCCAGGCCGGGCCACCAAAAATTGACTGCCAGTTGTTGGGAGGAACGTTTCCATCCTTGCCCAGCCCGTCCCGGAACAAGTAGCGGTTGCGGGCCGGTGAACCTTCCGGGGATTCTAGCGCATCCTGGAACCACACGTGCTCATCCGAGGTGTGGTTGGGGACCAAATCCACAATAACCCGCAAATTCAAGCCATGGGCCTTGGCAAGCATGGCGTCGAAGTCGGCTAAATCGCCAAACCGCGGGTCCACCTGGCGGTAGTCGGCCACATCATATCCGGCGTCCGCCTGCGGTGAAAGGTAAAACGGTGAGAGCCAAATCGCATCGATTCCCAACCCAGCCAGATACTCCAATTTTCCGGAAATTCCGGGTAGATCGCCCATGCCGTCATTGTTTCCATCGGCAAAGGAACGCGGGTAGATCTGATAAATAACGGCGCTTGACCACCACGGCGTAGTAGCGGTTGCCTGAAAAACAGTCATGAGTTCTCCTTCGGTGACGAATTGCTAACAAATAATGTAAGCGCTTGCACTATCGCATTACATCCTACTAGTGTGATTCAGACCACTCAAACCCGGCCCCCTGGGGGTGTGCCAGGAACTCATCATTTGACACCAGGAGAATTGCGATGCCAAAGAAAATTTCCAGAATGCTGCTGCCGGTGGCCACCGCCGCAACATTTGCCCTTCTGCTTTCAGCCTGCAGTGGCGGGAGCGGAGGCGGTGGAGGCGGCGGCGGTGGAGCTGCCACTGAAAACCTTGACGGTCGCGGACCCATCACATACGTGCAGGGCAAGGACAATTCGGACGTGGTGCGCCCCCTCATTGAGAAGTGGAATGCGGCGCATCCGGATGAAAAGGTCACGTTCAAGGAACAGTCAGATAACGCAGACCAGCAGCATGATGATCTGGTGAAAAACTTTCAGGCAAAGAACGTCGATTACGATGTGGCCAGTGTTGATGTCATCTGGACCGCCGAATTTGCAGCCCAAGGCTGGTTGCAGCCGCTGAAGGACACCATGGCCGTCTCTACTGAAGGCATGCTGCCCGCCACGGTGAAGACCGGAACGTACCGGGATGTGTTGTACACACTGCCCCAGACTTCTGATGGCGGCATGCTCTACTACCGCAAGGATCTGGTTCCTACCCCGCCCAAGACTTGGGATGAAATGATGTCCATGTGCCCCATTGCCAAGGAGAAGGGCATTGACTGCTACGCCGGCCAGTTCGCGCAGTATGAAGGCCTGACGGTCAACGTCGCGGAAGCCATCAACAGCCAGGGCGGGACCATAGTTGGCAGTGACGGCAAAGCAACGGTGAACTCGGCCGAGGCCAAAGCCGGCCTGGGGAATCTCGTTGAAGCCTACAAGAGCGGCAATATTCCCAAGCAGGCACTGACTTATCAGGAAGAGCAAGGCCGGCAGTCGTTTGAGGACGGCAAGCTGATGTTCCTGCGGAACTGGCCGTATGTGTACAACCTGGCCAAAACCGATGGCTCCTCAACCGTGAAAGATACATTTGGGATTGCCCCGCTGCCCGGCAAGGATGGGCCCGGTGCCTCAACCCTTGGGGGTCACAACCTAGGCGTCAGTGTCTACTCGAAGAACAAGGCTACGGCCAAGGACTTCCTGGCATTCATGACCAGTGAGGAGACACAGAAGTTCTACTCCACTCAAGGAACTCTTGCGCCGGTGCTTGAATCCCTCTACACGGACCCCACGCTGGTGGAAAAGCTGCCGTACCTGCCCGTGCTCCTGACCTCCATCCAGAACGCTGTCCCGCGCCCGGTGACCCCGTTCTATCCTGCCGTCACACAGGCCATTCAGCAGAACAGCTTCGCGGCCCTGCAAGGCACCAAGACCGTGGACCAGGCTTTGACTGACATGGAAGCAGCTATCAACACCACTGTGTCGAAGTAGTGCAGCGCGGCCCGGCAGAGATCAGCCCTGCCGGGCCGCCGCCCTCCTTGCCCGCGGGCGGTAATTTCATCAAGCACGAAGAAAGGAGCGGCCATGTCGGCACAAGCAGGCCCTGACGCCAAACACGGCAGCGCAAACTCCGCCCGCGGAGGCAACAAAGGAATTAAAGAGGTGGGGGCTGACCGCAAGGAAAAGACCCAGGGACGCTCGGCAACGCTGCTGATTGTGCCCACCATGGTTGTTCTTGCCGTTGTGATTTTGTACCCGGTGATCAACGCCATCATCATGTCATTGGAACATGATCAGGGGCTCGATCCTGTCACGGGAACATTCGTGGCCGGAGGCTTTGCAGGATTATCAAACTACGCCCACTGGTTGTTCCAACAATGCACTGACCCCAGCGGTGCCACCGTCAGCTGTCCGCCAGGCACGCTGGGAGCCCAGTTCTGGGGGGCCACCGGGGTGACCTTCTTCTTTACCGTGGTGACGGTCTTCTTTGAAACCATTCTCGGTTTCTGGATGGCACTGATCATGGCCAGGGCATTTAGGGGACGCAGCGTCCTCCGCGCAGCTGTTCTAGTTCCCTGGGCAATCCCCACTGCCGTGACAGCTAAACTCTGGTTCTTCATCTTCGCCTTTGATGGCATTGTCAACACAGTCTTGAACACCTCCATCTTGTGGACCGGTAGTGAGGGCCCGGCACGGGCGGCCATTATTATTGCCGATGTCTGGAAGACCACGCCGTTCATGGCCCTGCTCATTTTGGCGGGGCTGCAAATGATCCCGGCAGACATCTACGAAGCGGCAAAGGTTGACGGTGCCTCCACGTGGCAGCGCTTCAAACTCATCACCTTGCCACTGGTGAAGCCCGCCTTGATGGTGGCAATCCTGTTCCGTGTCCTTGATGCGCTGCGTATGTACGATCTTCCGGCCATCATGACAGGCGGTGCCAACGGCACCACCACGCTTTCCATCTTGGTGGTCAATCAGATCCGGATCGGGTTCAACTCGGCGGCAGCCCTGTCCACCATCACCTTCTTGATCATCTTCATCGTGGCCTTCATCTTTGTGCGGTTCTTGGGAGCCAACGCCGTTGAATCCGCTAGCGGCGGGGCAAAGGGGAAAATCAAATGAGCACATTGACGCAAACCTCAACAGAACACGCGGCGGCCGCTAAGAATGTTGCGCTGCGGCGCAACCGCTGGGCCAGTTCGCGGACTTACATCAGCGCGGCCATCATTGTGATCTGGTGCCTGCTGCCGTTCTACTGGATGGTTGTCACGGCATTCCGCGATGTTGGCTACACCTTTGACCCAACCCCTTTCTTCACCCACGTCACGTTGGATAACTTCGCCACGGCCTTCTCCTCGGAAATGGGTAACCATTTGGACCGGGCGTTGTTGAACTCCCTGTTCATTTCAGGGGTCACCACCGTGGTGGCACTGCTTTTCGGCATATTTGCCGCCTATGCGCTGGCCAGGCTGAACTTCCGTGGGAAGTTTCTGGTGCTGGGACTCATTCTGGGAGCCTCCATGTTCCCTGGTGTGGCCATTGTTACCCCGCTGTTTCAGCTTTTTACCAACATCAACTGGGTAGGCACCTACCAGGCAATGATCATTCCCAATATCTCCTTTGTGCTTCCCCTGACGGTTTACACCCTGACCTCATTCTTCCGTGAGATGCCGTGGGAGTTGGAAGAAGCAGCCCGCATTGACGGGTGCACGGCCGGGCAGGCCTTCCGCAAGGTGATTATGCCGCTGGCAGCACCTGCCGTATTCACAACAGCTATTTTGGCTTTCATTGCCGCCTGGAATGAGTACCTGATTGCCAGCATCCTCTCCAACGATGCAACGCAGACGGTAACGGTAGCTATTGCCAGTTTTGCCGGTTCTCAGCCGCATCAGGAACCCTATACGGCCGTCATGGCCGCCGGAACAGTGGTCACGATCCCACTGGTGGTGCTGGTGTTGATCTTCCAGCGCAAGATCGTTTCCGGACTCACCGCTGGGGCGGTGAAGTAGGCCGTGGCGCGCAACCAGCGCAAGCATGATGCCGGGACCAATGCCTTACACATCCCAACCAGTAAGCAGAAGAGCGCCGAGGATTTTGACATCATCATTGGGTTTCTCGGCTTTTGGGCCCTCGTGCTTTTCTCCGTCACCGTGTGGTTGGAGGTGACAGGGAAGCCCGCCCTGATTTGGGCGCTAGGATTGCTGCTGGTTTGCCTGGCGCTGTGGGGAATGCTCCGATTGCGCAGGAAGCTGCCTCAGAGGCGTGGGAGGCGACCCCGCTAGCTTCACAACGGCCAGCATGCAGTGTGAGAGGAAGGGCCTGAAATGAGCGTCAGCATTGAGGACGTCGCCAAACGCGCGGAAGTTTCCACAGCCACCGTCTCACGTGCGCTCCGCGGCCTGCCCAAGGTCAGCCCCGCCACACGGGAGAGAGTTCTGGCAGTGGCGGCCGAGCTTGGCTATGTGCCGTCGCCTTCAGCGACGGGGCTAGCCACCGGCCGGACCAGGACCGTCGGAGTGTTGATGCCCTTTGTTGACCGCTGGTATTTTGGGCACGCGCTAGAAGGTGTCGATCAAGAACTGCGCAGCAGAGGTTACAACCTGTTGCTCTTGAGCCTAGGTGGATACTTGCACGGCAATAAGCGCCGCTTCACCGAACAAATGGTGCGCAAACAAATAGACGGCCTTGTGGTGCTGTGCATGGGCTTGTCCCAGAGCGAGCTGGAAGAGTTAGCGAAAACACAAATGCCGGTGGTAGCGGTCGGCGGGCCGATCGAGGGCTGTGTTGGCGTCCACATTGACGATTTTGCCGCAGCAACAGCGGCCACCACTCATCTTATTGATTTGGGTCACCGCAAAATCGCCCACTTGCGCGGTGGCGTCAAGGATGAGATCAACTTTGTAGTACCGGGTCTGCGAGCTGAGGGATTCGCCGCAACAATGCGCAGCGCAGGGTTGGAATTACGTCCGGAATTCAGTGTTGCGGGAGACTTCACGGCAGCTCAGGGGGCCGCCGCCGCGGGCCGGATTTTCGATCTCCCAGGAGAAAAACCAACAGCAGTTTTCTGTGGGTCGGATGAAATGGCGCTGGGGCTCATGTTTGAGGCGCGGCGGCGCGGCATCCGTATTCCGGAAGACCTCTCTGTTGTGGGCATCGACAACCATGACTTCTCGGTGCTGGCCGGGCTCACCACCATCGCTCAGGATCCGGTGGAGCATGGGCGGCAGGCAGCGGCAATTTTGTTGGATGCGGTAGAGGGTAAGCCGGAGGCCATCACACAAAAATACATGCCCTTCCAGCTCCTGAAACGTGAATCAACTGCCCGCCTACCAAGCTGAGCGGACTCGTTAGCTCAATGAGAGCTGCTCAGTTGGCCCTGGCCAGCTGCCGCACCGGCATCCAACGGTTCGCCAGCCGGCGGTAGGCTGCAGCAGCACCGCCAATATCGCCGTCGGCCAGGCATTGCAGTCCCATGTTCACATCGGCGGGGGAATCATCCGGGTGCACCCGCTGAGCCACCGGACCGTAGTCCAACTCCACGGCTCCACCCTCATGGAAGCCGCTGAGCCACTGTAGCAGATCCGCAAGTTCCTCAAAAAGGTCAAGCTCAGGGGCCATGGTTGCCAGCATGCGCAGTGTTCTTTCCACTCTGCCCAAGGCAATGGAAAGGGGAACCTGAATCCGCACTGTCAGTACCCGGCCGTTGGACTCCACCACTTCCATGCGGTCATTGGCATAGACCAGGGTGAACCAGCTAAACGGGATTCCCCAGGTCGAATTACGGGTCTGCACAGGAAGCTCAAGATGCTCGGTTGCGGAGGCGTGTTCCAGTTGCCGAGTCCACTCCTCCTGCCGAAGGATCATGGCCGCCAGTGGTTCCATGCTTCCCGAGAAGAGCTCGGCGGCACTGGCTAGTGACCGGGCAACGAGCTGGTTGGGGGCGTACAGCAGCGGCATTCCGTCAGCCATACTGAGCACGCGCACCCGCTCTCCCGCCGGCGTCGGCAGCGGATTGGGGCTGCCCCGGCTCACACGCCCCAACGAATCCGCCAACTCCCCGGCATCAACACTGGTCCCATTTTGCCCCGGGACGTGTAATCCCTGCACAAAGGCGAATTCTGTGGCCGTATATGCCTCGCGGGGCAAGTAAACGCGCAGGGTGGAGATGAAGGGGAGTTGCACCCCGCCCAGATACAGCCCGCTACTCAACGCTCAGCCCAATTCCACAATGACGGGAGCATGGTCCGAGGCACCCTTGCCCTTGCGTTCTTCCCTATCAATCTCGGCGCCAGTTACGCGCGCCGCCAGGGCTGGGGAGGCCAGGACAAAGTCAATCCGCATGCCTTCCTTCTTGGGGAAGCGCAACTGGGTGTAGTCCCAGTACGTGTAGACGCCGGGGCCCGGGTGCAGGGGGCGGACCACATCGGTAAACCCGCCCGCTTCGAACGCCGAGAAAGCTGCCCGCTCAGGTTCGCTGACGTGAGTGAGGCCTTGGGTTCGGAAAAGCTCGATGTCCCAAACGTCCTCGTCTTGCGGGGCAATGTTGAAGTCTCCCATGAGGGCGATCTGGGCGTTGGGGTCTTCGGCGAGCCAGCCCGTGGCCTGGTTCTTGAGCGTTTCGAGCCACTGCAGCTTGTACGGCATGTGCTCGTCATCCAGGGCACGGCCATTGGGAACGTAGAGGCTCCAGATACGTACGCCATTGCAGGTGGCGGCAATGGCGCGTGCTTCTTGGACGGGATCCTTGCCGCCCTTGCCAAATTCTGGCTGGCCGGAGAAGGTCCGTTCCACATCCGTGAGACCAACGCGGGAGGCGATGGCCACTCCGTTCCACTGGCTGAAGCCAAAGTGAGCCACTTCGTAGCCGTTGTTTTCAAAGAGCTCCCACGGGAAGTTCTCGTCTTTGCATTTGGTTTCTTGAATAGCCAGCACATCGGCGTCGGTACGGCGCAGCCAGTCCTCGACACGGTCGGCACGGGCACGCAGGGAGTTCACATTCCAGGTAGCAATCTTCACTCCTCCAAGCTATCAAGTTAAGTAGTGCCGGGGCGCTGGACATTCCCGCCCCGCGGGCGAGAATTGTGAGCAGAGACACTGCCGTGGGTGCGATTATGTTGCCTAGAGTTACAAAGCTGTAACGCTTGCCTCGCCCCGCGGATGCGGCGTGGGGAGCGCTGGAAAGTACCGGGATGGTGGGCTAACGCGCGGAAATTATGCCTGTAGCGAAAGTGTCTTTGTTACCGTGGAGGCGAACCAGTAGACCGACAAGCCTGCGGGCAACTGCCACAATCCGCCCACGGTGATGACGAATCATCACCCCGGAGCGTGGCAGCCAGACACAGGCCGTCGAACTGGCGGTAGGGATAGCCTCCCGACTCTTGACCCTTGTGGCAAGACCGTCTTTCCTTGGAGCCCCGGCCGGGGCGTTCGGGGGAGCGAAGAGTTTGACGCGTAACAACGCCTGCAGCACGAGATCACCAATCGCGCTTGTTTAGATCACCCGCTCAAGCGGGCCCTAAACCTGCGTGTAGATGGATACTACGTGTACCAATCCACAGAAAAACTGACACCAGAGCAGGACTTCATGCCCGCAGCTGGGCACGAACCGGCCCAGCATGATGTTGCCTTGAAAGTAAGCAATGTTTATAAAGTTTTCGGAAAACGCCCCGCCGAAGTAATCAAGCGTCTTCGAGGGGGAAAGAAGCGTGCGGAGCTGACTGCGCTGGGAACAGCCGCCGTCATCGACGCTTCCTTTGAGGTAAAAAAGGGTGAGATCTTTGTGGTCATGGGCCTCTCCGGCTCCGGAAAGTCCACACTCATCCGTACCCTCAACGGGCTGTGGGCACCCACGGAGGGGTCCGTGGTGGTGGGCGGCACTGATATTTCAAAGATCAGTGAGAAGGAATTGCGCCGAGTTCGCCAGCAGAAGATCTCCATGGTGTTCCAGCACTTCGCTTTGATGCCGCACCGAACTGTTATGGAAAACGCCGCTTATGCTCTTGAAGTCCAGGGTGTGGCGAAGATTGAACGCCGGGCCCGTGCCGAAAAAATCCTCGCTTTAGTAGGTCTTGAAGGCTGGGGTGAAAAGTACCCCAGCGAACTCTCCGGTGGCATGCAGCAACGTGTTGGTCTGGCACGTGCCCTCTGCGCCGAGACTGACATTCTGCTCATGGATGAGGCGTTCTCCGCGCTTGACCCGCTGATCCGCCGCGAGATGCAAGAACAGCTGGTGCTGCTCCAATCCGAGTTGGAAAAGACCATCATCTTTATCACCCACGATCTCAACGAAGCCATGTTCTTAGGTGACCGGATCGCCGTCATGCGTGACGGGGAGATTGTCCAAATCGGCACCCCGGATGAGATCCTCACGAGCCCGGCCAATGATTACGTGGCCCAGTTTGTGCAGGATGTTGACAGGACCCGTGTGCTCACCGCCGGGGGTGTCATGGAGCCGCCACTGGCAGTGGTCAACTTATCCGGTGGGCCCCGCAATGCCTTGCGAACCATGCGTGATTTGCAGGTCTCGGCCGCCTTCGTGGTGGACCGCCGCCGTAATTATCTAGGCACCGTCCGGGACCGTGACGTGATGAAGCAGGTGGAGGCGCACAGTTCCGATCTGGGCGCCGTTGTCCGCAACAGCATTGAAGCGGTCAGCCCGGACACGGCGCTCAATGACCTCTTTGGTCGCGCCGTGGAGAGCCCCATCCCGCTTCCTGTGGTGGACGACGCCGGACGGTTGGTGGGTGCCTTGCCGCGAGTGACGCTGTTGGCTGCCTTGGGCAATGTGCCCTCCACCACGAGTGAATTTCCCATAGTGGATGTAGCTGTTGCTCCGCTGCCGGAACAAGTTGTCACCGACGCGCTGGCCAAGACTGAAGGAGACGCATAGTGGAACCGAAATTTAGGATCCCGCTGGGCGACTGGGTGGAAGTGGGCCTTGACTGGCTGACAAGCACCTTCGACGTTGTCTTTGACGCGATTCGCAGTATTTTTGTTGGCGCCTACGACGGCCTTGATTGGCTGCTGACGGCACCTCCCTTCTGGGCGATCATCATTATCTTTGCCGCGATTGCTTGGTGGGCGAGTGGCTGGAAGTTGGGTGTGGGCACAGCCATCAGCTTCGCCCTCATCGTTGGTGTGAACCAATGGGAGAACGCCATGGATACGTTGGCGTTGGTAACCATTGCCACCGTTGTTGCCGTGGTGATCAGTGTCCCGCTGGGCATTTGGGCGGCAAGCTCGGACAGGGCCTCCTCCATCATCCGTCCCGTGCTGGACTTCATGCAGACCATGCCCGCCATGGTGTACCTGATCCCTGCCTTGGTCATGTTCCGGGTGGGCGTGGTGCCGGGCATCATCGCCACCATCATTTTCGCCATGGCTCCGGGTGTCCGTTTCACGGAACTGGGCATCCGTGGCGTGGACAAGGAAGTAGTGGAGGCTGGGTACGCCTTCGGATCTAGCCCGTCACGGATCTTGCGCCAAATCCAGCTGCCCCTGGCCCGGCCCACCATTATGGCCGGCATCAATCAGGTCATCATGCTCTCGTTGTCCATGGTGGTCATTGCCGGCATGGTCGGCGCCGGTGGTCTGGGTGGGGACATCGTCGCCGCCTTGAATCGCATTGACGCAGGGTTGGGCTTCGAGGCGGGCATTGCCGTGGTCATTTTGGCAATCTTCCTGGACCGGGTGACGGCCAGCTTCGGTAAAAGCTCTTCGAGCGGACGTAGCAAGGAAGCGTAAAGCTTCCACACAACAAGTTTTGAACCAATCGGGTAGCCACTCTTGGAAGGGCTGCCAATGAAAGGAAAGAATCATGAAGAAGAAATTTCTAGGAACACTCGCCATTGCGGCAACACTGGCACTGGGTCTGTCCTCCTGTGGATCCGGCTCGGATGAAGTAGCCACCGTTGACAACGGTGACAAGCAGGATCTTAAGATTGTCGTGTTCAACGGCTGGGACGAAGGCGTAGCCGCATCCCAGCTGTGGAAGTCGATCCTCACCGAGAAGGGTTACAACGTCACGTTAGAAAATGCTGATGCGGCACCCGTTTACTCGGGTCTTTCCGCTGGTGACTATGACGTTGTGCTGGATACTTGGCTGCCCGTCACGCACAAGACTTACATCGAAGAGTACGGCGAGAAGATGGAAGACTTGGGTGCCTGGTACGACGATGCCAAGCTCACGATCGCCGTCAACGAGGACGCCCCCATTGACTCCCTCGAGGACTTGGCGGCCAATGCGGACAAGTTCGGCAACAAGATCATCGGCATTGAGCCCGGTGCGGGCCTGACGGAAGCAACCAGCAATGAGGTCATCCCCGGCTATGGGCTGGAGAAGATGGACTACATCACTTCATCCACCCCGGCCATGCTCTCCGAACTGAAGACCGCAACCACCAAGGGCGAGAACATTGTTCTCACCCTGTGGCGCCCGCACTGGGCCTACGACGCATTCCCGGTCAAGGACCTCGAGGATCCCAAGGGTACCCTCGGCGCGGCTGAAGGCATTCACAGCTTCTCACGCCTGGACTTCGACAAGGACTACCCTAAGCTCGATGGCTGGTTGAAGGACTTCAAGATGGACTCCGACACGCTGTCATCGCTGGAGAACGCCATGTTCAACGGTGTCGACACCGATGATTACACTGCGATCGTGGAGAAGTGGATCGGTGAAAACCAGGACTACGTTGACTCCCTGACCAAGTAGTCTCCCGCCCATTGGGATAGCCTCCCCGTCCCATCTGGACGCTATCCCACCAATGGTGTGATTTTTGGGAACGCTATCTCACTCAGTGCGATAGCGTTCCCGATTTTCCCGCCAAAGGTGGGATAGCGTCTTTTGCGGGTACGGGGGTTTGTGCGGTGTGGGGAAATTAGCTGAAGTCTGACTCCAAATATTCCCTTGCCAGCCCGTCCAGTGTTGGCTGCGTGCCGGCACCGTGGCGGGATTCCTCGTTCGCCCGCAGTTCCACCCGCCGGATCTTGCCGGAGATGGTCTTGGGCAGCTCCGAAAATTCCAGCCGACGGATGCGCTTGTAGGCTGGCAGATGCTCGCGGCAGTACGCGAAAATCTCCCGCGCCGTATCCTCACCCGGCTGATAAGCCGCTGTCAGTACAACATAGGCCTTGGGCACGTTCAGGCGTAGCGCGTCAGGGGAGGGCACCACGGCGGCCTCCGCCACGGCCGGATGTTCCAGCAGAACGCTCTCCAGCTCGAAGGGTGAGAGGCGGTAGTCGGAAGATTTGAACACGTCATCGCTGCGCCCCACATAGGTCAGGATGCCGTTCTCATCCCTACTGGCTACGTCCCCGGTGTGGTAATAACCGCCACGGAAGGCTTCGGCCGTTTTCTCCGGGTCGCCGTAGTAACCCTTGGTGAGCCCCACAGGGGCCGGGTTCAAGCGCAAGCACAGTTCGCCGTCGTCCGTTTCTTCTCCCGTGAAAAGGTCCAGCAGGACTACGTCATAACCCGGGAGCGGGCGGCCCATGGAACCAATTTTCACCGGCTGTCCGGGCGTGTTCGCAACCTGCACCGTGGTCTCGGTCTGGCCAAAGCCGTCACGGATCAGCTGACCCCAAGCCCGCTCAACCTGACCGATCACCTCGGCATTTAGCGGCTCGCCGGCTGAGACCACCTTGGTGGGCGGGTTTTTCAGAAGCGTGAGATCGGCCTGGATCAGCATCCGCCAGACGGTGGGCGGAGCACAAAAACTGGTGACGTGTTCCTTGTCCATTTGCGCCATGAGGGCGGCGGCATCAAAGCGTGAAAAGTTGTAAATGAAAACGCAGGCTTCGGCGATCCACGGGGTGAACACATTGGACCAGGCGTGCTTGGCCCAGCCCGGCGAGGCCACATTCAGGTGGACATCGCCTGGCTCAAGCCCGATCCAAAACATGGTGGACAGGTGTCCCACGGGGTAGGAGGTATGCGTATGCTCCACCAATTTTGCCTTGGACGTGGTGCCCGAGGTGAAGTACAGCAGCATGGTGTCATTGGCCAGCGTGGGCGCGTCCGGAGTGAAGGTTTCCTCTTCGGTGATGGAGGCCGCGTAATTGAGAACCGGGCGCCCTGCGGCAGCCATTGCGTGAGCACCAGTGTTGGCTGCGCCGCCTTCTAACCCAATCCCCACCAAGGTGTAATCACCTGGAACCTCGGCGAACTTCGCGGCGTCCTCCTCCCGCGCACCAACCCAGCGGGCCGCACCGCGCGCCACCCGGTCACGCAGATCCGCGGGGCCCATCATGGTGGTGGTCGGGATCATGACCACACCCAATTTGATGCAGGCCAGCATCAGCTCCCAAAGTTCAACCTGGTTTCCCAACATGATGATCATGTGGTCCCCGCGTTTGATGCCCCGCCCGCGGAGCCAGTTGGCCAACTGGTTGGAGCGGAGCGAGAGGTCCTTGAAGCTACGCCGCGTAGATGTGCCGTCCTGCTCAACAATGACCAGTGCCGGATTTTTTCCGGTGAGCGGGTCTGCGGCAATCTTGTCGATCCAGTCCAAGGCAAAGTTGAACTCGCTAAACTGGGGCCATTGAAATTCTCGTTGTGCCCGGGCATTATCCAGACGCATGTCCAGAAGCTTATTGCGGGCCGCTCGGAATTCCTCTGTGACGTTCATGGTGTCCACCTTTCGGCGCAGTTGCCGCTCTTGGTTACCTTGAATATACGCCGAGGAATTTAGGTCCAAGCCCTGTACGGGTATTCGCCCGCGGCTAGCGCCACCACGTATCGAGCAGTGACACCGGGGTAGTGCGCTTGTGCCGGCTCTGGAGGAAACGGCGCTCAATGCCCTCGGCGGCGGCTTCGCTGACTTCTTTGCCTTCCAGATAGTCATCAATATCGTCGTAAGTGATGCCCAGTTCATCCTCGTCGGTGCGTCCGGGGACGCCGTCGAGGAGATCAGCGGTTGGGACCTTGGCCCACAGTTGCTCCGGGGCGCCGAGTTCTTGCAACAGCGCACGGTTCTGGCGTTTGTTTAAGGTGTAGAGTGGCAGAATATCCGCACCGCCGTCCCCAAATTTTGTGAAGAATCCGGTGACGGATTCGGCGGCGTGATCGGTGCCGATGACCAGAAGGTTTTCCTCCCCGGCCAGCGCGTATTGGGCAATCATGCGGGAGCGGGCCTTGACGTTGCCCTTGTTGAAATCAGAAATTCCGCGCCCGGCGGTCTTAGCGAATTCTGCCTCAAAGCCGTCCACGGCAGGAGCAACATTGAACGTCCACTCCGTCTGGGCGTTGATGAACTTCATGGCCGCCTGCGCGTCATCTTCATCGTGCTGAACACCGTAGGGCAGGCGGACGGCAATGAAGTTGGCCTCCACGCCTTCTGCGGCCAGTTCTTCCACGGCCAGCTGTGCCAGCCGTCCGGCCAGCGTAGAGTCCAGCCCACCGCTGATGCCCAAAACATAGCCGCGGGTTCCTGTTGCTTTGAGATAGTCCTTGAGGAATTGCACCCGCCGCGTGATTTCCGCAGCAGGGTCAATGGCTGGCTGGACACCGAGTTCAGCAATGATCTGTCCTTGTAATTCGCGCATGAGCTAAGCGTAACCTGCACGTGTTTCGACGGTGTCCCGTGCGCCCAATTAGAATGGATCCCATGACCTCAACTCTTGCCGCTGACCGCGCCCGCCTGCTCGAACTCGTTAAGGAACTCGCCGTTGTCCACGGCAAGGTGATCCTCTCCTCCGGCAAGGAGGCCGATTACTACATTGATCTGCGCCGCATTACCCTCCATCACGAGGCTTCCCGACTCGCCGGGCGTGTCATGCTGGCCATGTTGGACGACGCCGGCATTGACTTTGAGACCGCCGGCGGCTTGACCATGGGCGCAGACCCCGTCGGCACGGCACTGATGCATGCAGCCGGAGATGCCGGCCGTGCCATCGATGCGTTTGTGGTCCGTAAGGCGCAGAAGTCCTACGGCATGGGCCGCCAGGTTGAAGGCCCCAGCGTTGACGGACGCAAGGTAGTGGTGTTGGAAGATACCTCCACCACCGGCGGATCCGCACTGGCCGCTGTTGAAGGCGTGCGCAAGGCCGGCGGCAACATCCAGGCCGTCGCCGTCATCGTGGACCGCGATACCGGAGCCAAAGAGCGTATCGAAGCAGAAGCCAACGTCCCGTACCTGTTCATCTTCGGCAAGGATGAGCTCGGCCTGAACTAGTCCCCACGCCCTCCCACTGCTCGCGGGCTCGCAGCGGGTCCCTCGGGCGCGTGGGCCCATCCACACTCTCCCACTGCTCGCGGGCTCGCAGCGGGTCCCTCGGGCGCGTGGGCCCATCCACACCCTCCCACTGCCTAACGATTTGGAAGGCTTGTTTTGTCGAAGTTGTATTTCCGTCACGGCGCCATGAATTCAGGCAAGTCCACCGGCTTGCTGCAGGCCGCGTTCAACTATGAAGAACGCGGCCAGCGGGTTCTGTTGGCCAAGCCTGGCGTGGACACGAAGGGTGAGAGCGCAATAGTCTCGCGCCTGGGGGTGAGTCGTGACGTTGACTTCGTCATCCCGCCTGGCACCGACGCACGGGAACTGTTCGCCAGCCACATGCGCGGTGACGATCCCGATGCGCTGCTCAAACACATGGACATGGCACCTGTCGCGTGCCTGTTGGTGGATGAGGCCCAGTTCCTTGACCCTGCCCAGGTGGATGACCTTTTCCGGATCGCCGTCCTGGACGGAGTCCCCGTGCTGGCCTACGGGCTGCGCACCGACTTCCGCACCAAGGCTTTCCCCGGCGCGGCGCGGCTGCTGGAAATTGCACACTCACTAGAAGAGCTCAAAACCATCTGCCGCTGTGGCCGGAAAGCCATGTTCAACACCCGCCGCGTGGGTGAAGATGTAGTGTTCGACGGCGACCAGGTCGCCATCGAGGGTGCCGAGGTTTGGTACGAATC
The DNA here is from genome assembly GCF_040547105.1 of Arthrobacter sp. UYCu511. Taxonomy (NCBI): domain Bacteria; kingdom Bacillati; phylum Actinomycetota; class Actinomycetes; order Micrococcales; family Micrococcaceae; genus Arthrobacter; species Arthrobacter sp. UYCu511. Next base: position 32,730 of record NZ_JBEPPB010000014.1, read on the forward strand.
GCTGTGCGGCAACTGCTATCTGGAACTCTCCGGCGGGCAGCTGGGCCGTTAGAGAACTGGGCTGCTAGGCCTAGTCCAGGATCTTTTGGAAGAGCTCGTGGTCTTGCCAGCGTCCGGCAATTTTCAGGTACTTCGGCGCCATCCCGAAACGGGTGAAGCCGTTCTTCGCTAGAACACGTTGCGAACCGGCATTGTGAAGCAAGGCTTCAGCCTGCAAACGGTGCAAGCCGAGGCTATTTCTGGCATGTTCGACGGCGTCTGCCACGGCTGCCGTGGCTAGGCCGGCACCGTTTTCGGTACGGGACACCCAATAGCCCAGACTCGCAGACTGGAGAGAGCCACGGACGATTCCGTTGATGTTCAAGAAACCGGCCAGCTGCCCTCCCTGATTCAGAATGAGTAACGGCACCCGGGTACCAGCTGCATGGGCTTCCAAGGCAGCCTCTGCCAGAGCTCGTTGTTTGGTCTCGGTGTGGAAATCTTTATCACGGAGCGGTTCCCACGGAGCTAAGAATTCCCGGTTTTCACTGCACAGTGCGGTCAGCTCCGGAACATCGCTGAGCTGCAACAATCTTGTTACGCGGTCCACGCTGGCCTCCCCTACTTGAAGTGCTTGGCCGTTTGCGACGTCTAAAACTAACGGCCCTACCAAGGGTAGTGCTGCGGAGCAACGATCTAGATTTGAGAGCCCGGTGAGAGAGTGTTTGTTGCCCGGCTGTCCTGCAGGCTTTTTGCAGATGAATAGTGGGTACCATCTGGGGTGAGTTCTCCCCATCGCGGAAATTTGATCCGGCCAATAGGCTCCTGGGAGGGCTGCAGTGCGCCCGGTTGGTTCAAATGAAAGAGTCTCACATGTCAGAGCAGCCTCCGTGGCCGGACTATCCCGCTCACGTCCCAGACCCCAACACGGGCCAGCAGTATCCGCAGTACGCACCCCAGCAACAGTATGCCCAGCCCTACTATGGGACGCCGCATTTCATACAGCCGGCACCCAAGAAGAAGCCAGCACTGCCTTGGATTCTGGCCGGTGGCGGGGTGCTCGCGCTGGCTGGCGTAATTGGCGCGGTGGTGCTGGTTTCCACTTTGCTAGGTGGCGGGGTCAAAGCGAACATGGTGGCGGCACCTGTAACGGGAGCCTCATTCCAATACCCAGAGGGCTGGCTCCGCACCGATGAAAACAAGACTGTCATCAATAGTGACGGGAGCCAGCCGGAGGAACGCTTCAGCGCCATTAACAAAGTCAAGGATGCCACAGCGCTAATGGTCTACGAGGGCGGCGCCCGGCCTGAAGCCGCCGTCACCCCAGAGAAGATCCATACTGCGATCGATCAAGGACTGGCGGGACAGCTTGCTGCATCCCCAGACGAGTTACTCTATTACCGCAGCACGGCGGGCTTTGGCTGCCTAGATGATTTCGGGTACACCAACGAGCCAGCCATTGTGGAGCGGGACGGCATGTATGGATACAGCTACGGTTACACCTGCCACAGTTACCAAGGCGATGTCACCGGAGAATACTTCGTTGCCTACGATTCCACGGGAGTCAGCCACCGCATGACGGTTGAAGCCAAATCCTCTGAATGGGCCAGCAGCAAACGTTTGCTACAGTCCATCACCGCATCACTGCACCCTGCTGCCTAAGAGACAGGAACAGAATTAAACGTGGGGGATTAGATCAGCTACCGAATTCATGGTTTGATCCGGACGGAACGGGTAGGCATCGATGTCTTCGGGTTGAGTGATTCCGCTGAACACCAGTACCGTGTGCAGTCCCGCTTCCATCCCCGCAATGATGTCGGTATCCATCCGGTCACCAATCATGGCGGTCGTCTCGGAATGCGCCTGAATCCGGTTCATGGCTGAACGGAACATCATGGGATTCGGCTTACCCACAATATAAGGTTCACGGCCGGTGGCCTTGGTGATCAGTGCTGCCACGGCGCCGGTGGCCGGCATGGGACCCTCTTTGGAGGGGCCGGTAGCATCCGGGTTGGTGCAGATGAAACGGGCACCGTCACCAATGAGCCGGATCGCCTGGGTGATGGCTTCGAAGGAGTAGGTGCGGGTTTCACCGAGCACCACGTAGTCAGGTTTCTGGTCGGTGAGGATAAAACCAGCCTCATGCAATGCCGTGGTCAACCCGGCTTCACCAATCACAAAGGCGCGCCCATGCGGCATTTGAGATTTCAAAAATTGGGCCGTGGCCAGCGCAGATGTCCACAGGTTTTCCTCGGGGATATCCAGTCCTGACGCTTTCAGCCGGGCTGCAAGATCGCGCGGGGTGAAGATGGAGTTGTTTGTTAGCACCAAGAAGCGTTTGGAGGTATCCACCCAGCGCTGAATCAACTCAGCGGCACCGGGTACAGCCTTGTTCTCGTGGACTAAAACGCCGTCCATGTCGGTAAGCCAGCATTCAATATCGGCAGGCTGGCGTGAAGATTGCTGTGTCATGAGGCTCCTTGGGCGTGGATTTAGGATTCCAGTCTTGCAGAGAATGGCCCCGTTGCATTGATGCCGGGCACATGTGCGTAAAGTTGAACGGTGAGTAAAACCGGTGAAACCCCTGCCCCAGATGATGCTTTGAGCCCCGAGCATCCGGAATTGCACCATGAAGTCGGTCTTGGTCCGTGGGAGGGGCCGCTACCTGAAGGGGACCAGTGGGACCCTGAACTCCTGGCCAACGGGGACCGGCGCAACGTTCTGGACGAGTACCGGTACTGGTCTATGGAAGCCATTGTGGCCGAGCTGGACACCCGCCGCCACGACTTCCATGTGGCCATTGAAAACTGGCAGCATGACATGAACATTGGCACCGTAGTGCGCACCGCAAATGCGTTCCTGGCCAAGGAAGTGCACATTATTGGAAGGCGGCGGTGGAATAAGCGTGGCGCAATGGTCACCGACCGCTACCAGCACGTCCGCCACCACCCCACCGTTGAGGACTTTGTTTCGTGGGCACAGCGTGAGGGTTTGGTGATCATTGGCATCGATATTTTCCCGGACTCCGAACAGCTGGAAACCTATGAACTGCCCAAGAACTGCGTTTTTGTTTTTGGCCAGGAAGGCCCCGGGCTAAGTGATGAGGTGCACGCCGCTGCACAAACCACCCTGTCCATTGAACAGTTCGGCTCCACCCGCTCCATCAACGCAGCCTCGGCCGCCGGCATTGCCATGCACGCATGGATTCGCAGGCACGTCTTCAACCAGCATGTGCTTTAAATAAAAGATTCATAGCTTCTTCCCAGACTCTAGTCAGCCAAAAAACAGCGGGTCTAGGCTCGGCAGTGTGCGGGCGCAAAGGGTGCCTGCCCGGTGAAGGATCTCTGATGAGAACATCATTCAAACCGCGAAAATTTTTCAGCAAAACTCTGGCCATCGGTGCTGCCATGGCCTGCGTTCTCGCCTTTGGCACGACAGCGGCAACGGCCGCCCCAACATCCTCAGACACGGCGTATCCCGGCGGTGTGCCCAGTTGGGCCCAACCGGCAAACAATGAGGGGGCCGCAGCCGCGGACACAACAGTTGAAGGCGAAATTTACTTCCAGCTCCGCGATCTCAGGGGCGCCAAGGCGCTGGCCACGGCAGTCTCCACACCCGGAAACCGCAGCTACGGCCAGTGGCTTTCGCCGGCCCAATGGATTGGCAGGTATTCGCCGACCCAAAAGTCGTATGACTCCGTGCTCACCTACCTCAAAGATCAGGGTTTGGTTATCACCGGAACGCCTGAGAGCCGCCTGTTCGTGGTGTTTCGGGGCACCGTGGCACAACTGAACGCCACGTTTAACGCCGAGCTACACAACTATGACTTCAAGGGAACCACTGTGGTGGGCCCGTCCAAGGCGCCAACCCTGCCGGCGAGTATTGCGGCCCCGGTTGCCGGGGTCTCGGTTGATCAGGGCAGCCTGCTCACCCACCCGAACTACGCCACGCCCGACGGCGGCACCCAGCCAACGCCGCAGGCGCGCCACACCCAGCCGCCAGCACCAACAGCGGCCTGCTCAAACTACTTTGGGCAGCACAGCGATACGGTTCCCAGCGCCTATGGCAAGACCAGCTATCCGACGTACGTGTGTGGTTACACTCCACATCAGATCCAGTCTGCCTACGGCAAGGGCGATCTGACCAAGACGGGCCACGGCCGCCCAGCCGCTGACGGCAGGGGGCAAACCGTGGCGATCATTGACGCCTACGCATCGCCCACCATGCTCTCAGACATTAACACGTACTCGGCCACCTATGGGTTGCCGCAAATGGATGGGCACAGCTACCAGCAGATTGTCCCAGATCCCAGCGAGTTTGTTGATCAGGATCTCTGTGGCGGACCTAGCGGATGGCAGCCAGAACAGGCCCTTGACGTGGCCTCAGTCCACGGCACAGCACCTGCGGCCAAGATCCTGTACGTTGGCGGGTTCAACTGTGGCGGCGGGCTGGACGTTGCCATGTCCAAAATCCTCGACCACAAACTGGCCAACATTGTCAGCAACAGTTACGGCAACCTTGGCGAGGCGCTCCCGGCGGATGTCATCCTCGGCGAGGTCAACATCCAACTGCAGGCAGCAGGTGAAGGGATCGGGTTGTACTTCTCCAGCGGTGATTCGGGCGATGAAGCCGCAAACCTTGGCTACACATCCCCGGACTTCCCTGCCAGCTCGCCGTGGGTCACCGCGGTGGGAGGCACAAGCCTTGCGGTGTCCAAGAAGGGCACGTACATGTTTGAGACAGGGTGGGGCAGTGTGCGTGACCAGATCGTTGACGGCGCCTATGTATCGGCCCTCCCCGGGGCCGAATTTCGTGGAGGTGCCGGGGGCGGCGTCAGCGCAGTCTTTGCCCAACCCACCTACCAAAAAGGTGTGGTGCCCCGTTCGCTCTCACTCGGCCAGCGGGTTGTACCTGATATTTCCTCGCTGGCGGATCCTTACACCGGATACGTGATCGGCATCAGCCCCATCAACAATGACAGCACCCTGACCACCGATCCTTTCACCATCCAAACGTACGGAGGCACGTCCCTGGCCGCGCCCTTGTCGGCCGGACAGATGGCTGTGGCCCAGCAAGTCAGCGGCAAAACGCTCGGCTTCGCGAACCCCGTCATCTACTCCACCAGCCGCCAGCAACGGGGAACGTTCACCGACGTGGTATCGCCGCGCAGGCAACAGGCACTGGCATTTACCAGCCCTAGTACGGGGAACCAGTACCTGGTATCGATGAACCTTGACACGTCCCTGACCACCACCAAAGGCTATGACAATGTCACGGGCATCGGCAGTATGAACTACGGCTTCGCCCTGGCCATCAGCCGGCACGGCAGATAACTACAGCAAGCACACCAGCACGACGGCGCGTCCCGGCACTGAAGCCGGGGCGCGCCGTCGTGCCTGGCCAGTCCACAAATTGGGCAGCAGCGACACGAACTTCGCTGCCGTGAGGGCACTGGCTAAGATGGGAGTAGTCATGCGGGAGCTGGCCTGTTGCCAGACTCTTAGTACCGTTCAGCCCAGAGGAGCTTTCAATGCCCATCGCAACACCGGACAAGTATGCCGAAATGATCGACCGCGCCAAAGCTGGCGGATTCGCCTACCCGGCGGTCAACGTGACGTCTTCCCAGACACTGAACGCAACCCTCCAGGGCTTCGCCGATGCCGGAACTGACGGCATCATCCAGGTTTCCACCGGTGGCGCAGCCTACTGGTCCGGCGCCAGCGTCAAGGACATGGTTGCCGGTTCCTTGGGCTTCGCAGCGTTCGCACGCGAAGTTGCCAAGAACTACCCCATCAACGTGGCCCTGCACACCGACCACTGCCCCAAGGACAAGCTGGACGGATTTGTCCTTCCCCTCTTGGAAGCTTCCGAGGCTGAGGTCAAGGCCGGCCGGGACCCCATCTTCAACTCCCACATGTGGGATGGCTCGCACGAGACTCTCGAAGAGAACCTGCGCATTGGCCGCGAACTGCTGGCCCGCACGCACGCAGCCAAAATGATCCTTGAAGTTGAGATCGGTGCTGTTGGTGGCGAAGAAGACGGCGTTGAGAACGCCATCAACGACAAGCTGTACTCCACCATTGAAGACGGCCTGGCCACCGTTGCCGCGCTGGGATCAGGCGAATTTGGCCGCTACATCACGGCACTGACCTTCGGTAACGTCCATGGCGTGTACAAGGCTGGCAACGTCAAGCTGCGCCCGGAGCTCCTGAAGGAAATCCAGGCAGCTGTTGGCGCCAAGATCGGCAAGGAAAACCCCTTCGATCTGGTCTTCCACGGCGGCTCGGGCTCCTCTGACCAGGAAATTGCTGACGCCGTTTCCTTCGGTGTCATCAAGATGAACGTCGATACCGACACCCAGTACGCCTACACCCGCCCTGTGGTTGATCACATGTTCACCAACTACAACGGCGTGCTGAAGGTTGACGGCGAAGTGGGCAACAAGAAGACCTACGACCCCCGCGTTTGGGGTGCAGCCGCCGAAAAGGGTCTGGCAGCACGCGTTGTTGAAGCAGCCTCACAGCTGGGCTCCGCTGGCAAGACGTTCAAGTAATATGAGCGATTCTTTCCGCCGAAATCTCCTCGGTCCCGAGCCCACGTTGCTCCCGGTCGAGGCGGAGGTCCAGTCACGTCTGGATGCAGGGGATGAGGCCGTTGACCTGGCCGCTACCAACCCGACGTCATCGCTTTTGTGGGCCATTTTGGCAGACGAGGCATATGCCGAGGGCCGGACCATTGAGTCCTACGCGTATGCCCGCACCGGCTACCACCGCGGCTTGGACGCATTGCGCCGCAACGGCTGGCGCGGCACGGGTCCGGTTCCCTACACTCATGAGGGCAACCGCGGATTCCTGCGGGCGCTCTATGCTCTGGGACGGGCCGCCGGCGCCATTGGTGAATCCGATGAAGCTGCACGCATCACCACGTTCCTGAACGACTCCGACCCGTTGGCCACGGCCGCGATCGAAGCCGCTCTGTAAGGTCCGCGCGTTTCGTTTCCAAAAGGGACGGCGCTTGCGGATTCGGACACCTGTCTACCGGTGTCCGAATCCGCAAGCGCCGTCTTTTTTGTGTTCGAGTGCCGGCTGAAGCGTCCGCGTTAGTTTCGGACCATGGACAGCTTCCACAATTCCGGACCGTTCTCCACGTAGGTGACGTCAAACTTACCGGCCGAGCGCTGTTCCAGTTGGGCCAGTAGCGGCAGCGGGTTGTGATTGGCGATCAGCAGAATGCCTTTTCCTGGGTTCAGTCCCTCCAACGCGCCGAAAATGGTGGCGTGGCGGATGGCGTGGGGGATGACGCGCGTATCCAGCTCTGACAGGCCTGGCTCGTCGTGCCCGCCGCAGGCACACCCGCCCGACGCCGGCGCCTGGCTCGGCAGCGCTGTCCCGGCGGTGCGTGCCGGGAGGATTGCCGCGAGTGAGAGCGTTGGTTCCTGCGCCAGAGCAGGCAGCAACAGCTCATTGGCCTGGTTTAGGAACGCAGTGGCGGCTTCTTGTAACCGGCCGTCGGCATGCACCATTTTCAGTGACAATTCTTGAACTTCCAAGCCCTTTGTTGCCTCGATGAGCCGGGCATGGTGCCCAGAAGCCAAGGCGGCAACCACGTTCAGTGGCCCGGCTTTTTTGTTTGTTGCAAGGAAGGCCCCTGACAGTGCTGCGGCCAAGGGAAGCAGTTCCTGTTCGGCAAATTCAACCAATGCGCCTTGATCTGCTTCTACCAGAGACGCCCCGGAGGGGTTGGCAGCAGCCGCGAGCAAGTTATTGCTCAACGTCCCTAGGGTGCCGGCGGCTTCCGCCAGCCGGGTGTGCGCCTCCTCGAGGGCTGCTGCCTCGGTGGCGGATGAGGCAAGGATGAGGTTATTCACGAGGGGAACCTTTCATAACGGCGCGAGCGTAGCGGGGAATGGAGATTATGCGAATATATTACTACACTTAATTCCGTGGAAAATAAACTAGCGGTTGCACCACCAAACGGGCCCAGGCAAGGCGGCGGTGAACCAGTAATTCCCATGTCCAAAGCGCGGGCCACCGTGCTGGCCCGCTTGCGCCTGCATGATGCCACCTTGAGCGTTGAACAGCTGTCTGCGGAAACGGGCCAGCACCCCAACACTGTGCGTGAGCATCTAGAAGCGCTCGTTGAGACTTCCTATGCAACAAGGACGGCAGCGCCCAAGGTGGGACGCGGCCGGCCAGCCTGGCAGTACCAGGCCTCCGCTTCGCCGGCCGGGCCTGTTGGTTATGCGGCCCTGGCAGCGGCCCTTGCCAAACACATTGCCCTCCACAGTCACCATCCTGCTGCCGAGGGAGAAGCCGCGGGGCGTGCCTGGGCTCAAGCCCTGAAGCCTGCCGGAAATTCGCCAGATAATCTGCCAGAATTCAGCGCCGCTACGGCTCCTGAGGGCGGAGGTGCCGCGGCTAAAACCATCAGCAAGGCCGCCGCTAAAACGGCGCGGTCAGGTGTCAGTAATGCTCTGGTCGAGGCAGGGTTTGGTGTCCAGAAAAATCGGGACGCAACGGAGCTGGTGCTGACAACCTGCCCCATTGTGGAGGCCGCCCGGGATAATCCGGAGGTGGTATGTGCCGTACACCTGGGCCTGGTCAAGGGACTCCTCACAGGTAGTGGACTTGCCGAGAGTGAGGTGGAGTTGTTGCCGTTTTCCGGACCGGGCCGGTGTACTCTGCACCTCCCGCTGGGTGCCGCGGCTGGCACACAAGCAACAGGTAAAGAAACAACAGCTCACGCAGCCGGAACTCCATGAAATCCACCACCGCCGTTGGAACAAGCGCAAAAGCTGCGCCGAAGCGCAAAGTCAGTGTGCTGCGCAGACCCGTTTTCCGGATGTTGGTCCTGTTGCCGGCCGGGGTGGTCCTGATGATTGGGTTGAACGCTGGTCTGCAGCTTCTGGGTACGGATGCGCCGCTGAAAGTGGACCGCTTCCCACAAGTCCACGGCATGGCGTTGGTCCTCAGCTTTGTGGGCACAGTCATTGCCCTTGAGCGTTCGGTGGCCCTGAATAAGGCGTTGGGCTACGTCTCCCCGGCACTGCTGGGAATCGCCGGGCTGCTACTGATTTCCCCGCTGGAGCTGTGGATTGGTAAGACTGTTTTGCTGGCCGGGACCATCGCCATGACTCTGGTCTACCTCCCATTGTGGCGCCGTCAGTATGAGAACGTGGTGCTCATTCAGATACTGGGTGCCATCAGCGCCATTGCCGCAGCAGCCCTCTGGTTGCGGATCCCCAGCATCCCGGCGCTGTTGCCCTTTCTGATCACCTTTGTTGTTCTGACCATTGCGGGGGAACGCCTGGAACTGGCGCGGATCGGCATTCGCAGCCCTCACGCCGAGCCACTCCTGCTGGCCAACTCCTTGGCCCTGCTCGGCGCCACCTGCGCAACACTGCTGTGGCCCGCCGTGGGCTACGCGCTCTACGGCGTTCTGCTCCTGAGTCTCGTCGCCTGGCTGACCGGGTACGACGCCGCCCGCAAAACCATCCGCGGTGTAGGGCTGCCGCGCTACATTGGCGCGTGCCTGCTGGCGGGTTATGGCTGGTTGGCTGTGGCCGGCGTGGTGCTTGCCCTGCAGGAGGGGCCACTGACCGGCGCCTCCTACGACGTCGCCATCCACGCCGTCTTCCTTGGTTTTACGATCTCCATGATCATGGCGCACGCACCCGTAATCCTGCCCGCCGTGCTGCGCAAACCACTGCCGTACACGCCCGGCTTCTGGTTGCCGGCGGCACTGTTGCACCTGTCCCTGATCATCCGCTTGGGAATGGGCGACGGCGCGGGGAACCACGGCGCGTGGGTCACCGGCGGCGTCCTGAATGTCATCTGCATCCTGTTGTTTGCCGTCATGGCCATCTGGCAGTCCACCCATGCAAAGAAGGTAACAGCGTGAGAATCGGCTCCGCACCCGCAGCCTCCGGTAACTTGGCGGCCAAGCCGTCCATGGACAGATCCCGCTGGCATCTGCGAGCCAATGCGCCGGCCGTTCTGTGGCTCGTGGCCCTGGTGGTGGTGGTTCTTTTCCACCGCAACATTCCTGTCTCCAGCTGGCTCATGGTGCACTTGCTGTTACTTGGCGCAGTGACGAACTCGATCCTGGTGTGGAGCTGGCACTTCGCCCAAGCGTTGTTGCGCGGACCCACGCCCAATAACCGTGCCATGGTGGCCCGGCTGGTCGCTTTGAACATCTCCATTGTGGTGGTGGTTGTGTCCATGGTGGCCAATATCTGGCTGCTGACGCTCCTTGGCAGTATTGGTGTTGGGCTGGCGGTGGCGTGGCATGCACTGGTTCTGGGTATCCGCGCCCACAAAGCCTTACCGTCCCGCTTTGGGCCTACCGTTTGGTACTACGTTGCCGGGTGCCTGCTGCTTCCCGTGGGTGCAGGGGTGGGGGCTGCGCTCGCCGCCGGTCTCACAGGTGAAGCGCATGTGCGGTTGCTTTTGGTTCATATGAGTGTGAATATTTTGGGGTTTGTGGGGCTGGCCGTGCTGGGGACGTTGATGACGTTGCTGCCCACCATGCTGCGCACCAGAGTGGCCGACGGCGCTGAGGCAGTAGCGCGGCGAGGTGTTGTTCCGCTGTTGGCCGGGGTGCTTTTGACCGCAGCCGGTGCCGGGGCGGGGGTGCTGTTCCTGTGTTCCGTGGGGCTGCTCGTTTATCTTGGCGGGGTGGCATATATTTTGTGGCCGCTGGCCAAGGTTGTACGGGCTAAGCCACCCACCACGTTCGCTCCGCTTTCTGCCATTGCAGCCCTGCTGTGGTTGCTGGTGGGGCTGATTTGGCTTGTGGCGCTGACGTTCACCAGCAGCGGGTGGGAGAGCCTGCACCACGGAATTGATGCTGTTGTGCCGGTACTGGCCGCCGGATTTGTGGCACAGGTGCTGGGCTCCGCGTTGACCTACTTGATGCCCGTGGTGTTGGGCGGCGGCCCGGCAGCTCTCAAACGCAGAACAGCGGTGCTCAATCAAGCTGGTTGGTTCAGGGTGGCACTGACTAATGCTGCACTGGTGGTGTCGCTGCTGCCCGTGCCCAGTCTTGTACGGGTAGGCACCTCCGTGCTGGTCCTGGTGGGGTTGGCCTGGTTCCTGCCGCTCTTGGCGATGGCAGTACCCAAAAAATCTTCGGACGCTGTGCGGGCGCCAAGAGCGCCAGCGGCTGAAACAGAGCCCGGCGCCAAGGCTCCGTCCACGGCCCCTGCGAGTGCGGGGTATGATCCAGCCCCGCGCAGGAGGTTGGGACAGGCCGCGGCCGCGCTTGCCGTGGTGGTACTTGTTATTGTGGCGGGAATTCTTGCCGATCCACAGGCACTGCCAGGGGTCACAGGCGCGAATACCGGGCAAACAGCTCTCACGGCCACCGGTGAAACAACCACGGTGGAGATGAGTATGAAAAACATGCGGTTCAGCCCCGAAAGCATCGAGGTCCCGGTAGGCAACAAGCTGGTGATCAACCTGGTCAACAATGATGACATGGTCCATGACCTGGTGACCGCCATTGGCAAAGATTCCGGGCGTCTTTATCCCGGGCAGAAGACTACGGTGGACGTGGGTGTCATTGGCGCTGATATTGCAGGCTGGTGCAGTGTTGCCGGGCATAAACAGCAGGGCATGGTATTTAGCATTGTGGCCACGGGTGTTCCGCCCGCTGCGCCAGCCACCCCCGGCGACGGGATGGACATGCCCGGGATGGATCATGGGCCGGCCGGGCCGCCCGCCGTGTTCGATTTCATGAAAGAACCGGCTGCCGGATTCACCGCGCACAGCGCCGTGCTGCCACCGCTTCCTGCCACGGCGCAGGGGAGCGAACCCGCCGGGACCGTGCATGAGCTGACCATGAAGGTGACAGAGGAGGAACGCGAGGTATCCCCTGGCGTCACCCAAAAACTGTGGCTATTCAATGGCACAGCCCCCGGGCCTGTGCTGCACGGCAAGGTGGGCGACACGTTCAAGATCACCCTGGTCAATGACGGCTCCATGGGGCACTCCATTGACTTCCACGCCGGTGCCCTGGCGCCCGATAAACCCATGCGCACCATCAACCCGGGGGAATCGCTGAGCTACAACTTCACGGCCACGCGCGCCGGAATTTGGATGTATCACTGCAGCACCATGCCCATGAGCCAACACATCGCCAATGGCATGTTCGGCGCCGTGGTCATTGACCCGCCCAACCTGAAACCGGTGGACAAGGAATACGTCCTGGTGCAGTCCGAGATTTACGCGGGGCCGCAGGGCGGGGTGGCGGATTTGGCCAAGATCCAGGCCGATGACCCGGACGCCGTGGTGTTCAACGGCTACGCCAACCAGTACAAGTTCAGCCCACTGCCGGCAAAGGTTGGCGAGAGGGTGCGGATCTGGCTGCTCGACGCCGGACCTAGCCGAGCGAGCTCGTTCCATGTGGTGGGTGGCCAGTTCGATACCGTGTGGAGTGAGGGGCGGTACCTGCTGGACGGGACCGACCCGGCTGCGGGTGCTCAGGTGCTGCCGCTGGCCGCAGCTCAGGGCGGGTTCGTGGAGCTGGAATTCCCCGAGGCGGGCAATTACCCGTTCGTCTCACACAGCATGGTCGACGCCGAACGCGGCGCCGCCGGGGTGTTCCACGTGGAGAAATAGCTTGTAGCCAGCCGTTCAGGACCCGCCCTCACGTGCGGTTTTACGTGATGCGGCGGCCACAAAGAACGAGCCCACCAGGCCGATGAACAAGAACATGGCTGCGGCAAGGACCGCAGCGCTCGCAGCCTGGGCGAAACCGGAGGACATCGCCTCCACCGCGGCGGGACCGGCAGCACCGAGCGGACCATGCGTGCCCAGTTGCGCCAGTTGAGGCACGACGCCGCCCGCTGAGTCACGCAGTTGCCCCGCCAAGGTGCCCACCTGACTTGCGGGGAGTCCTTGCACCGCTTCGAGGGCCTTGGTGCCGGCGGACACCGCAAAGTGGGCCAGTACAGTGCCCATGATGGCCGAGCCGAGGGCCGCACCGAGCTGCCGCACGGTGCTTTGGGTGGCAGAGCCCTGACCGGAGACGGTCGTGGGGATGTCAGCTAGAACCGTGCCCGTCAACTGTGCCGAGGCCAAGCCAAGGCCCAACCCGTAAACCACCAGCAGGGCCGCGATCAGCCAGATGGACGTGGTTGAGGTGATGACCAGGGCCAGCACCAGTAGCCCTGCCGTCTCCAGAGCCAAGCCAATGATGACCACGGTGGGCGGCCCCAAACGGGAGGCCAAGTGGCGAGCGGAGGCACCAGAGAAGAACGCGCCCAGGGCCATGGCTGCCAGGACGAAGCCGGCGTCGAGGGTCCCCAATCCCAGAATGTTGATCAAGTACAGGGGCAGGATCAGGAGTAGGCCAAATTCTCCGATGGCCACCATAGCCGCCACTGCGTTACCCCAGGAAAATGTCCGGACGCGGAACAAGGTCAGGTCCAAGATGGCGGAGCGGCCAACCGTGGCCCGGTGCTTTTCCCACAGTACGAAGCTGATGAGTAAAACAATGCCTGCGGCCAGGGTCAGCGGTACGGCAGAGATGGTGGCGTCGGCAGGCCAGCTGATCAGGCCAAGTTTCAGGGCACTCTTCGCGGACCACCAGCCCAGCGTTGGCCCCTCGATCAAGGCGAACACAAACAGTCCAAATCCGGCGGCGCTGAGCAGCAGGCCCAGAATGTCGAAGCCGGCAGCGTCATTGGGGGAGCGGGTTTCCGGCACGAAGAGCACGGCGCCCACCAGCACGGCAAGGCCCAGGGGGATGTTCACAATGAAGATCCACTGCCAGGCGAAGGAGGAGGTCAGCCAACCACCCAGCAGCGGGCCTATTGCCGCCATCCCGGAGATGACAGCACCCCAGATGGCAAAAGCCGTGGTCCGGTCCTTGCCGAAAAAGGTGGAATTGACGCTGGAGAGGGTCGCAGGGAGTACGGCCGCACCACCCACACCCTGCAGGACGCGGCTAAGGATTAACCCGCCGGCGTCGTGGGAGAGTGCGGCGAAAATGCTCCCTGCCATGAACAGCACCACGCCAGCCATGAAGAGTTTGCGGCGCCCTATCCGGTCACCCAACCGGCCACTGCTCAGCAGGAGGGCGGCCAGGACCACCGAATACAGGCTGTTGACCCATTGCGCTTCATTGAGGTCCAAGTGGAGGTCCGCAATGATGGTGGGCAGCGAAACGCCAACAATCGTGCCGTCAATGACAATCATGGACAGCCCGGCGGCCAAGCCGCCAAGCCCTGCCCACTTGTTCCGGGAGGTTCCTGTGGAGCCAGCACTTACCTTGAGCTGTTGCATAACTTCAAACTATGCCCGGAGGCTCGAAGGCGGATCAACCATCTGGTTGATTGAGGTTTATGCCACTGAACTTGGACATTGTTGTAGTCAATGTGCGCCTTTGGGGGCCGTACAGTAAACTTACGGGGTAAGACCCCCTTGATCGGACGCTTATATTGCCGTAAAACAGCAAAAGCGCAGCGATTCCCAAGGGGCATTTTCGTGTCCGGACACCGTACGGCGGAACTACCGCCGAACACTGCAGTGCCCGGCTCAACTTATGAGCAAGGGGGAGGGTCCCATGCCAGCAATCGTAATCGTCGGAGCCCAATGGGGTGACGAAGGTAAAGGCAAGGCCACAGATCTTCTAGGTGGTTTGGTCGACTATGTAGTGAAGCCCAACGGCGGTAACAATGCCGGGCACACCGTTGTTGTAGGCGGTGAGAAGTATGAGCTCAAGCTCCTTCCCGCCGGTATTCTGAGCCCCAACGCAACACCCATCATTGGCAACGGCTGTGTGGTCAATCTGGAGGCGCTCTTCGAGGAAATCGAGGGACTCCAGGCACGCGGCGCTGACACATCCAAGCTGCGCATTTCAGCTAACGCCCACCTGGTGGCTCCGTACCATCAGGTACTGGATAAGGTCACCGAGCGGTTCCTGGGCAAGCGCGCCATTGGCACCACGGGACGCGGCATTGGCCCGGCCTACATGGACAAGGTGGCCCGCCTGGGCATCCGCGTTCAGGACCTCTTTGACGAGTCCATCCTGCGCCAAAAGGTGGAAGGCTCACTCAAGCAAAAGAACGAGCTCCTCGTGAAGGTGTACAACCGCCGCGATGTGGAGGTGGAGGAAATTGTTGAATACTTCCTCGCCTTCGCCGAGCGCGTACGCCCCATGGTCATTGACGCAACCTATGTGCTCAATGAGGCCCTGGACCGCGGCGAAGTAGTGCTCATGGAAGGCGGCCAGGCCACGTTCCTGGACGTTGACCACGGCACCTACCCGTTCGTCACCTCCTCCAACCCGACCGCCGGCGGCGCCTCGGTTGGCTCGGGCATTGGCCCCACTCGCATCACCCGCTCCGTGGGCATCATCAAGGCCTACACCACGCGTGTTGGTGCCGGTCCGTTCCCCACGGAACTCTTCGATGACATGGGCATTTACCTGCAAAAGACCGGCGGCGAATTCGGCGTCAACACCGGCCGTCCTCGCCGCTGCGGCTGGTATGACGCCGTCCTGGCCCGCCACGCCTCCCGCGTGAACGGCTTCACGGACTACTTCGTCACCAAGCTGGACGTGCTCACCGGCATCGAGTCCATCCCTGTTGCCGTAGCTTACGACGTTGACGGGGTGCGCCATGATGAAATGCCCATGACACAAACCGAATTCCACCACGCCAAGCCCATTTTCGAGTACTTCCCGGGCTGGACCGAGGACATCACCACGGCCCGCACCATGGAGGACCTACCCGAGAACGCGCGCAACTACATCCTTGCGCTCGAGGGCATGTCCGGCACCAGGATCTCCGCCATTGGCGTGGGCCCGGACCGCGATCAGACCATTGTGCGCCACGATCTGATCAACGACAACTAGCCCAACCCGGCCAAAGTGCAAAGACTAGGACGGCCCTGGAACGTAAGTTCCCGGGCCGTCCTTACCTTTTTGCCAGGCTGGAACAGGTGCCCTCTCCTGGCACCTTCCCTTAATGAACTCCGGAGAGCGCAAGCTGGACCGCGGCCTCGGCATGCAACAAGGTGGTGGGGAAAACGGGCACGGGGCTGGCGCACCAGCGATTCAATGATCTCAATGTAGCGCCGGCTTGAGCCTTCCGAGACGATTCCCCGCACCAGCTCGGAGTAGATAATCCGGTAAAAGTCCTCGTCCGTGATGCACCGGGCCGAGTGATGCCCGCCCAAACTGTCCCGTGTCATCTCATTGATCAGCCGATAGTACAGGGCAGAACTTTCCTAGCTCATACCGCCCAACAACCCAATAGCCTTCATCAGCGCATCTTACTTGCGCACCGCCGTGGCGTGGCGGCGGACGGACTAGGCTGGATGCACAGCAACCGAACGGAGAGGACCATAGCCATGAAGGTCAGCGTTGGACAATTTAACCCAGGCGCAGAAGTTAGTGCCAATTTGGCCACCATGGGCATGCTTGCGGCAACCGCGGCTCAAGAAGGCAGCAAGCTGATCGTGTTCCCGGAGGAGGCCATGTTTTCCGTGGGGCAGGTCAAGGGCGACTTCGCCGCAGCCGTCGATGCCCACTGGACCACCTTTGTGCAGGGTCTGTCCCTGATCTGCTCCGAAATAGGGATTGCCATCATCGCCGGCGGCTACGAATCCAGTGGCGAGAACCGGCCCTACAACACCGTGGTTGCCCTTGACGAGGCCGGCGAGATCCTGGGCACTTACCGCAAACTGCACCTCTACGATGCCTTCTCCTACCAGGAGTCCACCCGGATCAAACCCAGTGACCGAGGCATTGCTGTTGTGGAAATAGGTGGCTTCAAGGTAGGCATCATGACTTGTTATGACCTTCGCTTCCCGGAGTTGGCCCGGGCGTTGGCCCTTTCAGGGGCAGAGCTGATTTGCGTATCCGCAGCGTGGTTCAAGGGCGAACACAAGATTGATCACTGGGAAACGCTGTTGAAGGCCCGTGCCATTGAAAACACCTGTTGGGTGGTGGCTGCCGGAACCTCCAGCGACCATTGCATTGGGCACTCCGCCATCCTTGATCCCATGGGCATTGCCATTGACTTCCTCAATGATGAGGCAGAAGGAGTTGCCACCGCCGATGTTACCCACCGGCGCATTGAAGAAGTCCGCGAATTCCTGCCGGTGCTGCGCAACCGCCGGTTCGAGAACAACACAGCGGTGGTTCCGGCCGGCTGAAAATCCACCGTTGACGCGAGTTGATGCTGTGATTAGTGTCAAGACTAAGGGCAGGAGGAAATCATGAACGACGCCAGTATTTGGGCGGTGTTGGAAGCGATGTACCCGGTAGCGCTCGAGGATGTTCCCTTGGATGGGCAGTGGCTCAAACCGCCCTTCGCTAATGACAGCTCCGGACGTGCAATTGTGTGTAACGACGGAGATTTCCAATTTGTTGTGGTGGATCGCAACAGCTCCGCCATGTTGTACGTCTGCGAGGACGATGAAAGCATCATTGCCTCATCACTGCAGAGACTACCTGCCATTGTTGCCGCCTGGGGCTCCATCGACAGGGATACCGCCGGGCCCGAAGATGACGAAGACTTCTCCGAGGTCAAGAAGTCATTCGAGACCCAATTGCAAGCGCTTGACCCGGCCGCAGCCGCGGCCAATGAGTTTTGGGCACTATACACCGACGAGCTCACGAGCGAAGACTATGTGGACATTGACGATCCTCCCGCTGAGGAAGAGGATGAGCCCGCATCCGACTCCGGAGATAACGAACGGCCAGGCATCGACGAATCATTCGTGGACGCCTGACCGTTGTATGCCTGTATGCCTGGACGCTAGGGCCATGGCTGCTGAAGCTTAGGGTTTAGCGGCTGGGGGTTGTTATTTTTCTACGTCCATCTGCGCACAGCCCACTTCTCGGCCACGCCCAACAGGGCATCCGTGGCCTTGCCTAGGATAGCCAGCAGCACAATAGCTAGCAGCAGCCGGTCCGTACGGCCATTGTTTTGCGAATCCGTGAGCAGGAATCCGAGCCCCATGGAGGACGCAATGAGCTCTGCCGCCACGAGGAACAGCCACGCCTGAGCCAGGGCCAGGCGAAGGCCAGAGAAGATGGCCGGGACCACCGCGGGCAGCTGGATTGTTGTCAGCAACTTCAAGCCCTTCAGGCCAAACGCGCGGCCGGCTTCCACGAGGTTCTTGTCCACGTGACGCAGAGCCAGTGAGACGGTAGTGAAGACGGGAAAGAACGCGCCAATAATGATGAGCGTGATCTTGGAATCCTCCCCGATCTTCATCCACAGAATCAACAACGGAACCCAGGCCAGCGAGGGGACGGCGCGCAGGGCGCCAAGGGTGGGGCCGAGCAGGATGTCAGCCACCTTGGAAAGCCCCAACAATGCGCCCAGTCCCAAACCTAGGAGGGCTCCACCGGCAAAACCGAGCAGCACACGCTGGGTGGAAATAGCCACATGGCCAAAGAGCTCATTACGCTCAATAAGCCCCCTGCCGGCCTCAAAAACTGCGGCCGGCGGCGGTAGTTGAACAGCGGAGAACAGCCCTGCCGCCGTGCTCAGCTGCCAGGCCAGCAACACCAAGGCCGGGAAGATCAGGCCCAGGCCCAGTACTACCCAGCGGTTTCCCAGCAGCTTGTTGGCCGCCGGAACTGCTCGTGTGGGAGAAGAGCCTGTCCGTGGCAGAAGGTTCACGCCTGTTGCGGCGAAACCCTCCACACTGCTGGGGACGGTGCTAGAACCCGTAGCGCCGGGGTTGCCAAGGTCAATCATGATGCGTCCTTGATGGAGGAGGCATCTGCCTTCTTAGCCAGTGAGTCATCGAGTAGGGAGTTCAGTGCGGCATCAACCTGACCCTGGTTTTCAACATCGCCCAGGGCCACGAAGGTGGGGCCGATCTTGGCCAGTACAGCACGCTGCTTCTCGCCCGGGACACCGCTAACGTCCAGGTTGCTGCGCTCCGCGATGACGGTGGTGGCAACGGGCAGGTCCAATCCGGCAACGTTGGCCAGGACCTGTGCCGTCTCTTCGGGATTGGCCACTGCCCAGATGCGGGCCTTCTCATAGGCGTCCACAACGGTCTGGGCCAGTTCGGGGCTGCCCGTGAGGAAGGACTCTGTGGCGTTCAAGAAACCGTAGGTGTTGAAGTCCAAGTTGCGGAAGAAGAGCTTGCTGCCGTTCTCTTGCGCCCCGGCCATGATCGGGTCCAGACCTGACCATGCATCTACGGAACCGTTCTCCAAGGCGGTGCGGCCGTCCGCATGCTGCAGGTTCTGCACGGTTACGTCCGAGGTGCTCAATCCCGCCGATTCGAGGGCCTGCACCAGGAAGAAGTAAGGGTCCGTTCCTTTGGTGGCAGCCACATTCTTGCCCTTGAGCTGCTCAACTGAGGTGATGGGCGAATCTTTGCCGGTGACCAGAGCAGCCCACTCTGGCTGCGAATAGATGCTGATGGTCTTGATGGGTGAACCATTGGCGCGGGCCAGCAGAGCTGCGGAGCCTGCTGTTGATCCAACATCAACAGCGCCCGAGCGCAGCGCCTCATTGGCCTTGTTGGAACCGGCAGACTGCAGCCAGTTAACCTTCACGCCCTTCGGTGCGAGAGTAGCCTCGAGCCAGCCTTTCTCCTTGATGACCAAAGAAAGCGGGTTGTAAGTGGCGAAGTCTATGTTCAAGGTGGATTTGCTCGCGGCGGCAGCATCGCCGCCAGCCTTTTCGCCCGGGACGCAACCGGTCATAGCCAGAGCGGAGACGGCAGCGGCGGCGCCGAGGAAGGAACGGCGGTTTAAATGGCGTGAAACAGGCATGGAAGATCCTCACAGGGGTGGTTTTTGAAAGTCGGGGACGCAAAGGATGGGGGCGCAAAAAGCATGGTGCTTTGGCGGGGACTAGCTGATTAGTGGTGCGAAACACCGAGGCTGGCGAGCAGTGAACTGCGCAGTTGTGCCAGCGAAGCGTTGCTGCGCGGACGTGCAGCAGGAACCTCAACGGTGCGCACAATAGTGGCACCGCTGTGGACGGAACTTTTCGCTGTGCCTGAATCATCACTGCCAAGAACAATGATGCGGTCTGCCAGGGCCAAGGCCTCGTCAACATCATGCGTTACGAGCAGCACCGTGGTGGGCTCTGCAGTGTGAATTTCCAGCAGCAAGTCCTGCATCTTGATCCTTGTCAACGCGTCGAGCGCACCAAAAGGCTCATCCAATAGCAGCACACCCGGGTTGCGGGCCAAGGCGCGCGCCAGTGAGGCACGCTGTGCCATACCGCCTGAAATCTCACGCGGACGGTGACCGGCAAATTCGCTCAGACCTACCAGAGCCAGCAGGTCCTCAACCGTTCCCGGGACGCCGCGCCGGCGCTTAGCCGAACCGGACGGAAGGCCCAGCGCCACGTTCTCTGTCACGGACTTCCACGGCATGAGCCGCGGTTCCTGAAAGGCAAAGGCGCAGCGCGGATCAATCCCCGAGACTACGGAACCGTCAATGAGGACCTCTCCGGCAGTGGGGGAGTCAAGCCCCGCTGCGGCACGCAACAGAGTGGATTTGCCGCAACCGGACGGGCCTAGAATTGCTACTATTTCTCCGGCACGCACAGTGAAAGTGACATCTTCCAACACAGTCCGCGAGGTGGTACCCTCGCCGAAGGAACGTCCCAGGCCACGGAAGGAAACTCCCATGGCTGTGGTTCCGGCGTGGGTGTGCCGTGGAGTGGTGGCGGGTTTAGGCAGCGGTGCGGCGGTGGGCTGCGCCGAGGCAAGGGTGGTGCTCATATGGCTACTCCATCGGTCCTGGCAGTAGCACCCTACGGTGAAACGTCTTACGGTACCGGCCTGCAAGGCCGGAACCGTACCCAGACGAATTCCTTGTTATTGAACGGCATCGGGGACGATGACCGCCAACCAGGGTTGCTGCGGCTTCACTGAGCCAGATCTCTCGGCCGCTCGGGATGGTCACTTTCAAAGTAGCCTGATGGCCGCTGTAAGGCGAAATTTGATGCACACTTGCCGTAACAATTGCCGCGGCAAGAAAGCTTGGGGGAAGTAGGCTCGAGCTATGGATTATCAAAACAACCCTGCCGTCATTGAGCGGCTCCTCAAGACCCCGGCACGCTGGGCTGTGGTGGGGCTGTCCAATAACCCGCTCCGCGCAGCCCTTGGTGTCTCTTATTTTCTGCAGCAGGAGCTGGGCCATGAGATTATTCCCGTGAGTCTGAAGGGCCAGGACGTTCATGGGGCAAAGGGCTACAAGATGCTGTCCGAGATTCCCGGGCACATTGATGTAGTTGATTGCTTTGTAAACTCTCAGCGGGTGGGTCAGGTGGTTGACCAGGCCATTGCCATAGGTGCACAAGCCGTGTGGCTGCAATTAGGTGTGATTGATAAGGACGCCGCGCAACGCGCCCGGCTTGCGGGACTAGACGTGGTCATGAACACCTGCCCCAAGATCGAGGCAGCCAGACTGGGAATTTAGAGCCAGTCACAGTACTGCCCCGCACCAGCTTGTGAGCAAACTAAGAAGGTAGATATGCCACGTCATCTTGACCGCAGTCCCCGCCGGGGGGCTCTGTTCAGTTTCATAGCTCTCGCCATAGCCATTGTCCTCGTGGCAACCGGGATCTGGTGGATGGCAGCCCATTTCGAGCCCACCGCGCAAGAGCTGTCACAGCCGGGAGCCAGCACATCCACCCTTGCGGACAGCACTTCAGCCTCGAGCGCCCCCGCCGCAAGCACCCCGGCACCAGGTGCCACGACGACGCCAACACAAGGTCCGGCGTCGTCCATTCCCACCAGCGCAACCACCAACCCGGCAACCGGGCGGGTGGATACGCTGGATGGATTGGTGCCTGACTACGTGCTGCCACCCATTGAAAACGGGATGGTGCCAGTGTTGACCAAGATTCCCACCGAACAAAAAGTGGTTTTTTTGACCATCGACGACGGTGCCGTGAAACGGGATTCGGATCTGGCGCTGCTTCAGAAGCACGGCATTAGGGCGTCACTGTTTCTGGCTAAGACTTTTATTGCAGGGTCACCGGATTTTTACCAGCAATACATAGCGGCCGGGCACCTCATCGAGAATCACACCATGAGCCACAACTTGGACTTCATTCACCTCAGCTACGCGCAGCAGAAGGCCGAAATTTGTGGCACGGCAGACTTTGAGGAGCAGCAGTTTGGGCGCCGACCGGTCTTCTTCAGACCCCCTGGGGGGCCCTACACTATGGCGATCCGGAAGGCTGTAGCGGAGTGCGGCATGAAGGCAATTGTGGACTGGGAGAGCAAGGCAAATGCGGGAGGAATGGACTACCAGGTGGGTGCGGGGCTGCGCCCTGGAGACATAGTGCTGATGCACTTCCGGCCAGAATTTCCGGCCGATCTGGCAGCCTTCCTCAAGGCTCAGAAGGCGGCCGGGCTCAAGGTGGTCCTGCTGGAGGACTACCTGGGTGTGAAGTAGCGTTGAGACCATGACGCGCATCATTTACTACACGGCAACCACGATCAACGGTTATCTGGCTGACAGTGCGAACTCCCTCAAATGGCTGTTTGCCGTGGACACCGAGGGCGGGCCGGACATTGGCGCGTTCATGGACACGGCAGGGGTGTTTGTGGAGGGCTCCACCACCTACGAATGGGTGCTGCAAGCGGAAAACCTGCTCGCGGAACCCCACAAGTGGCAGCAATTCTACGGCGCTAAGCCCACCTACGTCTTCACCTCACGCGAACTGCCCGTACCCGAAGGGGCCGACGTCCGCTTTGTCCGCGGAGCCGTACCTGAGGTGCTGGAAGAGATCAGGGCGGCCGCTGGCGAACTGAATGTGTGGGTGGTTGGCGGCGGTGATCTGGCCGGACAATTCCTGGATGCGGGGGCGCTGGACGAACTCGTCCTCACCCTGGCCCCAGCCACCCTTACCTCTGGCGCGCCTCTGCTGCCGCGCAATGTGGGAACGGATCGGCTAAAACTTCGCAGCGCCGTGCAGCAGGGCGCATTTGCCGTGCTGAACTATGAGGTCCTGGCGCTGGGTGGTGAGTCGTAATGAGCATTACCGTAGATACTTTACGCACAGCCGCGCTGGCTTTGAGTGGAGCGTATGAGGACTTTCCGTTCGGGCCGGAAATCAGCGTGTTCAAAGTCAAGGTGCCCAGCAGCGGCGGGGTAGAGCGTGCTGGGAAGGTGTTCGCCCTCGGCAACCTCGATAGTGAACCCTTGAGTATCAGCCTCAAATGCGACCCCGAACTGGCCCCGGCCCTGCGGGCTGCACACCATGGCATCACGGGTGCCTATCATATGAACAAACGGCATTGGAATGGCGTTGACACCTCCACCGTGGAGGCGCAGATGGTTTTGGAAATGCTGGAAGACTCATACGATCTTGTGGTGGCTGGGTTTCCCAAGAAACAGCAACTTACATTGGAGTGGAACGCATATGTCGCCAAAAGCTGACAGAGGTTCGTTGGATTACCCGTATCTGGGCCTGACCCGCCTGGCCGCGCAACAAGCTGCCGCAGACATTGACTGGCCCAAGGGCTTTAACCACGTGGACAAGATGCTCGCCGTAGGGGGCGGGCAAGAGGGCTTTGACGCGCTGGCTGAGGGCATCATGAGCTGGGAAATTCAACGCCGTGCCGGGCTCGAAGTTAACGCTCCGCCGCGGGCCGTTGTTGGCGCGCGGGTTATCAGTGGATTCGGGGTGGGTGCGCTCCGGCTCCCCATCCCGTGCGAGGTGGTGTGGGCCATGGAACCGCAATGGGCGCCCGGCCCTGACGGACAGGATATTGAACTTGCCGGTTTCGGATACGGAACCTTGCCGGGGCACCCGGCGCTGGGTGAGGAAGCATTCATTGCCATGAAGAAGCCCGACGGCGGCGTCCACTTCAGGCTGTTGGCGTTCAGTAAACCGGCGGGCCTCATCTACGCTTTGGGATCACCCATTACGAAGTTGACCCAAGCGGGCGTGACCCGGTCCTACCTGCAAGCAGCCCGGACGTTAGCCGGCGGCTTCTAGCAAACCCGAGGGGCCCACAACTCCTTGGGCCCACGCGCCCGAGGGGCCCAACGCCTTGGACCCACAGCTCTTTGGGCCCACAACTCCGAGGGGCCCAAAAGCCGGGTCGCTTGCGACCCGGCTTTTGGGAGGAGTTGGGGACTAGCCGAAGTACTTCGGCAAAGTTCCCTCGTGTGCAACGCGCAATTCGTCCAGCTCGGCGGTGAACAGGCCTTGAATATCCAGGGCGGCACCTGCCGCATCCACCACGCCGATGCGTGAGAGCGGGAAGTTCCGGGCCGTGCACATGTCGTTGAAGCGGACTTCTTCGCTGCGCGGAACCGACACGATGGCGCGTCCCTGTGTCTCGGAAAACAACAAAGTGAACACGTCCACGCCGTCCCGGGCCGCCACGTCATCCAGGGCAACTCGTGCCCCGGTGTTGAAGCGTAGCGCCGACTCAACGAGGGCTGCGGCGAGGCCGCCTTCGGAGAGGTCGTGGGCGGAATCGATCATGCCGTCGCGGGAGGCGTTGATTAGGATTGCACCTAATTCACGCTCGCGCTCCAGGTTCACCGCTGGCGGGAGGCCGCCTAGGTGGCCGCGCATGTTGGCCCATTCGGAACCGTCCAGGTCATCGGCCGTGGTGCCGAGCAGGTAGATGGCCTGGCCATCCTCAGCCCATCCCGAGGGCGTGCGGCGCGCAACGTCGTCGAACTTGCCCAAAACAGCCACAACAGGTGTGGGGTGGATGGGGGTGGTGCCCGTCTGGTTGTACAGCGAGACGTTGCCGCCCGTGACCGGGATGCCCAACACCATGCAGGCGTCGGAGAGCCCGCGGATCGCTTCGGCCAATTGCCACATGACATCCGGGTCCTCAGGGGAACCGAAGTTCAGGCAGTCGGAGACGGCCATGGGCACGGCGCCGGAGGTTGCCACGTTGCGGTAGGCCTCAGCCAGGGCCAGCTGTGCGCCGTGGTACGGATCTAGGAAGGTGTAGCGGCCGTTGGCGTCGGTGGCCACGGCAAAGCCCAGACCGGTTTCCTCATCAACGCGGATCACGCCGGCGTCATCGGGGAACGCCAGTGCGGTGTTGCCGCCAACATAGCGATCGTACTGGTTGGTGATCCAGTCCTTTGAGCACATGTTCGGCGATGCAACGAGCTCCAGCATGGCAGCCTTGAGCTCCTCCGGTGTGGAGGGACGGGCGGCGTCTTGAACCGAGCCGGTGAACGTGTCAGCCTGCAGGGCATCCTGCCACTCGGGGCGGGCGTAGGGGCGGTCGTAGACCGGGCCGTCGTGCGCAACGGTGCGGGGATCGACGTCCACAATGACTTCGCCGTCCCACTTGATGATCAGGCGGCCCGTGTCGGTGACCTCGCCAAGCCAGGAGTACTCCACGGCCCACTTCTCCATGACGGCTTCAAACGCTGCAATGTTCTCCGGGGAGACAACAGCCATCATGCGTTCCTGCGACTCTGACATCAGGATTTCGCCCGGGGTCAAGGTGGGGTCGCGCAACAGTACGGAGGTCAGCTCAACTTCCATGCCGCCGTCGCCGTTTGAGGCCAGTTCGCTGGTGGCGCAGGAAATACCTGCCGCGCCCAAGTCCTGGATGCCCTCAACCAGGGAACCCTTGAACAGTTCAAGGCAGCACTCGATCAGGACCTTTTCGGCGAAGGGGTCGCCCACCTGGACGGCGGGGCGCTTGGAGGGCTTGGAGTTGTCGAAGGACTCGGAGGACAGGATCGAGGCCCCACCGATGCCGTCGCCGCCGGTGCGTGCACCGAACAAGACAACCTTGTTGCCCTTGCCCGAGGCATTGGCCAGGCGGATGTCCTCGTGGCGCATGACGCCCACGGCGAGGGCGTTGACCAGCGGGTTGCCCTGGTAAACGGAGTCAAAGACCATTTCGCCGCCAATGTTCGGCAGGCCCAGCGAGTTGCCGTAGCCGCCGATGCCGGCAACGGCACCGTGCATGACGCGTGCGGTGTCCGGGTGGTCGATGGCGCCAAAACGCAGCGGATCCATGACGGCAACCGGGCGGGCGCCCATGGAGATGATGTCGCGGACAATGCCGCCAATGCCGGTTGCGGCACCCTGGTACGGTTCGATCATCGTGGGGGAGTTGTGGGACTCGATCTTGAACGTCACGGCCCAGCCGTCGCCCAAGTTGGTGACGCCGGCGTTCTCACCGATGCCCACCAGCATGTCTTTCTTCATCTCCTCCGTGACCTTCTCGCCGAACTGGCGAAGATGGTTCTTGGAGGACTTGTAGGAGCAGTGCTCACTCCACATGACCGAATACATGGCCAGTTCCGCGGCGGTGGGGCGGCGGCCCAAAACCTTCACGACGTCGTCGAACTCGTTTTGCTTCAGGCCCAGCTCGGCCCACGGCAGTTCAACATCCGGGGTGATGGCGGCATTGGCAACCGTGTCCATGTTGAACTTTTTCGCGGATTCTGTTGAGATCTCGCTCATTTATTTGTCTCCCAGAAGAATGTTCAAAACTGAGTTGAAGAAGCCCAGGCCGTCGGTGCCCGTGTGGCCAGGGCCATACCCGGCTTCAACGGCGTGCTCGGGGTGCGGCATGAGGCCCACTACGTTGCCGGCAGCGTTGGAGATGCCGGCAATGTCGCGGCGGGAGCCGTTCGGGTTCCCGCCCATGTAGCGGAAAGCCACGAGTCCCTCAGCCTCAAGGGCGTCCAGAGTCTTCTCATCGGCAATGTACTGGCCGTCCTGGTTCTTCAGGACAATGGTGATGTCCTCGCCGGCGGCATAGGCGTTGGTCCATGCGGTGGTGTTGTTCTCCACGCGCAGTACCTGATCGCGGCACAAGAACTTCAAGTGATCGTTTTTGATCATGGAGCCGGGCAGAAGGTGCGCCTCGGTCAGGATCTGGAAGCCATTGCAAATACCCAAAACAGGCAGCTTCGCATCGGAGTTGGCGGCATCTACAATCTTGGTCATCAGCGGCGCGAAGCGGGAGATGGCGCCTGCGCGCAGGTAATCACCGTAGGAGAATCCGCCCGGGATGATGACGGCGTCAACATCGGCCAGCTCGGTGTCGGCATGCCATAGTTCAACCGCGGTGGCACCGGAGAGGCGCACTGCGCGAACGGCGTCGCGGTCATCCAAGGTACCGGGGAAGGTGACCACGCCAATGCGTGCACCCGCCAGACGGGAATCAACCGGAGCCAGGGTGGCTCCACCAATCAAGGGAGTTTCACTCATAACTAGTCCGCCACAACTTCGACGTTGACAACGTCTTCAATCACCGGGTTCGAGAGCATGGTTTCAGCGGCTTCGCGGGCCTGGGCCAGGATTTCCTCGGTCACCTCGCCGTCCACGGTCAATTCAAAGCGCTTGCCCTGGCGGACTGCGGAGAATGCGGTGAATCCCAGGCGAGGGAGTGCGCCAACAATGGCTTTCCCCTGCGGGTCCAGAATTTCGGGCTTGAGCATGACGTCGACAACGATCCGGGGCATCGAAGGAACTCCTGGTGATTAAGAGGGGGTGCCGCGGAGGTGCCGTCTTACGCTGTCTTTGGGCCAGGGTGTTTGGGCCTGAAAACCTATAAGGGAAGCGCTCCGCGAGCTTGCCATCCCATTCTACGCAAGTGTGTGCAAACTCTGGAATTCGTGTGGTGCACATCTCATGTGCGGGCGCAGAGTTCGTGATCCTAGCTAGAGGACCAAATGAAATCCGCCAGCTTGCACCGCCGATGGAAGAAGCCCGGAGCGGCCGGTGGACCACCCGGTTGGGTCAGCCTTTTTCTCCGTTTGCGGATTCCTTGATAACCGAGAACGTCAGGCCCGCCAGCGCTACAGTGGGCGGCTAGCGAAACGTTGGCGGGTTTCGGGGGCTCTGTTGTTAGCCAGGGCCTCCCTATGTCTTGAGTCGGAATTTAGATCTGCGCTTGAGGACCGCATGTCTCACGCCTCATTTACCCAAGTCATATTTGAGAGCCACTTCACAGAGTGATGCATAACACCGTACGATAGGGCGGACGTCCTATGTCCAGTGGGTTGGGCGCGCAACGTTGAGCGTTTGACCGTTTTTACCGGCCGCTTTGGCCGCTCGAGAGGAATAGATGAAATCTATCAACAGGGTGCCCCGCTTAAAACGCGGAAAAGTAGTGGGCACCGCAGTTCTGCTGGCTGGCGGGCTGCTTGCCGGTATGGTGGCCGGGCCAGCCTTCGCCCAGGATCCTGCTCCTGCCCCGCTGGCAGTGACAAGTAGCTATACAGAACAGATTTTGGCTCAGAACGGCGATAATAAGATTGACCCCTCGCTGGGCCGTTACTACCGCATCCCCGCACTCGTAGATCTTGGCAACGGGATCGTCCTGGCCTCCTATGATGGACGCCCCGACGGTGCTGACGCACCCTCGCCCAACTCCATAGTTCAACGCCGCAGCACCGATGGCGGCAAAACGTGGGGTGCCCCCACCTACATTGCCCGCGGTCAAGAGGCCAAGAACGGCAATCTGCGCTACGGCTTCAGCGATCCCAGCTACATTTTTGACCAAGAGACAGGGGATGTTTTCAACTTCCATGTCTATTCAAAGGACGTTAGTTTCCAGGGCAGCGGCTATGGCAATGACGACGCGGACCGCAATATCATCAGCTCCGCGGTGGCCGTTTCAAAGGACAAGGGTCTGACCTGGTCCACCGATCCGGGCAACATGCCTAACCTCCCGCCGTCGGACTACACGGCCGAGTCAGCCTATGCCGGCCTTGATGGTCCCCTCATCACGGACATCGTGAAGCCTAATGGTGACGCCAACAACGTTGGCGGGATCTCCGGTGTCTTCGCCGCCTCCGGCGAGGGCATCCAGCTCAAGTACGGCCCCAACAAGGGCCGTTTGATCCAGCAGTTCACCGGCAAGGTCAAACAGGCCAACGGCAATGTCCCGTACCAGGCGTACAGTGTCTACTCCGATGACCACGGCAAGACGTGGGAGCGCGGCGCCTTCACCGGCACCGGCATGGATGAGAACAAGTCCGTGGAACTCTCCAACGGTGATGTCATGCTCAACTCACGCGCCAGCTCCGGTGAACGCGCCCGCAAGGTTGCTATTTCCAAGGATGGCGGCCAGAGTTACGGCCCTGTCACGGTGGATACCAACTTGGTTGACCCGGTCAACAACGCCTCCATTACCCGCATGTACCCGCATGCTGCCCAGGGGTCCGCCGAGGCCAAGATGCTCTTGTTCTCCAACGCGAACTCGAGTAACGGCCGCAGCAACGGCACCATCCGTTACTCCTGCGACGACGGCACCACCTGGAGCGCGGGCAAGCAGTTCAAGGCTGGCGCCATGAGCTACTCAACCGCCACGGCCCTCAGCGGTGGCGCCTTCGGCGTCTTCTACGAGGGCGATAACAACACCATGACGTTCGGCAAGTTCGACGCCGCGTGGCTGGAAGTTGACTGCGGGGCAGCCATGAACGCAACACTGTCAGGAGCGGCCGCCACTGGCGCCAACGGTGCCACGGTTCAGGCGACCTTGACGGTTCGCAATAACGCTGAGACTACTTTGTCCGGTGCGACGGCGTCATTCTCGCCTAAGACGGGGTGGACCTTCGGTTCCACGATTGTCCCCGATGTCGCTGCTGGTGCGTCGGTTGACGTGCAGGTACCCGTCACGATCCCCAGCTTCCTCAAGGCCGGAAATAGCACCGTGAGCGCCACATTGAGCCGGGGCGCCTTCAAGGTCACTTCCAACGTGAGTGTAACTGTCACTGGCGGCGCAGCCAGCAACATTGCCGGCCTTGATATCAAGGGGTTGGCCACTGACACCGCACGCGATCTGGCGGCGACCCCCTACACGGTTGGCAGCCTAGTGCCCTACAAGTTCCAGGTTGATAGCCTGAGCAACGTAGCCGTTGAAGCAATCCCCACCTCGGGCAACTTCAACCCACTGTTGCGCGTAGCAGAGGGTGGAACTACAGATACAGGGAACTGCCGTTTCGGAAACCTAGGAGTTGGCAACGGCTACCCTTGCACCACTCCGAAGCATGCCGTCACCGCCGCCGAGCTGGCTAACGGTTTCTTTGTTCCGCTGACCACTTGGGAAGCACGTGCCACAGGCGCGGAAACCAAAAAATACACCATCACCGGTGCCGAAATTGACCTGTTGGTGCGCAAGCCGTCGGTGACGGCTACCATCACAGCTGGTGAGCTCGTGGACGTTGACGAGAGCGGGTTCGCTTCAGTTGGCGACACCGTCACCTACACCTCTGTTGTTACCAATAACGGGAACGTCAACCTCTCGGATATCACGGTTTCAGGGTGGGATAAATTTAGCCTCGCCGCAGGCGAGAGTAAAACAGTCACGTCCCTCTACACCCTGACCGCAGCAGATGTTGCGGCCAATATGGTTGGAGCCAAGGGATTGGCTGTAACGGCAAAGAACGGTCTGAAATCTGCTGCGGCAACGGCTTCTTCAGCCCCCGTCAGGGCCTGTTCAGATGCGTTGTGTGGGGCCCGTGCTCCCATGGCCAACCAGATCCCACAGAATCAGCTCACCATCAAGTCAGTTTCCTCCCAGGAACTGGTCGGTGAGGCAGCGCCCAACGGTCCTGCAAAGGCCCTCATTGACGGCAACATTGATTCTTTCTGGCACACCAAGTGGCAGGACGGGACCGATCCGTTCCCCCACTCTGTGGTTTTTGACCTCGGTGCCAGCTATGACGTCACTGGTTTTGAATACACACAGCGCCAGAATGGGCCCAACGGCAGGATCAAGGACTACGAGATCTTTGTTTCGGACAGCCCCACTGAGTTCGGTACCAAGGTAGCCAGC
This sequence comes from Arthrobacter sp. UYCu511, assembly GCF_040547105.1. Lineage (NCBI taxonomy): Bacteria > Bacillati > Actinomycetota > Actinomycetes > Micrococcales > Micrococcaceae > Arthrobacter > Arthrobacter sp. UYCu511. Next base: position 63,446 of record NZ_JBEPPB010000014.1, read on the forward strand.
GGTACATTCACCAGCGTTCTCGAAGGCCAACGCATCACCATAGAAGGCAACAAGTCGGGCCGCTACCTAAAGCTCGTTGCGTTGAACTCGATCGCCAACAATGCTTATGCTGGTGGAGCCGAAGTCAACATTGCCGGCGTGGCCGTCTCAACTGTCCCTGCCGTCATCAGTGCCACCCCCGGCACTGTTGCAGCAGGCAGCGACATCACGGTTTCACTCTCCGGATTCCCCGCAGATAGCGTTGTTGAGCTCACGCTCAACAACGGGCTGTCACTGGGCACCGTCACCACCGATGCCGCAGGCGCTGTTACTAAGACTGTGACCGTTCCTGCAAACACACCCGCTGCCAGCCACGAGCTGAGAGCAACCTCTGGAACCGCCACCGCCACCACGGCACTCGTTGTTACGCTCAAGCCTGTTGTGGGCGCCACCGTCACCGGTGAGCGTGCGGACAAAGACCGTGACCTGGCCACGAGCCCGTACACGGTTGGACAGTCACTGCCGTACAACTTTGTTGTCAAGAGCACCGCGAACGTAACCTCCTCCGTCTACCCGACGGCTGGCGAGTTCACCGGCTTCAACATCACCGGGACGCCGAACTGCCGCTACCGGGACCTCGCCGCAGGGGCAGCTTTCACATGCACCACAGCCAAGCGGGTCATCACGGCCGAAGATGTTGCCAACGGCTTCTTCACTCCTGTCACGAAGTGGGCTGCTGAAGCTACCGGTGCAACGAAGGCTGAATTCACGGCCGACGGCGGCGAAGTGGACGTTCTTATCCGCAAGCCTTCCCTGGCGCTGACCATTGGTGCAAGCGTTCTCGCCACCCAGGACGAAAGCTCCTACGCAAGCGAGGGCGACGTAGTCACCTACGCCGTCACGCTCAAGAATGACGGCAACGTCGCCTTGACGGGTGTTAGCGTGCCGGGTGTTGACGGTATCGCCGCAACGCTGGCAGCCGGTGCGAGCAGCACAGGAACTATCAAGCACACGGTGACGGCCAACGACCTCACGGCAACTGCCATTGATGCCAAGTCCTTCACTGCCACGGCAAGCAACGGTTCAAAGGCCGCGTCAAAGGAGGCAACACGGGAGTCGTTCGCGCTTCCCGCAGCACCCACCACGGATCCGACGACGGCACCGCCCACGATGGATCCCACGACAGATCCGACAACGGCACCGCCCACGACAGATCCGACAACGGCACCGCCGACAACGGCACCGCCCACGACAGATCCGACAACGGCACCGCCGACGACGGCACCGCCCAGCACTGCACCAGGTGCTGATGAAGCCACAGGCGAAGTGAACGTTACGCAAGTGCCCGCGGGCCAGGCTGTGACCATCACCGGTAAGAATTTCAAGCCGGGAACCACTGCTACCTTCACGCTGCATTCTGAGCCTGTAGTGCTCGGCGAGGCAGTTGTTGGCGAGGATGGCACAGTGTCCCTGACAGCCACCATCCCGGCCAGCGTTCCTGCCGGTCAGCACACGGTGGTCATCACGGGCACGGATGCCTCGGGCGCCGATGCTGCTATCAGCATCGAACTCCAGGTGACCGCGGCCGGCGGCACACCGAGCGCAACTGCCACGGCAACCGCGACTGCCACAGCCACCGCAACCACTACGGACGCCGCCACCGCACCTGGCGCCAGCAGCCAGGCCGGTAACGGCAACTCAAACGGCGACCTGGCCAGCACGGGCTTCAGCCTCATGCCGCTGGGTCTCGCCGGAGCAGTACTCGTCCTGCTAGGTGGCATCCTCGCCATGCGCAGGGCCTCAATGAAGGGTGCCCGGCACTAGTCACGGCGCACTAAAGAACTAAGGCGGGTTGCCAGCATCCAGGATGCCGGCAACCCGCCTTAGTTTTTTACTCCAGAGCCCTCAGCGCGTGGCGCCCAGCGCCTCAAGGGCCGCACCCAGCCGCTCGCGCAGCACGGCGGATTCGGCGCTGAACGCGCGCTGGTGCGCTACGTAATCGGCCTTGCCAGAAGCCGTCTCAATCTCGATGGGAGGATATCCCCAGGCAGCGAGGTCGTACGGGGAGGCTTGCATGTCCATGGCCCGGATCCGCCACGACAGTTCAAAGCAGTCCATGACCAGCTCACTTGGCAGCGCGGGCGAGAGCTTGTACGCCCACTTGTAGAGGTCCATGTTCGCGTGCAGGCAGCCGGGCTGTTCCAACTCGCGCTGGTTCTCCCTGGTGGGCCGCAGCTCATTGAGGCCGGACGCTTGAGGAGTATAAAAACGGTACGCGTCAAAGTGCGTGCAGCGGATCTTGTTGTCCTCAACAACCTGGTCGGTTCCCGTGGAGCCGAGCCGGAGTTCAAGGTATTCGTGCCTAACCTGGTTGGCTTCCTGCTGGTAGACCATGGCCCATTCGTGCAGCCCAAAGCAACCGAACTGGGCCGGGCGCAATGCTGTGCGGCCCAGAATGATCCGCGCAAAATCCACGGCTTCCTTGCGCTGGTCCAGAAACTTTCCCAGATCAAGCACCACGCCGGAGCCTTGCCCAGGCGCCCCGCTCGCCTCGAGCTCCTCTGGCGTCGCTTCCCGGTAAAATTTCCAGCCGAGCCGTTCGGCCGCTGCGGTTCCCGTCAGAACCGTGCCCGCACCGGGGTGCCAGCGGGAAAGCTGACCCGGTTTTTGTGTGTAGTACGTGAAAAGGAAGTCCTCAACAGGGTGTTTTGCTCCTGCTGACCGGCGAGCCAGATAGGGCGCGGCATACCGGTCAACACGGTGGCGGTGCGCCAAGGCACTGGCTTGCCAGGCATTCTCGGCAAGGGATAGTGGGGCAGGGATCATGGCCTCAATTATCCGTCATGGCGGCAGGGGCCATCGCGCCGCAGTCCGCGTGAGTGGCGGAATCAATCAGGGCCATCATGGACCTATGCAGATCCATGGCGCCAGCGCGGTCAAGTCCGAGCCGGGCCATCATGGTGCCCGGCACGGAAAGCGCCTTGGTGCGGAGCTCGGATCCAGCCGCAGTGAGGTCCACCGCCAAGGCGCGTTCGTCAGCGCTGTCCTTGGTGCGGGTGAGGTAGCCCAAGATCTCCAGGCGTTTGAGTAGCGGGGAGAGCGTGGCGGACTCCAGCAAGAGGGCGCTGCCAATGTCCTTGACACGGCGCGGCGCCTGCTCCCAGAGTGCCAACATCACAAGATACTGCGGATGTGTCAGGTTCAGCTCGGCCAGCACAGGCTTGTAGGCGGCAATGACACTGCGGGCGGCCACACTCAGGCCAAAGCACAGTTGACGTTCAAGCAGGAGATCATTCTCCACGATACTCACTCAAGTCACCCCTCATTTAGTTAGTGCACTAAGTAACACTGTACTATGGGCCGTATTGTCTTTATTAGCCGGGTTGAGAAGGTGTTTTTCAGCCCCCAGGCCTCGAGGAAAGCCCTATGCCCAAGTTGTCCCCAGTACAGAAGCTGATGCGGTTCACCGGACACCTGCGCTACATTTTAGGCCCCGCCAGCAGCAGCCCATTGGACCATGAGATGACTCCGGAGAATAAGAAGCTCCTTGCGCAACAACAGGCGGCTAGCCAGGCATTTGTTACTGTGACGCGAGCCGATGGCAGCAGCTATCTGGTACCTATTGACCCCAAGGATCAATCCCTGCGCTAAACGTTGGACGCCACATTTACATCCGTGCCTTTGGTGTGCTTCAGGCGTAAACTAAAGAAATCTTGCACGCAAATTTCTCCTGTGGAGAGGGGGTGTTGATGATGACGAGCGGTGACAAGTTCGTGAACAAATTCATGCATGCCACAGAGAAGTTCCAGGTGCTGTTCGGACCTGCTGACCAAGGGGACATGGATTCCCCCGTGGTGCATCGCCACGACGAGTTCGAAGACAGCAGTGATGAGCAACTGACCCACTTTGATGAGCACACGGATTCAAGCGGCCACCATTACGCTGTCCGCAAGGACGAAGAGCCAGCCGAGGAACATTAGCCCCAATAAGAAGCTGACCCACAGAATTCTGCGGGTCAGCTTTTTGGTGGGGACTAGCGGCCCGTGCCACCGTAAACAGTGGCCTCGTCTTCGCTGTCCAAACCAAAGGCCTGGTGCACCGCGCGGACAGCCGTATCCAGCAGGTCCGCACGCGTGACTACGGAGATGCGGATCTCTGAGGTGGAGATCAAATCAATGTTCACGCCGGCGTCGGACAGGGCCTTGAAGAAGCTGTAGGAGACGCCCGGGTTGGAGCGCATGCCTGCGCCGATGAGGGAGAGCTTGCCGATCTTATCGTCATAGATCAGATCCTCGAAGCCAACCTCATCTTGCTGGGCGCGCAAGGCTGCCAGCGCATCTTCGCCTTCGATCATGGGCAAGGTGAAGGAAATATCCGTCTTGCCGGAACCGTGCGTGGAAATATTCTGCACGATCATGTCGATGTTGGTGTGTGCGCCGGCGATGATGCCGAAGATCATGGCAGCCTTGCCGGGGATGTCCGGCACGCCAACAACGGTGACTTTACCTTCGGACCGGTCGTGGGCCACGCCGGAGATGATTGGCTGCTCCAAGGCAACTCCCTCTGAGATTTTGATTTTGTCGTCAGGGCTGGGCAGAACCCAAGTTCCCTCGTTGTCGCTAAAAGATGAGCGCACATGGATGGGCAGGCCAAAACGCCGTGCATATTCCACGCAGCGCAGGTGCAAGATTTTGGCGCCAGAGGCTGCCATTTCCAGCATTTCTTCGCTGGAGATCTTGCTGATCTTCTGGGCGGTGGGAACCACGCGCGGATCGGCCGTGTAGATACCGTCAACGTCGGTGTAGATTTCGCAAACATCAGCGTTCAAGGCCGCGGCGAGTGCAACGGCGGTGGTGTCGGAACCGCCGCGACCCATGGTGGTGATCTCATGCGTTTGGCGGCTCATGCCTTGGAAACCGGCAACAATCGCCACCTTGCCCTTGTCCAGGGCGGTGCGGACGCGGTGCGGGTCCACATCAATGATGCGGGCCTTGCCGTGAATGCCGTCGGTGATCATGCCGGCCTGGCTGCCTGTGAAAGACTGCGCCACACCGCCCTGTGAGCTGATTGCCATGGCCAACAGAGCCATGGAAATTCGCTCTCCAGCGGTCATCAACATATCCAGCTCGCGCGCCGGGGGATGCTCGGAAACCTGCGCGGCCAAATCCAACAGCTCATCGGTGGTGTCACCCATGGCTGAAACGACAACGACTACCTCGTGGCCCGCCGCCTGGGTGCTAACAACCCGACGGGCAACGCGAAGGATGCCCGCGGCGTCGGACACGGAGGAACCACCGTACTTTTGAACAATCAGGCTCATGGGTGCACACTCATTGACTTACCTAACGCGAAACTAGGAGAAGGAAATTTGGCTGCCGCTCGCGCCTTGCCACGCCTTGCGCTAGGCCAGTGCGGCATCATCAGCGCGGAAGGCAGTTGAGGAAAGTTTAGCGCGGAAGGGGTGTCAACGTGGAATTATTGTGTCCACATGGTGGTCCATGACGCCGCCGCTTTACTGCCTTGGCGTCTCTTTTTCTTCCCGTACTCCAGCTTTGCGGGCAAACACGCACAATATCAGTCGGCGGGATGAGGACGGGGTGCACGCCTGCGCCTATGCTGATCCAAAGGCCGCTACCGCGGCATAACCGCGGGAGAGTCCAGCGGCACCGCCCGCGGCGAGACCGCGGCACAGAGGGAGGCCACGATGACCGAGTTCTTGCCACCACCGCCCGCCACGGCTTCACCGCCACAGCCAGCAGCGCAGCCAAGCCCAGAGCAACTTGCGCCAGACGGGATTTTCCCGCCTGAGGGTTTTCGCGGACTCAGCGCCAAAGGGCTCTCCCGCAGCTTCGGTTCCGTGCACGCCGTAGTTGATATGGAGCTTCTTGCTCCGGCTGGGCAGGTAACGGCACTCATTGGGCCTAACGGCGCAGGCAAAACCACGTTGCTGCTCATGCTTGCCTCGCTGCTGGCTCCAGATACCGGGAGTATCAGCGTCATGGGGATTGACCCCGTCAAGGACCCCACCGTGGCTCGGGCCAAAATTGGTTGGATGCCGGACACCTTAGGGGTGTGGGAATCCCTGACTGTGCGCGAAATCCTGACCACCATGGGTCATTTTTATCATCTACCCAAAGCCGGAATTCCGGGCCGTGTGGAGGAACTGCTGACGCTAGTGAGCCTTTCGCCGCTGGCGGATCAGAAGGCGCGCGTGCTTTCCCGCGGGCAGCAGCAGCGGCTCAGTCTGGCCCGGGCCCTGATTCATGATCCGGAGGTGCTGTTGCTGGACGAACCGGCCTCCGGGCTCGATCCGGGATCACGCGTGGCCCTGCGACGTATTCTGCGGAATTTAGCCGCACACGGAAAAGTAGTGGTGGTTTCCTCCCACGTTCTTGCAGAACTCGATGAAATTGCTGACGGTGCCGTGTTCGTCAACCAAGGCCGGACGGTACTGGCACAGACAGTTGCGCAGGCTGCGGACCAGGGCCGTAGCTACTGTATTGCAGCCCTTGACCCCGCTGCGCTCGCGGAAGCGTTGGGAAATTTGGGTGTGGAATTTTCCCACGGCACGGTCCGAGCAGAAAGCGTTCTGGTTACTGTTGGCTCCGAGGTAGGGGCCGCGAAACTATTGCAGGACCTCATGGCTGCGGGCGTGGCTGTGCATGATTTTGGGCCCGCAACAGGGGCCTTGGAAGAGACCTATATGAGCATGGGGGTGGAACAGCCGTGACAACAACAGAAACTACGCCGTCAGCACCGGGCCTAGATACAGTTCCCGGACAGAGCAATAAATTCCGCCGTTATGTGAATGGCATCAGCGCAGTCATGGGCATGGAACTGCGCCAGCGGCTGCGCTCTCGCGGCTGGTACATCATGCTAAGCATCTGGTTTGTCCTCATTGGCCTGGTTGCTGTTCTCACCTGGGTCAGCTGGCAGGCTCAGACGAATAGGACAGATTTTTCCTATGTTCCACCGGACCAACTTGTGGAGGGACCAGGCCCCCTGATCTTTGAAGCAGTGCTGGCTTTTGTGCTGTTCTTTGGCTTGCTAGTGGCGCCAGCGTTTTCCGCCAATGCCATCAGCGGAGACCGCTCCGCGGGCACGCTCGCTATCATGCAGGTGACCTTGCTACGGCCAGGCCAACTGCTGTGGGGAAAGTTCCTGGCATCATGGATCGCTGCGCTGGCATTTCTCGTGGTCAGTGTGCCATTCCTTGTGTTTGGAATTATCCAAGGTGGTCTAGGGGTGGGGTACATCTTTATTGCCCTCCTCATGCTTGCTGCGGAACTGGGGGTGGTCTGTGCCCTGGGTGTGGGTATTTCGGCGCTGGCCAACCGTCCACTCTTCTCCATTGTGGTGACCTACTTGGTGGTGGCGTTGCTGAGCTTTGGCACGCTCATCGCTTTCGGTTTGGGTGCTCTGCTGAGCAACGGAACAGTGTTGGCGAATCAGACCTACTACAAGGCGATCGTCTATGCTCCTGCCCCGAATGGCGAGGTTGAAGGCGAGGATTCACAGTACTATCCGGTGACGCCGAACAAGGCGGATATAACGGATGAGAACAATGAGTATGCCTGTTATGGGCCGCTGGTGGAGAACCAAACAACTAGGACTGAGCGCGTGGCGTGGCTGCTGGCCATGAACCCATTTGTGGTGGTTGCCGATGCCATTCCCTATCCCAGCCACAGTGCGCAGGAGCAGTCGTATTACGGATCCGGAGTGTTCGAATCCATTAGCCAAGGCGCCCGCTACTCTCAGGCGGGGCCTAACGCGACGTACCAGTGTGCGAATGGCAAGATCGCACCGCAGTACCTGGAGCAGGACAAGCCGCTCTGGCCGCTGGGCCTGGGGCTGCAGCTCCTCGTCACGGCCGGAATCCTGGGCCTTGCGTGGCGGGCGCTGCGCACACCAGCTGGAAAACTCGCGAAGGGCACTCGTATTGCCTAATAACACCACCTAAAAACGAGTGCATAGATCATGCCGGCCCCCAGCTTGGGGGACCGGCATTATCTATGCACTCGATGCGAATTTTGGGCTTTTCGCCTGCTGAACTACTGCAGAACGGGAACCTGGGGTGCCTTCATGAGCACCACATCTGCCGGGATCTGGCGGATGGCGCCCTTGTCTGCGCTCGTGGCCATGGAGGCGTAGGCGCGAAGGGCGGGGGAGACCTCGCGCTCGCGGCCCACAGGCTGGTAGCCGGTGGTGGATTCAAGGAGTTCGCGGCGGGCATCAAGCTCCACCGGATCCACCATAAGTTCTAGGGAACGGTTGGGGATGTCGATGCGGATGATGTCCCCATCCCTGACCAGCGCGATGGGTCCGCCGGCCGCAGCCTCGGGGGAGACGTGGCCAATGGAGAGTCCGGAGGTGCCGCCGGAGAAGCGGCCGTCCGTGATCAGCGCACAGACCTTGCCCAGCTTCAGGCCCTTCAAGAATGAGGTGGGGTAGAGCATTTCCTGCATGCCGGGGCCACCGCGCGGGCCTTCGTAGCGGATGACCACCACGTCCCCAGGCTTGACCACCTTGGAGAGAATCTTTTCCACGGCTTCGTCCTGGGATTCGCAGACCACGGCCGGGCCCTCGAACGTCCAGATGGACTCGTCCACACCCGCGGTCTTGACCACGGCGCCGTCGAGCGCAATGTTTCCGCGCAGCACGGCCAAGCCACCGTCCTTGGAGAAGGCGTGCGCAACATCGCGCAGGCAGCCACCGGCGGCGTCGGTGTCCAGCGAGGTCCACTCGGCAGACTGCGAGAACGCCGTGGAGGAGCGCTGGCCACCGGGGGCTGCGGTCCACAGGGCCTTGGCCTCTTCCGTGGGCTTGCCGCCGCGGATGTCCCAGTCGTCCAACCAATCGGTAAGTCCCTCGGAGTGGACTGATTTAACGTTGGTGTGCAGCAGCCCGCCGCGGTTCAGCTCACCGAGCAGGGCGGGGATGCCGCCGGCGCGGTGTACGTCCTCCATGTAGTAGGTCTTATCGCCTGCCACGTTCGGGGCCACCTTGGCCAGGCAGGGTACCTGACGGGATTTGGCGTCAATATCCTCAAGATCGTACTTCAGGCCCGCTTCCTGTGCTGCGGCGAGAAGGTGCAGGATCGTGTTGGTGGAGCCGCCCATGGCAATATCCAGGGCCATGGCGTTATCAAACGCCTCGAAGGAGGCGATGGACCGCGGCAGCACGGAGGCGTCGTCGTCCTCGTAGTAGCGCTTGGCAATGGCGACGGCGGTGGCACCGGCGCGCTCGTAGAGTTCCTTGCGCGCGGTGTGGGTGGCCAGCAGTGAGCCGTTGCCGGGCAGCGAGAGCCCAATGGCTTCGGTCAGGCAGTTCATGGAGTTGGCCGTGAACATGCCTGAGCAGGAGCCGCAGGTGGGGCAGGCGTTCTCTTCAATGAGGTTGATGTCCTCGTCGGAGATGGAGGGGTCCACGGCGTCAGAAATGGCGTTGACCAGATCCAGTGTGCGGATGGAACCGTCGGTCAGGGTGACCCGGCCGGCTTCCATGGGGCCGCCGGAGACAAACACGGTGGGGATGTTCAGGCGCAGTGCGGCCATGAGCATGCCGGGGGTGATCTTGTCACAGTTGGAGATGCACACCAGCACGTCGGCGCAGTGGGCGTTGACCATGTATTCCACGGAATCGGCGATCAGATCGCGTGAGGGCAGCGAGTAGAGCATGCCGCCGTGACCCATCGCGATCCCGTCATCCACGGCGATCGTGTTGAATTCGCGGGCAATAGCACCGGCTGCGTGGATGGCGTCGGAGACAATCCGGCCCACGGGGGCAAGGTGCGTGTGGCCCGGGACAAACTCGGTAAAGGAGTTGGCCACGGCGACGATCGGCTTGCCGATATCGGCTTTGGCAACGCCGGAGGCCATCATGAGGGCGCGGGCGCCGGCCATGTTGCGGCCGTGGGTGACTGTGCGTGAACGTAAAGGAGGCATAAGAGTAGTTAACCAGCATTCCGCCAGTGGGAGGAAGACGGCGCTAATACTAGTAGTGGCAGTGCTAGATTTGTTCAAATGAATGAAGAACGACGCCGTGAGCTGGGCCAGTTTCTCCGCGACCGCCGCACCGGGCTGCTTCGTGCGGAGCACGGATTGGCACCTATTGGCCGCAGCCGGACCATGGGGTTGCGGCGCGAGGAGGTTGCGGCGTTCGCAACCGTCAGTGTCACCTGGTACACCTGGCTGGAACAGGGCCGGGACATCAACGCCTCCCGGCAGGTACTTGACTCCGTTGGCCGGGTGCTGCGGCTCAGCCCGGCAGAACAAGCTTATGTTCTGGCCTTAGGAGGCCATGGTGCCTCGCCGGTGGTTGGGGCGAGTGCCATGGAAGGGGTGCCACCGCATCTACAGGCGTTGTTGGATGCATTGGAGTTCCCCGTTTTTGCCGTTGCCCCGGATTGGGGGATAGCAGGGTGGAACGCGGCCTATCAAGCCCTTTATTCGCGTATTGCCGTGGTGGAAAAGGTTGAACGCAATTTGTTGTGGCTGGTCTTCACAGATCCGCAATTGCGCCAGATGTTGCCCGATTGGGACATCACCTCGCGCAACTTTGTTGCGGAATTCCGTGCCGAGGCAGGTCCACGGCTGGGCTCGGCGCCGCACACGGCGTTGGTGCGTAAATTGGCTGAGGCCAGCACGGAATTTGCCAGTATCTGGGCAGAACGCGTGGTGCTGAACTTCTCCTCGCGGCAGCGGATATTCCTGCAGGCAGAGGTGGGGGAGCTGGTCTTTGAACAGCACCGTCTGGTGCCCTCCGATGTCCCTGATCTGCACTTGGTGATGTACGTGCCCACCGCGGGAACCCGCACGCAGGAGCGCCTGGCGCAACTGCGCGCCAGCGCAACGCAAGGGTAAACAGGGAAGCCGGGCACCCGGCGTCGTGCTTGGTGCGGGTTTAGGTCAGTGCGTTGCGGCGGCCCTCGAAGGCACGGCCCAGAGTGACCTCGTCGGCGTATTCCAAGTCGCCACCCACGGGCAGGCCGGAAGCAAGGCGGGTCACGGCGATCCCGATGGTTTTGAGCATGCGCGAGAGATACGTTGCCGTGGCTTCGCCCTCGAGGTTGGGGTCGGTGGCAATGATAATTTCCTGGATTTGGCTGTCATTGAGGCGGGTGAGCAGTTCACGGATGCGCAACTGGTCCGGGCCAATTCCGGCGATCGGATTGATGGAGCCGCCCAGCACATGATAGCGGCCTCGGAAGGCGCGTGTGCGCTCCACGGCGAGGACATCCTTGGATTCCTCAACCACGCAAATGATGGTGGGATCGCGGCGGTCATCGCGGCAGATGTTACACAGTTCCGCCTCGGTGACGTTGCCGCACACGGTGCAGAACTTCACACGTTCCTTCACGGTGACGATGGCGCGGACCAGCCGTTGCATGTCCTCAGTTTCCGCTTCCAGGATATGGAACGCCAGCCGCTGAGCCGATTTGGGGCCGATGCCTGGCAGGCGCCCCAGCTCATCAATGAGCTCTTGAACTGCTCCTTCGTACACAATGCCTCTTGTCTATTGATCTAAAACTAGTGGTTCAAAAATACGGCGGTGTGCCTGATTATGCTCCGCGGATCCGTGGATTCGTCCGCCGCGCTTGGGAGACGGGTCAGAGGTTCGGGTTCAGTGCGCGTTCTTCCACGAGCACTCCGCCCAGAATACGCTCAACAGCAGCCTGACCCACCACACCAGATTCCTCGATGGTGACATCGTCCGGGCTGGGGACGTCCTCCACATAGGGCCCGGCCGCGGCTACTGCCGGTGCCTGGGCGCGGGCAGCCTGGGCTTCGGAGCTGTTAGCCAGCCGCTGATACATGCTCAGCTTTTCCCCACCCACTGCACCGTTCGGTCCCTGTGCCTCCTGCGCAGGATCACTCACCTGGGCTGGTGCCGGGGTTTGGGCAGCCTCTGCCAACTGGGCCGGAGGAGCGGGGCTCACAGGGACCACCGTAAAGTCCGGTGCGTTCACTGCCTCAGAACTTGCCAGAGAGCCGGACTGTGCGCCGGCAGCAGGTGCCGTGCGCTGTTCTGCCGTGGAAGTTTCCGCTGTTTTTACAGTTTCTACAGTTGGAGCAGGCGATTCAGCGAGGGCCGAAGTTCCTGGCTGGGCCCAATCGGGTGCGGAGGACATGGCGCCCCAGCCAGGATCGGCGACGTCTGAGCGGCGCGTCTGTCCCAGAGATACACCCCAATCCTGGACGGCATGTTGGGGATCGCCGGAGTCTGCTGAATTTGGCTGGGTGCCCTGGTGGGCTGCTTGCTGGGCCAAAAGTTCGCTGCGGCGAGGGGCTTCGGGTGTGCTGGGGGCAGCCGCCGGTTCTGCAACGGCCGGCGCATCCCAACCCGTAGTCCAGGCTGCAATAGGTGAGATCTTCGGGGGAACATACGGTTCGGCGGCAGGAGGCGCTGCCGGGTTGGGTCCGGACGTGAGCTGGCTCGATGCAGCCTGATCCGATGTTGCCGGGTTGGATACCGCCGTATTCGTTCCAGTTGGTGTGTGTATGGATTCGTCTGGGTGGTAAAGATCAGCTGGCGGGTAAGCTGCGTCGGACTCGTAAGGATCCGTGGGAGGGACGAAGTCCGGGTAGGGCTCATCCCACGGATCGCTTGGCTCGAGTGGACCGTCCCAGGGAATGGAAGAGGCTGTGGACTGCGCCGCCGCTGGCGGTGCTGATGCCGTGGAAGGATCCGTCTGGCCGGATACCGATGGCTGAAGTGCCGGTGCTGAAGCAGCAGGTGGGGCCGTGGATGTTGCCGGTGATGGCGGTGATGGCGGTGATGGCGGTGCCGAGGGGGCCTCGGTCGCAGGAACTGCCCTGTGGTGCGGTTCCACAGGGAGTCCCCAGTCATCGGTCGCTGGGGCCGGGCTGGCAGGGGCTGTGGCAGGGTTGGGTGCCACGGCAGGTCCCGCGGCGGGTGACATGACAGGTGCTGCGGCGGTCTGCCCGGGGGTCGGCTGCGACGCAGCGGCCTGCTGCCACTGCCCTGTGCTGGCATGTCCTGTGCTGGCGGCTACGGGTGGGGCGGCATTGTTACCAGTCCCTTCACGCCGTGGCGAAGGGCTACCAGTTTGAACTTTTGGGTTTGGTTCAGAGCTCGCTTTCGGGGCCTCGCCGTCGACAGGAAGGATCTGAACGCTCAAGCCAAGAACCTGGTTAATGGCTTGTTGCAGATTCGCCATATGGCCGCTGTTGCTGAACGCGGTGATGAGTCCGGTGGAGGGGATCCCCACACGCAACTCCTTGCCATCAAAGGTTTGCGGCATAACGCTTTGGTTTACAAAGACCCACGAAGCCATGCGAATGTTTCTCACGGCAGCGGTAATTTCCGGCCAGGCGCGGCGGATAACTTCAATGCCGGAGGACCCTGATGGCGCGGATGCAGCCGTACCGTTTGCCTGCTGCGGCGCAGATTGCTCCGCTGGTGCCTGGTGAGCGGCCATCTGGGCAGCTGGCTGTTCAGCGGGGATGCTGGAGTGCCCACCGGGGGTGGGTAAGTCATCCCACGTGCGTGCGGCCTGTGACGGCTGGGGTGTCTGCACCTGCTGCTCAGCGTGAACCGGCTGGACCGGCTGGACCGCCTGCTCGCGTTGAACAGGCCGAACAGGCTTTGTGGCGGGAGTTGACTGGTCCTCGGGTGAAACTGGTTGGGCTGCGTCAGGCCCGGGGACGGCGGGGGAGGAGGGCCGGGCCGCAACTTCGGCGCCAGCTGCTTCTTTCGCTCGGGCTATTTGCGCCCGTACCGCTGCCCAACCACTGCCGGATTCACTGCTGGAACCAGCTGCTTCTGGAGCGTTTGCTGAGCTGCCGGGCGCAGCTTGGTAAGGGGCTGCCGCGGCGCTGGAAGAGGCGGTGTTGGAGGAGGGGTAGCTCTGTGTGGGCACGCCCTGCTCTGGTGAACCGGGTGTGCCAGCTGAGGCCAACACTGAAGATGAAGCTGTGGGTGTGCCGGCGTAATTGAGTCGACGTTCAAGCTGGTCAAGGCGGGTGGCCATACCCCGAGTGGAGGAATCGGCTCCCGGGAGCAGGAGCCGCGCGCCCAGCAGCTCAAGATGCAGCCGCGGTGACGTTGCGCCAGTCATCTCATTGAAGGCCGCGTTGGTGACATCTGCTGCGCGGGAGAGTTCAGCAGCACCGAGCTGGGCTGCCTGCGTTTGCATCCGGGCAATGAGTTCCTCCGGGGTTCCACGCAGGATTGCGTGGGCGCTTTCCGGCATGGCTTGGACAATGATGAGGTCACGGAAGCGCTCCAGCAGGTCCTCGACGAAGCGCCGGGGATCATGGCCAGTCTGGATGACCCTGTCCACGGATTTGAAAACCGTAGCGGAGTCAGCTGCTGCAAGTGCCTCCACAACATCGTCCAGCAATGAAGAATGGGTGTAACCGAGCAGATCCACGGCCAAGTCATAATCAAGACCTGTTTCCGGGGCTCCGGCCATCAGCTGATCGAGAACTGACAATGAATCACGGACGGAACCGCCGCCGGCACGCACCACCAAGGACAAGACGCCCGGGGCGACGGACATATTCTCTTGTTCACACAGCTGTGCCAGATACGCCATGAGCGGCTCCGGGGGCACCAGCCTGAAGGGGTAGTGATGGGTGCGTGAGCGAATTGTGCCAATGACCTTGTCAGGCTCAGTGGTGGCAAAGATGAACTTGATGTGTTCCGGCGGCTCTTCAACAATTTTCAGCAGCGCATTGAATCCGGCGGAGGTGACCATATGGGCTTCATCGATGATGAAAATCTTGTACCGGTCACGAATTGGGGCAAAGGTGGCGCGTTCGCGCAGATCGCGGGCATCGTCAACACCACCGTGACTGGCAGCATCAATTTCAATGACATCAAGGGAGCCAGCGCCGCCTCGGGCCAGTTCAATGCAGCTATCACACTCCCCGCAGGGGTGCGAGGTGGGTCCCTTAGCGCAGTTCAGGCACCGGGCAAGGATCCGGGCTGAGGTAGTCTTTCCGCAGCCACGCGGGCCGGAGAAGAGGTAGGCGTGATTGACACGGTTCTTTTCCAGAGCAGCCATAAGGGGCGCCGTGACGTGATCTTGACCGATTAAGGTGGCGAAGGAATCTGGGCGGTACCGGCGGTACAGGGCTGTTGGTGCGTTCACAGTTGAAACCCTATCTAATCCGCCTGACAAATTGCCGCACGATGCGCGCATATTGGGGGCATCTGGGGATAAATAAAGACCCCCCATGCACCCGCCAGAGCCCGCTTACCCTTGCTACCTTCCGGTCCTGGGGGAGTTCACAGGGTGACGCCACATGAGGGGCCGGGAATCAGCTTACCTGACATTGCCGGTCAGTTGCGAATCAGCCGTTCCCTCCCGTCGGGGCATGGCGGGAACGGACGGCTACACGCTAGCTCATCCCGGAGCCCCGGAGAAGCTGTTTCAATTTTGTGGCGGCGGTGATACGTTCACCACAGGGGCACCTTATTGATAGACGAACATGCAGCCTTGGGCCGCCGCGCCTCTCAGCGGCGCTGGGCGCTTATAGGGGCGAGGATCATGCCGGACTATGACATCTTAAAATGGATCTTTTGGGCATTAGCTTTTGGCAGCGCCATATTGGTTCTGGTCCGCAGTGAAGTCTTTTCCACCCATTCCACCCAACGCACGAACCGGCACTCGGGGCAGCAAGCCATCCTCATGATAATGACTGTTGCCTTTGCGCTGGCAGGGTTCGTAACGGCGGCGATGGAGATGCGGGTCACCGGGCGCTAGATGTGCCGAAGGTGCGGCCACATTCTCAGATTCGGTCCGTCTCAGGCGTTGACCGCAGTGAGTGAAGTAAGGGTGGTGGGGCTTAAGCGGGACCGTGCTGCCCTTTACTTCCTGCCAGGATTTGAGCTGACTTGTGGCCGGAATTATGGTGTACGTCACTTGTTCGCTGACCGATTCGTGAGTTGGGCACTTTGTCAGGTACTCTTGAACCTGCCGTGTTCTGCACGGCAAGTTGGAGGATTCGCCTAGCGGCCTATGGCGCACGCCTGGAACGCGTGTTGGGTTAACGCCCTCGGGGGTTCAAATCCCCCATCCTCCGCCAAATACGACCCCTGGAAACCGAAAAGTTTCCAGGGGTCGTTTTGCGTTGCCTTAATGTTGAAGACTGGCTCGGGATGCCGTTGTTAGGTTTGGAGCCCCGTGCACAGGCATCCAAACCTAACAACGGCATCCTGGAACTGTAGAGCGCCACATGTAGGCAGGGGCGGTGCGGCGCTAGACTCGGGCTGTGAATACGCAAAGCCTGAACACTATCCCCCTCGCTCTCAACGACGGCACTGCGCCCACACTGGCGCAGTTGGCTCCCAAAGCGGTGCTACTGGTCAATGTTGCTTCTGCCTGCGGATTTACCCCGCAATACGACGCCCTTGAAGCACTGTACGAAAAATACCGCGACCATGGCTTGGTGGTTGTTGGCATTCCCTGCAACCAATTTGGCGCTCAGGAGCCGGGCACAGAGGAAGAAATTGCGGAGTTCTGCCGTAAGAACTTCGGTGTCACCTTCCCCCTTGCCACCAAGAGCGATGTCAATGGCGCTGCGGCTCACCCCATCTATGCACGGCTTACAGGCAATGGTGCCGAGCCAATCAAATGGAACTTTGAAAAGTTCCTGATCACGCACGACGGCGACGTGCGGGCGCGCTTTTCCTCAGCCGTTACCCCTGATGGGCCTGAGATGCTCGCTGCAGTGGAAGCGGTTCTTGCTGAGATTCCAGCATGAACTTGCAGCGGAGGGGCACCAGGAGCTGGCAGTAACGGCGCCCCGTCTACCCGCCCTTGTGGCGTTAAGCTGCCAACCCGTCCAGCCAAAACTGCAGGAATGCGGCGCCAGCGAAGTCGTTAACCACGTCATCGCTCAGGTTCAGATCCGCTGCGGTCTGCACTGGGTACGGCTTGGCCAGTACGCCCTCGCCCGGACGGACATCGACGTGCTTCACGCAGTGGTCCCGGTGGTGCAACCAATCAGCCATGGCGTAGTCAGTGCGGGAATCGCCTACCGTCCGCCACGCCTGCGGCACAATTCCCTGCGCTGCCAGAAGCTCCACGGCGCGGCTTGCGCCAAGGTCCTTGCCCAACTGCACCGATTCAATATCGGTGGAAATGATGGAGGGATCTACCCGGTAATCCACGCCACCATTGGACCCGGGCGCCCGGTGCTCAAGGCGGACAGCGCCCAAGCCGTGCGCGGCCAGCAGCACTAGCGCGTCGGCGTCGAACTTTTCCTGCTGGGCCAGATAATTGCCGCTCTCCACCTCAATGTGCTGCTCCACGGAGACCATGGCCCGCTTAGTTTCATCAAAGAACATGTAATCGGCGTAGGAGTTCGCCACCAGCTTGCGAATCTCCGTCCCAAATTCGGCAGGCATGGCCAGTGACTTATCAACATGGACGGGGCCGGGCCCCTCGGAGGTGAAGCTGAACCAGACGGCACCCTTTTCACAAATGGCGTGGACCACAGAGCCCTGGGGCAGGCCGGCCTGGAGCATGGGATGCATCAGCTGCTCGGAAATGAAGGCGTCGGAGCGCCCGGTGTTGAAGACTACGGGGATGCCTCGGCGCACCAATTCGATCAAGTTGGCGATGATGTCAGCGGAGACACGCCGGGTGACGGGGCTGGCGAGCGGGCCGTCAACATCAAGGAGAAGGGCAAGGGGAGGGTGCGCGATTGTCATGGAACCATGTTCTCAGCAGCAGTGGACAAGAGCCACTTTGCATAACCATTGTGCAACACACCGGGACGCGGGTGAGTCACACAGTTCCTTTCACCCCCTCTTGTCCTTAGTCTGAAGGGGTGATCTTCAAAGCAGTTGGCGATAAACGCCCGTACCCGGAGCATGGCTTCGTCACGCCCAAGGACTGGGCCGGCGTGGCGCCGCGCCAAGTCCGTCTGGCCGATCTGGTCACCACCAAAGCTCAGCTGGACTTAGAAGCCCTCCTGGCTGAGGACTCCACCTTCTTCGGTGACTTGTTCCCGCACGTGGTCCTGTGGCGGGGCACCTTGTATTTGGAGGATGGTCTGCACCGTGCTGTGAGGACGGCCCTGCACCAGCGCACCATTTTGCACGCCCGCGTTCTGGAGATAGATGACTAGGCCGCCTGCGGGGCAGTCCACGGACGGTCCCGCGCCGGAGAGCCCCGCAGCGGAGAGTGAGGTGCTGCTCACTGCGCGCCAGCATCGCAGGGCGCAGAGGGAAGCGCGCCGCCAGGCCAAAGACGAAGCGTACGAACTTCGCATGCAGCGCAAGAGGAAGAAAGACGGCACCACCTGGCGCGGGCACCACATTGTGGACACGGATGGTTTAGCCCAGGCGTTCCCCGAGCCTGAATCGCCTGAAATATTATCCAGCACCGTGCGCCGGCGCATTACGCACGCCGCCGTGTTGTTGTTGCTCCTGGCGTTGGTGGTGGCCGGGTTGGTGCTGGTGGGGATGGTGCAGCGCGGAGAGCTGGAACTGAAATTGGGGGCCGGGCGGCCTAGCCCCACCCAGTGGGCCTGCCCCACAGAGACCCTTGACTATCCGGCCAACAAGGCCGTAAGCGTGAACATTTTCAACGGCAGCACTGTTGAAGGCTTGGCGGGGAAGGTGGGTGCCGAACTGAAGAAACGCGGTTACCAAGTCAAGGAAGTTGATAATAAGGGAGTGGCTCTTCAGGCCCCCACGGTGATCACCTCCGGGCCTGCCGGGCGTGCTGCGGCGTTTAATTTGCAGCGCAACTTCCCTGACAGTGAATACGTTGAAGACAACCGCGAAGATGCCACAGTGGATGTTGTGGTGACGGGCCTCTTTGTTGATCTGGTGGCTGCCAAACAAGTGGATCAGAGCGCGGGGGTGCTCTCCTGCCCGCGCCTGAGCCCGGCACCCAGCGAAGGTACACCCAGCGAAGGCGCCACTGTACCTGCCGGATAGCTCGGCCTGCCAGATAACTGTGCCTGCCAAAGAGAAGCCTGCCAGAGAGCCTAGCCCTGCTGGACGGGGCGTCCCTTGGCGTCGAAGCTTGCGCCAACTCCGGCTTGAATGAACCTGACGGCCCCCGCAATGTGCTCTTCATCCGGGGTGTCCATGTTGCGCCTTGAGGCACTTGCCGTCAACGAGCCGTGGATGAGCTGAACCAGGCCGTCAACGTCTGCAGCGGGTAGGTAACGCTGAGCCATCCCGGCGCGCAGAATATCCGTCAAGATAGTGTTGAGTTCGCCAACGTGAACACCTAACTTGGCGAACGATTCGCTTGAGAGAACAGAGCGCATGGCCGGTCCGGGAGGCAGGTGGCGCCGGGTGAGGTCCTCCATTTGGGCCCGCACATAAACAGCCAGGCGGTCCACTGGATTTTCTTGGCCCTCCAGTTTGCTCTTGAGCTCAACAACAAACTTGCCGGTCTCATCCAGGGCGTAGGCCACCAGAAGTTGTTCCAGATCGGCGAAGTAGTTGTAGACGGCGGTTCTTCCCACACCAGCAGTCCGGGCAACATCGGTCATGGTCAGGCCGGGAAGGCCGTGGGTGAACAGAAGCTCGCCAAAGGCGTTGAGGATTTTGCGCTGCGTCTGCTCGCGCTGCGCCGCGTTCGTGGGCGCGACAATTCTTGGCATAGAGACAGTTTAGCGGCAATTCGTCAGTAAAAGTATTTTGCGCCCGCAACGCCTCCTGAACTATTTCTGGATTGCTGCCCGCCGGATTCCCAAGACACGTACCACTGCGGCACTGACGTCCCGCTCAAACGGCAGTTCCGCAGTGGTGAGCAAGGATGCGGCCTGCGCCTTGTCAATGCACTTGGCTACGAGCCGTTCCGGGATGTTCAAAGACCTCCCGAAGCGCAGCCAATCGTTGCGGTCCAGCCCTGTCCGGCTGCCGGCGCTGCCGCCCACTGGCAGGGCCATGCCGGGATCGCGGGATGGGTCCCCGTCGGTGAGCTCTGTCAGGATGCCGCCCGGCACGCCTGCTGCGAAGCCTTGCTCAATTTCGCCAGCTAGGGTGCACTGAAGATCATATGCGGGGGCTACCATCCACTCACCACTCTGTTGCTGGACCACTGAAATATTTTTGGCATGGAGGTTTCCATTACCTGTGAGCCAGGCAAAGAGGAATTGCAGGAAAATATTTCGGGCAGCTAAAGCCTGGGAAGAACACATGCTGATGGCAGCGGCAGCTACCGCCTCACTGGGTACCGAGTATTTGCGGCCCGGCCCCAACCCCATCAGTTGTGCGCAGTCCTCCACCGCCAGGGGCCCGGTGGGGGACCGGTCAAAACGTGAGACTAGCAGCGCTGCCGCACCAACGCCGTCGTGCACCAGGCGGGCCTGCGCTATGGGGATGGACAGGGCCCGGGCCTTGGTCAGCAGGAGGTGCTCGGTTTCAACTTGGTGCTGGTGGCTGCCATCGTTGAACTTCAAGAGATAGGCGCGGGACGGGTCCTTGTCATGGCGGTAGGACGCCGTGACCTTGTCCTGCAGGCCAGCCAGCGCCGACACATCAACAGGCCCCGGGATGGCGGCAAAATCGGCAAAGTTGATGTCATCCATGGTTTTGGTGACTGTCAGCAGCGCGGGGATGGTCTCTGGCTGCTGGCCTGCGGGCACAATCTGGACATCTCCCACGGGATTTTCCCCCGCGGCTATCAGCAGCGAGAATTCGTCATCAAGGGTGGTTTTGACGGCCCAACGCAGCTTGGCCAGGCGCTCACCTTCCGGTAGTAGCCCGGAAAAGAAGGCGGGTACGCTGCCGTGGCTCAGCGTGACGGGGACGTCCAAGGCCGGCAAGGTGGAGGCGATCCCGGGCCCGCCGCTCTTGAGATACTCCGGCAGATAGGCGAACACAACTCCCAAGCCGGCTTGCCGGGTCAAGGTTGCCGCGGCCATGCCTCGCTTATAAATGGTGGCTTGGGTGACCGATTTGGCATAGTCCAGACTCTTCATCGGATCACGGCTGTTCTTCATCGGGTCACCGCCAAGGAAAGGCTCATGCCCAAGGCGGCGGCCACGGCGGTCAGGATGTCCAGCCGGACTGTTTCGCGGCCGTTTTCCAGATCGCTGAGTACGCGGGTGGAGATATCGGCGAGGTCCGCCGTTTCATTTTGCGTCAGGTTCAGTAACCGGCGCCTGGCACGCAAGGCCGCACCCAGTTCTGCAACATCCATGGTGGTTTCGCCTTTCCCCGCAGCTGGCACGGAGCTCCCGGGGCCGCTGAACGGCCTGTGGCTCCATCCTAGTAGCATGACGCCATTATTCTGCATGATCTTGCAAAATAAGAGAGACTACGGGGTTGTGTGACTATCCGGGTCGCTGTTGGCCAGTGGCGTTAGAGGGCGGATCCAGACCATTTTTCTGGCCTCTTCTCACCTTGCAGCCGGCATTGACTAAGGTTGAGCAGTGACCGATTTCCTGCTGAAGAGACCCTGGACCGGCCGTATTGGCGCACTACTAGGCATCTTGGTCATGGCGTTGAGCTTGCGCCCTGCTGTCTCCGTGGTGCCGCCCCTCTTGGGCGAGCTGACCGGTGAACTGGGCTTTGACCCCGCATCAACGGGCCTGTTGGCTATGTTGCCGCCGCTGATGTTCGCTATCTTTGGCCTGCTGACCCCTGTCCTGATCCGTAAATTCGGCCTCGAGAAGGCTCTTGTAGCCGCCGTGTTTTTGGCTGTGGCGGGGCAGTTGGTCCGGGCGGCCACAGACTCTGTGTGGCCGTTCCTAGGCTTCACCGCAGTGATCATGGCGGGCTACGGCATTGGCAACGTGGTGCTGCCGCCGCTGGTGAAGAAGTATTTCCCTGACCGTGTGGGACTGGTGACGGCCGGGTACGTGACGCTGCTATCGGTGGGCACTGCTATTAGCCCGCAGCTGGCTGTTCCGGTGGCGCAACTTACCGATTGGCGGGTCTCCATTGGCATGTGGGCCGCGGTGAGCCTGGCCGTTTTGCTGCCCTGGATCATCCAGTTCACACGGGACCGCAAACCCCGCGCCGGAATCTCATCCACGAACTCCGCTCACCTCAGTGCCTCCTCCTCGCAGGAGCCCACGCCCCGGCTGCGGCCTTGGCGCTCGCCGGTGTCATGGGGGCTGGCCATTTTTCTGGCGGGCAACTCCGCCCAGACCTACGTCTATTTCACCTGGTTACCGCCTTACCTCTCAGGCCAGGGGCTTGATGCGGGCGCAGCAGGTTCGGCGCTGGCCTACTTTGCCATCCTCGGATTGCCGGTGAGCCTGTTGGTGCCGCTGGTGGTGCCGCGCATGAAAAACCCGATCATTGCTGTCTGCGTTTTTGCACTGTGTTGGGGCGCCGGCCATGTGGGCCTGTACTTATCTCCCCTGGACGGGACATGGCTGTGGGTGACATTTGCCGGATTGGGCCAGGGCACCTTCGCCATGGCACTGCTCATGGTGAATCTGCGCTCGCGGACCACGCACGGATCCTCAGTGCTGTCCGGGTTTAGTCAGGGTCTTGGCTATGCGGGGGCGGGAATTGTCCCGCTGTTCTTCGGTACCCTCCACGACGCCACAGGATCCTGGAGCGCCTCATTCGCCACGTTGGGAGTTTGCATGGCGGTCATGATGACGGGAGCATTCATGATCAACTCAAAGCGGTACATTGAAGATTCCGCCACGGAACCCCTTCCCCCAGCCCCCGCGGAACGTGCAGTAGATCTCAAGGAGTAACCCAGTATGAGCCCTCGATTCTTAGTGACTGCCAGCATCCCGGAGCCCGGTATGGCGCTGCTGTACGACGCCGGTGATGTCACCTTGTTGCCGGAGGTTCCGGACGCTGATGCACTGCGAGCCCTCTGTGCCAGCGGTGATTATGACGTGCTGGTGGCACGCCTGTCAGACACCATCGATGCGTCATTACTGGGCAGTGCCAAGCTCCGCGGTGTCTCCAACTACGCCGTGGGGTTCAACAACATTGACGTCCCTGCTGCCACCGCCCGCGGGATTGTGGTGGGCAACACCCCCGGAGTCCTCACCGATGCCACCGCGGACATTGCCATGCTGCTCATTTTGGGCACGGCCCGGCGCGTCATAGAAGCTGACTCGTTGGTCCGCTCCGGCGGGTTCAGCGGGTGGAACCCACAATTGCTGATGGGCTCCGACGTGTCCGGGCAGGTGCTGGGCCTGGCAGGTTTTGGAAGGATTGCACGGGCCACGGCCCGCCGGGCTGCGGCTTTTGGTATGGATGTGGTGTTCTCGCCCCGGCCGCCGGCCGAACGCATTGTTTCAGAGGAAGAGCTGGGGGACCTGGCCGGTAAGGTCCGGCAGCTGCCGTGGGAGCAGGTGGTGGCGCAGGCCGATTTTCTCTCCATCCATGTGCCGCTGAATGAGGACACCCAGCACCTGGTGGACGCCTCCGTTCTGGCTGCCATGAAGCCCGGCGCATTCTTGATCAACACGGCACGCGGACCTGTGGTGGATGAGGCGGCGCTCGTTACGGCGTTGCGTGAGGGTGTCATTGCCGGGGCCGGACTGGATGTGTATGAGAATGAGCCCGAGCTGGAAGCGGGGTTGGCGGAGCTTCCCAACACGGTATTGCTGCCTCATATTGGCAGCGCCACGGTGCCTGTCAGAAACAGGATGGCCGTGCTGGCAGCAGCCAATGCTATTGCCATGGCCAAGGGAGAGCTGCCCCCGCACCCGGTCAACCCGGAAGCCTTCTCAAACTGACGCTATCCCACCTTTGGCGTGTTTTCCCGGGTCGCTATCCCACCTCCTGCTCAACCTAGGGCGCACTCCGGTGAGAGATGGGTCCAAGGTGAGTTCCGGCGTCGGACTAGAAGCGTGAAGAGCTGCCAGAACCGGAGAAGCTGCCCCCGCTGGAACCGTAGCCGGTACTGCCACCAGCACTGGCGTTGCTGCGTGTTGTATCAACTTGCTGCCGGGCGCTGACATAGCCGCTGTTGAAGGAAACTACCGAGTAAAAGCTGTTCCACCCGTAGACCGAACCAAGAATGGTGGGCTGCCTGCGGTGGAAATCCTCTTTCCGGTCCGCGTCCATGGAACTGCGCATTGCCGTTTTTTCAGAAGACGTTTTTGCGTACTTGTCAATGGCGGCGTCTGCATGCTGTTGCAGCAGGGCCGTCAGCCCCTCACGGATGTGCGCCAATTGATCCAGAGCGGCTTCTGGAGTGATGCGCCCTTCTTGGAATGACGCGCCTAGTTGCTCAAGTTCGGCCAGCTTTTGGGGACCGAAGGAATTCAGTACAAGGGTGCTGGGTAGCCCTTGGGCCTCGAGTTGGGAAACCAAGGTTGGTAGTTGATGTAAGTCATCGCGCAGCGGCCGTATCTGACGGTCCCATGCACCCTCCCACCCGGAGAAACGGTTCAGAAGCGTGTTGGTGTCGCCAATGACATCATCCAAGGCGTCCAGTTCTTGGGCCAGATCCGCATACTGGCAAACGATCATGACATTTGCTTTTTTGGATAATTCCTTCTGAGAGTAGGCGTGCGATTGCTGATTAAGTACGCTGGTCTCGTTATACCGGGCGCTGAAGTTCCGGTATTTTTCCAGCACTAAGGCACCATAGGAGGACGCCTCCGGTATGGTTTTGGCATTCAACTCAGTGGTTTCCAAAGCAAGGCTCACACTGGCAAAGCCGGCGTCGCCACGCTTTAAGTGTTCAGCCGCTTTCTTCCGGTTTTTACTGCGCATGGCGGCACGGATACCGAAGCCAAGAGTAGTGAAGAGAGCAGCAATGCCGGTGCTGATGAAGAACCACGTTGATTGGTACCACGGCTGATTGATCAGCTTCGCAGCCTTCTTCACTCCGGTGATGGTGCCGTCAGTCCACTGGGCGTCACGGAACAAATCCCTCGCTGAATCTTGAATGGCGGCCCGCTTGGACAAGGACACCTTGCGATCCTCTCCCATGTAGGTCCCAACCTGGCGCCCCACGGGATCGAAGGCGAAGATGAACAGGCCGTCGGCAAACTTTTGCCCGTCCGCGCTGAGCCAGTAAGGATGCAATGCTCGGGCGTAGCGCAACACTTCCTCATTGAAGTTGTCGGATTTTTTGCCGTTGCGGGTAAAGATCACCACCTTCGTGGGGGCACGGAAGTTGATGTTCTCGAGCGCAGTTACCAATTGCGGTTCGAAGAGCACGCCGGCGGTGTCCTCAATAACAACGCTGGCCGGTGCCTCTGCTACAGCGGCCGGAGCAACCCCCACCATGGTCATGAGCGCCAGCAGTAGAATCCCCAAAGTCTTCTTCATGGTCACAGCCCACCATTATGGCCGGGCCAATAGCAAGTTAGGCCGGTCACCGCAGTGCAGAAGTTGCAAGAGTCCGTCAGCAAAGAAGTACTGCGACGATTGGTTCAGAGCAGGTGTCCCAACACCCAATCCCAGCGCAGCAGTTCCTGCTCCAGGCGCAGCGTGGGCGCGAAGGTGCCGTCCATCAAGGCGTAATGGAGAGCGTTTTCAGCAGGGTTCAGGTGCGTTAGCTGTGCTGATGTGGCGGTGCCCTCGTGGCCCCAAAAGTCGCGGTGGGCCAAGAGCGTTTCCTCATCCATGAGAATGCTGCGCACGTGCGGATGGTGGGAGCGCAGCTGGTCCAGGATGCGGAAGCCGTGAGTGTCAATGTCTCCCCAATAGAGCACCTCAACGTCTGCGAGCCAGGCAGCGTCACGGATTCCTTCGAAGCCGTAGCCGCCGCCAAACACCGCCAAGGTGCGGGGCATCTGTGGCAGTGCCAGGAAATTGACCAGGTTTTCCGTGGTGATGATCGTGTCCACATCCACCGGGAAACCGGCAAAGGCGGCTGCCGTCACCTCAATATCTTCCATGCCCTGAGCCACAACCTGGGTTGGGTCCAGAAAGCGCAGCCTGACACGGTCTGGGGCTGCCAGAAAACCGTGCCGGCGGGCGTAATTCTTGCCGCTGAGCAGCCGTTCCGGTACCAACATCGCCAGCATCGAATCAATGAGCCGGCGGTGGTTTTCCACAAACTTTGTATGGACTCCGGGCAGGGAAAGCTGCCGCAGGTAGAGCCCTGGAGCCGGATTGGCCTCCATCCACAACGCAACTCTGGCCGCAGTCAGGGCATCCACCCCGAATTTGAGCAGCTCCAGCGGCCGTTGCAGTGACCACGCCTCCAACCGGATGTCCAGTAGGGTCAGGTGCCTACTTAGCGCTGTGAACTTTGCGGCTTCGCGCCCAAACCCCAGGAAGGTGATTTCCTCCGCGGCGGATGCGAACACGGCGGCGCACGGCAGGGTATTGGCACCAATGGTGGTTGCCCCAACGCTGATGTACTCCAGCGCCGCGCCGCGTGGCGCCGGGTCCCACGTTTGCGCCCAGGCCGCGGCGCGCGCGTAATCTGTGCGTAGTTGGGTGGCGCTGGGGTATTTCAACGTTCGACGCCGGGGATGGGTTCCCGAGGGTGTGTGAAACTCCCGCAGCAACTCACCGCTGGTCCAGGCACGCAGTACCGCGGTGCGCAGATCGGCCGGACTGCTCCATCCGGAAGTGTTAGCGGCCACGCTTCTCCCGTTCGGCCCGGTACTGGTGAATGGTCATATTGCGCAGCTGGGAATCCGCACCTGTTTCGTTGGCCACAAACCCCACGTTGGCCACAAAAGGTTCAATGACGTGGATCTTTTGTAAGGGCGTGACAATGAGCAATTGAAGTTTCAGACGTTTGAACAGCTCCAGCCCGTACTTGGCCGATTCGTCCGAGCCGCGCCCAAAGGCTTCGTCAATGACTACAAAGCGGAAGCTGCGCTGATTGCCCGGTCCTGCGGCAATCCCAAATTGGAACGCCAGGGCAGCAGCAAGGATGGTGTACGCCAGTTTTTCCTTTTGTCCGCCGGATTTGCCGCCGGAATCAGTGAAGTGCTCGTGTTCCTCACCGGTTTCAGTCCATTTCTCGGAGGCGGAGAACGTGAACCAGTTACGCACATCCGTGACCTTCGCCGTCCACCGCTCATCCAGGTTGGTGCGTCCCTCACGGCCCCGGAAGCGCTCCACCAAGGCTTCGACCTGCAGGAATTTTTGTTCGGAGTATTGTTCCTGCGCACCGATGGAACCCTCCGAACAAGCCCGAAGGTCAGTGCCGAACTCCCGCACTTCAGGATCGCTGCTTGCCTGCGGTTCCAACTGGATGTGCCGGCCGGGGTTGTATTCAATCCGGGCCAGGGACTCGTTGATTTCACCAATACGGGAGACAATATCCTGTTTTCGGGCGTCCAAGAAAGCATTGAACGCCACGATCTCATGGATGGTGTTTTGCGTCAGCGATTCCTTGAAACGTTCGGCAAAGCGCGGGAGATCGTTCTCCGCCAGCTGTGTCAGGATCTTGTTGAACTCTCCTGCAGCCTCCAGCGATGCATCAAGATCGGTAGTCTCGGCAGGGTACTTGTTGCGGAAATCGGTCATGAACCTGATGGTGATTCCCTCGGCGGTGCTCATACGCCGGCTCAGGCCATCGATGCTCCGGGTGAGGGTTTCCCGGACCTTGCTCTCAATCTTGGCCGTGTTCTTGTACGTCAGCACGCCCGACTCAAGCGCCACCGCGGTGAGTTTGCCCAGCTCAGCCAGCAGCCCGGCGTCGGACGTCAAAGCACTTTCCGCCAGGGACTCCCGGCAGTCTGCAATCTGCTCGGAGAGGGTGCGAATGTCCGCCTTGCCGGAGCCGATCCGCTCCATCAAGGTGCGTAGCCGCTGATTGGTCTTCTCCACGCGAGCCGCGGTTTCGCTTTCCCTGCGGGTCAGCTCCCGCAGGATGTCGCTGGAGGATTCAAGCGCCGCCTTCTCCTGCGTCAGCCCGGCCATGGCACGCACGGTTGACTGCCAGTTGAGGTCCGCAAAATTTCCGACGGCGGAAATGGTGCCGATGAGCCGTTGCTGGCGGCCCAGATTGCCCAGCTGGCTGTCAATGCGGGCAAGACCGTCACTGGCCGTGCGGAGTTGCCCTTCTGCCTGTTCAAGGGAGGTGCGCAGGCGGGCAATTTTATCGTGGTTGTCCCAGCCAAGCACATAGGATGAGCGGTCGCTCAGGGCCTTGCGGTCATCCTTCTCATGGCGGCCAGCACCACTCTTGAGCTGGCCGTTGATGGTCAGGGCTTTGGGATAACGCCGGAACTCGGCCATACTCTCGCAGCACTGGTGATCAAAACGGCGGCCCAGCTCGTCCAATAAAAATTCGCGCAGCGGTGTGCCGGCCTTGATGCTGATCTTCCCAGCCAGGGTGTCCGGGGCTGGCGGGCGAGGGGTGGGGGTGTCGCCAACCTTGAGATAAACCAGCCGAGCGCGCAGGTTGTTCGAGTCAACCCAGTCACTTACGGCGGAGTAGTGCCCGCCGGCGACCAGCAAGGACAGGGCAAAACCATGCAGGGTGCGCTCGGCGGCGCCTTCCCATGCGGCCTCAGATTCGCGCACCTTCAGCAGCTCTCCAGCAAAGGGCAGCTCGGATTCTGCGATGCCAGTGCCATCGCAGAGTTTCTTGCGCAAAGCGATCAACCAACTGGGAAGCAGGCTTTGCCTGTTCAACAGACTCTTGAGTTCCTCCTTGTGGTCCCTGGCCTGCTCCACAGCGTCGGAGCGCTGGCGGTCAAGGGCGGTGCGCTGTCCCTGCAGTTCGGTGTTGGCCTCAAAAAGGTGCTTCTCTACCCCGGGCAGGGCAGCGGCGTTGGCGTCAAAGACCACTTGATCTTCTGGTTCAAAAAGTCCCAGGACGGTTGCGGCCTCGGAGTACGTGGCAAAGCGCTCACGCTGGGAGCCGGATTCAATGGCCATGCGCGCCAGCTCGGCCTCGATGCTCGCGATCCGCCCACCGCCGCTGGTGCGTATGTCATCACGCAGATCTGCCAGCTCCCGGGTGAAGCTGCCCAGCTCGGCCGTCAGCGCAGTTTGCTGCTCGCTCACCTTGGCTGCGGCACGTTCCAATTCCAGTAGATGGGCCTCGCTGAGCTCCAGTTTCCGGGAGGTGAACCAGGCAGAGAGCTGTTCGCGCTGCTGCTGCGCACCGCTGTGCTCCACGGTCAGGGTCTGGTGGCGGGCCGCGTTCTCGCGAACGGGTTCCAGCATGCGGATCTGGTCCTTGGCCCGCAGCACAGCATTGTGGGCCTTCTTCAGATCGTCGAAGTGGTGCAGCAGGTTTTTGATCCGGGTTTCAACATCGTCCTCCTCCAGCATGTTGGTGCGGACAAAGTGGGTGATGTTCTCCACCTGCTTCATGGAGACGGTGCGGTGGAACAAGTCCATGGCTTGGGCGGAGCCAATACCGAAGTGGCGTTTGAAGGCGGCGCCGTATTTTTCAAAGACGTCAAAGACAGCCACGCCATCGTTGCGCAGGCGGCGCTTTAATTTGCTCAGGTCGGTGCCGAAATCGGAGAAATCGCCTTTGATGGACTGCTCGCCCTCGGCGATGGAGTAGAAGCGGGTGGGCTGCCCGGCCTCCTGCGTGGCCCACAGCGTGATGGCCAAGGAGATGGTCTTGTTCAAGGTGGCATTGTGAAAGACACCCAACACCACGGTGAATGTGCCGGGTCCGCGCAGTGCCACAGGGCGGGAAGCATCGCCAAGACCGCTGCGGGCGCTCTTGTGGAAGCCGCGCACATAGGACATGAGGCTGCGTTCCTTCTTTTGCGCACCGGCAGCCTTGTTGTATTCAATCCTGTTGGCAGGTAGCAAGAGTGTGGTGATGGCATCGACAACGGTTGACTTGCCGGAGCCAATGTCACCTGTCAGCAAGCTGTTTTCGCCATCGAGCCGGAACGTCCGGACATCCTTGTTGAAGGTGCCCCAGTTCAGCAGTTCCAAGCGGTGCAACCGGAAACCTGGCCGGGTACCGGAGCTATCTGTGGTGAGGTCATCAAGGCTGAAAAGACCCGACTGGGCTTGCATGCTCATGCTCTGGCCGCCTTGGCTTTGCTGGTGGGGGGCGTGTCGCCTGCGAGCGTGGCGCGGTAATCGGAGAGCCTGGCGTCGAACTCTTCGAGCCACTGGGCATCCACATAGGCCTTGAGGATGCGCGCCACCTCATAGCTCTGCTCCTGGCCGCGGAGCTTGCGCAGGAAACCCAGTTCGGTGACTTTCTTGATGTTGCTGGCCAGCTGGTCCAAAATGCGGGCCTCATTGCTGGATTCGGGCAGGAATACGGAAACCATCTCAGAAATTTGTTGCACTGTCATGATGAGCCGGGTCTCACTGTTTTGCGTATCAAACTCGGCCAACCGGGCACGTAGTAGGGCCAGCAGCAGGCTGACCTGGAAGGTCAGTTGGCGGCGGGGGATGAGGCGGGGAAGGTCTGTATCTGCGTCGGGATGTGAACGCAGGAATGCGTAGCCTTCACCGTCGTCAAGGACCAGTTCCAAGCCCAGCACAGCCACATAATCGCGGGCCTGGGCGGACAGTTCCGTGAGCCGTTGCCACAGTTTTTCGTCGCCTTCGCGGTAGAGCACGCCCTTGAACAGCTTGGTGACCACAAGGGGCAGCCCGTCAGGGGTTCGTGCCGCAACGCCCAGGATGTCATCGGGTTGGGCAGAGTCTTCAAGGATGGCTGTCATGATGGCCTCACAAAGATGATTTTTTCAACGGTGGCTTCCCGCAGGCTGCCGTCGGGGAGTGTCCAGGAAAGGGTTTGAACAGAATCGGAGTCGATGGTTGCCGAACTTGACGCGGTGGCGAGCTGAAAATATGTGACGAGCTCGGCCAGCCCCTGACTAAGCGGGAAAGCGTCCGTGACCTCAGCCAAGGTGGCTTGTTCGGCGTCTGCCAGGACCGCATCAATGTTGGCTTCCAGTTTTTGCGGATCCACATGGAACTGTTCGAAGAGCGCTTGGGCGTCCACATCGAGGTCATCGGCAACATCGACAAAATCGTTGATGGGTGTTTGGCGGCTGGGCTCATACAGTGGCCGTTCAAAGGGCAGCGCCACGGGCACGTCATGGCCGGGCAGATCGGCAAACACGCCCGTAGGAGGGATGGCGCGGACGGCTACGGCACCGGATTCAATGTTGCGGATCAACGCCATGATGCGCTTATTTTCCAAAAAAACCTTGTCATCGAGCAGGCGCCGGATCTGGGCCGAGAGCTGGCGCACGGTGGATTGGGTCTGTTCTACGGCAGGAAGCCAGTCCTTCTGCATGGACGTGATGGAGTGCAGCCCCTCCTGCGTGGCAAGGGCATCAATGTGGGTGGCCCGTTCCAGAAGTTCGTGCAGCTCGGAGCGCAGCTGGGGGGACATCAGGTAATCCCAAAAACCTTGGAACGTGCGGCCCTGCAGGGAACCGCTGATGTCCTGCTGGGAGGAGAAAATTGACTCGAGGAGGTCACCCTGACCGCCTTCCCAGAGGGAGATCTGTTCACGTAGTTTGCGGTCAAGTTTGCGAAAGTTCGCCTCCACTTCGCGGAAATCCGAGAGCAGGTCCTTGGCTTGTGTGGTGAGTTGGTGGAAGTGGTCCACGGCTTCGGGGCGGCTCATGACGGCAATGGTGCCGGAGCGGATCAGTTCCATTTGTTCGTCAATGTCATCACGCTGACGTTGCAATTCCGCCAGCCGTGCGTCCGGGTCCGTTTCAGAACCGTGGACCAGGGTTTTGAGGAGGTTGAAGATGCTGGACAGTCGCGATTGAGTGGGGACAAAGTCGCGTCCGCGCAATGCTTCAACCCAGCGAATCACATCTTCGGTGGAGGCGGTGAGATCATAAACAGGCTCATCACGGTTCTCAGCATAGAATTTTCGCAGCCACGCCTTGGCCGGTTCGGCCCAGTCATCAAGGTATTCGCTGGCGGAGCGGGGGAACCGTTCTTCACCTAAGGTGTCCCGCAAACTGAACAGCACATCATCAAGGATTTCCACCAGATCCTGGCGGCCTAGATTACGTTGGTTGGGGCCGGTGAACGCCGCCATGAAGAACGTCAGGGCCAGGGGCGCATTTTGGGCGCGGAGCAGGGACCAACCGGCGTGGTTCTCACGCAGGGAGTTGATTGAAAAGTAGTCCATGAAGAACTCCAAAAAGGTGGTGATTGCTTCACTGACCATGGTAGGCGCAGGAACTGACAAAGAGGCATTGAGGCACAGGTGTAGGTATGTCACGGAACTGGGCTTTAGCTGCCCAAAGTTTCTAATCCACGTCCGAGGTCACGCTGACGGGCACCTTTGATTGTTCCAATCATCTTTTGGCGAGCGGTTTTACGGTTATCCGGGCCGAGGGCTAGGACAATGCAGAATGATAGGAGTGCCCAATTGGCTCTGGTGCTTGCCATCAGCAAGATCCCGGGAGCGGAGTTCCTGAGCAAGGTTTTTGATGTTCTGATTGCGGGCCTGCCTAGAGCGATGGCTGCGGTGGCTGCATGGAAAATCTCCGGTCTACTGGCGGTGTACTTGATCAGGTGGACCCTCTCACACAAGTTCCCTGCCACAACGGCGAACATTGTCACGGGCGCTTTCGCGGGCGTCATCCCTGGTTTGCTGGTCTTTTACGCGCTGGGACCGGTCACAAGTGCTGCGGGCGATGCCGTCGAGATTGGCATTGAAGCAGCACTGACGTACAGCCCCCTTCTGGTCGGGCTCTGGCTGCCCTGGCCATGGCCGGTGGAGCCGGGGTGGGTCTGACAGGAGCCGAAGCATCCGCCTATCTGCTGGCGATCGTGGCACCCTTCATTTCCACCAACACAGTAGGCATGATTCTGGCAATGGTGACTGCACTACTTCTCGCCTTTGGCCTCACCCTGGTGGCCAACTTGGCGTTCCTGCGGGCCGAGCGAAAAAAGGAAATCGCCTAAACGGGTAGGGAACTGACTCACCTGGCAGTGCCCTAAAAGCTTTTCACGTACGACGGCGAGACCTGGCTTTTGCGGCCAGAGCCCGCTGTGTTTGGGGCAGAGTTGGAGGGGCGTTAGTGCGTTCGGGCAACCCGCGGTTTGGACCGTTCCGCGGTGTCTTATAACTAACGATGAATACACCGATTCAAGCGGCAGGTTATGAGGCATAGTTGCGAGAATCGCCGGCTACGGCCGCTACACGTGATGTGGTGGAAATCGGGGCAAAGCCACTGAACCCACCAGAAACCCAGCGAGACGTCTCATATAGCTAGAGATATAAGACATTAAGGGTGTTGCAGTTAAGTCATGGGTCTGCTGCCGCTCGACCCGCAGCAGCCCATTGCTAATTTGGACGCTGAATTCAGTCGGTATCCTTTCCCGCGCCTGCTGATTGAACGACCAGGCGTTTTGAGAGGAACCGGTGTTGGCCCAAAGGGCCTCACCCCTGTGTGGAAATGGGCACTTGTGGAACAACCACTAGATGGACTGTGTTAATATTCCTCGGGCATATGCCGGATTAGGGTTCGACTAGGCAGTCACGATGACAAGAAAGTGTTGATCTTCATTAGAAGTTGTTCAGCACGATCTAGTGTGGCCGGAGAAATTTTCAACGTGCCCTGCTTCTGCAGTAAGTACTTCGCTGGGGTGTAATGGTTCAAGCGCCCTTTGTTTATTCCGCGCTCCTTCATGACAGCCTCGACACGCTTAGTGATGCGATCCCCTTTCGGCAGGTCGCCAACTTTGATGTCCTGCCCGTTTAGGTGTGACTTGTACGCACCGTTTACGAGCTTTATGTAAAACACCGGATCAAATAGATCCTCGACGTCTGCTTCCTCGCGCCCTACCACTTCGCTGATGAGAATAATTCCCGCGTCAGCGAGTTTTCCCGCAGCCTCTAGCTTCCTGATTGATTCAGCGTCCTCGAACCCTGCGTCTGCCAATACTGCGATGTTGAGTTTGTTTGCACCAAGGAGACTGACAAATGCGGGAAGCTTTGCGATGCCACCGACTGGTGCGATTGACCACCGTTCGTTTAGTCCTTCTCTACCAGCTGCGATCAGGGTCTGCGACAAAATCTCCAGGTACATGAGATCGGAAGGGCCTTCGACGACTAGGGTGTCGGGTGATACGAAGAGTGTCTTGGACAGGTCGACACCCATTGCCGCGTGTAGAGGGAATGAAGTCTCCGCATCCGCGTCCATAACTTCTGACGAGACAAGAGTTCCCTTGTCGTCAGCATCAATGACTGTTCGTACTCGATGAAGAACGTGGGGATCGATCATGAACGGGGAGTGCGTAGAGAAGATTACTTGGTGCTTCGGAGCTAGGCGTTCGTCGATGAACCGTAGAAGATCACTCTGCGCCCAGGCATGCGGATTGATGCCTGGTTCATCGAGGAGCAGGATCAAGGGCTGATTGGATTCATGTTCGATGTGAGAAAAGTACGCGAGGAATGAAAAGAACCATACAAAGCCGCGCGATCGTTCATCAAAAGGTACAGTCACACTGTGCTTCTTGTTCCCAACCTCGGATCTGCAGAAGAGGCGCTTTGTTGAGCGGAGGAACTGCACCCGTATCGGGTTTATCCATCAGCCGAATTTTGACGGCCAACTGCTTGTTTTGAGACCAGTACTCGAAAACCTCTTCCGAGATGGCGTTGGAAGCATTTTCGGAGTCCCGAACTAAGTGCTCGTGGCTCTCCGGTTCTAAGAAATCTTCGAGGTCAGCACCCGCGGCGGCTAAAAGTGAAACCACTGCTTGCTCACTGCGTGTGAGTTCTTCATCGTCTCTCTTCTTCACGAGGTCGGGGATAGATACCAGCCCGGGCATCGAATCGTAGTCGTCAAAGTAGACGAACTTCGGTCTTCTCGGTGAAAGGATGTCAATCGCACGTAGTGATGATCGCCCATCGCGCCAAGAGTTCACTTTTGCAATGACTGCCGTTGCGGCCTGAGTGGGAGCCTCGAGCTCATTGAGCTTGGCAAGAAGAGTCGCGGAGTCCCTGGTACCCTTTATTGCCGCTGCATCGCTGGGGGTGAGTTCGACCCCTTCGAGAAGGTGAGAGACAACGGCGGCTTGATCGATCTGGACGGGTCTGATCAAAGTTTAGTTGACATCTGACTTGTGAGTTTTGGCTTGCAAGTGAAAGGATGTTCAACATGCCTAAAGCTTTTCGGCGAAGAGTTCCGCCGTGACGAAAGTCGCGGTGGCCCGTAAGGGCGAATCTACTATTGTCCAGATCGCGAAAGACTTCGGTATTTCCCCTGCCGCTTTGCATCGGTGGTTGAAGATCGCCGATGTCCAAGACGGGGTGGTCCCCGGGGTCACGAAGGAAGAATCCACCGAGCTTCGAGAAGCGAAGAAACGGATCCGTCTCCTTGAGCAGGAAGCGGAGGTGATGCGCCGAGCGGTGGCTTATCTTTCCTAAGGACGTCAACCCAAAATGATGTACCCGCTGGTCCTTGAACTAGCCGCTCCCCAGGCCCCTGTACGGGTTCCTGTCGCGGTGACCTGCCGGGTCTTGGGATTCTCCCGCCAAGCCTTCTACCAATGGTGTGCGAACCCTGTCAGTGACCGGGACTGGGAAGAAGCACACCTAGTCAACGCCGCCTTGGATATCCATGCCGAGGAACCGACGTTCGGGTACAGGATGATCCATGACGAACTCGTCCACGAACAAGGACTCGTGGCCTCTGAGACCCGTGTGGGGCGGTTGTGCAGGGAGAATAGGATCCTTTCTGTCATCCACCGCCGGCGAGGTACAGGGAAGAAAGCTGGCCCTCCCGTTCATGACGATCACGTCCAACGGGTCTTCACCGCCACAGCACCGAACCGGTTGTGGCTGACCGATATCACCGAGCACCACACCGGCGAGGGCAAGCTCTACCTCTGCGCGGTCAAGGACGTTTACTCCAACCGGATTGTCGGCTACTCCATCGATTCCCGAATGAAGGCTGCTCTGGCTGTTGACGCACTGGCTGCGGCGATCAGTCAACGGAACCCGCAAGGAACGTTGATACACAGCGACAGGGGCTCTCAATTCCGATCCAAGAAGTACGTCCGTCTGATCAGCTCAGCTGGCCTGCAGGGCTCCATGGGACGGGTCGGGGCATGTGCAGATAATGCCGCGATGGAAAGTTTCTACTCGCTGCTTCAAAAGAACGTGCTGAACCAAAAACGGTGGGAAACCCGGGCAGAACTACGCTTGGCCATTGTGGTCTGGATCGAGAAAACCTATCACCGCCGACGCCGGCAACGACGACTCGGCAAGCTAACGCCAATAGAGTTTGAGACAATAAACAAGACCACTCAACCGGTCACCGAAATATCAGCCCAAACTGTCAACTAAAACTTGGGCAGACCCTCAAGGACCTTGAGGGTGTCGTGATATCTGCCGATGCGTTGCATACCCAGCGGGAGCATGCCCAGTACCTGCACTCCCGAAAAGCGCACTATGTCCTTACCGTGAAAGCGAACCAGCCCAAACTTCACGACCAGTTGTGCACCTTGCCGTGGAAGCAGGTCAGGGCCGGGCACAAGACCCACGAAACCGCCAATGGCCGCGAGATCGCGCGGACCGTCAAATGTGTCAGCGTTGCTGCCGGGATCAAGTTCCCCCATGCCGCACAGGCCGCACAGATCACCCGCAAGTCCCGGCCGCTCGGAACCCGGAAGTGGTCGACCGAGACGGTCCACATCGTCACCTCGCTGGCGCCGGCAGCAGGGAAACCGGAACTCATCGGGTCCCTGATCCGCGGCCACTGGGGAATTGAAAACGGCCTCCACTGGCGCCGGGACGTGACTTGGCGAGAAGACTCCAGCCAGGTCCGGCGGGGCAACGCTCCCCGTGTCATGGCGTCCCTGAGGAACATCGCCATCACGATATTGAGGCTCGAAGGCGAAACAAACCTTGCCAAAGCCACCCGCGGTGCCCGCAACTATCCTGACCGCGCCCTCAAACTCGCCGGCCTAACTACCAGCTAAACGACTTTGCAGAAGCCCTGGGTATGACACCGCCTTCTATTGACAACTTCCCCCGGTTCGTGGACGATACTATTATTCGACAATAACTGCTCTTTGAGAAAAATATCTGGGGAATATAATTAGTAAAAAACGTCCATTTCTAGCGGCGATTTTGAGCATTATCTTTGTTGGCGCGGGTCTAGCAATTGCTGCACCGGCACAAGCAGTTGACATACGCGTTGATGGCTGCACAGTTCACTCGAACAACCCTCATCCTTCGGTTCATTACAACGGAACTATTGATGGGGTAGGAACAATCAGCTGCCCAACACGTGCATCTAACCTCTACTTGAAAGTAACCCTAGAGAAATACAATGGTGCTTCATGGACAAGGCCTGCATTGGATTATTTAAACTCATTTGGATTTAAGTCGACTGCAGCGTCCTCATGCAGTGCAGGACCGGGAACTTTTCGCACAAGAGTTGACTATGTGGTTAAACGATATTCAACCAGCACCCCAAAAGCCGGTAACCTTTACACTCCTTGGATGGGTGTAGCCTGCGGACCTGCATCGAGAATTGCAGGTTAGGGTTGTCATCTATTTCTTGAGACTATTAGTCTTCTTTGGGCGCTAATCCAAAAAGTTTTGTCATTTGGGGAGTAGAAATGAATTCGAATTTTGAAGTTATTTGAGTTTCAAACCATTTAACAAAAAACTCCATTGGCCTACCGGCAGCTTCATTTTCAGCCCAAGACAATGCGTCCCTCACATCTTGCACGTCAGTCACCTCATACTCATCAACAGCCCATGAGTAATTTTCTATCACCGGAGGAGTCCAAATACGCACTCTATAGGTGGCGGGATCAGGATATTCAAATACGTCATCTTCGCGCATCCATTGTATATTCATGGCACTACTCTAGGTCAGAATATCGATAAAATTTCTTGATCATAGAATTTTTCCTCAAGTTTAGCCGCTTCCAATCTTTCGTTGACCTTTGGGTCATCATCCAGTGAAGCGGCACACAGCAACCCGTCACCGTGCCCTCACCAGGACGCAGAAATGCCCCGAACCAATCAAGGTCCGGGGCATTTCTGTGTCCCACTCCTCGGCGTTGTCAAGCCGTCTTAGCAAAAACTGCCCTCGACTGTCTCGTAACCTAAGTGCCTCGTATCCCATGGGATACGAGAGGGGTAATGTGTCGTACCTTCACCGGGGTTTTAGGCCGGGAGGGTATGGGGAAGGGTGGCTCCCGCAAGCCTCCCAGCATCACGGCCGCCGCAATGGCACCGGCTACCACTACACTGCCGGCGGGGACTGCGGTCTTGCTACCCAAGGAGACTGGATTCTTGGAACCTGATACATGAAGAACAGCCTGTGAACCCAGAGAAGCCTGTGAACAGCTGTTTCAGCCACTGCGCGGCTATGCACCTTCTATCTAGTGTGCCAAGAATTGATAGAGCGCTAGGTTGGTGCCCTTGAGATTGTGAAGACGTCAGCGTGTGGTCGGCGGACCAGAATGTCAGAATCTTCCCTTGCTGTGGGGTCCTTCTGCGTGCTCGACATGAAAGCGTTCAATAACGACCCCTGCTCTGCCTCATGCGCCCGCGACTACACGCAGCGGCTCCGTGGTCGCCGATGCCGGGCAAGGTCGTTTCTATCTAGTTGCGAGGTGTTCGAGTTCGTCGGGGAGCATCATGGCGAGTTCGCCGTCCACGATGCCGGTGATGGGCTGGATCTGACCACCGTTCCACCAGTACACGTGCGGGCTGAGCGGGTGGGGCATACCGTCGTGTTGGGCTCCTGTCACCTTGGCCATGAACAGCAAATCCGCGATCCCGGTGTCATCGTTGATGATGTGCAGGTTCAAGGCTGTTGCGGCGGGGACCGTGATGCAGACACCTAGGGGCCCTGCGGTGAGCTCAAGTTTTTCAAGGAGTTCGGCGGGGAAGGCCAGCCAAGTGGCCTGGAACTCGGATTCGGACATGATGCCCAGGAACGAGCCACCGTCGCCGTCGGTGGCCTGCTGGGGCGTGCTAGTTCCTTCGGCGAGAAGGTTGGCTCGGGCCCCATCCCAGGCACGGTCCTCCCCGGCCCGCTGAACGTGCTCATCCCTGAGGTAGTTGACGGTTTCGTCCCCGTCGTAGGCCATCAAAAGCGGGAGCCCGCCTACCCATTGGGCGTAGTTATAGTGCAGCTCGGCCTGTTCTTGAGAAATCATGCCCGGGTCGATGATCTTGGCCCTAGTCCCAGCAAGTAGCGCTTCAATGGGCATCGCATCGATGATGGATCCGGCCGGTTTGGCGGTCATCCGTGCGAAGTAGTCCTCGAGCATGGGCTTCCATTCCCGCTCGGGGGCGTCGGGCAGTGTCCGGGCCACGGTTTCAAGCCCGTATATGCGCCCGTCTGAGAGAAGAACGTGATCCGCGGCTATCTCGACGCCGTACCCCATGCTGGTGAGGACGTCGGCACAGACCTGACGCATCTTCACGCCCTGCTGCAGCGTCAACTGCGGGAAGGTTGCGTCGAGTTCTTTGGGTTTCCTGCTGAAAAGAGCCATGCGGTGGGTTCCTTGCTTTCTCGAATGAACTACTGTGGATCAGGACGTGTAAGGGTAAGAGGTTAGGGGTTACTCCCAAGAGTTCGACAACCTAACGGACATAATCACATGGCTGCGTCAACGGTGACTTTCCCTCCATGACTACATCATCCACGACGGCATAGACATTCAGCGAAAGAGCGATGCAGCGACGCAGCGATTAAAGCCTGTAGCCAGTCAGCGCACATGTCACTCATTGAGAAATAACCTTCAATTGATGAGATCGCGCATCTGGTCAATATGCCCGCATCTTTGGATGATGCTGTTATTTGTCGTAGAAAATTGCGTATCAGAGGCCTTGTAGCCAAGCTCCGAACATTCGTTCCGCGACTCCCGGATCTTAAAGTGTCTCGATCAACTGTCTTGTATCCCTAGGGTTACGCGACGTTAGGGGTGCCGCAGTTGGTGGCATGTTAATGGGGCATTGAGTCGAGCAGATCATACGGAAATGTGTTTTCTGTGGAAACATGCGGTTTCGCAAATTTCCGGACTCGTCAACGCATGCTTAAATGAATGACCGACTTAAGGACGCATCGGCTCGGGATCCCGGCCGGAAGACCTCGACGTGCTCAACCTTTCGTTCGTGAAGAGCCGGGTCATTGAGAAACACCGCAATGGCTAGCAGGCTAGATCAGTGGTCGAAAAAGTTGATTGCCGGGACGCTGTCACTCTGCCGCTCTCATCGCTCGGAGGTTGCTGCGGCAGGGCGGCCGTCTGCATGAGTTCATGCGGTGGACATATTAGTGCTGTATTGGACCTGCACTTGCGATCAGCGCGCGTTGTGCGCAGAACCTAACTAGATCAACGTCGTGGCTCAACTCATTGGCCTCAGGAGAATAGGGCATAAGCAGCTTTGCATCGTGGCCACCCCCATCCTTTGCATGAACCACCCGACACCTAATGTCATAGATGCGATCAGCTACCTGATCGATAAGATCAGACGCTCGATTTTCGACATTAATGGTTGACACGTCTTCAATCTTTTTCCTATTTTTGAGGTGCCCAGCGCGTTGGGGATGATTCATTACAAAGTCTTTTATCTCATCTACTTCCAGACAGGATCGAAGCGTTGCCTTTAATTGTTCTCGTTCCGATCTGCCTTTGACGCCTCCGCCCAGAATTAAAAGGCGGCCCAATTCCCCATCGTCCTCGATATTGAACAGAGGATTTCTTAAGGTAGTTCGTGCTTTCCT
Source organism: Arthrobacter sp. UYCu511 (assembly GCF_040547105.1). NCBI lineage: Bacteria > Bacillati > Actinomycetota > Actinomycetes > Micrococcales > Micrococcaceae > Arthrobacter > Arthrobacter sp. UYCu511. The sequence goes on from NZ_JBEPPB010000014.1 coordinate 103,939, forward strand.
GATTGCTTCCGACTCGGAGTATCGAGCAAAGAAGAACTCCAGCACCTGATAGTAGGCCAGGAACGCCAAGAGATTCATACCGTTCGCTGAGGTGGCGTAGCGGTACAACGACAAAGCTTCTAGTGAGTACGAGTATCGGGGAGGCGATAGAGGGATCAATGCGGGTGCTTGTGAAGTCCGCGCGTAAGTCGGGGGGCTTCTAAAGAGAGCTAGATTTGCCCCGTACGCGTACTTCAACTGCAGGTCGAATAGAAAAGATGCCCCTAGTTCGTCGAGTACTTTCAGGGCCTCGAGGTGGGTTGCCGGCTGCAGGCCCTCAATCTTCAGGGAATTGCTCGCACTTCGCCCATCTCGCTCTCTAATAAAGAAACTTCGGGAGGATAATATCTGTAGAGCTTCTGTTGCTGGGCTCACCTCGAGACTCCATCGACCGCGCGGGTCCGTGACTCGAATTCGGTAGCTCGGAGGCCGGGCGTTCGCAGGATCTGCGGTCGCGCTCTCTAAGTCGGGGCTTGTTTCTGTTTCCGATTCTGCGTCAGAGAGGGCGAGCGGGGCGTCTAGCGCAATGGGGTGCCAACCACCCTCGGGATCTTGCACCTCAGCTCCTGGGATTTCAGAGATCGCCATTCCCCTCAGTCTGCTATTTTCGAGGCAGGCCTCAATGAGCCCCGTCTGCTTGTCGTAGAGCGCATCGTAATTGCCTAAGAATCGTTTGGATTGCACATTGATTTCAAGAAAATTGTGAGCAGTAGCTGCCGTAGCACGTTTCCAGACTTTTTCATCCCGGCCTCGGAGTATGGAGAATCGCAGCTGTCTCTTGCCATCCTCTGAAGTAGTCCATTCGCAGGTTGCGCTAGATTCCTTCAACTGCTCGTGAAGTAGCTCTAAAGGTTGAGCGTCTGTTTCGGAAACTTTTGTTAGCATCATGCGAATATACACAAGTCGGACTGGCAGTGACTTCACATGCTGAGTCCATACGAACTCCGGACTAGAATCCCTCCTCCACAGTTGACAGCGTTGAAGAGCATGTTGACCTGGGTGAGTCCAGTAAGAATGTCCTGAAGATGGCTCCACTTACCGGCAGCTGTAGCCGGTGGATCAGGCCGCTGTGAGTCTGTCCTGCGTATTTGAAAAGCAAAGTCTTACCGTCTAGCCACATGCCGCTCGGCTGGAGCAAAAATGGCGTTGGACTGTCCCATAACGCAAGTGCCTCGAAACCCATACCCATTGAACCCTGCTTTCTGCGCACCCGGCACTTAGTGAATCACCTCCTAGCTCGGGGTGGCGTCATGGCCTAGATCAATACCGCGGAAGAATGTCCATCATGACGAACGAACAGTCCATAGGGGACCAGCAGGAATGGCCCCGGCCCGGGCACTCATTCACCTACACGACGGCATTTACCTTGGATGGGATCGAGCCATTCGAATTCGAACTGAGCGTCTCAGCGGAGGCAGACGAGATGCACATCAGCAACGTGATCGTCGGAAGAATAGGCGGATCCAATGCCGCAGACATCGAATTGCGCAAGGAGCTGTACTACGTCATTGGCCGCATTACTGTAGCAAGCGGCCATATCGAAGCAGCCATGAAAAGGCTCGTGCTCGCATTGCAGGAGAACCGGACACGCCAATTTAGTCTGGTGGACAAGACTTGGTCAGATCTCCACAAGATCCTGATGAAGGAAAGTCGAAAAAACGACGCTTTCTCGTGGAAAGATCAGGTACGACGAAATCTGGCAACACATCTTCAGTGGTCCGAAGAACGCAAGCTAAAGGATCACCGTGACAACTTTATTCACGGTTCAACATGGGATTACGCTATGCCCGTTGTTTTACTTTCAAGGTTCTACAGAAAAGACGACGGACAACAAATTTTATTCAAAATGGAACAAATTCAGAAGATATCCTGTGAGCTTGAAGAATATGCCAGAAGACTTGAAACTTTGCTACATGGCCACTGGCATGAGGCCATGCTTCCTTCACGAGCTCAGGTCCCTGGGTATTCAGCATTTATCCGGCAAAATTCCCCTATCGTCGCCAACGAGGAATGAACGGTCCGCCGTTACCAGCCTGCGTCATCTTTCAGCCGAAACTCGGTGTCTCACAACTAAAGCGTCTCACAACACATGGGATACAAGACGCTACAACTCCAAGCCGGACGCCAAGGGCCTGTCGAGCAGGCACTGCGGGAGGGAATCGATCGGTCCAAAAGCTCGTTCCGCACGCACGTACGTGCCGGCACTTTCGGCATAACTATTGGTACACGCAAGTTACGCGGAATCCCTACATGTTTCACGACCGTCAGTGTCTCAGTGGGGGAGTGTCCCACTTCCTTGGAACTGGGACGAACCGCAAACCCCTAAAGCTAGTTTGGAGAACTAGCACCGACATTCTCAGAAATTTCAGCGAATTCCCCGTTCCCATAGAGCTTCCAGTTGATGCCGGATGAATCAGTGAACGTGACAAAGATCCGATCAGACAACCATTTTTTCGCCTGTGACTCGGGGCCGTAAGGCCAATTTTCCCCACGAAGGTGCCATTTGGCATCTACACCGCTTATCCCGACCGTGAGGTCGCCGAGATTGGCTGGTGGGGCCTCAACGACTCTGAACCCTTTCGGCACTTCTGGGAGAGTGAGCTTCACATGCTTGTATCGTCCGCCCCTAAGGATTCTGAGGGTGCATCCAACTAAAAGCTCTCTCTGATCGTCGTAAATGGCCTCGCTAGGTTTGATCGGGCGGCTCATAAAAACCTTGAGATGAACAGCGCTTACAGCCTGTTCTTTTATTCTTTGTGCCTCGAGCGCGGCCTTCTCCGCCTCGACGCCCTCAGCTATAGCCTTGGCCTCCTTGGCGGTGTTGTGCTGCTCCACGGTGACATCGACTGCAGCCCTTTGAACCTTCAATGCCGCAATCGCACCGACAAAACCCAAGAACGTCACAACCACACCCGCCCAGGACGCAACAGGACCCCACTCAGTTGCCATAGGTGCAGAATCACGCCTCAGCATGACCAACAAGACGACTATGGAGCAGAGCAGGAAGACGGAGACCAGCAACAGAATTTGTTCAAGACCTGTCCGTTTTGCCCAGATTTCAACAACAGCGTGCGCAAATTTTTTCACCACGTAAGTCTGCCCCATGACGGGGCATTCCGCCTTCATAAATGCGGAAAAGATCTTCGGAACCGTGGAACGTATTGAGGGCAGCGTCATTGAGCAAACAGAAATGGACGCAGCCGACTATCAGGCAGGTGTGGAAGTCATGCGCCGCAAGCCGAAGAGGGCTATCGGCTGTTGAGTCTCAGGGCTCCTGATATCACGATTTAATTGATGAGAGCCGGCGGCTTGGTTTTGATTGCGTATTTGAGGATCAGGCTGGTGCCGGGGTAGCGGGTTT
>NZ_JBEPPB010000015.1:0-90563 GCF_040547105.1 Arthrobacter sp. UYCu511
AGTTCCTGAACGATCTTCCCGTTGCCACGAACCGGACCATCTAGACGCTGAAGGTTGCAGTTAATGACGAAGTTCAGATTATCGAGCTTGTCATTCGCGGCCAGTTGCAGCAGGCCACGGGACTCAGGCTCATCCATTTCACCATCACCTAAGAACGCCCACACCTGCTGCTCAGAGGTGTCCTTGATGCCACGGTTATGCAAATACCGGTTGGACTGTGCCTGATAGATCGCGTGCATCGGGCCAATACCCATCGACACGGTCGGGAATTCCCAAAACTCCGGCATTAAACGCGGGTGCGGGTACGAGGACAAGGCATGGCCCTCTTTGGACTTTTCCTGACGGAAACCATCCATGTCTTCCTCGGAAAGACGGCCCTCTAAGAACGCCCGGGCATACATACCAGGAGAGGCGTGTCCCTGGAAGAAAATCTGATCTCCACCACCGGGATGATCCTTACCACGGAAGAAGTGGTTAAAACCGACCTCGTACAACGTGGCAGCACCGGCATACGTGGAAATATGGCCACCCACACCAATATCAGGAGACTGCGCACGGTGGACCATAATCGCAGCATTCCACCGCAACCACGCACGGTACTTCCGCTCGATCTTCTCATTACCCGGAAAAACCGGTTCCTGATCAGCAGGAATCGTATTCACGTAATCAGTCGTCGTCACCATCGGCACGCCAACACTCTGCGCACCAGCACGCTGAAGCAAGCTACGCATAATGTACTGGGCACGCTCCGTGCCACGATCCTGAATCAACGCATCCAAAGACTCAAGCCACTCGGCAGTCTCCTCCGGATCACGATCAGGTAGCTGGTTAGTCAACCCGCTAAGGATATGGGAGTTCTCGTCACGCTGAAGCATTGGTATCTCTTTCCGCGGGGCCTTCACACAACTTAACTTTGGTGAGGCGTGTGTAGTTTTACCCGCCACCCGTTCGTCATCGAACGGGGTTGGCTGGGTTGGGCTTGGTTGAGCACCCAGATGATTATTATCATTATGTGAAAACAAAATATTGTATCTTGAGAATACTGCGCCTGATTGTGTGACGCAAGACGCGTGGTGATGTGACGGGGGCCTCGAGAGTGTTTTCCCCGAAAAACAGTGGATGTGTCACTTCACAAGCACCGCCGCCCGGGCTACAGTCAGCCACAACATCCCCACCTGCAAGGAGCACAGATGAACACGCAAAAACCGGCCGCTAAGGTCATGGTCATTACGGGAGCCGGATCCGGAATTGGACGGGCAGTGGCTCGCCGTGCCATCGCTGAAGGCTACAACGTAGTGCTGGCTGGCCGGCGATCAGCGGAACTGGCAGAAAGTGTACCCAGCGCCCCAAACGCACTGCTGGTACCCACAGACGTCACCGACGTGGATGCTGTTAGGACATTATTTGAGCGCGCAGTGGAACACTTTGGCCGGGTGGATGTTCTATTCAACAATGCAGGTATGTTTGGCCCCTCCGGGGCAGTGGATGAAATCTCCCTGACCGGCTGGAATGACACCCTGGCTGTGAACCTTACGGGATCCATGTTGTGTGCGGCGCAGGCCGTCCGCACCATGAAATCTCAGACTCCTCACGGTGGGCGGATCATCAACAACGGATCCATTTCCGCTCACTCGCCTCGCCCCAAATCGGTGGCTTACACGGTGAGCAAGCATGCCATCAGTGGACTCACCAAATCGATTGAGCTTGACGGACGAGCCTATGGAATCAGCTGCGGGCAGATAGATATTGGCAATACCGCCACGGATATCATGAACGAATTGGATGTTGCAACGGGTGCCGTGCAAGCTAATGGATCCCTGCTGGTGGAGCCTATGTTCCCCGTGGAGGAAGCGGCCAGGACGGTGCTGTTCATGGCCGGGTTGCCAGCCAGTGCCACCATTGGCCAGTTGGTGATTACGGCGGCAGGAATGCCGTTTGTGGGACGCGGCTAGCGCTCCTGCCGAACTCTTAGATGATCAGCTATCCAGATAGACAACTACGGCGGTGGCCTCCTGGCGAAGGAGGCCACCGCCGTGCTCAGTCACCGTGGGATTACGGCGCTACTAGTGTTCGTTTGCTTTGGGAGTGAGGGGTACTTCTCCCGTGATGGTTATCTCGTTGCCATCGGCATCGATCAACTTGCCGTTCTCGTAGCGGTCACCGTCTTGCAGTGATGCCATAACTTCGGAAGCGACCAAGCGGTCCGTGCCGGCAACGAACACGGAGGCGTTATCCGAGTTGCCGAACTTCAAGTGGTTGAACAACAGGTTCAGCAAGATGGCTACTACAGCGGCGGAGCTGATGCCTGAGTGGAAGATCGTGGCGAACCATTCCGGGAACTTGTCGTAGAACGTGGGTGCGGCGATCGGGATGATGCCAGCACCGATAGCTGTGGCAACGATGATCATGTTCATGTTGTTTTTGTAGCTCACAGTGGACAACGTGCGGATACCGCTGGCTGCAACCGTACCGAACAGAACAATACCGGCACCGCCCAGGACGGGCAGCGGCACTGCGGCCACAACGCGGCCCATGACGGGCAGAACACCCAAGATCACCAGGATGACGCCACCGGCTGCCACTACAAAGCGGCTCTTGATGCCGGTAACGGCAACCAGGCCCACGTTCTGAGCGAAGGCGCTCTGTGTGAACGAACCGAAGACCGGTGCAATGACGCTGGCTGCCATGTCGGCGCGCAGGCCGTCGCCGAGGCGGCGTGAGTCAACCTTGGTGTCCACGATGTCGGCAACAGCCAGGATGTCAGCAGAGGTTTCCACCATGATGACCAGAACCACAATGAACATGGAGACAATGGCGGCGATATGGAAGGTGGGCATGCCCAGGTGGAACGGTGTTGGGAAGGCAACGATGGGGCCGGTGCTTACCTTGGAGAAGTTAGCCATTCCCACAGCGACGGCGATCAGGGTGCCGATGACGATGGCCAACAGGATGGAAAGACGGGAGATGGTGCTATTGCCTACCTTGCTCAACAGCAGCACAATGACCAGAGTCAGGGCGGCGAGACCAATATTGGCGACACTGCCGTAATCTTCCGCCTTCCTGTTTCCGCCCATGGCCCAGTTAGCTGCCACCGGCATGAGCGACAATCCGATCACCGTGATGACGGTACCGGTCACCACCGGAGGGAAGAACTTGATGATCTTGGAGAAAATCGGAGAGATCAGCAGACCAAGTGCCGAGGAGACTATGACGGCACCAAAAACACTCTGGATGCCTCCACCACCGTTGACAATAGCCACCATGGTGGCCACCCCGGCAAACGAAACACCCTGCACCAAGGGGAGCTGGGAGCCGAAGAACGGCAGACCCAAGGTCTGTAAGAGAGTGGCAAGTCCACCCATGAACAAGCAGGCTGCAATGAGCAAGCCAATGTCTGCCGGGTCCAGACCAGCGGCCTGTCCAACAATCAGTGGTACGGCAATGATGCCACCGTACATGGTCAGTACGTGCTGGAATCCGTAGGCAAAACTTGCCCCGATTCCTAGTTTCTCGTCCTCTGGCCGGGTGGGGGCTACGGCGGTGGATCGTGAATTCTTGGTCATAGCGGACCTCCTTGTCTGCTTACCTTCATCAAACGTCAGCCCACTTTTGGAGATGACGTGCGGGGTGGGCGGGGGATTGGAGCCCCGCCCACCCCTGGCCATTATGGCCGTGGGCTGACGTTCAGCCGCTAATTTCTAGCAGAAACCTGCTACGCCTTCCCAGACGTTGCCTGCATCGCTGGCGTTGTCGCGGGTGACGGTGGCTTCGATCAGACCGTACGGACGATCTGCTGCGAAGAACACTTCGTTGGGGTTGTCCTGGCCGAACGGAGACAGATCCACCAAGAAGTGGTGCTTGTTCGGCATGGAGAACTTCATTTCGTCGATCTCGGGGTGCGCTTGTAGAACCTTGGTGCCCATTTCGAACAGCGTGGTCTGGAGTGCGTGGGAGAAACCTTCGGTGAAGCCTTCTAGCAGGAGAGACTTGACGCTTTCGTAAGAGGCGTTGAAATCGAACTCTGCAGAGATCGCATCGGCATTGAAGCGCCAGCGTGCTGCCACGTCGGTGGCGAGGATGCGATCGCTGGTCTCGGCCAAGGTGGTGAACTTGTCAACCGGGAAACCGGAGAAACCTGACTGGGTGGACTTCAGGACGGTGAGGTCCTTCAGGCCGGCGAGAACGTGGGTGCTCTCGCCATCCTTGACCACAACAGCGGTGCGGACTTCCTGGTTGCTCTTGACGAAGGAGTGATCGTGTTCCTTGCCGTTGGCCTGGATACGGTTCCATGCGTACTGCTCGGCTGCCCAGCGGCCGCCAGTTACCCAATCGAACTCGCTGGTGAAGTGTGCGCCGAGGCGAAGCAGGAATGCTTCGGGGGAGCCCACTCCGTCGCGGGCAAAGCCGTAAACGGTGTTCTTCTGAGTGTCAGTGGGAACCACGTGGCCGTTGTCGCCATCGAGGTGGGCGGCCTGGAAGTCACCGCGCAGCTGCGAGGTGACATTGAGGTCTTCAATCTCGTGGCGGTCAGTGTCGCGAGTGATCTTGACGAGGCGAACTTCGGCCTTGCCGTACTGGTTGGCGCCCAGGATTATGTTGTTATCGCTCATGGTATTAACTTCCTCGATATGTTGAATAGGCGAATGGACTCAGGAGCAGGGGCACGTGATAGTGCTCCTGGCTAGCCTGAACCGCAAAGGTCAGCGATACCTCCGGGAAGAAGGTGTCCGTCTTGATGCCGGCGAAGTAGGCCTGAGTGTCAAAACGCAACTGGTACGTTCCGCTTTGCAGTTTCTCAGGGCCAAGATCTTTCACCCGCCCGTCAGCATCAGTGGTGCCCGACGCAATCTGGAACCATGCCTCGCCGTCGCGGGCATAAAGCTCGACGGCGACACCTGCAGCAGGTTTCCCCAGTGCGGTATCCAGAATGTGGGTGGTTATATGGGAGACGCTCACGCGCTCATCACTCCTTCGAGCCGCAGCACAGCGATTTCTCGCAGCTGTTGGGCAACTATGAGGGCTTCTTCAGCTGCGGTGTTTTCCATCCGCTGGTGAAGGGTTTTTATGATTTCCTGTGGGCTGCGTCCTGCAGCCCGGATCAGGAAGACTTGGTCAAATTTGGCTTCGTAGGCACGGTTGCCTTCGGCGAGTGCCGTAGCGATCTCTTGATCGGCGGGATCTACGCCGGACTGCTCTTGACGCGACAATGTGGCTTCTGCGCCAGCTCCGGTTGCCCGTTCGCCGATTCTGGGGTGGTGGGCCATAGCAGAGGCCACTTCCTCATCGGTGAATGGCTCTGCAGCAGTCCGGGCACAGTAGAGTAATTCGGCATTGCTAGAGAACGGGCGGGCATCGATGATCTCGTTTACCCAGCGTTCAATATCAATGCAGGGCTTCAAAACTGAGATCAGTTCTGCAGGTTCTGCGCTGTTAAAGTCTTCAAGCATCATCGCTTGCATTCCTTGCGAGTCAGTGCTGGCATCCACGGTGTCGGCTATACGAGAACAACCAAGTTATTTTCGTATCGTGGAACTGTTATTTCAGCATATGAATAGTGAACCGCATCACAGGTGAGATGTCAAACACAAATTTCAACCCTTAAGGTGCCTCTTGTTCATCTTGGGTTGCACTGGGGGGCACTCTTGCGGATTTACGCGCTTGTGCTGGCACAATGACCGGCATGGCATTGACGGGCCGCGGGGCCTCCACTAAGTTATTTCATAGAGCAAGATTTGAATTTCACTTTATGAAAACTTAGGAGCGACATGACTACCCCCCTTACGCCCGGAACGATCGCACCGGCCTTCACCCTTCCCGATGCACAGGGCAACGCTGTCAGCCTCTCGGATTACGCAGGCCGCCAAGTCATCGTGTACTTCTACCCCAAGGCTGCCACCCCCGGGTGCACCACTGAGGCCTGCGATTTCCGTGACAGCCTCGCGGCATTGCATAGCGCAGGTGTGGAAGTTGTTGGCATCTCCACCGATCCGCAGGAAGCTCTTGTCGCATTCACGGAAGAATTTAACCTGAATTTCCCGCTGCTCTCCGACGAAGCACACGAGGTTGCCGAGGCTTGGGGCGCCTGGGGCGACAAGGTTGTCAACGGTAACGCCATGGTGGGGACCTTGCGTTCAACCGTGGTGGTCAATGCCGATGGCACCGTCAAGAGCGCCGAGTACAACGTCAACGCTGATGGCCACGTGGCACGCCTGCGCGAAGAACTTCTGGGGTCATAAGACGGGTCTCCCGCACTCCCAACGCACCGCACTCAAACGCTCCAGCACCCCAGGTGCTGGAGCGTTTGAGCTTTCATCCTCCGAGATTTAACTCGTTGGAGTGTGTTTGCGCGCCAGTTGCGCAACCGTTCGCCGATAAAACCTCCTCACTTTACGTCCGAGTGCCGGCCACTGTCCCGCAGTAGCTCCGGTCCTGGCTGGATCCGATCCGGGCCCGGCTGCTGGCCGAACTGCGGTGCCTTTTTTCGCAGGGGCGGTCTTTGTGGCTAAGCTTGCAGCCGACACGGCGCACTTGGTGGAAAGTAGCGCAGCGTGAAAGCAACCCCACAAGAAATTAACGAAAGTGCCCGAACGCCCGGCCGCATCAAGGGGTCATGATGACCTAGAAATTGCAGATTGTGCACGAATCCGAGATCGAGGGTATCCCGGTGCAGGTCTTTGACGCGGCGATCCTCCGGCAGATGCAGGGATTCTTTGCCGCCGCAGGATCTGGCGTTTCCGGCAGTAAAGTGAGCCCTTTCTGCGGACCTGACGCCGCGGGAACACCAAGCTTTTGAGCTCGTGGTGGTGGTGGCGAAATTACGGGTGGCAAGCCACAGTCAAACGATCGTGCGAGCCCGCGAGGCAGGCCAGAGGGAAGCTGGCATTGGGTAGCCGGCCCCTGCCGATTCCCGTCTGGTTCCTACTTGCCCTCGGGATTCACTTTCGGTGGCTCAGGAAAGCTCTAGCTACCCAGCTTCAGCGCCGACCAGCCACCCGTGCCAATCTGCACCTTAGAACCCCAAGAGTTGCGCAGGATCGGGTAATACAAGAGATTGCCGCTCGAGGAGCGGGCAAGAACGCCGTAAGTGCCCGCGCCTACGTGATTGGAGATGCCAGATAGATGAGTCATGGAGCCCCACCCGGTCCCCACCTGGCGGCGGGTTTCACTGATGAATCCACCGGCGCCATTGCCGCGGTAGAGCAGCAACTTTCCAGCCGTGCTGCGAGCCAGCAGGTCTTGCCTCTTATCACCGTCAAAATCGGCGGCCATGATGGTCAGCGATCCCCAACCTTGGCCAATCTGCTGGCGTGCACCGAACCGGACGCCGTCAAGGTTTGGGTAGAGAAATAGCTGTCCGGTGGTACGGTTTTTCGCGACGATAGACGGGTATACCGAGCCGGACTTCCAGTTCGTAATGACTACGTCAAGCGGTCCCCATCCTGTACCGATCTTTTGCGCAGCCTTCAAAGTGCCGTTGGTCTGGCCGAAGCTAACTGTGAGCCGGCCATCGGACCATACCGCGACCAGGTCTTGGATGCCGTCGTTGTTGTAGTCCACCACTGTCAACTGCTGAACTCCGGCCCAACCCGCTGAGATGAACTTGCTCTGCCACAAGTCGCCTCCTTTGGCGGAAGGGTAGACGTACAGGCTGCCGGCGGAGTTTACGGCGGCGATGTCGCCTGCTGCAAAGACAGGGCCAGAATTTGGTGCAGGGTTGCTTGGTGCAGGGGTGCTTGGCGCCGGGGTACTCGGAGCAGGGGTTGGCAATGTTGCCGGGTACCGGGCCAAATTGCCCGCAACCACGCTCATGCCGCTCCAGCCAACCTTGCTGGTCTTGACGTAGCCCAGCCCAAAGTCAGTGAATCGTTTATCCATCAGCGCTGCGCGGTGGCCGGGGGAGTTCATCCACCAGTCAACAATCTGTTCGGCCGTGTTGTTGATGCCGATAATTTCCGAGTAAGTGTCAAAACCGGCAGGGAGAATAGAAGCACCGTAATCCGGGCGATGCAGTTTGGCCATGTCCAGCGTGTCAGCGTTGATTTGTCCGTTTAACTTCAGGACCCACTCTTGTGAGCCGGCGCTAATGGCCGTGTTTAGGACCAGCGGGGCCGCTCCGTTTTGGGCTCGGTAACTGTTGGCCCTGGCCAACACCTTCGAGGCAAAAACGTCTTTGGCATCGGGGACGTAGATGCCGGATAGTGCTCGAGCTACAGGACTCTTGGCCGGTGTAGTTGCGGCGATGTCTGCCGTCATGATGGGAGACGAGGACGCAACAGCCGCCCCGGTTTCCTCAGCAGGAGCCGGCTCAGCACCCGTGCTCGTGGTGGCGGCGGGTGACGCGGTCGGTGAGGGATCCGCCGTCGTACGTGGGGTTGAAAAGGGTGCGGCGGAAGAGGTTGGTGATGGGGTGGAAGGGGGTGCCGGGGATTGCGCCAGAGCAGGTGAGAACCCCGAGGTCGCAAGGACAGCCGACGCCGCAACGGTGCACAGCAGAGAAGCAATTTTTCGCATGGTGAATCCCCAGAGAACGCGATAGGTCGTGGCATCTTCGAGACAAGGATGCTTTTTCATCCTATCCGGGCCGTCAATTTCTGCTGGCTTTGCTGGCTTTGCTACCCGTAACGGCTGGGATCACTTCAAAACCATTGGGTGAGCCAGATCTCTGCGATGGTGGCCGCCGCATCGGACGCTATGGCCGACTACCAGGATCCGAACCTCATTGGCCTGCGCACGCAGGACGCCATGTACCGCTCCTTCGGCCGCAATGCGTTCGGCGCCGTGGTGTGCATGACCATCCACCTCTTTGCCGACGGTGCCGGCGCCGAAGCGGCCGGTGTGGCCTGGGGCGTGTGGCTCAACGGGCTGTACGCGTAGCTGCACCGGGCATATTCTTCGCCGAGCACGCTGAATATCCCGGCCCGACCGGGGCTGTAGACACTGGTGCCCGGGACGTGGGCGCGCCGGAAGGGTGCCGCAGGGCATGGCAGGCCTCGCCATGAACATCGTGGGCATCACGCTTATGCTGGCTGGCCTGCCGGGACTGCTCCAGCGTGCCAGCGCTCGGGCACCCGTTGTGAGCAGGATCGCCGCCTGGCCCGGGATGTGACGGGGGTGCGGATCTGCATCCTGACCATGTTCGACGACGACGATTCCGTGTTCGCCTCCAAGCTCGCCGGGGCGCTGGGGTACCTGCTCAAGGGCGCCGACATTGACGGGATTGAACGCGCGGTGCGGGCTGTGGCTGCGGGAGAGGCCCTGTATTCGGCTGCGACTGCCCGGCGCATGCAGGCATTCTTTGCCGCTTCCTCCGGCGGTGGGCACGCCCAGGCCCTTGCCGCCCAACCGTGTCCCGGGTTGACGCCCCGGTAGCGGGAAGTGCTAGAACATGTGGCGCGCGGTCAAACCAATGCGCAGATTGCGGCGGCGTTGGGATTGCGCCCCAAAACAGTGCGCAACGTGGTCTCATCCCTGTTGGCGAAACTGCGGGTGGACGGCCGCGGCCAGGCCATGGTGCGGGCCAGTGATGCGGGGTTGGGCGGCTGACGCTTGCCGGTTCTGCGGCTCAGGGGTCAGTCGGGTAGGAGGCGGTTCGCCATGCGCTGGATTTGGTCACGGAACGCGCCCAGCACGGCTTGCACCGCTGGTGACCGGAGCGATTCTGCCCGGGCCGCAACCCAGAACTGCACTCTCTGCTCAACCTCCTTGGGCAGGACCCGGACCAATCCGTCCTGCCCTTCTGCCATAAACGCCGGCAACATCCCAATGCCGGCGTTGGCCCGTACTGCCTCAATCTGCGCGAAGACGCTCGTGGCTTGAAACTGGGCCGTGTTCACGGAGCTTGCTGTGAGCGCAGAGTGAGCCCTATCCAGAGGGCGGGCAGGGCGCTGCAGGGCCAGCTCCGAGACCTGCAACGTTGTTTCCACGTAGGAAATAGAGCGGTGGTTGCCCAGCTCGGCCACGGAGGCCGGCAATCCGTGTGTCTGGGCGTAGCCTGTTCCAGCATAGAGCCGCAGTGAATAGTCGCTCAGGTGGAGGGTTTCGGCCCGGCCCGCCTCCACACTTCCGGCCACCACTTCCAGATCCATCCCTGACCGGTTTTTGCTCAGCCTGCGGGTTGCGCTGAGTAGTTCCACCCGCAGCGATGGATGCTTCAGTTGCAGCCTTGCAAGGGCGGGCGTGGCAATGAGTGCGCCAAAGCCGTCGGAGGTGCTGATCCGCACAACCCCGGACACAGCATCCACCCCGTTGCCAAGGCCGGAGGTCAACTGGCCCAGGCTCTTCTCTACCCCTTCGGCGGCGGTCACTGCTGCCCGGCCCAGCTCTGTCAGTTCCCACCCGTGCGGGGTCCGCTCCAAAGTGCGCCCACCCAATTGTTGCTCCAAGGCCAGAATGCGGCGCGAGACAGTGGTGTGGGTGGTCTTGAGAGCGTCGGCTACTGCGGTAAACCGCCCCAGCCGAGCCACTGTGAGCAGAATCAGCAGATCATCCGGGCTGGGAAACCGTGGGAAATCCGCCATGCCACCACTTCCTTCCAGAGACCCGCAGAGGCCCTCATAGAGAGAGCTCATAGTGAGGCGTGCAGAGTGCCCCGCGGAGGTGCCGCCAAATCAACCAAGGCTTCATTGTGCAAAAATGCACATGCACTCTGCTGATTTCAGCCTTGTTTGCACCCTATCAGGGTGTGATGCTGGTCATAGCCGGTCAATGTCGGGGCCTTGGGACATAATGGGAATTGGGCGCAAGGGAGCATTCAAATGGCAGTTGTGGCGTGGATTGGTTTGGGCAACATGGGCGGGCCCATGGCTGCCACCAATGCTGCCACCACGGTCAAGGCCGGGCGCGTCGGGCACACCATCCGCAGCTTCCGCGCGGGCAAAGCCCCTGGCCGGAAATATTATCTCCAGGGGAGGGGCCGCCACAGGCCAGGAGCCGTTCCTGGAGAGCGCCTCCCTATAGACCGCGTACTCGCAGAACCCTTCCCTTCAGAAAGCCTTGGCCTGGGCAAACAAGTGTTCTGGGATATTGGCTCGGTATCCGCCGGCGACAGCTGGGCTCTGCGCACCTGGTATCCCATCTCCGGAGTTGTCCCCACTTCCGCGGCCAACAGCAACTTCGCACCGAGCTTGACCGCAGAGTTGGCCAACAAGGACAGGGGGTTGGCCCTTGCAGCCGCCCCAAGCGCCAACACTCCCTTGGGAAGAGGTGAGCCCGTCCAAGCGATGCTCCAACGCCTCACCCGCCAACGCCTCACCCGCCAAGGCCAGGGAACCAAGGATTGCACCCAGATCGTCTTCTTGGTGGATGACTCCCTGCCGGAGCTTGCCTTCCGTGAATAGATAAGGAAAATGCCATGACTGAAATTCAAGCAGCTGTCCGTGATTGGCCCATGTGGATTGGGGGAGAAGAAGTGGCCTCCTCCAGTTCGGCGTGGCGCACAGTGATGAACCCTGCACGCCGAGAAGCTGCCATTGCGCGGGTTCCGGCCGGTAATGAGGCAGATGTGGACCGGGCTGTGGCCGCCGCCCGCGCAGCCTTCCCGGCCTGGCGCGCCCAGCATTTCACCGCTCGAGCCAAGGCCCTGCTGGACATTGCGGACGAGCTCGAAGTCCGTTCTGAGGAATTTGCCAGACTCACGGCGCTGGATACCGGCAACGCTTTGCGCACACAGGCCCGCCCCGAGGTCACTGGCCTGATCACGCTGTTCCGCTATTTTGCCGGCATTGCCGGGGAGGTTAAGGGAACCACTTTGCCCGCAGGTGAGGATCAGCTCCAGTACACCCGTCTTGAACCTCTTGGCGTGGTCGCGGCCATCCTGCCGTGGAACTCGCCTCTCATGATCGCCGCCTTCAAGATCCCCGCCGCACTCGCAGCAGGCAACACCGTCATCATGAAGGCCGCCGATGACGCTCCGCTCACCATTTTGCTGCTGGCCGAGGTGTGCAACAAACACCTGCCGCCCGGCGTCGTCAATGCCATGACGGGCCGTGGTGCGGTCATCGGCGAGGCACTGGCCAAGCACCCGGGCGTGGACAAGGTCTCCTTCACCGGCTCCACCGAAGTAGGGCGCGGGGTGGCCTCCACGGCAGCAGCACGTCTAGCCCACATGTCCTTGGAACTCGGCGGTAAAAGCCCCTCCATCGTGTTCCCTGACGCTGTGGACGAGGAACTCATCGATGGATTACTGACCGCCTCTCGCTTTACTAGGCAGGGCCAAAGCTGTACCGCCGGCTCCCGTCTATTCCTCCATGAGGACATTTACGAGGAAGTCCTGGCCCGTCTCAGTGACAAGCTCGGTGCGCTCAAGGTGGGTGACCCACTTGACGAGGAGAGCGATATGGGCGCCATCATCAATGCCAAACAACATGCCGCCATCTCCGCCTATCTGGATGAAGGCCGCGCCACGCCCGGCATGAAAGCCGTCCTGGGAGGCAGCGCCCCCACCGAGGGGCCACTGGTGGAGGGCTACTACCACCTGCCCACAGTCTTTAGCGGAGCACGGAACGAGTTCCGGCTGGCACAGGAAGAGATCTTTGGCCCCGTGCTGGTCGCCATCCCGTGGAGGGATACCGAGGAGGTCATCAGGATGGCCAATGACACCAGCTACGGTCTCGCCGCCTATGTATGGAGCCACAACCTGGACAATGCGTTGAATACGGCCAACCGGATCGAGGCCGGCTGGGTGCAAGTTAACCAAGGTGGTGGGCAAGTGGCAGGCCAATCCTATGGAGGATACAAGCAAAGCGGCATGGGCCGAGAAGTATCTCTAGAAGGCATGCTGGCCGGATTCACCCAGACCAAACAGATCAATGTGCGTTTGCGTGCGGTGCCCCGTGGATAAGCCGGGCCCCGTGGATAAGCCGATGCAGATGCCGATGGGGGACCCGGGTCCCCTGGGTGATGCGCAGCAGCTGCCACTGGCGGGTATCCGTATTCTTGACCTCAGCCGTGCCCTCGCCGGACCATACGCCACGGCGCTGTTGTCCGATCTCGGCGCCCAGATCATCAAGGTTGAAAGCATCAAGGGTGGTGATTCCAGCCGAGCCTGGCCACCTTTTGAGAATGAGCACAGCCTGTACTTTGACTCCGTCAACAGGGGCAAGCACTCGATTGCCGTTGATTACTACACGGACGCAGGCAAGGAGTTGCTGTGGGATCTGGCGCTGAGCTCTGACGTGGTCGTGGAAAACTTCCGCCCCGGCGTGTTGGCAGTCATGGGACTAGCCCCGGAGAAGCTTCGCGCCGCCAAGCCGGAGCTGGTGGTGGCTACGGTGAGCGGATTCGGAGCCACGGGGCCGTTGTCGCAGGCACCTGGACTGGACCAGGTGGCGCAGGGCATGAGCGGACTGATGTCGGTGACCGGTCCGGATACCGATCACACCTACCGCGTTGGCGTTCCGATCGTGGACCTGGTGTCCGGGATCAATACGGCACTGGCCATTGCAGCGGCACTGCTGGGTAGGGCGCGGACGGGGGAGGGCATGGAGGTCTCCACCTCATTGCTGGAAACCGGGCTGGCACTGAGCGCGTTCCAGGGCCAGCAGTACCTCAGCACGGGTAAGCTGCCTGTGCCGCAGGGAAACACCCACCCCGCACTGACCCCCTACGGCGTGTTTGCCACACGGGACATTCCCCTCATTATCGCCGTGGGCAGTGAAAAGCAGTGGCACCAACTGTGCACCCTTTTGGGGGAGCCGGATATGGCGCAGCGGTCCACATACGCCACAGGTTCGCTGCGTCATAGCAACCAGGCCGCACTCAAGGAAGAGTTGGAGGCATTGCTGGCGCACCGTCCCGCCGCCGAATGGTTACCCTTGCTGCGGGCTGCGTCCATCCCGGCCGGGCCCATCTACAACTATGAACAAGCCTTTGCCGATGAACAGGTGCAGTCCCTGGGTGTGGTGCAAACCGTGCAACGTGCCGATGGCAGTGAACTGCCGCTGGTCCGAGGGCCCATTTCTGTGAACCGGCGGGCCCCGCGCATCCGCAAGGCCCCGCCGTCGTTAGGGGAGGACACCCTAGAGGTGCTGGCAGGGTTGGAACTGACGCAGGAGAAAATTACGGCTCTGGTGGCGACCGGCATTGTGCAAGTGGCTACGCCGCGCCTTAGCTCTCAGCCATCTGATTCCGCGCCATCCACATGAACATCGCAACGAAGGCAGGGGAGAAAGGGGTCACGGTGAAAGAGCAAGTGGGCAGGTTACGCATTGAGACGGTGGGTCCCGTGGCCATGCTCGTCATGGACAACCCTCGAATGCGCAACGCCATCACCCAGGGCATGTGGCAGCAATTCCAGGATTTGCTGGCACAGTTGGACGCCGATGACTCCGTCAAGGTGGTGGTAGTGCGCGGGGAGGGCGCACACTTCTCGGCAGGAGCAGACATCGCCTCCGTTCAACAGATCCTCCATGACCCCGCCACGGGGCAGAGTAGTGGCGGGGACATCACCGTCGCGGAGAATGCCCTAGCGCACTTCCGCAAACCCACGATTGCGGCGATAGACGGTTACTGTGTGGGTGGCGGCTGGCAGATTGCCGGTGCCTGCGACATTCGTCTGGCCTCCAGCCGCGCCATATATGGCATCACCCCGGCCAAGATCGGCATTGTCTACCCACTCTCAGGCATTAAACGTCTCGTGGAGTTGACGGGGCCAGCCGCGGCCAAATACTTGTTGTTCAGTGGCGACTTCGTCGACGCCAACCAGGCGCTTCGCCTGGGCTTGGCCACCAAGGTCCTTGGTTTCGACGATTTCTGGGAGGAAGTCCACACCTTCGCCCTGCACCTCGCAGAGCGCTCGCAGTTCTCGGCTCAAGGTCACAAGTCCTTGATCAATGCGATCAGTGCTGGGGACGGAGATGCTGCTGTGGCAAAGCTCAGCGCGTACTGGCAGGGGCAGATGGCCATCAGTGAGGATGCTGCCATTGGTGTTAAGGCATTCCTTGCCAAGGAAACGCCGGTATTCACCTGGTTGCGTCCCCGCGAAGGGTAGGGGAGCCTGCATAGGATGTGAGTAAAAACATGCGCTCCTGCAAACTTTGCACTTGTGCAACTTGTGCGTGAGTGCATATACTGGGGATATGCAAAAAACCGCAACTGTGCCGCTTCGTGAACGTAACCGTTTGGACACGTGGGCCTTGATTCATGACGCGGCCTCAGCGATGGCGTGCCAGCAGGGGATGTCTAAGACCACGGTCGAAGCCATTGCTGAAGCGGCTGGAATCTCCAAGCGCACCTTCTTCAACTATTTCCCCACCAAGGAAGACGCCATTCTGGGCCTGCAACAGCCCACCTTGTCAGAGGAAACCCTGGCGGCTTTCCGGGCCGAAAGCTCCGGGGACCTTTTTGGCCGGACAGTGCGCCTGATGGTGACGGTGATCCGCTCCATGTTCCCCGAAGAATCCAAGGCGGAGCGCCGGAAGCTACTAAAGCAGAAATACCCGGAACTGGGGAAAAGGATTTTTGACCATTTGAGGGACTCTGAGGAACTGGTTGAAGCCGTCCTCATGGAGCGCTACCCGGATCCGTCAGAAGAACTATCCGAACCCGGGGATCTCCCCGGCAAAGACTCGGCGCTGGCCTTGTTGATGATGGCGGGAACCGTTATCCGGTTTGCCTTCTCCAAGGATTCAAGCGCCGCCACCAACGAACAAAGCACGGCCATTGATGAGGCCATTGAAATTTTCCGAGAGGCAATTAAAGCAACCCTATGAGTAAGCAAAAAATAGTTGAAACGTCGGTGGACGCCGGCGAAAAGCGCAAAATAATCCTCTTGTTCTCCGGCTTGATGGTCACCATGCTGCTGGCATCGCTGAACCAGACAGTTCTTTCGAGCGCCCTGCCAACCATGGTGGGCGAGCTCAACGGCGTCGAGCATATGGCGTGGGCCATTACGGCCTTCATCCTGGCTTCCACCATCATGATGCCGGTTTACGGCAAACTCGGTGACCTCTTGGGCCGCAAGCCCATGCTGTTGTTCGCGATCTCCATTTTCTTGGTGGGCTCGGTGATCGGTGCGTTAGCGCCGGATATGGGCACACTCATTGTGGCACGCGTCATTCAGGGCCTCGGTGGCGGAGGTTTGATGATCCTTTCTCAGGCAACTATTGCTGATGTGGTCCCTGCCCGTGAACGCGGAAAGTACATGGGAATCATGGGCGGCGTCTTCGCCTTCTCCTCCGTTGCCGGACCACTGATTGGTGGCGGCTTGACGGAAGGACCCGGCTGGCGCTGGACCTTCTGGATGAACGTGCCGCTGGCATTGCTGGCCATTGTTGCCACGGTCTTCTTGCTGCACATCCCCAAAGTAGTGCACGCAACCCGTCCCAAGATTGACTACTTGGGCATGATGCTCATTGCCGTAGCCACCACAGCACTTGTTCTGGTAGGCACCTGGGGCGGTTCCCAGTACAGCTGGAACTCCCCGGAGATCATTGGCCTAGCCATCATTGCAGTAGTTACCGGTGTCTTGTTCGTCTTTGTAGAAAGCCGCGCCACGGAGCCTGTCATGCCGCTGATGCTCTTCAAGAACCGTAACTTCAACCTGACCACGTTGGCTGGTTTGCTGACCGGTATTGCCATGTTCGGTGCCATTGGCTACATGCCGACCTACATGCAGATGGCCACAGGCTACTCCGCTACCCAGGCTGGCTTGCTCATGATCCCCATGATGGCCTGCATGCTGGTCACCTCGGTCATCATTGGCCGCCGGGTCTCCAACACTGGCCGCTACAAGGTTGCCCCCATTGTTGGTTCGGCCATCTTGGGTGTAGCGCTGGCATTGCTGGCTACCATTCACGCTGATAGCCCCATCTACTTGATCTGCGTTTACTTGGGCATCATGGGTATTGGGCTCGGTGCCAGCATGCAGATTCTGACACTGGTGGCTCAGAACTCCTTCCCGCTGAAGTTCGTGGGGACGGCCACTGCCGGGCAGAACTACTTCCGCCAGGTGGGTGCCACTTTGGGTTCAGCTGTTGTTGGTGCCATGTTCGCCAGCCGTTTGAAGTCCCTCATTGCAGACAAGCTGCCAACAGGCGGTGGCGCAGGGGATGGCAACTCCTTCACCCCCCACATCGTCAACAGCTTGCCTGAGCCGTTCAAGTCTCTGATCATCGAGTCCTACAACGAGGCCTTGATCCCCATGTTTATGTGGATGGTGCCGCTGGCTGTTCTTGCCGCCATTGTTCTGTGCTTCGTGAAGGAAGTGCCGTTGGCCACCAAGATCAACCGCGAAGCCCCTGTGGCTCTTGCCCCGGAAATGGCTGAGTTTGAAGCGGACGTCATTGAAAACGATTTACAGGATTCAAAGTCCTTGCACGACGCCGGAACGCAGGACGAGCTGGAGACGGCGGCTTCCCACTCGCGCCAGTAAGTGACGCAGTCCCTGCTGCGGCGCAACTAACGGCGCGGCAACTACAGGAGAACTTTTCCTGGAGTTGCTGCGCCGAAGCTGTTTAAAGTGACTCTGGTGTTGTGGGCGCTGGCGGGGCTGACTCTGGTGTTGCGGATACTGGAGGTGCCGGCTCTGGTGTGGCATCCTCGGTGAGGTTGCCACGGGCAAGCCGGAACCTGCGGTCCGTCTGGGCTACCAGGCATGACCATGGGTGAGTACCAAAATAGTGCACTGTTCCTCGTGCGCCAGGCGAGCGCTCGGGCAATGGCTACACGCTGTTGCATGCCACCGGAGAGCTTGTTGGCCTTGCGTCCGCACATTTGATCGGTCAGCCCTACCTGGTTGAGCAGTTCGGCGGCCCGGGTACTGCGTCCTGGGTTCCACCACCTCGCCAGCAAAGGGATTCTGCTGGATTCACGGTGATGCTGGTGCCCACCGAGGCTTTGAGCGAGTCTACTTTGGCGCCAACCGCCTGGTTGGCGACCAGCATGGCCAGCGCCAAACCACTGGCCACCGCCAAAGTCACCACGACGGCGCCGCTACGCACCTTGTTGCGAAACGCGTTACCCGCACCTCGAGAAACCACACCCATCTCATGCTCCCTGCCAGGGTGGGCACCCTTCTGGCAGCCGTACGTAGCAATGTTCTGGCGGGGACTTTGGCTTTGATCATGGAGCCGCTGTGTGTGAGCTGTGAGAACCCGGCCCGGTAGACTGGACGCAGTGAATACACGCCAACGTAATTGAGGTCTCACTTGCCAGAATTTACCGCCCGATTTGCCACAGCCGCCGAGATTGCCCACTGGGATGGGCATGTCACCGCCAACCCCAACGGCGGGAACTTGCTGCAGTCCCTAGCCTTTGCGACCGTGAAGAAAAACTACGGCTGGGGCACCCAATTCATCGCATTCGAGGGGGCTGGCTACACCAGCTACAATCTCATTCTGGAGAAATCCTTCCCGGTGCTAGGCAAGCTTTGGTACCTCATGAAAGGCCCTGACACAGCTGAGGCGGCCCACGTTCCTGCCATGTTGGAGGCGCTGCAGGCATTCGTGAAGCGGGCCCGCCTCAACGTGTTCGCCGCGAAAATTGAGCCTGACCTTGTGGCCTCAGATGAGGTACGCTCCATCTTCGCCGGTGCAGGTTTAATCAAGGTTGATGACTTGCAGCCCAACGATCACACAGCAATTTTGGACATCACCCCCGAACCCAATGAACTGCTGCGCAAGCTCCACTCCCGCGGCCGCAACGCGATTCGCCGGGCCATCCGTGAAGGCGTGGAGGTCCAGCGGGCGGAGCCCACGGAGGAAACCATGCGGACCCTCTACGGGCTCATGGAAGGGACGTTTGAGGCGAAGAATGCGGGCAAGGCCCGTGAGTTTGCCTACTTCCAGCAGTTCTGGGGCGAGTTCTGCGCCCGCGGTCAGGGCCAGTTCTTCTTTGTCCATGAAAACGGTGTTCCCTCCGTTGGTGCGTTTGTCATCAATTACGGTTCCAAAGCCACCTACAAAGATGGGGGCTCGTTGCAGAAGCGCTCCCAGTACGGGGACTCCCACTTGATTCAGTGGGAAGCCATTTTAGCTATGCAGGAGTTGGGGGCGGTGGAATACGATTTTTGCGGCACGCCGCCTTCGGACCGGCTCAAGGACCCCACCCACCCGCACCACGGGCTGGGCCTGTTCAAGACCAGTTTTACAAAGACCGTCACTGACTTCATAGGTTGCTGGGATCTGCCGTTCTCACCCTGGAGATACAAGGTGTGGACGGCAGTTGGGGAACGGGTTGCGCGCCAGATTTATGTGCGGCGCACGGGACAAAAATTTTACTAGGGCATTGCCCGCGGCTGCTGTCTTGCAGCAGCCGCGTGAGAGAAAAGGAAACACTGGAAAGGTGACTTGTGGGATCTGACCGCCGGATTCAGGCCTCGAAGGATGTGCCGAAAAAAGATATGCTGCAGCCAGCTCACGCTAATGCCGTTGCCAAGAACATCCTGCGCAAGCTGGTTCAGGGAGAGTCGCCACCTACAGCGCCCATGAAGATTGTTGACCGGCTGGCAGGCAGCCCGTATGCCAACTTCACTATTCAGGTGGGCAAGGCAGAGGAATCGGCGCGAAAAACCATTGACTTTGCCCTGCACCTTGCCGAAACCATGTTCCGGTACGGAGCCGGTGCCCTGGAAGTTGAAACAAGTATTATCGCCGTCACTGCGGCGTTGGGGTTGCGCCACATTGAAGTCGACATCACCAACCAGTCGGTCATCATCAACTATGCGCCGCGGGACGCCGTCCCCATCACGCTTTTGCGGGTGGTCCGTTCCTGGACCAACAACTATGCCGGTTTGGTGGCAGTGCATGAGCTGGTCACCGATATCACCGCCGGTGGGGTCAGCCGGGATGAGGCCTACCGGCGCCTGGATGTCATTGTCAAGAAGCCCAAACCGTTCCCGCGGTGGATGGTTGCTGTTGCTGAAGCGGTTTTTGCTGCCGCCGTGGTGGGCGTCATTGGTGGCACACCCTTTGGCATGATCGTTGCCCTGATCACCATCCTCCTGGCCGGGCAAACTGCTCGTGTCCTGGGTAAATGGCGGGTCCCTGACTTCTTTGTCACAGCCATTAGTTCCTTCATTGTCACCATTGTGGCGGTGCTGTGCTTTATGGCTCGCGTGCCTTTGAGCCCATCGGTGGTGGTGGCCGGTGGAATCTTGCTGATGCTGCCTTCAGGGCGGCTGGTCTCAGCTGTTCAGGATGCCATCAACGGCTTCCCTGTCACCGCCGCTGGACGTTTTCTCTCCGCCTTCCTGAGCTTTGGTGCCATCGTGGCAGGTATTGCGGTGGCACTAGTTACCGGGGCCTTGTTTGGGGCCGAGCGCCTCAACGTGGCCGAGACCATCAACAGCTTGCTTCCTTTGTATTCTGTGCTGGGCCTTGTGGCCGTGGCCACAGTGGCTATCTGCATTGCAGAACAAACTGCCGTCCGGTTGCTGTTGCCAACGGTTGCCGTGGCGTTGATCGGCTATCTGGTTTACTACTTGGGCATGTATTGGGGTTTGGGCGGTCGCTTCGCACCAGCTGTTGCAGCCGTGGTGATAGGAATGTTGGCCCGCATCATTGCTCTTAGGCTTGGTGCCCCGCAACTGGTGGTGGCCGTCCCGTCCATCATCTTCTTGCTGGTGGGACTGTCCATCTTCCGCGCCATGTTTGTCATGACCCTCACACCCGAAGAGTCAATCACCGGGTTCGTGGGCCTCTTCAACGCCCTGATTGTCATCCTGGCTGTTGCCGCGGGCGTGGTGCTAGGAGACAACGCCGCCCGTCCGTTCACGCATATCAAGGGCACGAAGGACCGGCGCAGGAACCGCCGCCGTTGACCTGGTAGTTCCTCGCCGGCGCAAGAATCATACGGGTTAGAGGATCTTGCCGATGGGTTCGCGCTTTTCGGCCTGGAAATAGTCTTCTGTGCGTCCGTAGGCCCAGTATCCCGAGAGTGAAACTTGTGCTCGTTCCAGGCCGCGCTGTTTGAAAAGGAGGTCCCGCAGCGCCTTCATGTATTCACGCTCGCCATGCACAAAGGCATGAACCGTGCCTTCTGGCCAGGGTCCGTTGCGCACGGCATCCAAGAGGGCCGTGGACTCGGCGGGGGTGGTCCCGTTGCGGAACACCCAGGTAAGGCCTACGCCGTGTGGCTTGTCCAGGGGCTGGATGTCAGCGGCCGAATCAACCTCTAGGTAGGCGTGGCCGGCGGCTTCTACGGGCAGAGCTTCCAAGGCTGCAGCAATGGCAGGCAGTGCGGCTTCGTCGCCGGCGAGCAGATGCCAGTCGGCGTCGGGGTTGGGCTGATAGCCGCCACCGGGACCGGAGAAAATAATCCTGTCGCCGGGGATGGCCGCAGCCGCCCAGGGACCGGCCAGCCCGGAACTGCCGTGCAGCACAAAATCGATCGCAATCTCCTGCGCGGCCAGATCGATCCAGCGGACCGTGTAAGTGCGGGTCACGGGCCACAGCTCACGGGGCATGCTTTCGCGCAGTGCAAACACATCCACCGGCTCCGTGTATTCCACGCCCGGGTGCAGGAAGTGGATCTTCACGTACATGTCCGTGGCGTCCTTGGGCTCAAATTTCGCCAGCCCGGGCCCGCCGGCAATGATGCGCACCATGTGCGGACTGAGTTGTTCCTTGCGCAGCACATTGAGGGTGTATTGGGTGCGGGGTTTCACGGCAGGTGCCATGGTGCGGGTGGCGGCGGGCTGTGGTGAGGTCATGGTGAGCTCCTGGTGCCGGGTAAGCAGGCCGGCCTGGTGGGCGCGGAAAAAGCGCCAAGTTAGGTTGTCCTAACCAGTCTAGTTCATTGTGGTAATTGCCAGTCCACGGGGGTGGCACCTTGCGCTAATAGCTGATTGTTGATGCGGCTAAAGGGCTTGGATCCGAAGAAGCCGCGGGATGCGGACAGTGGGCTTGGGTGCGCCGATTCAATCACGGGGGTTCCGGTGAGAAGCGGCGCCAGCCGTTGGGCGTCCTTGCCCCACAGCACGCTCACTAGCGGCTGTTTCCGTGCTGCGAGGATTCTAATAACAGCCTCGGTGACCTCTTCCCACCCACGACGGCGGTGTGAACCTGCCGCTCCTGGCGCCACCGTGAGTACTCTGTTCAGGAGCAGGACGCCTTGACGGGACCAGGCACCCAGATCGCCATGGGTGGCAGGTGGGATGCCCAAGTCAGTGTTCAATTCCTTGAAAATATTGTTCAGGCTCCGAGGCAGCGGATGCGTTGAGCGGTCCACGGAAAACGCCAGACCTACTGAATGCCCCGGTGTGGGGTAGGGATCTTGGCCCACAATCAACACCTTCACCTCGGCCAAGGGGGTGCCCAGGGCGCGCAGCACCTGGGTGGGTAGAGGCAGGAAGCGAGTTCCGGAATCGTACTCATGTTCAAGCATGGCGCCCAAGCTCGCCAAGGTGGCCTCCAAGGAGGCCAATGCTGTGGCCCAATCAGGGGCCATTTGCGTCAGGGGAGCGGATTTCAAGGCGGCAAGGGCCTGCAATTGTGTTCCATCCCAGGGTTCCGGGGCCGGCAGGTCAAAAAGGCTGGGTGCGCTGTCCATGCTCTCCATTGTGGGCCATGGTGGGGGAAGGGGACTTCCTCCACAGCGCCCACTAGCGCCCGGCCCATCCACGCAATCCCAAATGACAGGGCGGTAATTCACCCCTATCATTGACAGAGCGGGCTCATGATTGCTGCCCGAACGGGAGAGCCAAGCGGAAAAGGGACTGTTGTGACTGAAGCGCTCCATCACGAGACTGCTTCCGCAGAGCCCTCCGCAGAAACTACCGCAACGCTGGGGACTCCTGTGGGGCTCAGTGCACGCGAGCAGCAGATGCTGGATCTGGAACGCCAATGGTGGAAGTATGCCGGCGCGAAGGAGCAGGCCATCAGAGAGAAGTTTGAGCTCTCAGCGACCCACTATTATCAAGTTCTGAATGCGTTGATCGACACGGAAGCCGCGCTGGCCTATGACCCCATGCTGGTCAAACGGTTGCGTAGACTACGTTTGTCACGGCAACAGGCCCGTTCCGCACGGCGGCTCGGGAACTAACGCACGCCTTCGCCACCGTACCCACAAGGACCACACTGCACAATGAGTAATTACCCGCGGGATGAATTCGACGCCGTCGAGGAGAACTCGGCACGCCACGGCGTCCACCGGTCTTCGATGGAAGCCCAGGGGCGCTCCTTAATGCCTTTGATGATTGTTGGCGTCGCCGCCTTGTGTGTTGGTCTTCTGGCCTTTTTCATCATGCCGAAAATTCTCGGTAACACCACGCCGCCGCCCCTTGTGGCCAACCAAACCACCGCGGCACCGACACTTGCGCCGACGGCGCCTGCCACCACGGCACCCGCCCCGACCGATTCTGCCACCACGAAGCCTACGGAAACGCCGACGTCAACACCCACAGCTGAAGCAACTCCCGAATCAGTGGTTGATAAGAGCGTTACCGTGGCCATCTTCAACGCCACCGGAGTACCGGGACTTGCCGCACGCTACGCCGGTACAGTCCAGGGCGATGGATGGGTTGTGTCACAGTCCTCCAACTGGGGCGGGCAGCCGCAAAATACATCGGTTATTTTCTACAGCGGCCTCGAGCAGAAGGCCAATGCTGTAGCCCTCGGAGGGCTGCTGAATATCACTGAGTTGGTGGATACTGCAGAACTCGGGCTTCCCCTAGCGGTTGTGTTGGGCCCGGGAGCGTAAGTTTTTTACCCTCTGCAGGCCCGGCG
Organism: Arthrobacter sp. UYCu511; assembly: GCF_040547105.1. Taxonomy (NCBI): domain Bacteria; kingdom Bacillati; phylum Actinomycetota; class Actinomycetes; order Micrococcales; family Micrococcaceae; genus Arthrobacter; species Arthrobacter sp. UYCu511. The sequence continues at coordinate 23,661 of NZ_JBEPPB010000015.1, forward strand.
CCAGCTGCAGTGAAGCCCTGCGCCAGCTTCGGGAATGCCCGGCCCAGCCCCTGCCCGGCCGTTCGCCGCAAGCACATAGTGCCGCTCCCGCTTGCACTCTGAGGTACCGAGTGCTAATTATTGAGTTAGCACTCTGAGGTGGTGACTGCTAATTTCTAGCAGTTTCGCTTTCGTCAGGGTAATAACATTTCCTCACATGGCGAGGGTTTGCCGCTGTTGTATCTATATCAGCAGAAGGCGCATCCGTCCGTCGCGGGCGCCGTGCGAGGAATCTTGAAATTGTCTAATGACTGTCCCGAAAGGACTGAAGCCTCCATGGCCAAGCTCATTGCATTTGATGAAGAGGCACGCCGCGGCCTTGAGCGTGGGTTGAACATCCTCGCCGACGCCGTAAAGGTAACCTTGGGCCCGCGCGGGCGCAACGTAGTGCTGGAAAAGAAGTGGGGCGCACCCACAATCACCAACGACGGTGTCTCCATCGCCAAGGAAATTGAACTTGACGATCCTTATGAAAAGATCGGCGCCGAGCTGGTCAAGGAAGTCGCCAAGAAGACTGACGACATTGCAGGCGACGGCACCACCACGGCGACCGTGCTGGCCCAGGCCCTGGTCAAGGAAGGCCTGCGCAACGTAGCTGCCGGCGCCGATCCGCTGTCCCTCAAACGCGGCATCGAGAAGGCTGTTGCAGCCGTCATCAAGGAACTGCTGGCTTCCGCCAAGGAAATCGAGACCAAGGAAGAGATCGCCGCAACAGCGTCCATCTCCGCCGGTGATCCCGAGATTGGTGCCCTCATTGCTACTGCCTTGGACAAGGTAGGCAAGGAAGGCGTCATCACTGTCGAGGAGTCAAACACCTTCGGCCTGGAGCTCCAGCTCACCGAAGGCATGCGCTTCGATAAGGGTTACATTTCCGCTTACTTTGTAACCGACACCGAGCGCCAGGAAACGGTTCTTGAAGATCCGTACATCCTGATCGTGAACTCCAAGATCTCCAGCGTCAAGGACCTTGTTGCAGTTCTGGAAAAGGTTATGGCTTCGAACAAGCCGCTGCTGATCATCGCCGAAGACATTGAAGGCGAAGCACTGGCCACACTGATCGTGAACAAGATCCGTGGCCTGTTCAAGTCCGTTGCCGTCAAGGCTCCGGGCTTCGGCGATCGCCGCAAGGCTCAGCTCTCCGACATTGCCATCCTCACCGGCGGCCAGGTCATCGCTGAAGAAATTGGCCTCAAGCTGGAAAACACCACGCTTGACCTGTTGGGCAAGGCCCGCAAGGTTGTTGTCACCAAGGACGAGACCACCATTGTTGAAGGCGCCGGCGACGCCGAAGCCATCGCAGGTCGCGTTGCACAGATCCGTGCCGAGATCGAAAACTCCGATTCCGACTACGACCGCGAGAAGCTGCAGGAACGTCTGGCCAAGCTGGCCGGCGGCGTTGCAGTCATCAAGGCCGGTGCCGCAACTGAAGTTGAGCTCAAGGAACGCAAGCACCGCATCGAAGACGCAGTGCGCAACGCCAAGGCAGCTGTGGAAGAAGGCATCGTCCCCGGCGGTGGTGTTGCTCTCATCCAGGCCGGCGTTACCGCGTTTGACTCTCTCGAACTGACCGGCGATGAAGCAACAGGCGCCAACATTGTGCGTGTTGCCATTGACGCTCCCTTGAAGCAGATTGCCCTCAACGCAGGCATGGAGCCTGGCGTAGTGGTGGACAAGGTCCGCTCACTGCCCAACGGCCACGGTCTGAACGCTGCAACCGGCGTGTACGAGGACCTGCTGGCTGCTGGCGTTAGCGACCCGGTAAAGGTAACCCGCTCTGCCCTACAGAACGCGGCTTCCATTGCTGCACTGTTCCTCACCACTGAAGCAGTCATTGCCGACAAGCCTGAGAAGGCTGTCCCGGCTGGCGGCGGCGACGACATGGGCGGAATGGGCGGCTTCTAACCCACCGTCTTATCGCTCAAGTAAAAACACCCCTGCCCCGCGGGCAGTACGATTTCGCAAAAAGCATGCGAAATCCATCCCCGCTACAGGCAGGGGTGTTTTTTCTTTCCCTGACGGCGGGGTGTTGGCGCCCCTTTGGTGCCTGAGTGTCGGTGGAGTCTGAAAGTATGTAACACATGACAATTGTTGCTGCCGCCGATGGTTCGGCTCTAGGAAACCCCGGTCCGGCTGGCTGGGCATGGTATGTGAATGACAACTGCTGGCGTGCTGGTGGTTGGGACCACGGCACCAACAACATGGGTGAGCTCATGGCAGTCCTTGACCTCTTCAAATCCACGGCACACATGCCGGAGGAACCACTGCACATCCTGTGCGACAGTCAGTACGTGATCAACAGCGTCACCAAGTGGATGCCAGGTTGGAAGCGCAAAGGCTGGCGAAAATCGGACGGCAAGCCCGTTCTGAACCTGGACCTTCTCAAGGAGATTGATGCCGCGCTTGTTGGCCGCAAATTCACCTTTGAGTGGGTCAAAGGCCATGCCGGGCATGAGCTGAACGAGGCCGCTGATGACCGCGCACGGGACGCAGCCACCGCACACCAGGCCAAACGTTCCCCCAACGCCGGGCCCGGATTCCCCGGCGCGAACCTTGGTGCTAACCCTGCCGCTATTCCTGCCGCCAACTCTGCTTGCTCAGGGTCGGGGCAGCCTGCAGGGCAAGCACAACCGGACCTGTTCTCCATGCTGGACGATGAGCCTGATCCCTCGTTCGCGCTCCCAGTTGAGAGCAGCCTGGATGTTGTGCGCGAGCTCGAGCAGGAACTACTTGACCCGAGTGTCCGCTCCAATCCGCTCCGTTTAGCGGAGCTGTTGCACCCCGACTTTGAAGAGATTGGTGCCTCCGGAAGCCTGCGTTCGCGTGCGGAAACGCTGGAACTACTAGCTGATGAGGTGGCCGCAGACGTTGAAATGGAAGTTCTCAACCTGAACAAGGTGGACGCTGCCACTGCCCTGCTGAGCTACCGCACTCTTTCAACGAATGGAAACACCCTGCGAAGTTCTCTGTGGCAGCTGGATGGCCAACAATGGCGTCTGCGCTTTCATCAAGGGACCACAGAACGGTAGTGCGGATAGCCGGGGCAGTTTTCAGCAGTTGCCCTAGAAGGGGGCCTCGACGCCAGCTTGGGTCTGTATGTACACGCGCCCAGTTGGTGTTGTTGTCTTGGTGACGCCCGGGCTGACATGCTCCACAGTCCACCCTGTATGAGGATCGTCCTTGAGGTGGTGGCAGTAAGGGCAGCGTGGGCGCAGGTTCTCGATGCTGGTTTCTCCGGGCGGCAGTTCGCTGCCATCTGAGGAGTACGTGATTCTGTTGAAGGGGTTCGTGTGGTCCAATTCGCAGGAGCGGGCGGGACGGTCACACCCAATACCGGTACAGACGGGGTCCCTAAACCGAACTTCACGAGCCATGGCTTTTGGCGGTTTTCGTGATTTCCGGCCAATGCTCACCATTATCCCAGTATCCGGGTCGGTGAGGAATCTTCGCCAAAACTTTGCAGTGGCGGCTAGGTGGTTGACATCGTCTACTGGGATGGGGCCGAATCCATCAAGTATCACAGGATCTGCCGACTTCCCCATGAGCCTGTCCGCCGAAACCGTGATATTTAGAATGGCCGGAATTCGATTCCTGAAGTACGGCCCTGCACCGCTCCAGCCTGCGCCGTTCGCCTCTTCGCCAGAACTGTTTGCTCCGGAACTGTTTGCTCCGGAACTGTTCACTCCAGAAGTGTTCGGCGGCGGGGTGGATGAGTGCAGCAGGACTTGGTGCAGCAGATCGATCAGCACATCCGCCCGGTATTCGCTGAGCGAACGAGATGGACGCCCTGTGGGAGTGATTCCATGGCTATCCTCACCGTTCAGCTTGGCTGACCGTGCCCACTCATCGAGCGAGTTAAACAGTAGGGTGGCATCAGTGGCTGGCAAGCGTGCTCCCAGGAGGGCCATGCCATCTGGCAACGGCGTGAGCCAAACATCCCTGCCAGTGCGTGCCCTGCGATGACGTTCTGAAATGGGCTCTGGATTGTGACGTTCGGCGAGCCCGCGAACTTTTCGCGTCAGCGCGTTGGGATTGCTGTTCATGGCTTGGTTGAGAAATTTGGATTCCAGTTCGTGGAGAATTTCCGGGGGAGTGTTCTGGCATCCCCTGATCACTGAGCGGACCCTGCGGATGTCCAGCGAGCCTTGATCAAATTCTGCGAAGGTATCAGGCAGGTGCCGGGTCAGAAGCTCAGCGTCGGTAATGAGCCGTTCAGCGGCGCCGGTGCTGATAGCAAACATGGCCATGAGCTCTGCCGCCGCATAACGGGAGCGGTCCGGGTGCTTCTCGGGTGGTTCTTCGCCGCACACAGGCGGTCGACGTGTGGAAAACTCATTGATGGCCGCCGACTGCCGGGCCATGGACCAGGAGGCCTGACGCTCCGTGGCCTGAATGTAGGTGAGGAGTTCTTCGTCCGAGAGTTTCGCGGGATCCAAGCCAGCCAATGCTGCCGCACCCAGCTCGGGTGTCCACTGAACGTAGTGAGCTTGCTCTTCAGCCGTTAGGGTGGGGAGCAGCCGCTGAACACGTTTGCTCCCACCATAAACAGCCACCCTCAGTGGGGGTGGCATAATCAGTGGCTCGGCGAAGCGCAGGACATCGAGGTACTTCCGCGCCATGCCTGCTGGCAGTGGATTGGCTGCCAGCGGATTGTCTGCCAGTGGTTCGCCAGCCCGTGGTTCGCCAGCCAGTGGATTGTACGGCAGCCGATTGTCTTGGAGCGCGGGGTCGTATCCTTCAAATCCTTCACCAAATCCTTCACCGCAGCTTTCAGCGCCTCCGAAGCTGGCTGCAGATTCTCGCCGGGCTTGTTCTGCCACCGCGTCGAAGAACATTTCTTCATCGATCAGACCATCGTCAGCACCTTCTGGAAGATCTGGAAGATCGGAGAAAAAAAGATCCTGGTGTTGGTTCCCGGAGGAGGGTTCTACGGGGAAGTGGAAGGCCGTGGAGAAGTAATTCTCGAGAGCCTTCTCGAGATTGACTCCTGAAACTGACGGTCCGGAAAGGTTGGATTCCTCTGAAGATCCGGGCCAATTGGCCGTGCCCATACCATAATTATATATGAATCTATACCATATGGATAGAATTTTCTAATATATAGTTTCTATATTTGAAGCTGGTTGGGCCAACCCAACCCAACCCAGCCCAACCCGTCCCAACCCAACCAGCCCTGACAGCTCAGCGAATGGTGAACATGCGGGTGTTGGCCGCCTCAGCTTGAGCGTACTGAGTTGCAGCCATGGACAGTGCGGAGTTGATGCTTTCCAAAGATGCTTCCACCTTTAGCTCGGTGGCGTGCCATTCCGTCATGAGCGACTGAAAGTTGGTGGCCGCTGTCCCTGTCCATGATGACTGCAGATCCAGGAGGTTGCGCTTCATGGCGTCTACCTCGGTCCGGATTCGTTCCACTGAGCCTTTGACTGCGGTGCTTTTCAGGGCGAGATCGTCACTGTTGACGTTGAACTGTGCCATGGGGGTTACCTTGCCTTCAAACCTAGGGCTTGTGCCTATGTCCAGCGAATGTCACTGGGTAAGCTCAGCCTAAGAGGCGCACTGGGGCAGCGGAACACTGGATGCCCGGCCCGTGGACAGGCTCGCCCCTGCTCTAGTCTGTGGAGGAATCAGCGTCAGTGCTGTCTTCCCTAAAGGGCAGCTCAATCGCCATGGTGGCCCCTCCGCCGGGGGTGTTTTCCAACCTGACAGTTCCCTCATGGGACGCCACGATGGCTGAAACAATGGCCAAGCCGAGTCCGCTGCCGCCGGTGTTCCGATCGCGTGAGGAATCCGCGCGGTAGAACCGTTCAAACACCCGAGGAGCTTCTTCGGCTGAGATGCCGGGGCCATGATCGCGAATCTTGATCACAGAATACTGGGCCTCACCATCGTGGCGGGTCCCGACCATGATCTCGATGGGGGAGCCATCGGGGGTGTAGCGCAGCGCATTGCCCATCAGGTTCGTCACCACCTGACGCAATTTCGCCTCGTCTCCCACCGCAGTGGCAGGGGTTCCGGGGCCGCCGTCGAGCCCGGTGACTCTAAAGGTACGGTCCGTGGCTGTGGCCTTGGCGTCCAGGACGGCGTCGTGGCCAATGATAAGCAGGTCCACGGGCTTGAGCTGCAGCGGACGCTGCTCGTCAATGCGGGCCAGCATCAGCAGGTCCTCGACCAGCTCGCCCATGCGCTTGGCCTCGCTTTCAATACGGCCCATGGCTGTGCCGACATCGTCCGGGGTCTGAAGGGCGCCGTGCCGGTACAGCTCGGAGAAGCCGCGAATAGTGACTAAGGGGGTGCGCAGTTCATGGGAAGCATCAGCCACAAAGCGGCGCATCTTCTTTTCTGACGCTGTCTGTGCAGCAAAAGCATGTTCAATATGGGCCAGCATGGCGTTCAGGGAGCCGGATAGCCGGCCCACTTCCGTGGCGGGATTCTCAATATCCACGCGCCGGGACAGATCGCCAGCAGCAATGGCCGCGGCCGTCTTTTCCACGCGCCCCAGCGGTCTGAAGGAGCGGGTGACCGTCCAATAGGCGATCATGGTGCCCAAGGTGACGGCCAGGATGGCAACCCCGGCAATGACCACGGCCAAGCGCTCCATGGTGATGTTGAGGTTTTCGTAGGGAAGCCCCACCACCACATAACCCACATAGGGAGTGCCTCCCTGATTCATTTCCACCGTGCCAAAGCTGAACTTCTGAGGGGCAATAACAGTCACCCGCCACGGAGCTCCGCCATCGCTGCTCGGGACCGAAAACTTCTTACCATTGAGGGCCTGTGCCTCGGCCATGGATAGGCCCGGGTAGACCGGCTTGTCCTGCCCTGAACGGTTTTGATCAGCCAGCGAACCATTGGAAAAGTGGAAACCCACATAGTAGTCAAAGGCAAACGGGGTCTGTCCGGTATTCTGCGAATCCACGGTTCCGTAGCCCACAATGGAGCGCTGGAAAGTGGTCAGCTGCGTGTCCATCTGGTCTTCCAGAAAGGAATGCAGCAAAAGAAACGTTGTGGCTCCCAGCGCCAACAAAGACACACTCAACAGGGCGCTGATGATGGCCACCAGCTGTGAGCGCAGGGAGGCGTTTTTCCACAACGTAATCAATGGACTGGGTGTGCGTTAGCGCTTGTCAGCCGTTCGCAGCACGTACCCCACGCCGCGCTTGGTCTGAATCAGGGCGGGGAGGGAGGCATCAATATCCACCTTGCGGCGAAGATAGGAAATGTAGGATTCCACAATGGAGGCGTCGCCGTTGAAATCGTACTCCCATACGTGGTCAAGGATCTGGGCCTTGGACAGCACACGGTTGGGGTTCAGCATCAAATAACGCAGCAGCTTGAACTCGGTGGGGGACAGTTCCACGGTCTTGCCGGCGCGGCGCACCTCGTGGGCATCGTCGTCGAGCTCCAGATCGGCAACGCGCAGTACCGCGTCATCGTCCTCCGTGGGCTGGGTGCGGCGCAGAACCGCACGGATGCGGGCCACCACCTCATCCAAACTGAAGGGCTTGGTGACGTAATCATCGCCGCCAACTGTCAGGCCGGTGACCTTATCTTCGGTGTCATCGCGGGCCGTCAAAAACAGCACAGGGAAGTGCCGCCCGGCTGCACGCAACCGGCGGGTCACGGTGAATCCGTCCATGTCCGGGAGCATGACATCCAGAACGGCCAGGTCAGGATTGTGCTCCTCAGCAGCAGCCAAGGCATCGCGGCCATTGGCGGCGGCGATAACCTCAAACCCGGCGAAACGCAGGGAAGTGGATAGGAGCTCACGAATATTGGGCTCGTCGTCAACAACGAGCAGCTTGGCTTCAGGTCCAGTCTTTTTCACCATTTCAGTCTCCGACCATTAGCTGGGAATACGCTGGATATTCCGTGGGTATGTACTGTCAGCTTACGCCCAGTTAGTTCCCAGCTGCTAGTAGGGAACCCGAAAGATCTCTTGATGTTTTCCAGCCGGCGCCGTTTTCGGCAGCACCAGACGCTTGCGGAACGCCGTATCCCCAGTCTCCTCACACCAGCGCAATAGCTCCGTCCGCATCCGTTCGAGCTCCGGCGCGAAGGCATTTTCCGCGGCCAGGTTGCGCTGCTCTTGCGGATCGGCGGCCAGATCATGGAGCTGCTCGCGGTATTGTCCCCACCCGTATACCGTGTATTTCCAGTGCCCCAGGATGAGCGCCCGGCCCGATGTTCGTGCACCGGGCAATGCTGCTGCGTCCGCGAACGCTGTTTCCACCACCACCGGATTCCCGTCCCGCTGCAGTGCTGATGGTGCGGCGAGGCCCTCCGGCACCTGTATTCCCGCGATTTCGCACAGCGTAGGTAGCAGCCCCAGCACGGCTGCCACAGGCTCAGTGACCACCGCTGCGGGCCGCCCTGGCACCTGCACCAGAAATGGCACCTTAATGCATTCCTGGTACAGGGCAGTCTTTTGGTTCCAGCCGTGCGACGCGTCGCCGTCACCGTGGTCACTGACAAATATGACGGAGGTACTCGCCACATCAATCCCGTCCAGCAGCTGCCCAATGCGTTGGTCAACGCGCTGAACCAGTGCGGCATAGGTGGCGCGGTAGCTGCGCCAGTCATCGGGACTGAATCCAGCCGTGCCGTAGAGACGTGCCGCTGCAACCTGTTCCATGGCTGGTGCCTCAGAGGCGTAGGGCGCCTTATAGAAGTTCGCCGGCAGCGGGGGAGCCTCAGCAACGGCGGCGGCTGGCACATCCCCGTAAGGCATGGGCTGAGAACGGGCGTATTCGCAAATGGTGTGAGGATCGTCAAAGGATGCCACCAGTAGGAACGGGCGTTCGCCACTACGCTGCCCCAGCCAGTCATGGCACGCCTCCACCAGACCCTCGTCGCCGAAGGGGTGGATGGGGGCAAAGCCGTCATTCACGGAAGCGCTGGCCTGGAGGGCATGCCATTTGCCTGCGTAGGCACAGTCATAGCCCGCCGCGGTGAACCAATGGCCAAGTGACTGTGAACCGTGGCCAGGCTCGGAGCGCGGAGCAGCATCTGCAGACTTATTGTTCATGATGCCCAGCTGGTGCGGATATTTTCCGGTAATCATGGAGCTGCGGGCCGGCACGCACAGCGGAAACGGCGTGTAGGCCTGGGTAAAAACCGTGGAGACAGACGCTAACCGGTCAAGGTTGGGCGTTTTGAAATGCGCGTCGGTGGAACGGCTGCGTGCCAGTGCGTGGGCAGCAAACTGGTCGGCCATGATGAGAAGGATGTTCATAGTTGCACTCCCAACGTAGTGTTTGCCAATACTTTCAGTGCTTGGTCGCCGTTCCATGACTGGCCCGCCGCTGCCAAGGCGTTTGAAAGGCTCCCCGCCCAGTGCCGGATTGCGGAGGGATCGGTGATGTTCTCTAATTCGAATGGATCTCCGGCCAGATCAAACAGCTCTGTGGACAGCCCGGAGGCTGGCTGGAAACGGGCAATGAACTTGGTGGAGGCTGTGCGCAACCCCCGGATATCTACATCGGAACTGTTGCGCGGGTAGTAGAAATACAAGGACGACGGCGAACCCAGATTCCCAGCTTCACCCCCCTGAGCGCCACCCCCTTGGGCCCCGCCACCGTGGGCGAGTAACGCAGGCGAGACATCGGTGCCGTGCATTGCTGCGGGGACTTGCTCGCCCAGTCCGAGCAGTCCCAACAGAGTAGGTGCTATGTCCACACTGGATATCCCCACACTGTCCGCGGCAGAGGAGGTCAGGCACCCGGGCCAGCGCATGACCCACGGTATCCGCATGGACTCTTCGTACGGCACGTTCTTGTAGATAAGGCCCTGGCTCCCCATTTGCTGGCCGTGGTCCGAGGTAAAAATGACGAGTGTGTCCTGCGCCAGATGCAGAGCGTCCAGGGTTGCCAGCAACCGTCCCACCTGCGCATCGATGGCAGAAACGGCTGCGTAATAGAGGGGTGCAATAGTGGCGGCCTCGCGCCCGGCGGGGGAGTCGAGGTCCACGTTGGGACGGTTCAATAGCTCTGCGGGGGGAAGGGCGCCGTAGCTGGTGTTGTGCACCAGCGGCAGCTGATCGTAGGGCTGGTGCGGTGGGTTCCAGGAAACAGCCAAGGCAAAGGGCGTCCGGTCCGCATCCCCGGAGGCCATGGATGCGGCGCGTTCTAGAAAGCCAATGGCCACGTCCGTTTCATGGGCGGCTGACCACCCGGCGACGTTAGTGCGCTGGTGCCGTCCGGCGTCGGAGGTCCAATAGTGAGGGGTGAGGTGCTCATCGCAACAGCCGTAGGAATACCAAAAATCAAAGCCGTGGCGGCGATCCGGCGGCGACCAAGCATCCCAGTACCGCCCATCTTCCAGCGGACCGGTGCCGTGGATGGCATCCTCGGGCACCGGGGCCTCCAAATGCCACTTACCAATGTAGCCGGTGTTATATCCGGCATCCCTGAGTGCCGAAGCCCACGAGGGGGCATCCGGGCGTAAGCCAACGCCCCAAGTGGCGGTCTGCGAGTTCACATTGTGGGTGACCCCGTTCGCGTCCGGATATTGCCCACTGATCATCATGGCCCGGTGCGGACTACACACCGGGTAGCTGCTGACAGCGTGGGCCAGGGATACGCCGTCGGAGGCCATGGCATCCAAATTAGGGGTGGAAACAGGGTCGCCGCCCGGCTCCAGGCACATGGCCCGGAACTGGTCGGCGACAATGAACAGCAGGTTGGGAGTGGGCACTACTTGCCCATTCCCAAGGTCAGGCCCTCCGTGAGCCGGCGTCCCAGCCAGATGTAGATGGCCAGCATGGGCAGGACTACGATGCAGAGGCCGGCGAAGAGTCCGCCCCAATCAGCACCTGAATAGGTTTGCTGCTGCACAAAGGAAATCAACGCAACGGGCAGGGTGTACTTTTCGGTGGACTGGATCAGTGTCAGCGCCAGTAGCGTTTCATTCCAGTGCGCTACCACCTGCAGAACAAATGCGGTCAGGATGCCTCCCTTGGCCAGTGGGAGGGTGATCTGGACGAAGGTGCGCAGGGCAGTGGCGCCGTCGAGAGCGGCGGCCTCCTCCATCTCCATGGGCAGGCTGCGGAAGAACGCCGTTAGCAGGAATACGGTGAACGGCATGGAACCGGCAATGTAGACCAAGTTCAGCCCAATCAGGCTGTCCGTCAGGTAAACCTTGTTCAGCATCACGAACAGCGGGATCAAGATGACCTGCGCCGGGATACCCAAGCCAAGGATGAAGTACAGGCTCAGCCCGTTGGTCAGGCGGCTTTCCACACGGCTGAGGTAGTACGCAGCGGGTGCTGCCAGAGCCACCGTTATAAACGAGGACACAGCAGTGGTGATGACAGAATTGAACGTTGCTGTGGCAAAGTCACCAACAGTCCAGGCCCGCACGAAGTTGGAGAAGTCTAGGCTTTCCGGCATTCCCCAAGGGCTGGAGAGGATAGAACGGGTGTCGCGGAATGCCTGCAGGACCATCCACAGCAGCATGGCGATGCTGACGGCAACCACAGCCCACAACAAGAACACGCCGATGCTGCGGATGATGTTGCTTTCAGCGCGCAGGGCCGGGCTGACGCCGCGGTAGTTCTTGCTGCGCTTCTTCCCGGGCGTATCGGTGCGTGAATCCGGTGCCTGATTCGGTACCTGGTCGGGTGCGGTGAGAGTAGACATGGGCTGATCCTTAGAATTCAACGGCGTCACGGCGCATAGCGCGGCGCAGGAACACCACGAGGACGGATACCAAGGCCAAAGAGATGATGGCCGAGGCGGTGGCCGCCCCATAGGCAGGTGTGGACTGGCCGGAAAAGGCCGTGACGTAGGTGTACACGGCGGTGGTCCAGCTCTGTGTGGGTGGAATACCGGCACCGCTGCTGCCGCCGAATACCCAGATGATCTCAAAGATCTTCACGGAGGAGATGGTCCACAGCACAGCGCAGGTGCCAAACACGTCCCAGGTTAGGGGCAGAATCACATACCTCAGACGCTGCCATGCATTGGCGCCGGCCAGGGCGCAATCCTCGTAGTAGTAAGGAGGAATGCGATCTACACCAGCCATCAAGATGGTGGTGAAATAACCGGTGGTGGTGGCCACCAGTGTGGCCATGATGAGCGGGAAGATGTTGTCTTGGGCCAGCCAAGCGGGTGGTTCAGTGACACCAAAAGGCTTCAGTAGAGTGTTGACCATGCCGCCCGGGTTGAAGATGAAGCCGGCCAGTACGCCGAAAACGAGGGCATTGATCAGGTGCGGGAAGAAGATGACGTTGCGGACAATCTTTTTCCCGGCCATATCCCGCAGCACCAACGTCATGGCGAAGGCAAGGATGAAGATGGCAGCACCAACCACGAACAACAGCAGGAGTGTGTTGCCAAAGGACTTCATAAACAGATCGTCTTGGAATACCCTGATGTAGTTCTTCACACCTACAAACTTCATGGGGCCGGAGCCGGCCCATTCATGCAAGCTGATCCAGGCCGCGCCGATGGCGGGAATAATGAACAGAAGCGTGTAGACAATGAAGGCGGGGCCAACAAACGGTACAAGAAGCTTGCGCCGCTGACGGTCAATGCTGCTGCCACCCTGCCCCCTCTCCACGGCTGCTGCCGCGGAAAGGGAGCGGCGGGTTGTGGTGCGTGACATTAGCTGTTGTCCTTCCAGTACTGAACCGTTGCGGTTTTCATCTTTTGGACGAATTCTCCAGCGTTGATCTTGCCAAGGAACAGCTCATCGTTGATGGGCCAGAAGACTTTCTCAACGTAGCCGGGGGCCGTGACGCCGTCGTTCTGTAGGTAGATTTCTTTGGCCCCGTCAATGGACTTCTTCACAGATGCCATTTCCGGAGAGGTGGCTGCATCGGTGCGGATAGGCAGGACTTTAGCTTCGGTGCCGTAGGCGTCCTGGTAGTCCTTCTTCAGCAAGAAGGTGGCCAGTTTCTGAGCCAGTTCCGGGTTCTTGGCTTTTTTGGGAATGGCCCAACCGCCAAAGTCTGCGCGTACCGATGCTGGTTGTCCGGCTTCGGCAGGGAATGGAAAGGATGAGAATTTGAAACCTTCGGAAGCGTAAGTACCTGTTTCCGTCGGGATCCAGGAACCGTTGAGCATGAGCTCGGCTCCACCCGTGGCCCAAACCTGCTGCTGGGCAGGCCACTTGCTGGCGTTATAGCCCTTGATCAGATAATCGCCCTTGACAACTTGTTCAACCCTCTTGGCTGCGGCCAAGACATTCGGAGCATCCCAAGCGGCGCCTGTCTTATCCTGGACCACCTTCGCGAAGGAGCCTGCTCCGTCGGTGCGCACCAGTGCGGTGGTGAACCACATGGAGTTGTAGCCGCCAATGTCGCCGTCGGCTGCCAGCGGAACCTTGCCCTCTGCCTTGTACTTATCTAATAGTGCAATGAAGTCATCCCATGATGCCGGCGGAGCGGTCTCCAGCTCGGGGTGCTGCGCTGCGTCAAACCAGAAACCATCCGATGTGAGGCTGTAGGGCAGCATCCAGGGCGTCCCGTCAGCATCGAGAATGTTGTTCGCAGTAAGGTACTTTTTCGGAATCAGATCGGAAACTTTGGTGCCCTCAACCTCAGCGGCATAAGCATCGCCCAAGGGAAGAGCCTGTCCGGTGTCGCCCAGAATAGGGGCCAGCTTGGCGTAGGAGCCATCAACAATGTCAGGGACATTGTTGGTATTCAGAGCGGGGACGAGCTTTTGGACGTTGGAACGTCCCTGCCACTGGACGTTGACAGTTGCGCCTGTTTCAGCTTCAAAATCCTTAATGGCGCGGGCAATAATCAGTTGCTGCTGCTCGCCCTCTTTCCACATGGACCAGTACGACAATGTACCGCCCTCTGTGCCGCCATCTCCTGGTGAACCGTTGGTGCCGCCACCACAGGCGGAGAGTGCCAAGGCTGCGCCGGCCATCACGGCCAGTGTCCGTGCAAAACGGAATTTGGTTGTCATTGCGTACACCCTTGCTAGAAGTAATTGTGCCCTGCGTGGAGTTGTGCTCTGCGTCACGGGCCAGTGAGAATACTCAAACAGTGAGTAAAGATAGGATTCAATGAGTACTTAGAGTTATCTTTATCTTAGTTTTACCGCTACCCTCAAGGCGTTGACCCATAACTCGCGCATTTAATGGGTAGTGACGCAAAGGTGCGGTGCAGGCTACAAGAGGAATATGCAAAGTACTCATATATTCCTCTCTTATACCTTTGGCAGACTCAAGCGCAGCAGTAGCTGGAGAGGGAACATTGAAGAACACATCACAGGGTAAAAAGATTCGGGACGCGGACACCAGAGAGCTGAAATTTCAAGCTCTGGCGGGCGATCTGCGCCGCGGCATACTGGCTGGGACCTGGGCCGTGGGTGCCAAGTTGCCCACCGAGGCTCAGCTGGCGGCCGAGACCGGCATGTCTCTGACCACTGTGCGCCGGGCCTATGAGGAACTGGAAACGGAACGGTTCGTAGTACGGCGCCAAGGCGCAGGTAGCTTTGTAGCTGAGCGCCAGCCTGCCCGGCGACCTTCTCGCTTTACGGTGGGTGTTCTCCTGCCAGACACTCAGCTCTATTACCCACGGGTGCTGCAAGGCATTGAGGAAACGCTCTCAAGCCACGATGTCAGCTTGCGCTTGGCTACCTACAACTATGATCCTGCGCGGGAAGATTCAAGTATCCAATTCCTGATCGACTCTGGGGTTGACGGGCTGATCCTGGTGCCCACACTGGCAGGGATTGCGGATCCGAAACAGCGGGTGCGTGAATTGAGTTCGCTCAATGTCCCGGTGGTTTTGCTCGAGCGTAGTCTGATGGATTTGGGCCCAGGGGATAGGACTGAGCATGTTTGCTCGGACCATCAAGGTGGTGCATACGACGCCGTCACCCACCTTTTGGAGTTGGGGCACCCAACGGTTTCCCTCCTGACCAGATCCAACACGCCAACCGAGGCAGCCATTGTGGAAGGTTATAAGCGTGCGGCGGCAGATCTGGGCTTCACTCCTCTGGTGCGCCGGGCGTTGAAGTCGGAGTGGGAATCAGGGGCGGCGGAGCAACTCCTCCAAGAAGTACTCTCCAGCGGTTCAACAGCGGCCTTGGTCTTTGGTGATAGGGAGGCGGCCTTGCTTGAAGCGGCGGCTAGGCGGGCAGGGGTGGCAATCCCGCATGACTTGGCTTTGGTTTCTTATGATGATGAGCTCGCTGATTTGGCTGAAGTTCCCCTGACAGCGGTTGCACCGGCCAAGCATCGGATGGGAAAGATGGCGGCTGAAATCTTGCTGCGCCGACTGGTAGAAGGTGACGACTGCCCCGTCCATCAGGTACGGCTGCGGCCCAGGCTGGTTATCAGGGACTCCTGTGGAGCTAAACACGGCGCTGACACACGCGCCCACAAACTACAACAACGCTAATGAAAGAGAGTCAATCATGCGCTTGGGAATTATTGGGGCAGGTGCGGTGGCCGGATTTCATGCACAAGGAATTGCGGACATTGCGGGGCTAACCCTCACCGCGGTCTGTGACCTGAACGCGGAAACTGCCGGCAACGTTGCCCAACCCTGGGGGGCGAGCGTCTACACCGACTATCAGGAAATGTTCACTGGGGGGGTGGTGGACGCGGTTGTTATTAACACCCCGCACAGCCTGCACAAGGACATGGTGGTGGCTGCCGCATCCCATGGCGTGCACGTGCTGGTGGAAAAGCCTATGGCCACCACGCTTGAGGACGCCAAGATTATGGAGGCGGCCTGCGAGGCAGCCGGGGTAGTCATGGTGGTGGGGATGATCCAGCACTTCATGGCTGAAAAGCTGGCCCTCATGGCGGCGCTTCAGAGCGGTGTCCTGGGCCGGGTGCTGATGATCCACGATTACCGAAGCACCGACTACCGTCCAGGGTCCCGCCCAGACTGGTTCTTTGATAAAGCTGTTTCCGGCGGCGGCGCCTTTATCAACATCGGTGCACACTGCCTGGACCGGAGTTTGTGGATTGGCGGTGCGCCCGCCGTGCGGATCACCTCGAGCACGTTGAACCGATTCGGGGCACCCGTTGAAACTGACGGGACCATGGAATTGCGCCTCGCCAATGATGTGCAGCTACGCATCACTATTGTCTCCGACACTCCGGAAAACATCGATGAAGTACTCGTGGTGGGCGAGCGGGGCACCATCACTGCTGATCCACGCAGAGGTACTTTCATGAAGATCGACGGCGTCCGCACAGTCCTGCACACAAGCTCGGCAGATGATATTCAGAATGCCTTCACGGCCCAGCTCGCTGACTTTCACGCTGCCGTGCGCGGGGCTGCGCCAGCCGTCAGTGGCACGCACGCCAAGCACGTGGTCGAGCTGGTGCTGGCCGCCTACGAATCTGCTCAGAGCGGTGAGTCCGTTGAGTTGACACCGGCGTTGGTGCGCTGAGCTTTTCAAGTACGCTGAGCTTTCGCAAATACGGGGTGGAGTGAAGACGGGGCCACCCCGCGAGAAGGGTGTATTTATGCAGCCGTTTCGCGGGTTGGCCCCGTCTTCAGTGGAGCGTGTTATGTCCGGGTGGTTAGCGCTGCAGGCTCAGCTCCACTGTCCGGCCCAGCAATGTTGCCACCCGTACTGTGACCACCGTGTTGCCAGCTGCATCGCGTGAGAGAGTGGCGCCTGTTCCACCCGTGACGCGGCGGTATTTTGTGCCCTTGAGCGTGATCGCCAAGTACTCGGCAGCATGGGTGGGGTCAGCTACCGCGAGACGGCCGTGACCTGGATTACCCGAATAAAGTACACACGCGGGTCCATTGGCAAAAATGTTACCTACCCAACCTGCCTGCCAGAACACTGCTGCGGATTCCTTGTGTCCTAACGCAACGCCTTGTCCTACAGTGTCATTGCGCAGGATGCGCGGTGCCTTGCGAGCTGCCTTTTCGGTAGTCTTGGCAGTGGCTCCCGGTAGCAGTGCGTAGGCGTAGCTGGCCTTTTTCGGTTGTTTTCCGTGGTCTATGAGCAGCGTGGCGTATTCACGCTGGATGATATCTGCGGGGCCGCCGCTATTGATATTTTTCCACGCCCCCGTGCGCTGTTCGCGCAACACTGTCAGTGCGGTGCTACCCAACAGCAGGTAGCCGCCGGTCCCTTCCACGTGGGCCCATTTCGGGTTTTTGTGGATGCTCGGTGAGGCGGCTGCGGAAGCCACTCTGCGGCCGTCGAGGGTGATCTTCTGGCCTCCCGCAGGGCCCAGATTGCGGTGCTCCACAACGGTCTCCACCCTAGCCTCTGATGGCGAGTGGATGCCGGCCCCGAGCGCCACTACCATGTCCGGGGCGTAAAACCAGGCCTTGCGTGCCTGCATGCCGGTGCCACCCGGGGCGAGGAGGTGCATGCCCACAGCGCCACTGGTGCCCAGGCTGACTCCTCCGGTCCAGTCGTTCCCCGGCGTACGCTCTCCCCACTGCCCCTCAACTCGTGGGGGCAGGGGGGTGGTGTCCACCGTGGTCCCTGGTAGCTTGACCAGATTTGCGGTGGGCCAGAAATTGTCGTCAAAGTGGTCCGCTTTACCCGTGTACAGGTAGGTCATGCCGGAACCGGTCTGGGCTCCTAAATCATTCTCGCCGTTGCCACACTCATACCAGGCGATGCGGTTGCTGCACAGGCCTAGGCTGAGCGCCCAGCCGCTTCCACGGTAAACGGAGCGGTCCATGCCTGCAAAGAAGCTGTGCCCGGAATTCTCAGCGAGTGGACTTACGTGTGCAGCTGCCAAGTCCTTCAGCAGTGCTGTGCGGGGGATCGACGCCCCCGTCATGGGGTGTTCAAAGGTGTTGCGTGAGATCCAGCCCTGGCAGAGCCTGCGCCAGCGCTTGGCAGTGGCAGGGTCCACAGCGCGGGCCAGCCACAGGATCGCTTCAATGGCCTTGTCACCATTGTCGTAGCTGCGTTCCTGCGTGCGTGAGATGGCGCGGCCGCGCACAGAATCCATCATCTGGCCATTGTGTATGAACGGCGCGAAGGAATCCTCGACGGTCTTGAACAGGATGTCCCGGCTGGGATCGGAGACGGCGTGCTCGGATTCGCTGAGCAACGAGAACAATTTAGAAAGCCCACTGAGCAGTACCAGCCCATACGTTCCCGTGTACGCGATGGTTGAGTGCTGCACAAACGAGCCGTCGTCAAAGAATCCGTTGCCGCTGGTAACGTACTGCCATACCGGACTCAGTGCATTGATGGCCTGTGCCAACCGGGCCGGGTCATGGCCAACAATGGCGCGGATGATGCTGCCCTGGCAGATGTCCACACGGTTGGCTCCTTGGGAGAGGATAGGCCCGCGCTCTGCCGAGAACTGCTTGGTTGGATCCGGAATGAAATGATCCACGGCGGCCATATACCGTCCCAGTAGTTCCACCGGGACGTGCGATCCCAAGATTGCCAGAGCATCACCCAAGGGACGGGGAACACCGATTTCCCAGTTCCACCAGTTGCCGAATTCCGGTTGTGAGGTGTTGTAAATCAATCTGTTGCCATCTTCCAAAGCGGCCAGCAGATGATGGAGAAGTTCGGCATTGCCCTCATGCGCTGACCCCGGGGTGGCCCACGCCGTAGCCATTTGAGCCAGCCGCTTGTACGTGGTGACCATGTGGGTATCAGCACTGAACGCGGCGTCCGAAAAAATCTGCACACGGTTACCGCCCGGTAGTAGCTTGGAAATTGAGGAGGTCACCTCGGTGTCTAGTCGGACTAGCGCTGTTGCAAATTCGGGATCGCCGGCCGTGATGAGCTTGCGGCCCGTGATCTGATCAACCCAGCGTTCCCGCAAGGCATCAAGCTCCGGAGCCGTGGCGGTCTCCGCGGCCTGAGCCAGCGGAGCAAAACCGCCCGTAAGAAGTCCGGCGAAGGTCAAGGCTCCAGCGCCTTGTAGAATGTGCCGTCTGGTCAGTCCATGCGTCATGGCAAGTTTCCTTTACTCCACGGACGCCGCACTGGATGCAGGGCCCTTTGATACCTAGCAGTACAGAAGCAGCGTAAGAGAGGAATAAAGGACTACTGGTAGGGACCAACCTTTCGGATAGTGCTTTTCTCGCTGCCGTTCCCCGTAGCGCGACGGGATTTTCTTTTCTTACACACCATCCCAATTGGGGCCCGTGAAGGCGCCGAGCGGATCCGCGGCTCCTGTCACAGACCCCAGGGTCACGGCCCGCAACGGACTGTGCTGGCCCGCACCGGCAACCGGGAGCGCTGCGCCATCAAACTCCGGTACCCCGTGCTTGGCAAACCAGCCAGCCAGCTGCGAACGCAAACCCACCAGCGCAGGGTGCGGGGCGGCGTCGTTCATTAAATTCCTGCGCTCACCAGGGTCGGCCACCAGGTCATAGAGCTCGTGCGGGCCGTGCGGGTGGCGGTGCACGTACTTGAATTCGTGGGTGCGGATCATCCGGACCGGGCCGTATTCGTCATAAACCACGACGGCGTCTCCCGCCCTCCCGGACGCCACCCCACCGGAACGCAGCAGCGGGGCAAAGGATGAGCCGGGCCCCGTTTCAAACGGTGCCGGGTCCACGCCGACCAGGTCCAGGATGGTGGCTGCGATGTCGTACGCGGAGAGCAGCTCGTGACGGATAAGGTCGGGGGCAATGCGTCCGGGCCAGTTGAAGATGGCAGGAACCTTGACAGAGGAGTCGTACATGTTCTGCGGGAACGTGCCGTTGCCCTTGCCCCACACGCCGTGGTGGCCGCAATTGAAGCCGTTGTCGCTGCTGAAAATGACAAGGGTGTTCTCACGCAGGCCCAGCTCCTGAAGGTGCGCCATGAGCCGCCCAATAGCCGCATCCATGGCGCTAACGGCGGCAAAGTAGCCCACCAGGGCGGCCCGGACGTCCGGTTCCCCGCCAATCGCCACCCCGTTCACGGTAGGCTGCCACGGGTGCGGCTCCTCCTGCGGGCAGCTCTCGAAGGCGCAGTCCGCGTACAGGTCCTCGAACTCTTTGGGGTGCTGGCCCTTCCACGGTTTGTGCGGTGCCGTGTAGTTCACAGCCAGGAAGAACGGCTCCACTTCTCCAGGTCGGGCTGCAGCTGATTCCTGCCGCCGGGCACCTTCCCGTGCCAGGAAGGCGAGGGCGTCCTCGGTGATGGCGTCGGTCAGGTAGGTGGTGGTTTCCTCGCGCTCGCCGTTGCGGTACATGGTGGCGCCGGTATACGGGCTGCCGCCGCCTTCGAGTCCGTACCAGTGCACAAATCCCTTGCGCGGGGCGTCATTGGCGCCCAGATGCCACTTTCCGGACAGTCCCATCCGGTAGCCGTGATCGGCCAACACGTCGGTGAAGATTTCCTGCCCGGCCAGATAATCCGGGGCCCCGGCTCCGACCTCCACTCCGGTGAGGTAGTCGTGGACGCCGTGTCGGGACGGGATCTGCCCCGTCATGAGGCTGGCACGGGCGGGGGAGCAGACGGGGGAGACGGCGAAGAAATTCTCCAATCTGGTGCCGTTGGCGGCCAGGGGATCCAGCACGGGAGTGTGGATGTCATCATTTCCGGCGCAGCCCAGCGCCCACGGGCCTTGATCATCGCTGAGGATGAAAATGATGTTGGGCTTGCTGGCAGGCTGGCCGGTCACGAGTGCTCCTTCAAAGGTGTTTAACCCTCATCAATACCAGTGTTCCGGCAGAGGAATAAAGGAGGACTCAATAGACCGCAAACATTGATGGAAAGCGTTTTCCGCACTAGAGTTAATGGGACTGCCGTTGTTTGCCGATGAAAGGATTGCCATGCCGTTGGCGTTTTCCACCCTGGGGTGTCCCGGGGATTCTCTGGAACAGGTGATTGCCACCGCCCACGCATCGGGGGCAACTGGTGTGGAGCTCCGTGCCGCCGACGGCGAGTTCGTCTTCCCTTCCATGGATGCGGCCGGGCGCGCCCACGTGGCGGGCACCCTCGCCGCTGCCGGGATCACTGTCCTGGCCCTGGCCAGCTACGTCCGGGTCTGTGCCGTCCCCCACGAGGGGGTGGGCGTAAACGATCCGGTGCTCGCGGAACTGTTGGCCGCCGTGGACCTTGCCGCAGATCTGTCCGCCGCACATGTCAGGGTTTTCCCGGGGGCCGGCGTTGAGCCGTGTGGGCCGGGAGAGGAGCCGTCCGCGGAACTGCTGGCGGCGGATCAGCACGGTGCCGCCCGGCTCAACGCTGCAGCCGCCCATGCCCGGGCCCGCGGCGTGAGCATGCTGTTGGAAACTCACGATTCGCACCCGCGGGCGCAGGATATTGTGCGGATTCTGGCTCATGTTGACGCGGACGCGCCTGTCCAGGTGATTTGGGACCTGATGCACCCGTGGCGCTACGACGAGGCGCCCGCGCGCACTGCCGAGTTGCTCGCGGACTCGCTGGCCTACGCCCAATACAAGGACGGCGTTCGTCAGCAGGGCACCAATACAGTGAGCCTCACCCTGCCCGGCGCCGGAGAGCTGCCGCTGGCGCAGATGCGGGATCTGGTGGCAGGAATTTTGGCCACCCGCGGTACTACCGAGCCATGGATTTCCCTTGAATGGGAACGTGCCTGGCATCCAACGCTGCCGCCCGTGGCACAGGCATTGGAATCGCTCAAGGCCGTACTGGCTCCGTAACCCTGAACTTGCCCCCTCATTCAACACCTACAGGAGCAGCCATGCCCTCGTCTGTAAGCAAGCCCGTCAGTAAGCACCAGCCCTACCAGCCGCGCACATCCAGCCAGCCCAACATCATGGTCATCATTTCCGATGATCACGGCTACGCCGACCGCTCCATCCTCGGCGTGCAGAACGATGTGGACACCCCGCACATGGACCGGCTGGCACGGGAAGGCGCCTCGTACTCCAACGCGTACGTCACGGCGCCCATCTGCTCGCCGTCCAGGGCGGGACTTGCCGCCGGCAGCTACCAGCAGCGATGGGGTGCGCGCTGGTTCACGGACTCAGAAATTGGCCCGGAGAGCGTGCCCACCATGGCCGAGCTGCTGCGCGCGGAGGGGTACACCACCGGCTACTTCGGCAAAGTGCATTACGGCAGCGAACACCACGGCCACCGCGGCACCCCTCCGCAACACGGCTACGACGAATCGTTTTACGGCCTGGCTGGGGAATCCATGGGCCGGCTCAACTACCTGCACCACTCGGAGGAGTCGGTGGCAGAGTACGGCGAGGCCGCATTCCCCATGGCTGTCCAGCCGCTGTGGAACGGCGAAGAACCGCAGGAGCTCGAGGGCTTCCTGACTGACGCCATTGGTGAGCGGACCCGCCAGTTCGTGGCCGAGCACGCGCAGACGCCGTTCCTGGCCACCGTCGCGTTCAACGCCGTCCACAACTTCTGCTGGCAGCTACCCGCCGAGGAGCTGGAGAAGCGCGGGCTGCCCGCCTACGAGGACTGGAACCCCGGCGCCGGTGAGTACATTGACTGGTACGACGGCGCCATCAGCCCGCACCTGGAAAACGGCCGCGCCTACTATTTGGCCCAGCTGGAGCTCATGGATGCCCAAATTGGGCTCATCCTGGACCAACTCGATGAGCTGGGCCTCACCGAGGACACCATCGTCATCTACCTCACTGACAATGGCGGATCCACCTGCAACTACGGTGTGAACCTGCCGCTACGTGGGACAAAGTACACACTGTGGGAAGGTGGCGTGCGCGTGCCGTTCCTCCTGCGCTGGCCCGGGCACGTGGAGGCCGGCACTACGCTGGCCGGGCTCACGAGTTCCATGGACATCCTGCCCACGGCAATGGCTGCAGCCGGCGCGGACCCGTCCCGCTATGCGCACAGCGACGGCCGCGATCTGCTGGCCACATCCAGTCACGACGCCCTACATTGGGACTGCGGCTGGCAGTGGTCTGTGCGGCGTGGGGACTGGAAATTGGTGTGGGTTGAGCCCGGCTCGCCCGTCGCGGAGGCCATCAGGGACGTGGAGCACGCCGAGCCCGGCAGCGGCTTCTTCCTGGCCAACCTGGCTACGGACCCTGCCGAGACCACTAACCTGTACGACGCCGAACCAGCCCTCGCCGCTGAACTCCTCGCCTTACACGAGGCGTGGGTGAGAGACATGGACGGGGCCTGCGTCTAGGACGGGCGAATCTAGTGTAGGTGGCAGGGCTCAGGGCAGGTGAGCGTATATTTCCACTGGTGCCAAAACACCTGACCGGAAGGCCGCCAGCAAGTTCACCATGGCGGGCAAATCCACCCCGGCAGGTCCTCCTGAGCTGGTGGCTCTTTCCAGAAACGCAATTCCCTCGGCCAACGGTTTGGCCTCCCTGTCCACAATGAATCCGGTCTGGGACAGGGCGTCGCTATAGGCGAGCGGAGGCTGCATAAAGGAAGTGTCCGCCGTGAGTGCCCACGGCAGCGGATAACCCTCAACGTCCCCGCCCATGAGCATGACATCGTAAATGGCGAAGACACCGCCGGGACGCAGTACCCTGGCCGCCTCGGCAAAGACGGTGTCCTTGTCCTGGATGTTCATCCCCACATGGATCAGGAGAGCCACGTCAAAGCAATCATCGTCGAAGGGCAGTGAGAGGATGCTCCCCTGACTGAACGCCACCTGGTCAGTGAGTCCAGTGCGGGCCGTGAGTGAGCGGGCCAGCTCCACGAATTCCGGGGTGAGGTCCACGCCGTGAACGGTGGCACCGAAGCTGTGGGCTATATGGCGGGATACCCCGCCGGTACCTGAC
The DNA here is from genome assembly GCF_040547105.1 of Arthrobacter sp. UYCu511. Lineage (NCBI taxonomy): Bacteria > Bacillati > Actinomycetota > Actinomycetes > Micrococcales > Micrococcaceae > Arthrobacter > Arthrobacter sp. UYCu511. Next base: position 47,308 of record NZ_JBEPPB010000015.1, read on the forward strand.
CCCAAATCAAGGACCCGGGTGCTGGCATTGATGCCCGACTGCTGGGCTATGCGCGTGGTTGCGGCTGCCCCACCAATGTGGAGCTGGTCTGCGCCGTGCAGATCGGCTGGGGCAAAGTGCTCGGGGTTCCCGCCGCCGGCCTTAATGATCCCCAGTAACTGTTCCTCTACCTTGCCGCGTCCGTAGTGGGCGGCAACAGACTCCTCGGTGTTCATGGCGTCTCCCTTGGCGCGAGCAAAGTGCGGAGGGCCCCGCATTTTTTGATCCTACTCCGCCGAGTGCCAACCGACACGTGGCAAGTTCGGCGGCCAAGTTAATGCGCCTTCAAAAACTGTAGTCTTTAGCGAATGTCCGCGGCGTCAATGATCCGATAGGCGTAGCCTTGTTCGGCCAGGAAGCGTTGGCGTTTGGCGGCGAACTCGGCATCCACGGTATTGCGGGCCACGAGTGTGTAAAAGCGTGCGGTCCGGCCATCCTTCTTGGGCCGCATGAGCCGGCCTAAGCGTTGCGCCTCTTCCTGCCTGGAACCAAAGGATCCGGAGACTTGAATAGCCACTGAGGCTTCCGGCAGATCGAGGGAAAAATTGGCCACCTTGGAGACCACCAGCACCGAAATAAGGCCCTGCCGGAAGTCCTCGAAGAGCCGTTCGCGTTCTGCCACCTTCGTGTTGCCCTTGATGAGGGGTGCATCCAGCCGTTCCGCCAACTCGTCGAGCTGGTCCAGATACGTGCTCATCACCAGGATTTGTTCCCCGGGATGCGCGGCCACAAGAGCCTGGGCAACAACCGTCTTCGCTGGTGAGGTAGCCGCCAAACGGTACCTCTCGCCGTCGTCCGCTGTGGCATAGGCAAGGTGCTCGGGCCGGGAGAGATCAACACGAACCTCAACACAATCTGCTGGGGCAATGTAACCCTGGGCCTCAATTTCCTTCCAGGGGGCGTCGAAGCGCTTGGGGCCGATCAGGGCGAACACCTCGCCCTCGCGGCCATCCTCCCGCACCAAGGTGGCGGTCAACCCCAGACGACGGCGGGCCTGCAGATCCGCGCTCATGCGGAAAATGGGGGCAGGTAGAAGGTGAACTTCGTCGTACACCAACAGTCCCCAGTCATGGTCATTGAGCAGTTCCAGATGCGGGTAGATGCCATTGCGGCGCGTGGTCAGGACCTGGTAGGTGGCGATGGTGACGGGACGGACCTCCTTCACGGCACCTGAGTATTCGCCAATCTCCGACTCCGTCAGTGAGGTGCGTTTGAGCAGTTCCGCTTTCCATTGCCGGGCTGAGACGGTGTTGGTGACAAGGATCAGGACGGTGGTTCCCGATGCCGCCATGGCCGCCGCGCCCACAATGGTTTTGCCGGCACCGCAGGGGAGCACTACAACGCCTGATCCTCCGGCCCAAAAATTCTCCACGGCCCGGCGTTGGTAGGGGCGTAACGTCCACTGTCCCGGCGCCGTGCCGTCCGTCAGCGCTATCAGGTGCGCCGTCCCGTCAACATAGCCGGCTAGGTCTTCGGCGGGCCACCCGGCCTTGAGTAGCAGGGCCTTGAGCTCGCCGCGGGCCGAACCATGCACCACCGCCGTCAGCGGATCAATGCGGCTACCAAGCAGCGCGGCAACCTTTTTGGTGTGGCTGACCTCGGCCAGGATCATCTCATCGTCACTGCGTAGAACCAGCCCGTGCACGGGGTCCTTCTCAAGCCGCAGCCGGCCATACCGGGCCATAGTCTCGGCAATATCCAGCAGCAGCGGGTGAGGCACTGGATAACGGGAGAAGCGCAGGAGGGCGTCCACTACATGCTCGGCGTCGTGACCGGCGGCACGCGCATTCCACAACCCCAGCGGGGTGATCCGGTAACTGTGCATGTGTTCCGGCGCGCGCTCCAGCTCGGCGAAGGTGGCAATGGCGTGGCGAGCCTCGTGCGCATCCGGGTGCGCCACCTCCAGCAGAATCGTCTTATCCCCTTGAACAATCAGCGGGCCATCAGCCACGGAGCTCCTCTCCTTCCAGCACGTCCACACTCTGAATTCGGTGAATACTAAAACGCCGGGGCGCGCCGGTGTCAGCCAGGCGGGTGAGCAGCAGCCCACCCGAAAATGAGACTGGCACCGCCGTCACGTGTTCAGTTACGCCTACATTATTGACCGCATGAACCCGTATCTTCAATCCGCAGGCAACAGCTCGGCGCACCCCCTCCAGCACCAGGGCGGGCCCTACCTCACCCTGCCCTGCCTCATTTTTCCCGGCCGTATTTTTCCCTGCCGCCCGTAAGAGTGCCAGCTGTGCTTCCACTTCTTCGAGAAGTACGACGCCGGAGCCTGGCCATGGCGCGTCCCCCACCCAGTGCGGGGGTGCCGGTTGCTGGGGTGCAAAAAGGCATTGTGTGGGAGTTGGCGCCAGCGTTCTTTGCGCCCGGGCCGCTTCCGCAATAAGAAATTCCAATGATGGTGGCACAGTTGTGCTTGAATACCGTTTGAGAAAATTTTGGATGGTTTCGGCGGACATGCCAGCTCCCATGGCAGCGGTCAGGGACAATTCGCTGAAACGGAAGATTCCGGCCGGACCCCGCCCCTCCACAACGCTCACGCACCTCAGTTGTGCCGCGATGTGGGGAAGGAGGGGGCCCGGGGCGATGGCCGTGAGATCGCCTTGAATGACAAAGCGATCAATCGCCGCAGGCAAGAGCTGCGCCACAGCGCTCGCAGCCTGTAACCAATCGTTCCGGGCGGCGGCGTCCCCGGCGCAACTGCAGGCCCCGGCGCCCGTCAGACCCAGCCATTCCAAGTGGGTGAGTAATTCCGGAAGTGCTGCCACCTCCGCCGTTGCTGTACGCGGGTGATTCCACAAATAAGATTCCACGACTGAATTCAGGCTCAGGGCCCCGGCTGAGGTGATCCCGGAGGGCGAGACAGGGGTGGTGGCAGAGGTGGTGGCAGAGCTGGTGACGGCGACCGGGGCCCAAGCCGGTCTGCCAGCCACCACTGACAGCAGCCTCGCCCTGCTAGTTAGTGCTGGCTCGCCAGCTGTTGCGGGGGAGCTAAGCCAGGAGCGGATCAAGCCCACCCATTGCTCCTGCCGTTCCAGCTCGCTCCACCAAGGGGCTGCCCACCGCCAGTCCCGGGTGGAAGTCTGGAACGTCAACAGCCCTGCCGTGGCGCACAGGTCCAGAAGAAAATGGGTGTGTAGTTCATCCGTTTCCAAGTTTTGGGCCACGAGGCGCACTGTACGTGCCGCGAACTGGCCACTGCGAAGCGCCTGCAATGGTGTGTGCGCAGCGAGGTCCGCGAGCGTATCGACGGATCGTAACAAGGCATCTGCGGCACTTCCCGCCGCGTTCTTGCACACAGCCTCGGTGACCGCACGCACCACAGGTTCGGGCGGAAGAGTTGAGGAGGGCATCTGCGGGTTGGGAACAAGGGCCAGGGGAAGCACATAGGGGGCATGCATGTAGTGCCCGGTCCCGGCGTCGTCCGTCTGGTTATCCGTTTGAAGGAGCAGTAGGCCGCGGGCATAGAGCTCCGGCATAAGGGAAGAGTTGGGGGAAGTCTGAGCATTCCACGGGCCGGTTCCAAGGTGTTGCAGGGCCGGGGCGTTGAGTGCATCCAGGGCGCGGGAAATGCAGGAGGCGGTGGAAAGCCGGGCAGCCAAGGCCACGAATGTGGGCACCGGCGGGTTCAAGGCATCGGGGCGCAGCAGCAGAAGTTTGCGCAGGGCCGGCTCCGGGCGGTTGGCAAGATCCGCCGCAAACGCCGCCAAGGTACCCATAGAGCAGCGAGTCAGGCGGGTTAGGAGCGGCGGCGGGCGGCCACTGCGTACAGGACGCTGGTGCCCATCATCAGGAAGGCTGCGGGAAGGGCGAGCATGGCAATCCAGTTGAATCCGGGCCAGGGGAGGCCGCCGGCCCACTTGCTGATAAGAACCACAATGAGGGCGATCAGGGCGATGACAGCCAGCGCCATGGCCGTGTAATTGAAGATCGCCCAGCCGCGGTTCAACCGTTGCGGGGCAGAAAAATGGGGGCTCATAGTCATAACGCTAACAGCGGACAGGTGTGGCACAAAGCCACACGGGTTTCATCAAGGCGGTAACCTAGTACTCAGTAGAGCTGCACAACCCGCCATTGCAGGCACCGCCCGCCAGATTCCCGGGACCGGGAACGGCGTAGAGCAACCGCGCAGGCGCGGAATGCGTTTCACGAATTTCAACTTTTAAGGGGTAAAGCAAGTGCCTATCGGCAAAGTGAAGTGGTACGACAACGAAAAAGGCTTTGGCATCATTGCCGCCGACGACGGCCGCGAGGTGTTTTTGCGCGCGAACGCCCTGCCCGCCGATGCCGGTGACATCAAGCCCGGCATGCGGCTGGAATTTGGTGTGGCGGATGGGCGCAAGGGCGCTCAGGCCATGGCCGCGAAGGTTCTAGACCGCAGCGCCTCCGTGGCGAAGGCCAAGCGGATGCCCGCCCGGGATCTTGCACCCATTGTCCAGGACCTGCTTTCCCTGCTTGAACACTCGGTTGGTTCACTGACCAACGGCAAATATCCTGACGGCGACGCAAGCAAGATTGCTGCTGCGCTGCGCAAGGTTGCCGACAACTTCGACGCGTAACGGTGCCCACCATGACCGAAATTCCCAGCACTACAACCGCCATTCCTGCACCGCTGCCCGGTGTTCCGGCGTGGCGGGTGGGAAAGCCGGACGCTTTCCTTGCGGCCGACGTCGATACTGCGCGCGACGCGGTGTTGACCATTGCCGATGGTGCGTTCATTGGCAAGCATCTGGGTGCCCGCAGTGAAGGTGTTCGCTGCGTGAGTCACTTGTTCGAATCTCTTCAGCCGGGCTATGCCGGGTGGGTGTGGTTCGCTTCCTTGAGCCGGATTGCGCGTGGCAAGTACTCCACTGTCAATGAAGTGGGCATGTTGCCTACAGAGAGCTCTGTATTGGCACCGCCGTGGGTGCCTTGGTCTGATCGGGTTCGCCCGGAGGATCGGCAAGAGGAAGAAGAAGCGGCTGCCGCTCTGGCTGCTGCCCATGGGCCGGCGGGGCACGGGCACGCTGAGCACGGTAGCGATACTCACTCGGAGCACGGCGGCTCAGAAGACGGCGCCTCAGAAGACACAGAAGACTAATTCCCTACCGCCTAGCAAAAGCAGTTAGTACACAGTAGGCACAGTAAAGGCCCCCACCGTTCTCCGGAGGGGGCCTTTACTGTGTTTACTTTGCCTGCTGCGCCTTCGTGGGCTGCTGGCTAATTGCTATTAGATGTTTTCGATGACGAACTCGATGCACTTGATCAATGCTGTGATGTCCTCGGGATCGATGGCTACGAACGTGGCGATGCGCAGCTGGTTGCGGCCCAGCTTGCGGTAGGGCTCGGTGTCCACAATGCCGTTGGCGCGCAGCACCTTGGCCACGGCAGCGGCATCGACGGATTCATCGAAGTCGATGGTCACAATGACGTTGGAGCGGTCCTCGGGGTTCACCACGTACGGGCTGGCCACGGCGGATTCCTCGGCCCAGGTGTACAGGCGTCCGGCGGAATCCGCGGTGCGAGCCGAGGCAAAATCGAGGCCACCGTTGGAGTTGAGCCACTGCACCTGGTTGTTCAAGGTGACAAGTGTGGAAAGCGCAGGCGTGTTGTACGTCTGGTTCAACAGCGAGTTATCAATGGCGGTCTTGAGGTTCAGGAAGTCCGGCACCCAGCGGTCGGAGGCCGCGATGCGGGCGGCACGCTCCAGCGCGGCGGGAGAGAACAGGCCAAGCCACAGCCCGCCGTCGGAGGCGAAGTTCTTCTGCGGGGCGAAGTAGTAAACATCGCTCTCACGCACGTCCACGGCTAGGCCACCGGCTGCGGAGGTCGCATCGATAAGGATCAGCGCACCGTCATCGGCACCGGCCACGCGCTTTACGGGCGCGGCAACACCGGTGGAGGTTTCGTTCTGCGGCCAGGCGTAAGCGTCCACGCCGGCCTCGGCAACAGACACCGGACGCGTGCCGGGCTCGGCCTTGATGATGGAGGAGGCGGCCAGGAACGGGGCGTTGTTGGTGGCGGAGGCAAACTTGGAACCAAACTCACCGAAGGAGAGGTGCTGTGCCTTGTTTTCCACCAGACCAAACGCCGCAACATCCCAGAACGCGGTGGATCCACCCACGCCGAGAATCACCTCGTAATCGTCGGGTGCATTGAAGAACTGCTTCAGGCCGCTGCGGACATCGCCCACAAGGTTCTTCACGGGCGCCTGGCGGTGGGAGGTGCCAAGCAGTGATGTGCCGGCTTCGGAGAGTGCCGCGACCTGCTCGGGACGGACCTTGGAGGGGCCGGCGCCGAAGCGGCCGTCGGCCGGGTGCAGGTTGGCGGGAATGGTGAGGGGCGTGGATTCGCTCACAGCTGGCTCCAAAATTTAAGCGATGGAAGTGTCCTTGGTTGATCAAGGACTCTTGCCAATTCTGCCGTAGAAGTTCGCTGAGCGGAAAAATGAGTGGGAAACGAAAAATATTGTTCAACGGCGAACGGCTGCCAGGGATGGACTGGTTACCAACAGGTATGGTATTCAGGCTAACGTAGAGATGAAAAGACTTTGCTCAATATTCTTGCCCAAAACAGGAGGATGCTGCCGTGGCCGATCTGATTGACACGACTGAAATGTATTTGCGGACCATCCTGGAATTGGAAGAAGAGAGCATTGTGGCTCTACGGGCCCGCATCGCCGAACGCCTACACCATTCTGGGCCCACAGTCTCCCAGACCATTGGGCGGATGGAACGCGATGGCTTGGTGATCGTCTCCGGTGACAGGCATCTGGAACTGACCACAGCCGGCCGTGAGAAGGCAACCCGTGTCATGCGCAAACACCGTCTGGCGGAGCGGCTTCTCGCGGATGTTATTGGTCTGGACTGGGCTTATGTGCACGAAGAAGCCTGCCGTTGGGAACACGTCATGAGCGAAAGAGTTGAGCAGCGCTTGTTCGACTTGCTAGGCCACCCCAAGGAATCGCCGTACGGAAACCCCATTCCGGGGTTGGAAGAGCTAGGTGGCGAAGTGGCGCCCTTATTTGCTGCCGGATTGGTCACACTCGTTGCTGCCATGGCCGCCTATGCTCCCGAACAGGAAGTGATCATCCACCGGCTGTCCGAAAGGATACAGGTGGAGCCCGAGCTCCTGCTCCAATTGGATGAGGGTGGGCTGCGCCCAGGGGCCCGTATCTCCCTAGCCCAGGTGGGCGAGTACATCTCCGTACGGGTTCCCGGCATTGAAGGCGCCTTGGAATTGCCGCCAGAAGTGGCATCCCACGTGTTCGTCTCCATGGGTTAAGAGATTTTTGACACGGCATTTTCAATAGAACAGGTAACGGAATTGTTACGTTTACCGCTTGTGCCGTATAGTATTTATCTGACGCCGTAATCAAAGCGTTACCGTTCTGCGACACCGAACCTTGCCTTCGCAGCCCGGCCAGTAATCATTTAGGCAAGGGCGGGGGAACCACTTTTGACGGCCCAATAGGCCGTCTTGGGGTGAAGTCCACACTCGAATGCAATACCCGCAACAACCCTGACGCAGCATCCTGTTGGACTGCGCCATGGCTATGCGTGTGCCTAAGGGCGTAGGCCGGATCGAAAGTTACACTCTCTGATCCGAATCCGACAGCTAACTTCGCAGGTGCTTTATGTAGAGAGGTTTTTAGTGTCAGAGGTTAAACAGCGGGGACGCCGTCGCGCGTCATCGCAGGCAACTCATGAGCTCATGTCAGTGCCCGGGAGCCGACGTGAACTGATTGCCGCAGAGCGGGCAGCTGCCCCTTCAGGAATTTCAGTAGCCCAGCTGCTGCGTGCCGGAGCCTCCAGCGGCGCCGGCCAGAAAATGGGTGTTGCCATGGCAGCCACAGGCCTGGTCCTGGCTGTCACGCTTCCCTCAGCCCAAGGTGCGGATGAATTCCCCATGGATGCTGCAGCCGCGGTTTCACTGGAGAGTCCAGTCACAGCCGGCGCTCAGATCCCCATTACTTTTGCTACTCCGGACATTGCCAGCGCCCTGAATCCCGATGGTCAACTGAAGGAAACGCTGAAGGTCAACGCCTCCAACGTGGCCCCTCAGGCGGCCAAGGGAACCCTCTCAGCGCCCCTGAAGCACATTGAGACCACCTCACCCTTCGGAAACCGCATCAGCCCCATCACCGGCCAAATCGGTGAACAGCACACTGGTCAGGACTTTGCCGCCCCGTGCTCCTCCGACGTTTTTGTTGCCGCAGGCGGCGTAGTGACGTTCGCTGGCTGGCACAATTACGGCGGCGGCAACAGGGTTGTTGTGAACCACGGTAACGGTCTGTCCACTTCCTACAACCACATGAGCAGCCTCGGCGTCAAGGTGGGGCAGAAGCTTGAGCGCGGAGACCAGGTAGGCCTCAGCGGAACAACGGGCGCCTCCACAGGCTGCCACCTCCACTTTGAAGTCATTATTGACGATGAAGTTGTCGATCCCATGGGTTGGCTCTAACTCCTCCACAGGCCCTTTTAGTTACGACTTAGTCACAGGACCGTGACCTGAACGTGACATTGGGAAAAATCTGTTGTACCGTCGTAATCGCGCCAACTTTGAATCAAGTCGGCGTCCATGAGTTGATTGCCTAGCTCTGCCACTACTCATGGTCCGTTCGTATCAATCGTCTGGCAGGGGCGGGGGAACCAATAATCGGGATTCGCGTTATTTTTGCGAAACCCTAGGGGTGAAGCCGCGAAGCGTTCAAACACTGAATAGGAAGAAATTCCTTACGTGCGCCAACGTGGAGCGGCCGGGTGACTCCCATCCGAATCCGACAGCTTACCTCGCAGGCTTTGGGAGAGGAATCCTTCTTGGCTTCAAACACTGCCCTTGGGCGCCACCGCGCCGAGGTTGTTAAGACCAGTCCGATCTCCACCCTCACGAAAGCCGTCAGTTTCAATGTCGGTGGGGTTGGTCGTCAGGCCGCTGTAATCGCAGCAGCGTCAGGATTGGTACTGACTTCAGGTATCGCCGCAAACGCTGCAACTCCCACCGTGGAGCGCGCTTCCGACGGTGCTACCACGCTGAACCTGAACACGGAACTTGCTTCCGCGATCACGGCAGCATCCACGGTGAAGATTTCCTTCGCCACCCCCGCTATCACCTCCACCCCGGCTCCTGTAGTAGTTGAAGAGCCGGCAGTTGTAGAGGCCCAGTCCAGCGAAGTTGAAGCAGTAGCAGCACCTGCAGTAGCAGAAGCAGCAACAGCAGCAGCAGCTCCGACGCTTACCGTTGCTAGCCCTGAGCCGGAAGCTCCCAAGGTAGTAGCCAATAGCGGAGTCGGCTCAATCATTGCCAGCGCTGCCTTGGCTCAGCTTGGTGTGGTTCAGGACTGCACCGCGCTGGTCCGCAACGCTCTGTCTGCTGCAGGGATTTCCTGGGTAGGCTGGCCTGGTGACTACCTGAACAAGGGCCGGCTAGTATCCCAGGGCGAAGCCCAGCCCGGCGACTTGATTTACTATGCAGATGGTGGCGTGGGCCTGGCCCACATTGCTGTTTACATTGGCAACGGCCAGGCAGTTCACGGCGGTTACATGGGAAACACCCAGATCGCCGGAGCCAGCATACCGGGAGCCTCGGCACCGGTCTTCATTGCAGTGGGTCACTAAGTAGTACCAGCTTTCTTGCTCAAAGCCCCGTCATTCGACGGGGCTTTGGCATTTAATCCCTCGTCTATCCGGGGAGTACCCGCGGTCCCTGAATATTCGAGCGCTGTGAGCATCCGGCTACCCGGGAAGTATTCCGCGCGTCTAAGCCGGGAGTATGCGATGAACAGTGAGCTCCTGATCCGGCACGTCTAGAGCGTCCGGACCGGCACCCTCCGGACCGGCACCCTCAGCGTCGGCGCCGTGTGCACCCACCCCATCCCTGCCTTGGGCATCCTCGGCGGGTCCGCCATGGTGGATGGAGGTGGCCAGCGGAATTTCCTTGACGAACATTAACAGGATTCCGGCCAGCACAAGTAGCGGCACCATGTAAACAAAGATGGGTGTCAGCGCGTCACTGTAGGAGCCGATCACCACGGTGCGCAATTGCTCAGGCAGCGCCCGTACTATAGCCGGTGTCAGAGAGTTGATGCCGGTGCTACCGCTGCCGCCGGACGCGCCAGCCGGGATACGCTCTGTCAGCAGTGTTGCCAGCCTGTGAGCAAAGAGGCTCCCCACCACGGCAGAACCCAGCGAAGCGCCGATCTGGCGGAAGTAGTTGTTGGATGCGGTGGCCATGCCAACCTGCGAGTTGGGGAACTGGTTTTGCACAATCAACACCAGAATCTGCATTGAGGTGCCCAGTCCAATTCCCATAAGGGCCAGGTAGCAGCAGATCAACCAGACCTCCATGGTGGCGGACATGGTGGAGAGCAGTACCAAGGCAATAGCCACAATGAACATGCCCGCAACAGGGAGCCACTTGTACCGTCCGGTGCGGCTGACGATCTGCCCCGACAGGATCGAGGTGACCAGCAAGCCAGCCATCATGGGGATCATGAGGAAGCCTGCCTGGGTGGCATTGGCTCCCGTGACCATCTGCAAGAACGTGGGCATGTAGGCCAGTGTGCCGAACATGGCAATTCCGGTGATGAGCCCGGCCGCCGTCGTTAGGTTAAAGTTGCGGTCCTTGAAGAGGTGCAGTGACATGATGGGATGCTCAGCCCTGCTCTCCACCCAGATGAACAGGCAGGCGGCAAGTACCGTGCCTGCACTCATACCAATGATCTGCGGGGAACCCCAGCTGTACTTGGTGCCGCCCCACGTACTGACCAGTACCAGAAGCGTGGAGGTGATGCCAAGAAGTGCCATGCCAGCCACATCCACACGGACCTTAACCTTTGGATGGGCCGGCAGTCGCAGGAAGAAGATGGCGCAGACAATGGCGAGCAAGCCCAGCGGGATGTTCATCCACAGGCCCCACCGCCAGCCGATCCCGTCGGTGAACCAGCCACCCAGCAGCGGCCCGGCCACCGAGGATAGGGCAAACACGCCACCTAGGATACCCATGTACCGGCCACGTTCACGGGCGGGAACAACATCGGCAATGATGGCTTGAGAGAGCAGCATCAAACCGCCGCCACCGAGGCCCTGAACACCGCGGCCTATGATCAGCCACGTCATGTCAGGTGCCAGACCGCCCACGATCGAACCGAGAATGAACACTGAGATGGCCCCAATGAAGAGGCCTTTACGGCCCATGAGATCGCCCAGTTTGCCGTAAATGGGAAGCATGATGGTGGAGGCCAAAATGTAGATCGTGATGACCCACAGCATCTCGTTGACGCCATTGAGCTCGCCAACAATGGTGGGAAGCGCCGTGCTGAAAATTGTTTGGTCAAGGGAGGCCAACAGCATGGTCAACATCAGTCCTGCGAAAACCAGGAGAATGCTGCGGCGATCCGATGCTGCGGGGGGATTCACAATTTTGGTAGTTGAAGTCATGGCTGATTCCTAGCGGCCGGATGATGTGCAGGAGTTTTTGGGTATCTATTGTCAAAAGTAGTACGACGCCGTGCCGTCGCCTTGGCCGGTCACGCCGGCTTTGCGTTGGGGGCGGGCCAGGCGGCGGGCGCCTGAGTGCTCAGGGCCAGTGTTCGTTGGTGGTGACCCGCTGGATCAGTGCGGAGGTGGTGCGCATGAGTGTTTCCCTAGTCGAGGTGAAATTGCCAGCAACCCATTTTTGCAAGGCAAACCGCAGAGCCCCTGAGGCCAGGGCAACCACCATATGCGCCTCGTCCTCGAGATCCGGGGTGTCCGTGGTGCTGCGCCCCTCGTGCTGGAAACGCTCCAGAACGTACCCCGCAAAGATTTCTTCCATTTCACTGATGCGGGACTTTTCCCTATTTAACAGCTCGGGTGTTTGGTAGATGAGGCGGTGCCTGCCCTGGAACAGTTCCAGATCCGTTTCCGCTGCGAGGAAGGTGCCGCAGATGAGTTCAAAGAGTTCACGGAACACACTGGGCCCGGCGCCTTCCACGAAGTCCCTGTGTTGTTGCGCCGTGGGCAGTGGCTTATGGGCACTAATGTAGGCGCCTTCCTTGCTGCCAAAGTAGTTGAAGAAGGTGCGCGGGGAGACGGTACTTGCGGCACAGATCATCTCCACTGTGACGTTTTCATAGCCGTGGGCTAGTCCCAGTGCAATGGCTTCGCGGCGAATGGTGAGGCGGGTCGCGGCACGTTTTCTACTCCGCAAAGAATGCTGATCGGAATCATCATCGGAGCAGAGTTGAGATGCTGTGTGGTTCGGCAGATCAATTTTCATGACGGCTCCAAAATAAGGTGCGCAGTCTGTGCCACGCTGTTCCGTTGGGCACAAAATCAGAATAATTGCAGTTCCTGCAAATTTGCAATGAGTGCACAAATACTTTTTCATTTTTCGCTGAGCTCTTGAGGGTGTGGAGAATTCTCAGCTGCTCAGTGCCGATACTATGGCCCCATGACTGACATTGACGGAGGAGATTTGCACGCCCTGATCCTGGCCGGCGGACTCTCGCGAAGACTGGGCGGGGTGGCCAAAGCGGGGCTCATGCTCGAGGAACAAACGCTACTGGCACGCACGGTGGACGCTGCCGCGTGCGTCATCGCAGCCCACCGGACCACGGCGTCCGGGGCAGGACAAGGCGACGGTGGCATCGCCGTCGTGGGTCCAGTGGAGAAGATTGCTGGCTGGCTGGCAACTGCCAAACACTGCGGGCAGGCGGTGGCGGTGCAGGAGAACCCGCCCTATTGCGGTCCGGCGGCCGGCATTGCTGCGGGTACAGGAGCTTTGGCAGGAGAGTCCGGGCATGTTTTAGTCCTTGCCTGCGACATGCCCCATGCTGGCGAGGTGGCACGTTTTTTGGTGGCAAAACTTGCTGATTGTTCGCCCGGTGAGGGGGTCATGGCTGTGGCTGCGGGCAAGCAGCAGCCGTTGGCGGCCATCTACCCGCTGGCGGAACTACGTGCGGCGGCTGATGCGGCGCGGGCATCACACAGACTGGAGAATGCTTCGGTTTTCTCCCTGATTGCTAGGCTGAACATGTTGGAGGTTGCTGTACCAGCGCAGCTGACGGCAGACATTGATACTTGGGCGGACGCCCGTTCGCAGGGGATCGCGGCCGGGCCGCCCGCTGCGGAAGGATGAGCGTTGGAAGATCACGACGAATTATTGCAAAAGTGGACGCAAACATTGCTGGATGCCTTTGAAATTGGTGACCTTGAGGTCGACGTGCACGCTGTCTTAAACGTGGCAGGGGTTGCGGCGCATTCAATCGTGCGTCCGGCAGCACCGCTGACCACCTTCATTGCCGGGTTGGCTGCCGGTTTGGCAGCAGGTTCGGGCCAGGCTACCGAGGAGGCAGCCATGAAGGTAACTCTTCGGATGGCGAAGCAGTTGGCGGCAGCACAGGCGCCCGCGGCTGAAGACGCCACTGGCGCCACTGACTCCGCAGGCGCTACTGACTCCACTGACTCCGCAGGACAATAGGGCGACCAAGATGAATCGTGCCAGTATGGCAGCCGGGGAGGTTGCCGGAGATGCCCCTGAGGGGGTTGCCCAGGCAACAGCCGCTGACGGGGTTGCCGCGCAGGCTGCGAAGTCGCGGGCGCTGCCCCTTACGTGGATCGAAGCCCGCGATCACGCGTGGAGTGTGGCCCGTCCTTTGGCTGCCCACACTGTTCCACTCGCACTGGCTGTGGGGCGAATTCTCGCGGCAGATGTAGTCTCCTGCCACGCCATGCCACACTATGCATCCTCAGCCATGGATGGGTGGGCGGTTGCGGGGAGTCCGCCATGGATTCTGGCCGAGAAGGGCAGTCGGATCACCCCGGGGCAGGCCGCACCTATAGTCACCGGTGGGCTGATTCCTCCCGGCGCCAAGGCTGTGCTGCGCAGCGAATCGGGCGAGATCTCCACCGACGAGGATGGCCTGCCGATTTTGGTGCGTGGGGCTGGTGCCCGTCCGGGAGAGCCAAAAAACGGCCAGCACATCCGCCCTGCTGGTCAGGAGGCTGCTGAAGCGGAATTGCTGATCAAGGCAGGAGTCATGCTGAACCCGGCACACGTATCACTGGCCGCCCTGGGCGGACTCGACGAACTTCCCGTGATGGGGCGGCCCGCCGTCAAGATTGTCCTGACGGGAGATGAGGTGGTGTCCGCAGGAGTGCCTGAACCTGGTTTTGTACGGGATGCCTTCTCGCCTCAGCTGGGCGCCGTTCTCAGCCTACTGGGCGGTACCGTAGTGGGCCTGCAACGGGCCGCAGATAACCTTGTCTCCATGCTGGATGCGCTGGCCGACGACGAAGAGGACCCGGCCGACGTCGTAATTACCACGGGCGCAACAGGACATTCCAGCGCCGATTTCCTGCGTGCAGCCATCACGGCCATGGGCGGAATTTTTCACGTCCCGCAGATCGCCATGCGTCCCGGACACCCCACCCTGCTGGCGGAACTGCCGGATGGGCGCTTCATTGTAGGCTTGCCGGGGAACCCGTTGGCGGCCATGGTGGGGCTCATGACCTTGGGAGCGCCGCTGCTGGCGCGGCTCGGTAGTATGGCGAAGCCTGCGTTGACAGAGGTGCGGTGTGGAGCGCCCATCAAAGAATTCCACGGGCCCACCCGGCTCATGCCCTACCGGCTGGTGTACGGCCTGGCCTCACCTTGTGCCCATACGGACTCCGCCATGATGCGCGGACTCGCAGCGGCCGATGGCCTCATGGCGGTGTTGCCGCACGGAGCCAAGATGGGTGAGAGTTTGCCTGCCATGCACCTGCCGTGGAAGTAAACACCGTCACGGAAGTTGAATTCGCTTGCCCGGCTGGATGAGCGCCCAGCGCTGCATTGACCCGTGAGAAAAGGTTGCTCTGTGGGGCTAGAGCAGCCTTTTCTCACGGGTGAATTCTCAGAAGACGTCCTTGCGGACATGCAGCTGGCCAAGCAGTGAGCCTTTGGCCAAATTTTCCGGATCATTCCACCCGCCGAGAACTAGCATCCGCGCTATTTTGATAATTGCGACTCGGGCGCCATTTCCCATATCGTTCTTGTTGATCACGGCCTGGTGCCACCCCAGCGTACTGGTGAGAAAGTTGCGGTCATGGTCCTTTGATTGTTGTTCGGCACTTAGATGATGTGCGCCATCATATTCTGCGCACGTACGGTACCGAGGGCATGACAAATCTGGAGCAATTTTAGGGTTCCCGGCATTATCCCTAATTTCAAAGTTACAGATGAATTCTGGGAGCCCTGAACGTTGGATGGACAGCCTGAGCTGGGTCTCCGGTGCTGAATCTGCGCCCACCCGCACCAGCTTCATGGCTGCCGTGAGCGTGCGTATGCCGCGCTGGTGTGGGTGCTGGGCAATGTACGCATTCAGTTCACTGATTTCCACTAGCGGGAGCTTTCTGGGACCAAAATGCAGGTTATGGGCACAAACGATCTGGTCGGCAACAGCAACCAGTTCATTGACCGTGAGAATTGCTGCAATGTCCACCAGCGTTCTTTGAACGGATGTGACGGGAATACCTTCAACCATGGCGTAATCACGGGTGGTCAGGGACAGCTCATGACCGTGAACTCGGCTGCGCTGTGGTCTGCCTTGTCCAAGATTCTTGGACAAGTGGATCTCTTCATTAGTGAGATACCGGAGGGGGAGCCGGAATTGATGAAGCTTTGCTGCTGTGATGTGGCTGATGAGACTTGAGCTAGTCACGGACGTGATGGCCCGGCAGCTATCAAGGAGGCTAACGTTCATGCCTTGAGGCATACGTACTTCCCGGCATGGTGTCCACAGGTCTGAGGCCCGGGTTCTACCTCGGCTTATACCGGCTTGGCGGGCTTGAGTCAGTGTGAATGGCTTCCCGGCCAGGTTCCAGGGGAGCTGCTGTGGATTTCTCATGTCCTTATTGAGGACCATTTAGGCGGCGCATCCCAGCTAGCTCGTGGCTTTTGTGCATCACTTGGCAAAGCGCTGCTGCTGTGGAGGAAAGAAGGGAGAGATGCCCGAAGTCCGAGTCGCCGCTATCCGAAATTGATCCGTGAGAAAAGGTCGCTCTCACCCGTGAAAGCGACCTTTTCTCACGGATCAAGGGAGGAATGCTGGCGGAGTGGGGCGGAACGGGAAGAAATGGCGAGTGTGAGCACTAGGACAGTGCTGCCCACGATCCACTGGCCTGATTCCGGCGGGCTGAATCAGCGGTGGGCCCCGATTCCGGCGGGAACAAACAGCGCTGGGCGCTGATTCCGGCGGGCTGAATCAGCGGTGACGGGATCAATCGGCGGTGACTGGCTCCAGCCGGATCACCACTGACTTTGACGTGGGAGTTCCGCTGACATCGGCCTTTGAATCCAGTGGAACCAGCACATTCGTCTCGGGATAGTACGCTGCGGCGCAGCCCACGGGCGTGGAATACGCCACCACACGGAAGCCCGGTGCGCGGCGATCCACCCCGTCCTTCCACTCGGAGACCAGATCAACCATGGCGCCGTCGGCAAGGCCGAAGGTGTCCAGATCCTTCTGGTTTACGAACACCACGCGGCGTCCATTCTTGATGCCGCGGTAGCGGTCATCCTTGCCGTAAATGGTGGTGTTGTACTGGTCGTGGGAGCGCAGGGTCTGCAGCAGCAGCCGCCCCGCCGGAACCCGCGGGTACTCCATCTCATTGCCCGTGAAATGTGCCAGGCCGGAATCCGTGGTGAAGGTGCGGGAATCACGCGGGCCGTGCGGCAACACAAAGCCGCCGGGCACGTCGATCTTCGCCTCGAAGTCCTCGAATCCGGGGACCACTGCAGCAATGTGGGAGCGGATCAGGCTGTAGTTCCCTGCCAGCGCATCCCAGTCGGCCACGGGCGCATTGGGACGGGTGCCGCCGTCGTCTGTGGAAAACAGCAGCTTGGCAAGCTGGCAGACAATGGCCACCTCGGAGAGCAGCATGCCCGACGCCGGTGTGAGACGCCCGCGTGAGGCGTGTACGGCGCTCATGGAGTCCTCCACTGTGACGCGCTGATCGCCACTGGCCTGGGTATCGCGCTCGGTGCGGCCCAGGGTGGGCAGAATAAGCGCCGAGCGGCCCGTGATCAGGTGGGACTTATTGAGTTTGGTAGAGATTTGCGCCGTCAGGGAGAGCTTGTTCAGGGCGGCCTCGGTGACTGAAGAATCCGGTGTGGCACGGACAAAGTTACCACCCATGCCTACGAAGACTCCAGCCTTGCCATCACGCATCGCCTCGATGGCGGCCACGGTATCAAAGCCGTCTGGGCGCGGAGAGGCGAAGGAGAATTCTGCGTCGAGCGCATCCAGGAAGGAGGCTGGCATGCGCTCAAAAATGCCCATGGTCCTATCGCCCTGGACGTTGGAGTGACCGCGGACGGGGCAGACACCGGCGCCGGGCTTACCAATGTTGCCCTGCAGCAGCAGAACGTTGACAACGTCACGGAGCATGGCCACCGAGTGCTTGTGTTGGGTCAGCCCCATGGCCCAGCAGACCACGGTTGCCTTGGACGCAATGAGACGTTCGCCGGTGGTGCGGATCTGCGCTTCGGTGAGGCCCGTTGCTGTGACGATCTCTTCCCAGCTCACTTTATCCAGCTGTGCTAAATAGTCTTCCAGGCCTGTGGTGTGGCTCTCGATGAACGCGGTGTCAAAGACGCGGCCGGTATTGGGTGAGCCCGGACGGCGCTGTTCCTCGAGCAGAAACTTGCCCAGACCTTGGAACAACGCCTGATCTCCACCAAGCTTGATCTGCAGAAAATCGTCCGCCAAGGCGGTGCCGCCGCCCACGAGTCCACGAATAGTTTGCGGGTTCTCAAAGCGCATGAGCCCCGCCTCGGGGAGCGGGTTCACGGCCACAATGACAGCCCCGTTTTTCTTGGCCTTTTCCAGCGCAGAGAGCATGCGGGGGTGGTTTGTGCCCGGGTTTTGACCAGCGATGATGATCAGCTCGGCCTTGTACATATCCTCCAGTGACACCGAACCCTTGCCAATGCCAATGGTCTCCGTCAGGGCAGATCCGCTGGATTCGTGACACATGTTGGAGCAATCCGGCAGGTTGTTGGTACCCAGCCCGCGCACCATGAGCTGGTACAGGAACGCCGCCTCATTGGAGGTGCGTCCCGAGGTGTAAAAGATGGCCTCATTGGGGTCCGCCAGCGCCTTGAGTTCATCCGCAAGGATCCCCAGCGCCCTCTCCCAGGTGACGGGGACGTAGTGATCGCTGCCCTCGGCCAGGTACATGGGGTCAGTGAGTCGGCCTTGCTGGCCCAGCCGGAAGTCATCCCATTCCCGCAGCTCGCTCACACTGTGCTCTGCAAAGAACGACGGCGGCACGCGCCTCTTCGTGGCTTCCTCGGCTACCGCCTTGGCACCGTTTTCGCAGAACTCTGCCGTGTGCCGCTTGTCCGGATCCGGCCAAGCACAACCTGGACAGTCGAAGCCGTCCTTCTGATTGAGTTTTAACAGGGTTTGAGCCGTGCGGAGTGCACCCATTTGGTTCAGTGAGACCTCCATGGAGTGCAAAATGCCGGGAATGCCCACGGCCTTCTTTTGCACTTTGCCAACGGAGAGCTTTTGTTCGTCAATGTTTTCCTGGGGCGCTTTGCCAGCCATGATGGATCCCTTCATCGTGGAGCATCTAGTGTAGATCTTACGCTTTAGTTTTTTTGAAAGGATTTTTATGGGACGGCTCATCCGCAGAGTCAAGGCCACCAAGGTCAGTGTGGCCGATAATCGCCGTATTGTGCGTGAGGAATCGCTGGCTGTGGAGGAACCTCTGGAAATTCGGCTTGGCCACGAATCATTTTCTGTCACCATGCGAACCCCCGGCGACGACTTTGACCTTGTGGCAGGATTCCTTGTCTCCGAGGGTCTCATTTATGAGCCGGAACAGCTGATTTCCCTGCGTTTTTGTGCTGGCGAGGATGAGAATGGGCAGCAGACCTTCAATGTTGTAGAGGCCCAGTTGCGCCCCGATGTGGCCATGCCGCTACCTTCGGCCCAGCGCCATATCACCACCTCCAGTGCCTGCGGAATTTGCGGCACAGCCTCCATTGAGGCCGTGCACAAGTCAACACACTTCAAGCTCACCTCAGACGTGGATGAGGTACTGATCTCAGCCTCGGTGCTGGCCAGTCTGCCAGAGCTTCTGCGCAGGGAGCAGAAGCTCTTCGAGAAGACCGGCGGTGTCCACGCGGCAGGGTTGTTTGCCCCGGACGGGGAACTGCTTTCGCTCCGGGAGGACGTGGGGCGGCACAACGCCGTGGACAAAGTGGTGGGTGCGGCCTTCCGGGAGAAACAACTGCCGCTGCGCAACATCATCTTGCAGGTTTCGGGACGAGCCTCGTTTGAGCTCGTCCAGAAGGCCGCGATGGCGGGGGTGCCGGTGCTCGCTGCCGTGAGTGCACCCTCATCCTTGGCCGTAGAACTGGCCCACAACAGTGGTGTGACCTTGGTGGGGTTCAGCCGCGGCGCCACCATGAACATCTACACGCATCCAGGGCGCGTGGGCTAAGCCCTACCTGTTCGTGAACTCGCGGATCTCATCCATGGTGGGGGATTGAGCCAGACCGAGTGCATCAGGGCGGATGCCGTTCTCTTCTGCGCCTTTCGGGAAAACATAGAAATACACGGGGACCAGCGGTTTGATTGAACCCGCCGATTCCGCGAATGCCCGGAGCGAATCGCCCATGACTGTTTCCAGATCAGCAGACGGGGAAGCCGTGACTCTGGCCGTGACGGTGGCGCCCAAGCCGCCGGGATCTGTGTACCTGATGCTGTTTTTCTCAACACCTGAAACAGCGTCGAGAGCAGCAGTGGCCGCAACGCCAAAGGATTCCCCGGCTTTCTGGGGGTTGCCAGCACCGCATGAGCCCAAGGTCCACGTTAGAAGTCCCACAAGCACGAGACTGACAAACTTGCGCAACATACTATTCATCACCCTTACAGTTAGTGGCTGAAATTGGCGTCTCTGGACGAGACCTTAGGCGGCTCGTCCGTGATGGATTTCTTGGTAGCGGATGCCTCTGCAATCGGCACAAAACGACGGGTCCGGCTGTGGACCCAACGGCTTAGAGCTCGTGCAGCAGCCGGCGCACAAACGCCTGAGTGCGTTCCTCCTGCGGCTTGCGCAGCACTTGGCTGGCGGGCCCGCGTTCCACCACCACACCACCGTCCATGAAAACCACCTCGTCGGCCATCTGCCGGGCAAAAGCCAGCTCGTGGGTGACAATGACCATGGTCCAGCCTTCCTCTGCCAATTCTTTGATGACGGCCAAGACGTCATCCACCAGCTCGGGGTCCAGAGAGGAGGTGGGCTCGTCGAAGAGCAGCAGCTGCGGTTTCAAAGCAAGGGCACGAACAATCCCCACCCGTTGCTGCTGTCCGCCGGAGAGCTCAAAGGGATAGGCGTCGCGTTTGTCCGCCAACCCCACCCGGGTCAGCAACGCTTCAGCATCCGCAACAGCCTCTTCACGGGGACGTTTCTGCACCTGAACGGGGCCCTCAATGACATTTTGCAGGACAGTCATATGCGGAAACAGATTGTATTGCTGGAAGACCATGGCGCTGCGGTCGCGCAACAGTGAAATCTGCTCGGCTCGAGCCTTCTTAGACACGGGGGTACTGAAATCAACACTCAGTGCAGGTAGCCCCGAAGTGGCCCCAGCACCCACGGTGACGGATCCGGCGTCGGGAATTTCAAGGCCGTTGAGGGAACGCAGCATGGTGGTCTTGCCGGACCCCGAAGGCCCAATCAGCGCCACCACCTTGCCCCGAGGCACATCCAGATCGATGCCGCGCAGCACTGTGTTGGCGCCGAAAGACTTGGTCACGCCGCGGACCTGAAGAGCAAAATCAGTGGGCAACATAGCGGTCCAATCTCTTTTCCAGGCTGGTTTGGGCCGTTGACAAGATGAGGCAGATGACCCAGTAAATCAGGGCGGCCTCGAGGTAGAGCAACATAAATTCCTGACTGAACGCGGCCACCTGCTGCGCCACCCGGAACATCTCCGTAACAAGGATCAACGAGGCCAGGGACGTGTCCTTCACGAGCGAGATGAACGTGTTGGACAGCGGCGGCACGGATACGCGCGCAGCCTGCGGCAGAATGATCCGCACCAGGGCCTGGTTCCGGGACATGCCAATCATATGCCCGGCCTCCCATTGGCCGCGCGGCACGGAGAGGATGGCGGCCCGAATGATCTCCGCCGCGTAACCTCCCACATTCAGCGAGAAGGCGATGATGGCGCTGGGCCACGGGTCAATCTTCACGCCCACCGCAGGCAGACCATAGAAAATAACAAACAACTGAACCAGCAGGGGGGTCCCGCGAATAACTGAGATGTAGACCCGAGCCACTGCGCTGGCCAGCTTGTTAGGGCTGATGCGCATCACGGCGATCACCAGGGCGATCATCAGCCCCAGGGCGAAGGAAGCCAGAGTAAGCGGGATGGTGCCCTGAATAGCGCCCAGGAGCAGCGGTCCCAGGGAACTCCAAAATAAACTAAAGTCCATGGCTGAACTCTAATCTCCGGTCTGCCACCCGATTACTTGCTGACATCCGCACCGAAGTACTTCTCGCTCAACTTAGCCAAGGTGCCGTCTGCGGAGAGATCCTTCAAAGCGGTGTTGACGGCATTAGTCAGGGCTGTGGAACCTTTGCGGAAGGCGAAGGCAGAGTCTGAGGATTCTTTGGTGGTTGCGGCAATCTTCAAGCCCGAGTTCGGGTTGCTGTGCTGGTAGTCAAGGAACGTGAGTTTGTCATTGACAATGGCATTTACCCGGCCATCCTTGAGAAGGGACACTGACTGGGCCCAACCCTCAACGGCTTCAACCTTGGCGCCGGAATCGGTGGCCAGGGTGTACCAGTTGCTGGTCAAGGACTGAGCGGTAGTCTTGCCCTTGAGATCGGCAAAAGAGGTGATGTCCGTGGTGCTGTCCTGGACCACAATGACACCCTGGGAAACCGTGTAAGGGATGGAAAGATCATACTTTTCCTGGCGGACGGGGTTAATGGTCACCTGATTGGCTACGGCGTCGAAGCGGTTGGCTTCAAGGCCGGCAAAGATGGAATCGAACTGGGTCTCCTCAAACTTGGCCTTAACGCCGAGCTTGCCCGCAACAGCCGTGGCAACATCGACGTCGTACCCTGTCAACGGGCCGGAGCCACCCTCATGGAAACTGAAGGGCTTATACGTTCCCTCGGTGGCGAAGGTGATGGTGCCAGCGTCCTTGATGCTACTCAACGAGGTGTCCGTTCCCGGAGCCGGGCTGCCGCCTCCGGTTCCGCCGCCGCAGGCTGCAAGGGCCAATGAAGCTGCTGCGAGTATGCCAACGAGTCCAAGGCTGCGACGATTCATGGTGCGGGTTTCCTTTGTCGAGAAGTTAAAGCGTGCCGTGAAAAGGGTGGGCCACGGTCTGCCTATAACGTGGACGCTACCACCGGGGACGGATAAACAAAGACTAAATATTTCCGTATATTACGCAATTGTGACGTAGGTGATTTGACTCACGCAATTCCTTGCCTTGTCTGGCTGGGCTGGGCTGGCAGAGGAATTAGGTGCCGGGAATTTCTGTGACGGCCCCGGAGGTTAAACTTGTAGCTTGACCTCTTAATGATTAGGAACACACGCATGAGTATGGAAGGCGCGGCTTGGAGCTCACTTTGGAGCACCATGCGTTCGGACAAGTCCAACGGCGGAATTGCGAAGGACACGCTTCGCCGGACAGTCCTCTTTGCTAAGCCCTACAGCCGGAAACTGCTGATATTTGTGGTGCTGTCGGTGATCTCCGCAGCGCTGGCCGTGGCCACCCCGGTGTTGGCCGGTCAGGTCATCGATGCCATTGTGGCTAAAACTGCCGTGGACGTGGTGCTGCGCCTGGCCGTGCTCATTGCGATTGTGGCGGTGCTGGACGCCGGGTTGTCGCTGATTATCCGTTGGATTTCAGCGAATCTGGGCGAAGGCGTCATTTTGGACCTGCGCACCGCCGTTTTTGACCATGTCCAGCGAATGCCCATTGCGTTCTTCACCCGGACCCGCACGGGCGCGCTGGTCAGCAGGCTCAACAATGACGTCATTGGCGCCCAGCAGGCCTTCTCCGGGACCCTGTCCGGGATTGTGTCCAACTCTGTGCAGCTGATTTTGACGCTGATTGTCATGCTGAACACCTCGTGGCTGGTGACGTTGCTGGCGCTGGTCCTGTTGCCAATCTTCCTCATTCCGGCCCGCCGTTTTGGTGCCACACTGGCCGGGTTGCGGCGCGAGGCTGCTGACCTGAACGCGGACATGAGCACGCAGATGACCGAGCGTTTCTCCGCACCCGGGGCCACCTTGGTCAAGCTGTTTGGCCGCCCGGCCGAGGAATCCCGAGAGTTCGCTTCCCGGGCCAACCGGGTCCGCGAGATTGGGGTGCGCACAGCTGTCATGCAGTTTGTGTTCTTCACGGCGCTGATGCTTGTTTCCTCCCTTGCCCTTGCGCTCGTGTATGGCTTGGGTGGCTCCTTGGCCATCGGTGGCGCGCTTAACGCGGGCGACGTCGTGGTGCTGGCCCTGCTGTTGACCCGCCTCTATGCCCCGCTCACCGCGCTGGCCAACGCCCGCGTGGACATCATGAGCGCGCTGGTCAGCTTTGACCGCGTGTTTGAGATCCTCGATTTGAAGCCGCTGATCGCCGAAAAGCCCTCCACCGTTCCTCTGCCCGCCGGTCCGCTGGGCGTGGAATTTAGCAATGTTCGCTTCGGGTACCCCTCCGCCGACAAGGTCTCGCTGGCCTCGCTGGAGGATGTTGCCGTGCTTGATACCCGCGGGGGCGAGGAGGTTTTGCATGGCATTTCCTTCCGTGCCGAGCCAGGCCAAACTATCGCGCTGGTGGGCTCTTCCGGCGCCGGCAAGTCCACCATTGCGCAGCTGCTCTCAAGGCTGTACGACGTCGATTCCGGCACCGTGCGCTTGGGCGGCGTTGACGTGCGGGAACTGTCCTTTGACGGACTGCGCGCCGGAGTTGGTATGGTCACCCAGGACGGGCACTTGTTCCACGAAAGTATCCGCTCCAACCTGCGCCTGGCCAAGCCTTCGGCCACGGATGCGGAGATTTGGGATGTGCTGCACCGGGCCCGGCTCTCGGCGTTTGCCCAGGCCCTGCCTGATGGTTTGGACACCGTGGTGGGCGAGCGCGGCTACCGGCTTTCCGGCGGCGAGCGTCAGCGCCTGACCATTGCCCGGCTGCTGCTGGTGCAGCCCGCCGTGGTCATTTTGGATGAGGCAACCGCCGCCCTTGACTCCACGAATGAGGCCGCCGTCCAGATTGCCTTGGGTGAGGCGCTTGAGGGGCGAACAGCGTTGGTCATTGCGCACCGGCTCTCCACCATCCGTGCCGCAGACATGATTCTGGTCCTTGAAGGCGGGAACATAGTAGAACGCGGCACGCATGAGGAGCTCATTGGTAGGGGCGGGCGCTACGCCGAGCTCCATGACACTCAGTTTGCCCAAGCCGTTGAGGCTGTGGCTGACGCCAGCTCACCGCAGTCTGCCTCACCCGATCCAGCGTGAATCGATCCAGCCCGAATAGATCCAGCCCGAATAGATCCGTGAGAAAAGGTGGGTAACCGGATACGCGCCAGGTGCCTTAGGCCTTGTGGAGGCGGGGGAGCACGTACTCGGTAAGGAGCGGGGCAAGGTCATCGAAGTCCCCAGCCGCTTCCAGATGCATCCAGCGCAGCTCCGCGATTTCGGCTGCCGGAATCACTGCATCTGCGTCCCAGCGCCCTGGTGCGGTGAACACTGTCGCCTCAATGTCTGTATTTGCCTCATTGGCGGCCGTGCCGGTCCATACACCGATGAGTTCAAGGTCCACGGCGGCAAGGTGGAGTCCGACTTCCTCGGACAGTTCTCTGACACCAGCCTCAGCGGCAGTTTCGCCGCGCTCCGGCTTGCCGCCGGGATGCATGAACTTGGTGGTGCCCTGTTTCCGGACGGTCAGGAGCCGCCCGGAGAGATCGTAGACACACACGGCAGAAACTTTGAGAACATTTTTCACCTGTTGATCCTAACCGTGGAACTCCACGACGCGTACCCTGCCGACGCTGGCCGCGGCAACATCTGAAGCACGTGCGTGTTCGGCGCCGCCGGGAACGGCAGGCAAGAAAGCGCTAAAGAGGGCGGCGGGGTGGCGGGATGGCGGAGTGAGTTGGCGGGGCATGGCTAGGCGGCTCTCGGGGCAAACATGATGACGCTGACACCGAGCAGCGCAATGAGGGCGCCGATCACGTCCCAGCGGTCGGGCGAAAACTTGTCGAACACCATGCCGCAGATGAGCGAGCCGGCAATGAACACGCCGCCGTACGCGGCCAAGACCCTGCCAAAGTTGGCGTCGGCCTGCTGGGCGGCAATGAAACCGTACGCACCGAGCGCCATGACGCCTAAGGCAGCCCACCACCATGACTTGTCCTCGCGCACGGCCTGCCAAATGAGCCAGGCTCCGCCAATTTCGGCAACCGCAGCCAGGGCGAACAAGATGATGGTTTTCGCAATGCTCATGGCTCTATCATCCCTTGCCGGGCACTTGCTGAAATTGTGCCGGGTACACTACAGCAGGCGCAGCGCCCGGGTACCTAGTTGGAGCGTGATTTCCTGTCCCCAGGATGCTGTTAGCCTGTCACTTTCCATGCCGTCGCCAAAGATGACGAGTTGGTCCGATGCGGCGCAGATGCGCAGGGACTCGCCTGCAGCCAGCACGCCCTCGGTCAGTGAGGCGCCCGTGGCAGGGGACGGCCAGGCCTCGCGGACAAACCACGCCAACAATGGGTCTGTGGGTTTGGGAAGTGTGCGCCCGCCGCGTTCCAGCGATATTGAGGCGCACCATCCGGTGGCGCCCGTTCCGGTGGAAACTATCAACCCGGAGGACGATTGGCTCTCCAGCCGGCCATCCGGCGTCGTAATTTGGTAGCGGGCAGATTGGTGGGAGGAGTGCCCAATGAAGATCTCATTTAGGGCGGAGAGTTCCTGCCCGTCATCCAGCCGCGCCGTCACCATAGCCAGATCTTGGCAGGACACGGCGGAGGGGTCAGCGGCTGCAATCCGGGCCAACAGTGCGGCGGTTGATGCGGGGGAATGCCTGACCAGGATTCCGGCGTTCACACCCGGTTCGGGGTCGATGCCCAGAACTGGCTGACCGCTGAGATATTTTGCCGTGTTGGCCACGAGCCCGTCCTGGCCCACCACGGCGATCACATCATCCTCGGTAAACATGAAGCGGCTCAGATCAGTGCGCTCCACCTCCGCGCGGCGCCAATCGGCAGGAACTGCCGCACGTACCTGATCCAGTGCTGCCATGATGAAAGCGTGCCGTTCCTGCACATCTTGCAGGCGCCGCCCCCGGGTGCGGAGGAAGAATTCAGCCTGGCCCACGGTGGCGTGCCGATCGAGCAGCTCCGCAAATTCGGTGCGCCGGTGGACGATGACAAGGCGGGGAGATCCCATGGTGTTACCTTCCTGTGCTGGGCAAACCGGGCTGCTCCGCAGTGCTGCCAGCGGGTTGGAACAATCCTGCCAGAACCCCGCTCAGGATATCTGGAGTGATGGTCAAGTTATTGATGTTTGGCAGTGACGCGGCGGCTTCGCGGAAGGCTAGGGCTAGCAAGGTGGCCTGGTCCATATTCTTGTAGACCTCCATGGTGGCGGCCTCGCGCGCTGCCGTTGCCTCGCCGATGAGCTGGAGCGAGCTGGCCTCGGACGTGGCGCCGATGCCTTGGCGTTCGGCTTCGGCGTGGGCCTTGATGAGGTTGGCGGCGGCCTGTTCCTGCGCCTCACGCCGGGCATTGGCGCCTTCCTGGGCAACCAGGTTTTCACGGCGGGCGGCCAGTTCAATCTTGCTCGCCATCTCATTTTCAGAAATGGTCCGTTCGCGTTCCACTGCTACCGCCCGGCGTTCATACACCGCCCGGTCCGCCTCCGCCTGCAACTGTTCGCGGACAGGTGTTTGCAGGGCCCGCTCAACATCGGACTCCGGACGGACTGCCAGAACCTGCACGCCCAGGATTTCAATGCCGGTTGACTGCAGCCGGGCATTGGCCTGAAGTGCTCCTGTCAACAAGGTGCGCAGCTCGCTGACGCCGCGCTCCAAGGATTGGGCCAAAGTTGTGGCGGCAATCTGATCGATCGCATGGCTCTGGCACAGCTGGCCAATGATGGTTGCCACCTGCTCACGTCCGGCAGCGGTTGAGGCGCCGCCCGGTTGCAGTGCGAAGTCCAGGCGGCTGGCAACCGATACCGGATCACTGAAGCGGTAGGTGACATTCGCCTGGACGCTGACGTCCTGGTGGTCCCGGGTGATGGCGTGGAAAAGCGTAGGCAGTTCCTGATCGTCCACAGGCACCTCGCTCAGGACGGAGGAGGCTGGCCGGAACCAGAACGCCTGGCCCACACCCTCATGCCGGACGGTGCCCTTCTGTAAGTGAATGACGTAGCCGGTGGGGCTGCCGAGGAAGTGGCTGAGCCAGGGGTAGCGCTTGATGGTGGCCATGAGGTTCTCCAAGTATTCGTAGTTCTCGTCAATTTGACGATAACTAAACTCTAAGCCCCTGCGCCATTTATTGTCAATATGACGATAATTATCTAATGTGGTGGCATGAACACTTCATATCCGGAGCCGGCCCGCTTCCCTGTGACAGTGGACGTTGTTGCCCTCACCGTGAGTGCCGGCGCATTACAGGTTCTGTTGATCACCCGTCTCATAGAGCCCTTTAAGGGGAGCATGGCCCTGCCCGGAGGGTTTGTGCTGCCGGGGGAGGGTCTGATTGAAGCAGCAACCCGGGAGCTGGCAGAGGAAGCCAGTGTGGCGGAACAGCCCGGATATTTGGAGCAATTGCAGAGCTATGGGCCGAAGGGACGGGACCCGCGCGGCGATGTGCTGACGGTGGCGCACCTGCTGTTGGCTCCCAACTTCCCCGTTATTGCCGCCGGCAGTGACGCTGCCAGCGCCGGCTGGTACCCGGTCAAGGACGTGTTGGCCGGTGAGTATTCCCTGGCCTTCGATCACGCAGAAATCCTCAGCGATGCCGTGGAGCGGGCTAGGTCCAAGCTGGAATACTCACCGCTGGGCGCCGCTTTTTGCACGCCGGAATTCACCATTGCCCAGCTGCGCGCGGTCTATGACGCCGTATGGGACACAAAGCTGGACCCGCGCAACTTCCACCGAAAGGCCACCGGAACGCCGGGATTTCTGGAGGATACGGGAAAGATGAGTACGGGGGAAGCCGGGCGCCCGGCAGCCCTGTTTCGGCTTGTTCCGCAGGCTCCCACCACTAGAGCAACCTGCGCCCACGCCGTGCTCAACCCGCCCCTGATGCGTCCCGCGGCACTAACAGGCCAAGACTGACGCCTGTTAGGGGGCTTCTATTCGGCGGCTTCTGGGACTCAAGGGACTGCCGGGACTGCCGGGACTGCCGGGACTCAGGGCCTTCCGGGCCTGCCGGGCGTTCCGGGCAGCGCACTGCGCCGCCCATCTACTCCCAACAACACTAGCGCCAACATTATGGGCCCGTACGTCAGTAGTGAAGACCAGCCAAGGGTTTCGCCCAGGAGGATCGAGACGCCCACCAGCAGCACCGGCTCCACATAACTCAGCAGCCCAAACAATGACAAGGGCAGCCACTTGCTAGCGAGCAGGTAAAAGGCCATGGCCAGGCCACCCAGAACACCAATGGAGATTGCTACCCAGAGTCCGCCGGAACCGGCACCTTCCACGGCACCGGATCCAATGCCGTGGGGTCCGGCCAGAATGAAATACACGCCCAGAGGTAGCATCATCAGCAGCTCGGCAGCAAAAGCAGGAAGATTATCGAAGCCAATCTTGCGCCGCAGTACAAAATAGACGGGGTAGCCCAGGCACACCACTAGGGTTGGCCAGGCCAGGCCGTTAGCTGAAAAGGCCTCGTGAGCAACGCCCACTACAGCAGCAGCAACAGCAAGCTTACGCAGCGGGTTGAGCTTGTCAGCGAAGAAGACCCGCCCTGCCAACACCATGGTCAAAGGCAGCAAAAAATATCCGAAGGACACTGAGAGTGCCATATTGTTCAGTGGCGCCCACATGAACAGCCACAATTGCACTCCCACAATCCCAGCGGCAAGCACCCCGGGCAGGAGGAGGGTTGGCCGGCGTCGAACGCGGGAAAAAAGGGTTATGGATTCGGTGCGAGCCCACGGCAGAAACGGCAGGATCACTGCCAAGGTGGCCAAGGTCAGAACCACGCGCCAGCCAAAGATCTCCTGCGCACCCCACCCCGGCAGGAGACCAGCCATCAAAAAGATGACGGCAAACAGAACCGAAGCAATGAGAGAAACGGCCACGCCGCGGCCAGAATGGGATGCAGCGTGAGTCGGCACCATTTCCCCTCTCACTTTCTGGAACACCGCCGCAAAATGACCGGCACCGCCGCGCTGCGTGTGGGCATGAAAAGTGCCCCCGCCGGGGATCGAACCCGGATCTGCCCTTTAGGAGAGGGCTGTCTTATCCATTGGACTACAGAGGCGCGTCCCCAAGCCTAGCGGAACAGGTAGTCAAGCAAAAAACGGCGGTGTTCAGCTGGCGGCCGGAGTGACTTTTTTCTTGCGTCCCAGGAACAATGCCAGGCCAATGGCGAGAAGCGTTGCAATGAGCAGCATCCATGACGCCGTGACCAGCCCCGAAGCCATCGTGACGGCTCCTGGATCGAGTTTCTGGGCGGCCATCATTGAATCCACAGCGGCATTGGCCCACAAGGAAATCGCGGCAAAAGCCAACGGCAGCACCCAGAGTGCCCACCGCAGCGGACGCTTGGCCACATTCGAGGCGATCATGGTCAGCGCTGTGATGGCGAACAGCAGCGGGAACAAGGTTCCGGCAGTTTTGCCAACATAGTTCAGTTGTCCCAGGGCATCGGCGTCCATGGCAAGGCGCAACGCCTCAACATGGGCCATGTCAAAACCGAACACAAAGGACTGCGGCATGGCCAGGCCACCGGAGAGGTCCTTCATCTGGTTCAGCGTCAACAGATGGAAGTAGGCAAACAGGAACAAGCTGGCCACGGAACTGGCAATCAGGAACAGATTGACGTTTCCCTGCGCTTTTTGCGGAGTCCGTCTGGTGCTGTTGTTGATGACCGGTACGGTGGAAGGGGTAGCAGCCGTGCCATGCTTGGCAGCACGCTGGGCGGGAGTTTTAGCCATGATGTCATTATCGCCTAGATTAGGCTTGCCCCATGGCACTTCTTGAGAGCTCCGCGCTCAGCGACAGCGAATTGGCGGCGAAAATCCTCCGTGAGGCCGCGTCCTTGGCTTTCTCCATCCGCGCGCAAGGACGCACCGAGCTGCGGGCCGGGATGCTGTGCAAGGGCGAGATTTCCAACTTTGCCACGGCCGCGGATCTCGCTGCCGAAAATCACATCTTCAACGCCCTGCGCGACGCCCGGGCCAGCGATTCGATTGTGGGCGAGGAAGGCGCCGGACATGTTGGTAGTTCCGGACGCTGCTGGGTTATTGACCCCGTGGATGGCACGTATAACTTCGCCAGCGGCTCCTCCTATTGGTGCACGGCGCTGGCCTTGGTGCTCCCGGACCATATCTCGCCCGCTGGTTCCCCTGCTGATTGCCACCCAGAAAGTTCGACGCCGGACCCGCTCACCACTGCGGAGGTGCTGCTGGGGGGTGTGTTCCAGCACGAGGAAAACAAGTTGTGGCTGGGCGGGACCACTGTAGAGACGTCAGTGAATGGGGAGAGAATAGTCCTGGATCCGCAGGCGAGCCTGGCAGAGTTGTCCGCCGCAACCTACATCCACCCCAGTTGGTTGGCGCAGCCCCGGGCAGCCGTGCCGTGGCAGCGCGCCGCAGAACTGCCCGCAACATTGCGCATGTTGGGTGCTGGCTCCTGCGATCTGGCCCGGGTGGCCCAGGGAGAGTTGGGTGTGTGGTTCCAGCACAGCGTCCCGCCCTGGGACTGGCTCCCCGGCAAAGGCATCGTTGAAGCCGCCGGTGGGGCCACAGCCGTGGTGCGGGTCAATGGGCTGGACTGGTTCGTTGCAGGCCCGCCGGGGCCGGTGGCCGAACTTTCCCAGGCGCTGCAAGGCGGAGCCATCGCGCACTGAGTCCGGTTAGGCGCACTTGAGCCCCGCCCCGCCTGAGGCCGGCACGCCCCGCTACCCGTCTAGGCGCACTTGAGCCCCGCCGCGCACCCCAGCACCCACTGCTTTTTTCGGGTGTGCAGGGGATTGTCAGTGGGGCCAACTAGACTAGATGGCACCATGGATATGTTGTTTGACCCTTACCCCCAAAAGCCCAAGCCGACGCGTAGCCCAGGCGCTGGCCTCCCTGCGTGGGCGCCCTTTGAGCAGGAAGACCCCGGCGCTGACATGCCGGAGTTCGCGGGAGCAGGCACCGGCCCGGCCTGGGAACATCAGGAAGCTGCCGCGCCACGGCAGTGGCCTGATCCAGATGAACTGCTGCAAGGTATGAACCCGCAGCAGGAAGCCGCCGTGATCCACACCGGCGGTCCGCTGCTCATAGTTGCCGGGGCGGGCTCGGGAAAAACGCGTGTGCTCAGCCACCGCATTGCTTACTTGCTGGCCACGGGCCAGGCGCATCCGGGTCAGATCCTGGCCATCACGTTCACGAACAAGGCTGCAGCGGAAATGCGTGAACGCATTGAGGCGCTGATCGGTGACGCCGCGAAGAGCATGTGGATTTCCACGTTCCACTCCTCGTGCGTGCGGATTTTGCGGCGCGAGGCCAAGGTCATTGGGCTGAACTCGAATTTCTCCATCTATGACTCCGCCGATTCACTGCGCTTGATCACCTTGGTGACCAAGGGGC
Organism: Arthrobacter sp. UYCu511; assembly: GCF_040547105.1. Lineage (NCBI taxonomy): Bacteria > Bacillati > Actinomycetota > Actinomycetes > Micrococcales > Micrococcaceae > Arthrobacter > Arthrobacter sp. UYCu511. The sequence continues at coordinate 79,135 of NZ_JBEPPB010000015.1, forward strand.
TGGATCTGGATCCCAAAAAGTTCGCACCCAAAGCCATCATGCATAAGATTTCGGCTCTGAAAAACGATCTCATCGATGAAGAAGAGAACGCGCTCAGCACCAACTTCAACGAGCCTTTCGCCGCCGCCGTTGCCGAGGTCTACAAGGGCTATGCCTCACGCCTGCGCCAGGCCAACGCCATGGACTTTGACGATCTGATTGCTCAGACCGTGTACATGTTCCGTGCCTTCCCCGGCGTTGCCGAATATTACCGGCGGCGTTTCCGCCACGTTTTGGTGGACGAGTACCAGGACACCAACCACGCCCAATATGCGTTGGTCCGTGAAATTGTTGGCCCTGACGACGGCGGTCCCGCTGGCATTGCCCCAGCCCAACTGACGGTTGTGGGTGATTCTGACCAGTCCATTTATGCCTTCCGTGGTGCTGACATCCGCAATATTGTGGAGTTTGAACAGGACTATCCCAACGCGGACACCATCAAGTTGGAGCAGAACTACCGCTCCACCCAAAATATTCTCAGCGCCGCCAACGCCGTGATTTCCCGCAACCCCAACCGGCGCGAAAAGCGCCTGTGGACGGCTGAGGGAGACGGTGAAAAGATCATTGGCTACGTGGCCGAGTCCGAACACGAAGAAGCCCGCTTCATCGCCAAGGAAATTGACAGGCTCCAGGATGAGACGGATCTGCGTCCCGGCGATGTGGCAATTTTCTACCGTACCAACGCCCAATCCCGTGCCATTGAGGACATCCTGGTTCGGGTGGGGCTGCCCTACCGAGTGGTGGGCGGCACGCGCTTTTATGAGCGCAAGGAGATCAAGGACGCCCTCGCCTATCTGCGGGCCCTGGTCAACCCGGACGACGACGTGAACTTGCGCAGGATTCTCAACGAACCCAAGCGCGGGATCGGGGACCGGGCCGAAGGAGCCGTAGCGGCCCTGGCCGAAAGGGAAAGAGTCTCCTTCTCCGTTGCCATGGCGCGTGCCGAGGAGGCGCCCGGAATTGCCTCACGGTCGCTGAACGCTGTTAACGCCTTTGCGAAGATGATGGGGGATTTGAGCGAAGTCGCTTCAACATCCACCCCTGCCATTGCACTAGAGGCGGTACTGGAACAGACCGGCTACCTCGAAGCGCTGCGCACCTCAACTGATCCGCAGGACGAGTCGCGGGTGGAAAACCTGGCCGAGCTGGTCGCCGTCGTGCGGGAATTTAGCACTGACAACCCAGAAGGTACCCTCGGAGAATTTCTTGAGCAGGTCTCTCTGGTGGCGGACGCCGATCAAATTCCTGATGCGCCCGGTGGTTCCGAGGCGGAGGCGGCAGCGGCTGTGGCCGAGGCCAAGCGGTTGGGGGTGGTGACCTTGATGACGTTGCACACCGCCAAGGGACTGGAATTCCCGGTGGTGTTCCTGACGGGCCTAGAACATGGGCTGTTCCCGCATTCACGCTCCGCCACGGACCCCAAGGAACTTGCCGAAGAACGCCGGCTGGCCTATGTGGGCCTGACTCGTGCCCGGAAACGGCTGTACATCACCCGCTCTGAAGTGCGCAGCATGTGGGGTCAAAGCCAATACAACCCCGCCAGCCAGTTCATTGAGGAAATCCCGGAGGACCTTATCCAATGGAAGCGTGAAGGTACTGCGCGCATGGCACCGGTGGCCGGAAACTTTGGCACCAGCCGCTATTCAGGGTCCTCCTGGGGGGCAGGAACCTCCGTGGGTGGCCGCGATTCAGGGGTTCTGCCGCCGAGCATTTCTGCCCGCACGGCGGCAGGGCGTGTGCAGCCACAAAAGGAAGTCGTCTCGGTCAGTGTGGGAGACAAAGTCAACCACACCGCATTTGGCAATGGCGTGGTGCTGGAAATCAGTGGTGCCGGTGACAAGATGGTGGCCAAAGTGCGCTTTGAGATAGGGGAGAAGCGGCTACTGCTCAGATATGCCCCTCTTGTCAAAGAGGATTAGAAGTCAAAGAGGATTAGAAGTCAAAGAGGACTAGCCCCGGCAGACTCGCCACTGCGATGCGGCGAGACTGCCGGTGCGGGAGTTGCTCAGGTCCAGGACCAGGTTGCCTGCACCGAGGAGTACACGTCCAAACGGTCCGCTTCCGAAACGGTGGGGCTGAAGGAGAACGTGAGGATGTACGTCTGCTTCTTGTAGTTGAAATAGAACTGCTCGGTCTGGTAGTCACCTTGGTCATTGGGGAACACTGACGACAAATGGACCGACTCCGATCCTGCGATGGTGGTCCGATCACGCACCTTCACGTCCTTGGCTCCGACGTTTTCGAGTTCCTTGGCTCCTTGAGACTCGACTATTGCGGCAGGGACTTCCCCAGCGGGTGAAAGAACCACGTTGACGTTGTCGGCGAAACCATCCGTGTCACGCATATTTGCGGCAAACGTGTCGATGCCCACTGGAGCGGGCGTGTCTTCTGGAACAGCCCACCCTTGCGGAATAACGTAGCTGTAGCCTTTTCCTTCGATCGTGATGCCTGCCGCCGGTTTAACCGCAGCAGGAGTTGCCGGTGCCGTTGAGCGTTCCAGCGTCTGCGCGGAGATTGGTGTGGGCTGCGACGATTTAGTTGTCGAGGATGCTGAACACCCCACCAAGGCAAGGGAAAGAGCAAGGGTAAGGCCAGAGAATTTCATGAGTTGAGACATGTTGAAAGATTATGCAGGAGCTCTCGGCACTGCAAACTAGCAGCTTCTTATTTTCATTGCACGTCTTAGTGTTGGAGAAATAGCCAGCGTCTGCGCGGGGGGCCTAAGCGAAACCGGTACCCGGTTGGGCTGCCGGTGCCGGATACGGCAAACTTATCCCATGGTCTTATCCCTCCATCGTGCTTCACGCGTTGCGGCCCTCTTACTGGCAGCAGCTGCCGGAGCTGTGCTCGCCGGCTGCAGCATCACTGTGCCGGATCCGCCCCCTGTCCCCACCTTGAATGCAGGTCCCACTGATCCGCCCAGTTACTTGGAACGGCTCAAGGCTGCCCCCGTTGTGCAGCCCACTGACGGGGTGACAAGTACTGCACTGCCACAGTTTATTAGCGATTCACGTAACATAGCCTGCGTCTTTACCACCTCTCAAGGGGGGAATCTGAACCAGCCGTGGGAGCCCAACAACTATGGTGACAGGGCCAATGGGGCGGCCCCCATCATTCCTGTGACCAACTGCCTCATGGTCAGCTACCCGCAGCCTGCCCCCGCGGATATTGCAGATAACTGCGCCGGGACCAACCTCGGCTATCTAGGTGGCACCGCGTTGTTATTCCCGGACCGGGCTCTCTATGGGGGCTGCCGGGCAGGGGTCACGGCCATGGAAGCCGCCTTCGGGGTGGACGGGACACCGAACCCGGATATGGACGCAATTCCCGTACTGGCCTCCGGCATGGCCATGGAATCGCAGGGATACCGCTGTGCTCCTTTGGATAACGGCGTGGCTTGCGCCAACCTGGCGGACGGGATTGGATTCTTCATAGCTTCCGGCAAATATGAAATCTTTGGGCCTAACACCCAGGCAAGCTCCACCCCAACTGCCTCCTAGCACCTACCGTTTCACCCGCACATTCTCGAGGTGCGCCCTGGGTGAGCGGAAGAACTTACCGAACATGCCGTCGTCGTGCGTCCAAAGGCCCTGATTGTGAGGCGAATAACGGCTCGCAACGGTGGCCACGACGCAAAATATGTGCTTTCCCTGTGAGACTGTAATGTGTGGAAGGGGTCAACGCCCCCACAAAATCACTACTTCGACGTAGAAGGACACAAACCCGTGGACCTGTTTGAATACCAGGCGCGCGACATGTTTGAGGCTCACGGCGTTCCCGTGTTGGCCGGCATCGTGGCGCACACCCCTGAAGAAGCAAGGGCAGCAGCCGAGAAGATTGGCGGCGTCACCGTCGTCAAGGCACAGGTAAAGGTTGGTGGCCGCGGTAAGGCTGGCGGCGTCAAGGTTGCCAAGAATGCTGACGAAGCATTCGCGTACGCCACTGACATTCTCGGCATGGACATCAAGGGCCACACCGTTAACACGGTCATGATCGCCCAGGGTGCAGACATCGCCGAGGAGTTCTACTTCTCAGTGCTGCTGGACCGCGCCAACCGCAACTACTTGGCCATGTGCTCGGTGGAAGGCGGCGTGGAGATCGAAGTCCTAGCCGTTGAACGCCCCGAGGCTCTGGCACGCGTTGCGGTGGACCCCGCCGTGGGCATCGACGCCGCGAAAGCTGACGAGATCGTCGCCGCAGCAGGCTTCAACGCCGAGCTGGCCCCGAAGGTTGCCGCCGTCATCATCAAGCTGTGGGACGTTTTCAAGAACGAAGACGCCACCTTGGTTGAGGTCAACCCGCTGGTTCGCACCGGCGCTGGTGACATTGTTGCGCTGGATGGCAAGGTCTCCATCGATGAAAACGCCGAATTCCGCAACCCGCACCACGCCGCCCTCGAGGACGCAGCTGCTGCTGACCCGCTGGAAGCCAAGGCCAAGGCTGCGAACCTGAACTACGTCAAGCTCGACGGCGAAGTGGGTGTCATCGGAAACGGTGCCGGCTTGGTCATGTCCACGCTGGATGTTGTTGCTTACGCAGGCGAAAACCACGGCAACGTCAAGCCCGCCAACTTCCTGGACATTGGCGGTGGAGCATCCGCAGAGGTCATGGCCGCTGGTTTGGACGTCATCCTCAATGACCCCCAGGTCAAGAGCGTGTTTGTGAACGTCTTCGGTGGCATCACCGCGTGTGACGCTGTAGCCAAGGGCATTGTTGGCGCACTCGCCGAGCTCGGCTCGGCTGCGAACAAGCCTCTCGTTGTCCGTCTCGACGGCAACAATGTTGAAGAAGGCCGCCGCATCCTCAACGAAGCCAACCACCCGTTGGTCACCCTGGCCGCCACGATGGACGAGGGCGCCGACAAGGCTGCCGAGCTCGCCAACGCTGCAAAGTAGAGGTTTAGAAAACTTATGTCTATCTTCTTGAATAAAGATTCCAAGGTCATCGTCCAGGGCATCACCGGCGGCGAAGGCACCAAGCACACCGCCCTGATGCTCAAGGCTGGCACCCAGATTGTTGGCGGCGTCAACGCACGCAAGGCTGGCACCAAGGTTGTTCACGGCGAGGTTGAACTCCCCGTGTTCGGCACCGTTGCAGAAGCTGTTGCCGAAACCGGCGCAGACGTCTCCATCGTGTTCGTCCCCCCGGCATTCACCAAGGATGCCGTTGTTGAAGCTATTGAAGCCGGCGTGCCGCTGGTAGTTGTCATCACCGAAGGCGTGCCGGTTCAGGACTCCGCCGAGTTCTGGGCACTAGCTCAGTCCAAGGTTGACGCTGACGGCAACCAGGTCACCCGCATCATCGGGCCGAACTGCCCCGGCATCATCACCCCCGGTGAAGCACTGGTTGGCATCACCCCGAACAACATCACCCAGAAGGGCCCCATCGGCTTGGTCTCCAAGTCCGGTACCCTGACCTACCAGATGATGTTCGAACTGCGCGATCTGGGCTTCTCCACCGCGATCGGCATTGGTGGCGACCCCGTCATCGGCACCACGCACATTGACGCTCTTGCCGCGTTCGAGGCCGACCCCGAGACTCTCGCTATTGTGATGATCGGTGAAATTGGTGGCGACGCTGAAGAGCGCGCAGCCGAATACATCAAGGCTCATGTCACCAAGCCCGTTGTTGGCTACGTGGCTGGCTTCACCGCACCCGAGGGCAAGACCATGGGCCACGCTGGCGCCATTGTCTCCGGCTCCGCGGGCACGGCTCAGGCCAAGAAGGAAGCCCTCGAGGCTGCCGGCGTGAAGGTCGGCAAGACTCCTTCCGAAACCGCAACCCTGCTGCGCGAAGTTTACGCAGCTCTGTAATTCTTCTGGGCGCTTCGGCGCTGACAGTTCTTCTGTGCTCAGAGGCGCGGCCATTTCCACCGATTCGGTGGTGTGGCCGCGCTTTTTTGTTTTCCTGATCTGATGAACGACGGCGGACGCCAGGTTGCGCTGTTCCCCGTGCCGCTGCGCTGGAGTTCCTTGTGCAAGGGTTACTCCTGCAGAGGTTCCTCCACAGGTTCCTCCACAGGGGGCCAGGGGGACAGGTTCTGCACACTTTGAGGCTTGGGGGTGGCTCGCGGCTGCCGGTTTCGCAACGATTGAGCCATGAATAATTTCGCCGATGATCTGTGGGGTTTCCCTTCCAGTGCTTCGCCCGGGTGGGAAACCGTTGACATCGCGGTCCGGGCCAAACGCCCGGGCCGTGTTCCCCCTGATGGCGAGACGCAAGTCGGTGGGGTGCATCTGCCGGCCGGGTCCAGCATTCGGCCCGAGCAATATGAGTACACCAGCTGTGATGGCAGTAAGGGCGTGAGCGCCCTGCTGCCGCACATTGGCTGGTACAGCGACACGGATTGGGACAGCACGTTGGTTTCGTGGGTGGGCCTTGCACGTGCGTTTTCACAGACCGGGCTGTGGCCGGTGGTGGGAGGTCCCGGCAACCGCTGTGCCGAGCCGCGGATCATCAAAAGGAGCTGGCCCCGGAGCCGCACCCACAATGACGAAGCAGCCAACGTGCTGCAGGATTGCTGGGATGGGAGGGCCGTGGTTGCCCGGGAAACTGGCGAACCGCTGCCCGAGAACCGTCCGCCTTTCCCCGGGGTGCCGGTGGGAAAAATACTGACGAACAATGTGGAAAAGGTCCCGCTTGCGGGGTGGAGCAATTGGAACCCCGGCTGTGCCAGCCCGCAGGCGGGGCTGTTGCTGGTTCCTGCGATGCGGCCTGCGGACGTGCCGCAATTGGTGGGATGGGCAGGGCCGGGCAACTACTCACTCGGGGGACACGAGATCTCCGCCGTGCTCCGGTCGTGGGAGGAACGGTTTGGGGCAGTGCTGTATCAACTGGGGCCAACCACCCTGGCGTTGCGGGTTGCTCGGCCGCCAACCACTCTTGCTGACGCGACGGTGCTGATGGAGGAGCACTACCTTCTGTGTGTAGACAACTTTGGCTCCCAAAGTTGGGAGCCACCCATCAGCCGCGACGACTACGCAAAGAGACTGATCAACGCCCCCGTATGGGATTTCTGGTGGGACTGACGGCCGGGTGATAGGAAGCGGGAAGCCGGAAGCTGGCAGGCGTGTTGCCGTGTTTGGGCTATTCGGTCGTCGCTGCGGCGTTGGCCGGCGCCACAGCGTGGAGTTGGGGGTAGTGCCTGCACCAGGAGTGCCAGCTCGGGCAACTGGGGGCCCTCATCCAGAGCGCACTCGAGTGCTTCGTTGTAGACCGGACGGGCGGGATGACGCAGCGGAGGTCGTAGTTAAGATTGGAGGCCGGTGCACCGGCCTCCAATCTTAACTACGACCTCCGGGCGCTTCCGGTGTGCCGACTGATCCGTTTGCGGGCTGTGCCGAGGGTGGGCGGCTATGCTTCCGGCGGGACCATGGGCAGACCTTCGGCCTCCCAGCCGCTCATGCCGCCCACCAGGGTGTCGGCGTTGAATCCAAGCGCGGTGAGTGCTTCGGCGACCCGGCCGCTGCGTCCGCCACCGTGACAAACGGCAATGATGCGGCGGGACTTGTCCAGCTCTGCGGCGCGTGCCACGATCTCACCGGAGGGAATGTGCACGGCGTCCTCGATCATGCCCGTGGAGAGTTCGGCAACTTCGCGGACGTCGATGATCTGCACGTCGGGATCGGCGGCCAGAATATCCGCAGTAGTGACTTCCTGCATGGGTGCTCCTAAAGGTGAGGCGGGCACGGCGCCAAGTTCCGGCGTCGTGCATGGGACTTGCACCTCCATCCTAGAGGCGAAGTCGGGTCAGCTCCTGGGAACAGGGAGGTGCGGAGGCAGCTGTTAAGTTCGGCTGCCTGTGCACCTAGCTCCATTGTTAACTACTGCATCCCAGCCAGTTTCTGGTGCCGGGTCCGCCTCCCGTTACGCTGGGAGATGTGAACGTACCTCTTGCACCTCAGGCCCGGACTGTTGAAATCGAAGACCTAGAGCGGTTTGACGCGCTCGTTGCCGGCGGCGCCAAGAACATGCACGGCTGGCATTTTCAGTCCGTGGACCTGCGCCAGCGCTCGGGCGTGCTGGTGGAGCTGCACGCATCAGGCGCCATTTTCATGGGCTGCACTTTCGAAAACGGTGTGGAAGACTTGCTGCGGGGGCGCGGTGCCCTGATCTTTCCCGCCTTGCCGCATCTGCCCTTCAACCCCTATCGCGGACATCTGTATTCGGGCGTTGAACTTTTCGAGGGCATTGCTACCGGCGAATATGAGAGCGTTCCTGACGCCGCTATTTACCATTGGAGCCTGCAAACGCGGCCGGCCCTGAACTCAACGCTTGCCACGGCCATGCACGACCACGCCATCACCGACGCGCTGTATGATTTTCTGGACCAGCTTCCACATCCAGTAGTGGGTGTCATGGGTGGGCACGCGGCGGCGCGGGGGAGTGAACAGTACGCCCAGGCGGCCAAACTGGGGTGGGCCTTGACTCAGTCCGGGTTCCTGGTTGCGACCGGTGGTGGTCCCGGGGCCATGGAAGGCGCCAATTTGGGGGCCTACCTCTCCACGTACGACGCCGAGACCCTAGAGCGTGCCCTGCTCACTCTGGGCGAGGTCCCCGGCTTCCGTCCCTCGGTCACAAAGTGGGCGAGGGCTGCGTTCAAAGTGGTGGAGGCGTATCCGGAGGGGGCGCCAAGTCTGGGCATCCCCACCTGGTTCTACGGGCATGAACCGCCCAACATCTTTGCCAGCAAAATTGCCAAGTACTTCACGAACGCCCTGCGCGAAGCCATCCTGCTAGAGCGTTCCCGTGGCGGCACTGTGTTCCTGCCGGGCGCGGCAGGAACCGTCCAGGAAGTTTTCCAAGATGCCTGCGAGAACTATTATGCGGCTGAGGGGGCGGTGGCTCCGATGGTTCTGGTAGGCCGAAAATACTGGGAAGTTGAGGTTCCTGTCATGCCGTTGCTGACGACGCTGGCACAAGGGCGGCCCATGGAAGACTTCCTGTTCCTGGTGGATTCGGTGGAGGAAGCCTGTGCAGTGCTGGCGGGTTAGCTAGCCGACGACCGCGCCGAACAACAAACCGAGCAGGTAGGTGGCGGCGGCAGCGCCCATGCCGATGCCCAGCTGTCGTAATCCGCGCCACAGCGGTGATGCTCCGGAAAGCAGTCCAACAACGCCGCCGGTGCCCAGCAAAGCCACACCAACCAGAACACACGCCAACACGAGCGCGCCTACACCAGTCATGCCAAAGACGAACGGCAGGATCGGAATGATGGCACCCGAGGCGAAGAAACAGAAGCTCGAGGATGCGGCGCCCCAGGCTGTGCCTAGAGTTTCGTGGTCATCGGTGGTCTCAAAGTTCTCTGGTCTCAGTGACAGGCTCGGATCGCAGTCGCAGCTGAAGTGTCCCATGCGTTCGGCAGCACGATGTTCGGCGGCTTCGCGGGACATTCCCCGTGCCAGATAGACCAGTACTAGTTCATTGTTTTCAAGATCCAAAGACGGCGCCGCCAACAGGGTGACCTGGGTGGGCTGCGAAGCGTCCAACAGTTCCCGCTGCGACCGTACGGAAACATATTCCCCCGCGCCCATCGATAAAGCTCCGGCGAGAAGTCCGGCAATGCCGCTAAACAGCACCACCTGACTGCCAACCCCCGTCGCCGCCATGCCCATAACGAGGGAAAGGTTGCTGACCAGCCCGTCATTAGCGCCGAAGACGGCCGCTCTGAAGGAGCCGGCGAGACTGTTGCGCCCACTTGCAGATAGGCCGCGAATGACTTCTTCGTGAATTGATTCGTCGGCCGCCATGGCCTCCGTGGCGTCGGCGTCCGTGGCGTAAGGGGACCTAGACTCCGAGCGCTGTGCCAAGGCGAGCACAAACACCGAACCAAACCGGCGCGCCAGCAAGCCTAAAAGCTGGTTGCGCAGCGAGGGACGGATAGCTGGCTCGGCGTGCTCGCCCAGTAAATCCAGCCAGTGCTGTTCATGGCGACGCTCCGCTTCAGCCAAGGCCATGAGAATGGCGTATTCGTCGCCCTCTCGGCGTTTGGCAAGGTCCCGGTAGACAGCAGCTTCGGCACGTTCATCAGCCAAATATTGCCGCCAGCGCTTAATCTGCGCTGGGGTGGGAATCCGTTCGGGCATGGTGAAGCTCCTCTAGGTCAGCCAACACTGTAGCCTGTATTCCCGCGAAATTCCGGCCGGTATCCCTAGCAAGAAGGTTTCGGGGCACCGGAATTAGCGCATAAAAATGACAAATAACAGTGCCTAGAAAGTACTTGACGTAACGGAAAGTACTTGCGTATGGGTGATACACCATTTCAAGCCAACAGCACCAGGAAAACCTCGGGAGAGACCATGACGAACAACGGCTCGCAGGCCAAGTCCACCTCTAATAGCGCCCGCTACATGGGGTTAGGCTTCGCGATGGGCATGCTGTGCATGATTGCGTTGTTCGTTGCCGGACTCATCAAGGCCAATGCCGGAATGGTGGTCATGGCGGCAAGCATGGCTGCCGTGCTCGGGGCAACATGGGGTTCCACCGTGGTGGCAATGAAGAAGAAGGCTGCCAAGGAGAATGCGGCAGCCTAATTCAGCTGCTCGGTAAAATCTGCTTGGTGGAAGCTGCTTGATATTCGGCGTCCAGGTGGGAGCCCACCTTGGCGCCGATTGCTACCCGCGGCAACTTCTACTGCGAACTCGACGCATGGTGAAAGTGGATGTTCGCTATGGGCAACGTGGGACGCCAACCGGGAGCAGAACCAACGAAGAATGGGCAAGCGGTGGAACCAGCCCCCGGCCGAGGGGACTATTCATCCGGCCGTGCTTCTGAGAAAAAGCCATGCTCCCGAACTGGATCAGTAGGCGGAAAGTCGGAAACCCACATGACGCCCGGCACGCGCGCCCGTCTGGGCAACCGTGATAACTAGGGTGCCGATCTCCGGGATCCAGCGTGCAGGCCGAACAGCCTGCGTCAGCGCCGAAACCAGCTGGGAGGGCTCCGCCGAGTAGTAGGCGCGGTGGCCTGACGGGGTCAGGAACGTGACGGCCCCCAGGTTCACATCAACTGCAGGAAGCACTGAAATTCCCTGTGGGCGGGTGACTGCCGGGGCATTTTTGGTGCGCGTTATGGTTGAAAAAGTCATGAGTGGACTCCTCGAATGCTCTTGCCAACGGAGCTTTTCCGCTGGCCGCTTCCTCATCCGAACCACCCGTGAAGCATGGGGTTGGCGTGCGACCAGTCGGAGCTTGGCGTCGCATCTCTTGAAGCTGGCTCAAGACTACTGCTTAAGCAGAACTGCGGCGGGGGGGGGGGGGGGGGGGGGGCCCCCCCCCCCCCCCCCCCCCCCCCCCCCCCCCCCACCCCGGCCGGGGGGGGCGGCGGGGGGGGGGGGCGGCCGGGGCGGGGGCCCGCCCCCCCCACACCACCCCACCACCCCAAAAAACAAA
>NZ_JBEPPB010000016.1:0-90236 GCF_040547105.1 Arthrobacter sp. UYCu511
GGTTCCTCGCGTGAACACGCGGTGTGGGCATTGAAGGACTACGGTTTCAAGGCCGTGCTGTCTTCTCGCTTTGCCGATATTTTCCGTGGCAACTCCGGCAAGCAGGGCCTGGTTGCTGCTGAGCTAGCCCAGGATGATATTGAGCTGATCTGGAAGGTGTTGGAGAACGCTCCGGGCACCGCGGTCACAGTGGACCTGGTAGCCAAGATGGTCACGGCAGGCACCGTGGTGGCCCCGTTCCAGATTGATGACTACACCCGCTGGCGCCTACTCGAAGGCCTCGATGACATTGGCCTGACACTGCGCAACGAACCCGACATCACCGCGTTCGAGGCCACGCGCCCCTCGATCAAACCCACAACCCTGCCGGTGAAGGTCTAGAGCGGGGGCACCTACCACTCAGTAGAGGCCGTTGTTAAGATGTGAGGCCTGTGAACCAGCCTCACATCTTAACAACGGCCTCTTTCTGGTTCACTGGTAGCCACCCTCCTTAGCGGGTAGGCCATTACTCTCCAGCAGTGCCACCAGCCGGCGTGCATCACGCAAGTCATCCCAAACCCAACGCACCACCCTATAACCTCGCGCACGGAGCCCCGTGAAGTGCCGCTCTGAAGCCTGAGCTATTTCGGGATCACGCGAAAAAAATAAGACACTGGAAGCCTATTGCGGCATCTGAAAATGCACAATATTCTTTTCAGGCTTTGGGTTTCGAAGAGGCTAAGTACAGCCCTCCGACGTTCGATGGCGAGAGTTGTGGTGGCTTTCGCCAAGGTTTCGCCTTTACACTCCGTACGGTTGATTGAGGTCGCGGCCCACACAACGGCAGCATGATTTGATGGAGCGTGAACTCGTCAGAGCACCCCAGCTAAGACTGCCAGGGTGCTCGTGGTTTTTGGGAAGAGGCCTGCCTATTTCCGTGCACATAGTGTCAATCAAAATTTAACCGAACAATGGAAAAATTGGCTTCATTCAGATTTAGTGTTGAGCCCAAGCCGGCAGTAAGAAGCAACGCTCGAACCACACCCTCAGGTTCCGGACACACGATTATGGTGTTCTGTCATGCATTTAATCAGTAGGCGTCAGACCAAAATTAATCGTTGACTGCAGTTTCTGCTGACCCTGTACTGACGTTCCAGTGGCGGGCCCGGGCACTACCTCACGGCCACAAGCGCTGCTTTTCCCACGCAGAATCGGTCCGTAGATAGCGCAGGCGTTGGTGGTTGCGGTGAGGATCGCCCTGCCAAAATTCCACGGATTTAGGTACAACAGTCCATGCCGCCCACTGGGGAGAAACAATCTCCGGATCGAGCTCCATGGCGGCTTGAGCTTGTTTGATGAGTTCCTCGCGTGCGGCATCTGTTGCAAAGGTGGAGCTCTGTGGAGCAGCCAAAGCATTGACTCTGGTTTGCGGGTGGCGTGTCAAGAAGTCAGCGGCTGATTCTGCTGCGGTAGCCCGGTGCGCGGTTCCGCGGATTCGCACAACGCGGTTGAGCGTACTCCAGTAGAACGTCAGAGCGCACTTTGGATTTGCCAATAGTTGGGCCCCTTTTGTCGAGTCGTCACCTGTTGCGATCCTGAAACCACAATCGCCGTTCACGTCCTTGACGGTTAGCACCCTGGCATCGGGCATCCCGTCCGCATCGACAGTGGAAAGTATCGCTGCGTACGCCTCAGTCAAACCGGCATGGATCGCGTCCTGACGCCAGCGCAGGAAGAGCTCATGAGGGAGGTCCGGGGCTGACGCCACAGCGAAACCTGGCTCCTGCCCAACAGTTGGTGGAACCGCTCCGAACCCATCGCCACGTGTCTGCATGCTCTCATTCTCCACAACAGCACATCATTAGGAAAGCCCGAAGCGGCTGATGGCAGAGCGGCCTACGGCTGTTCGCGATTGGATATGCCGGCGGTGAGCGGCGGTGAAGGCATCGAGAAATCTTGGATAAGCTCGTAGCATTCCTCGATGCCCGGCAACCGGGCATCGAGAAAATCCAAACAAACTGTGTGATCTGAGGAGTATGAAATGGCTGTAGTGATTGCCGGCTGTGGTGACCTCGGAACTGAAGTTGGACTCCGGTTCGCTTCTCTGGGCCACCGGGTAATAGGGCTTCGGCGCTCGGCTGCGAAACTGCCAGCCGAAATCGAGGGACAGGCTGTTGATCTGTCCGCAGAGGTGCCGAAGCTACCAGCGGAGGCCACGATCGTGGTGATTGCCATGAGCCCCGATGAGCGCAGTGTGGAGGGCTACAGGTCCGCCTACGTAGAAAGCGTCCTGCGCGTTGCCGAGGCAATCCGTGAAGACTGCGCTGCGCCACCGCGCGTGCTGTACGTGTCATCAACAGCGGTGTACGGCGTTGACGATGGATCTTGGGTTGACGAGACAACGCTGGCCCAACCCACCTCGCCTACTGCAGTGGTGCTGCTAGAAGCAGAGGAGACCTTGCTCAAGCTGATTCCCGAGGCGGTTATCCTGCGCCTTGGAGGAATTTACGGGCCAGGCCGTACTCGGGAAATTGATCGTGTACGTCAGGGGATCGCGACTATCTCCTCTGAGCCAGAATTCAGCAGTCGGATTCATCGTGACGATGCGGCAGCCGCAGTCATCCACCTCATGACCCGCAAGGATTGGCCTGAGAGTGTCTATATCGGCGTTGACGATCACCCGGTTGATCGTCGCGAAGTTGTTGAATTCTTGGCACGCAGCCTTGATTTGCCCGCGCCGGAAGTCACCAACAATTCCTCGAGCGGGCAGGGGAGTCACGGCAAACGATGCCGCAACAACAAGCTACGGGAAACTGGATTCGTGTTTTCCTACCCCTCATATCGGGAAGGCTACACGGCCGTTCTTGACGGGGCCGGAGTCCGCCACGCCTAAGGGATCCGGTGCTCGGATGGGTCCGGAAGGTTGTATCAGTCACATCACGTTCTGGGATTTGAGATGCGGTATCTTGGGGAGAGGTTTGCCGCCGAAAACTACCACGAGGACACTCATGCCTGCCCTGCCGCATATTGACCATCTGGCGCTGACAGTGACGGACATAACCGTCAGTACAAGCTTCTATTCTCGACTATGGGAAACCGAACCTACGGGGTATATGGATGATGGTCCGTTCATACGCCGCATCTTCACGCTCGCCGGCGGACTCACCTTGGGGCTGACCCAGCACACCATCAGTTCGGCAAAGGACTTCGATGAAAAAAATCCCGGCCTCGATCACATCGGATTCGCAGTGAAGGGTAGAGCAGGGTTGCTCGAGTGGCGCGACCATCTCGAAAAACTTGGTGTCAAGCACAGCGGGTTGGTTGAGGCATCCTACGGGACAGCCCTCAGTTTCAAGGATCCGGACGGAATAGCTCTGGAATTCTTCTTAGCGGCAGACTAGCCGCATTCACGAGGGTGCAGCTCATCACACCCTCGTTGCCTCAAACGTGGCGACAAGATTCGACTTTTGGATTGCAGAACAGCCGAATGCGTGCAGTGATCTTGTGGGTAAACTGTGACACCCCGTTTGGCATATTTGACCTGTCAGTGATTATTATCATTGTTGTAGGTAAGTTGCTATCTTGGCGAGAAACTATCCATGAAGAGGTAAACGCGTGAGGGTTCAGAACTGTCTTGACGCCTTGAAGCATGCTGATCGTCTCGTTGATGCCTTGCGGCTAGCAGACGATCTGGCAGTACAAGCGAGCCAAAACGGTGGTGTGCGAAACATCCGCATCCTCCGCAACGCCATCAGTTCCAAGGACCAGATTGTTGCGATTGCAGCAACGCATGCATTGGGACAGATGGTGGATGAGGAGGCCGACAGTGTTCTTTCTGACCTCCTCTCCAGCGAACACGGTTTCATTCGTGAGCATGCGGCGTGGGCACACCGTTCCCGCTCTCCCCATCTAGAATCCATGGGCAGGCTTGTTGGGCTCGTTGCTTCTGGCGGATTTGCGGGGATGTTATCCCAGCGGACTCTTGAAGCGTGGGGTACTTCCGTCCCTGAAATGGTTTCCGTTTCGCTGGAAAGTGCACTGCTGGGTGTAGCTAGAGTTGAAAGCCGCTACCGGTTGGTGGAGACGCTGGGTTTGGTGCAACACGCCATCTCCACGACGCTGCTGTTGCGCCTGGCCAATGACCCTGGCGAGGACATGTCCGTACGCAGTGCGGCTGTTGCAGCCTTGGGGCAAAGAAGGGGACAGCCTAAAGTAGTAGAACTGCTGACACTTCTCGTTGAGGGAGGGGGCCATCTGGCGGAGGTTGCCAGACTCTCTCTCATGGACCTCGATGTCCACGACGTTCCAGATATTGACCTGGACATGCCGCAACAAGGTTCAAATCTGACAGTTGCCCAACTTTTTCTGAACGCTGATATCGATGCGCACCTAAGCCATTCCGGAAGCGGTGACAATGGCGGCATTGCCACGTTGTTGGTGCGTCTTGGTGACGCCCTCGTGGCTGGTCAGCAACGCAATCCAGATGACGTTCAGGTGGGCGGGGGCCGTAACCTGCAGGTTGACCGTGTGCTCACCCTTTCTCGAGGAAAAGCGGAAGCTGCATCACAGAGCATGGCAGCATTGGGCAACATCGAGCAAGGCCACGTCTACGGCCATATACCGTTGCTGCAGGACCCCAAACAATCAGCGAATCCCTGGACTTTTTGGGTCGCTGCCCGGCGTGGCATCAGCCGCCTACTCAGGGCTGCCGGGAACGTTGACGTGCTTCACTTGCGAATGGCAGATGTAGGCAGCCTTGCCGCCTTCGACGTTGCCCGGGCCCTCGATATCCCGGTGGTGTTCACGGTGGCACCGGATCCGCACGCAGTCATCAACTCCATGGATCTTGCTGGCACTCTCAACCGGGAAAACTTTGGAACCACTGACGAGATTGAACATTTTTGGTTCCGCGCCCGCCTTGTTCAACGACTCGCCGCCAATTCAGCCCATACCGTTTTTTTCCCCCGGCCTAATCTTCGGCACGACATCAACGAGCTGATTGGAATTGATATTGGCAAGGAACCACAGCGGCACACCATTGTTCCTGAGGGCATTGATCTGGGCGTGATTGACCAGGCTGTTCTTGAAGCTGAGTCCCTCGTCTCCGGGGGTCCAGCTAGCCCGGCGCTGCTGGAACTTCGGGACCTTCTCAACGCTCTTCCCGCCGAACGGCGCGCGCTGCCGCTACTGACAAGTGTGGGCCGGTTGCACCGGGTCAAGGGGATGTCAACGATAGTTGAAGCCTGGGCAGGTTCTGATCTGCGTCACCGGACCAACCTTTTGATCATTGGCGGGAATCTCCAAGATCCTTCAGCGGATGAACGCGAACAGCTCCAGCTCATCAACGGAACTCTCAGTCCTGAGGTGCAAAGCCAGGAAGGGCTGTTGATTGCCGGTCATCGCCCGAACGACACAGTTGCCCGATGGATCGCAGCAACCCGCACTGGAATTCCTGGTTTTGCCGGTCCCAATGGTGTGTATGTTTGCGGGAGCCTAAAGGAAGAGTTTGGCATTGCGCTTTTGGAGGCCATGGCAACAGGCTTACTGGTGGTTGCCCCGGATGCTGGTGGCCCCGCGACGTATGTGGAACAAGGGCGGACTGGATTTCTTACCACCACTTGGGACACTGCGTTGCTGGCTGGGGCCATTAATGATGCGCTGGTGTGTGCGGCTAATGAAGTAACAGACACACGGGCGCTCTACTCCCGCAGTGTTGTCCAAGATCGCTTCACTATAGAGGCGATGGCCCACACACTGAACCAGGTGTACAGCAACGTGCACCAAAACGATGTTCAATTGCGACGAGAATTGATGGCCAGCGCATGACACTTTTGATCATTAGCCCAGACTACGCCTCACACCTTTATCCTCTGGCGGCCTTGGGAACTAGCTGGTTGGCTGCTGGCGAGAGGGTTGTGGTTGCGACCGGGCCTGCCACAGCATCCATCGTGGAGTCCTTTGGCTTTGAACACACACCCCTGCAACTTAGCCGTGGCTCAAACCCAGGTGTTATCCGTGCCGAGGAACAGCCTCAAGGTGAGGATGATGCACTGCGGGGCTTCTTCTCAGCCACGCGCAACGGGATGATAGACACCCTGACCTTCCAGGCTGAGGCCCGCATGAACGATCTGATGTGGGAGCCTGTCAGCACGGCTAGGGCGGTGCAGGCCATCATTGAGGAGATCCAACCACACACAATCATTGTGGATCATTTGGCGTTCAGCGCGCGTCTTGCCATGGTTGCTGCAGGGGTCCATCACATCGACGTGGTCCTGGGCCATCCCACGGCATTGCCCTTGCCCCTGGCCGCGGAAGTCTATGGGTATCCTCCGGCATGGCCGGCTGCATTCTCTCCTGACGAGAGCGAACTGCAAGAGCTGAAGAACTTGTGTTTGCAGGTCAGTGAATCATTCACCACCGAGTGGAACCAAGCGTTGGCCGTGTTGGCTCCCCACCTCCCACCTTCACCGGACGCTTTCGCAGAGCACGGGGACCTACTCGTTTTTAACTACCCTGAGGAGTTGGTGCCAATGGAAAGGAAGGAGCTGCTGCAACAACACTTGTTCCTGGGCTCCTCCGTGCGTGCTGAGCCAACCGATCCGCGCGTCTCACAGTGGATTGCCTCCACCAATGAACCCTATGTATACGTCAGCTTCGGCAGCTTTCTTTCCGTGCGTTCGGACGTCCTGATCAAAGTTGTCACGGCACTACGTGAATCTGGGATTAGAGCTGCTATCGCCTATGGTTCTACGGAATTGGAGTCCCTCGGTGAAATTCCGGACCATTGGTTGGTGGGTGAATTCCTGCCGCAAGTTACCTTGCTGGAGTCTGCTGCCGTAGGTGTTACCCATGGGGGCAACAACAGTGTCACTGAATCAATGACGTTTGGTGTGCCGTTGGTGGTTCTACCCTTCTCCACTGACCAGTTCGCCGGCGCCGCTGCTCTTGAATCCACCGGCTTTGGTGCAGCCCTCGCACCAAACACAGCCACCGTGGAAGAGATCAAACGTGCTCTTGAAACCATGTTGGCACTGCCAATGGATAAGCGCACGGCGTTGCATGAGCTCGGGCAAACACTGCGCCAAGGAGATGGGCCGAACCGGATACGTTCTGCTCGGAATGCCTAGTTTCTGACCCCTGCTTTGGCTCGTTATGAGGTTAACGCAGCAGAGAACTTGGCATCGAAAATGTTTGGATTCCTCAGTTGGGGGAATTGTAATGGTTGAGGCTCGTGGCGCCATTGCCGCTGAGCCCGGGAAACGGATCGAAAAGCAGCGGCCGGGTGGCCTCTGATGCTTTTCGTTCCCTGAAGGAGACAACCATGGGTATCGCAGACAAGTTTGAGAATAAGGCCGAAGAGCTCAAGGGCAAGGCCAAGGAGCACATCGGCTCAGCCACGAATGATCAGGGCCTTGAAGCGGAGGGCCAAGCGGACCAGGCCAAGGCCGGTGTCAAGCAGGCTGGTGAGCACATCAAAGATGCTGCCAAGGACGTCACTGACCGCTAACGGTTGCGCCGTCACCTGGGTGAACCCACAATGGGCACGCCCCTCGATCTGAGAAGTTGAACTAAAAGGAGTTATTTCATGGGTTTTATTGCGTTCCTGATACTGGGACTCATTGTTGGTGCGATAGCAAAAGCTATCCTCCCCGGCCGCCAAAGTGGCGGCATCCTGATCACCATGCTCTTAGGAGTGGTGGGGGCCTTGCTCGGGGGATGGATCGGTAGTGCGATCTTCGGCGTCGGGCTTGAGAATTTTTGGAGCCTGCAAACCTGGCTGGTCGCCATTGTAGGTTCACTGGTGGTTTTGGGCATCTATGGCGCCATTGTGGGGCGCAAGGCCTGAGATTAGTGTGAGCCTGTCCGCCATCCTCTAGGGAGGATGGCGGACAGGCTCACTTCAAGCTATTTACAGCGTTTTCGTCTACTTATCCGCGGGATCGGTCAGCCGGCGCCCGAGGCGGTCGAGTAACCGTTGGAGGCGTCGGGAAATTTGCATTTGACTGACCCCGAATTCCTGAGCAATCTGCCCTTGCGAGAACTCAAGCACGAAGCGCAAATGAAGTAGGCGCCTATCTTCCTCGCTCGTGTCCCGCAAAGCCGCTTCAAGCGTTAGCTTTTGCTCAACTCGTTCATATCCGGGGTCCTCCGTCGCCAGACGGGCGGCATGGACTTGGCCCTCGTAGCTTGTTGGCGCGTCATTTTGTTCAATCGGCTGGGCCACCATTGCCATCTCCGCTAACAAGGCCAGTGTGGTTTCCGCCACTGATAAGCCAGCTGCCACACTCAGATCGGCAGTTGAGGGAGCCTTGCCTAGATGCTGCGTCAGCTCGGGGCGCACCTGCCTGATTTTGAGCCTGGCTTCCTGGATGGGCCTAGGCGGCCGCACCACCCAAGAATGATCCCTGAGATACCGTTTGAGCTCCCCAGTGATGGTGGGCACGGCAAAGGCCATGAACCCATGATTTCCGGATTCGCGATACCTTCTGGCAGCCTTTACGAGTCCAAGCCTGGCTACCTGCTGCAAGTCTTCGGCCTCACACCCGGGCGCACTATAGCGGCGCGAGAGAGCATCGGCTAGACCCATGAACTGCAGCACCAATTGAGCCGCGCCCGCGCCGGACTTTGAAATCGCTGCGTGTGGGGAGAGGGGAAGGTCAAGAGGCGAGGGTCCTAGTGAAAAAGTTCGGGAGGCTGACTCCTGCAACGCATTTCCCGGTTTGGAGTCAGGGGACAAGGGAGAAATGCTGACTTGTTGATAAACAGTGGGCATGCTCTGCTCCTGACGTACGCTCTCTTGAAGTCTGGACCGCTGAGTTTGCGAGAACAGCATGCTGCACACTTCCGCCGCGGTCAGTGCGCTGCCGGACGTAGGGCAGCGAGGTTCTCGAAAGGGATCGGGTATCCGTCCCAGCCGTGGCCGAATCCTGACAGGAAAACGTTATCGGCCGAGAAAGTACGCTGACGGTGCCGGCCGGATGCTACAGTCCACACAATAGAAACGTGGTTCCCCTCGCGTGCAACCGCATATCCGTGAATCTCGATGCCGGCATCCCTAACCACCACCCTTACGGCGGTTGCTTGCAGGTTTTTCGGTGATCGAATATACGGATACTCCGTCTGACTAAGGCTTAGCCGTGTCTTGGTCTCTGCTGACACTATTTACCCACGAGGTTTTCAGAGGAGAAGCCTGTTGACGGACCAAGTTTGTGTGGGCTGGCCAGGGTTGTGGTCCCCAGCCCACCTCTTTGTAACGCCCCGATGATTGCTTGTTCGCGCCGGGTCAGTGCAGCGATCTTCGTGGGGTTTGCGGTGTTTCGATGCTCATCCTCGGCTAGGGCCAATTGAACAATAAGTTCCCGAACGCTCGCCTGGCCGAGATCGTCGTCCTCAGGCGCGGTTTTGTTCTGGGTTTGTGCTGTATTCATCCCTAAATCCTAATTTTTGGATGGGGTTAACGTCTTCACCCTAAGGGGTGGACTCTTGCGCCCCCTCCTGCTCTAAAGTGGAAGAATGGTAAACCTTCGCGTCGCTCTGGTAGATGACTATGAAATCGTGCTTCGAGGGCTGGAGATGATGCTTCGGTCTTATGGGGATACCGTGGAGGTGGTTGAACTGGACCTCAACCGAAATGTGGCGAGGACTGCCGATATCACGCTTTATGATACGTTCGCGGCTTTGCCGGGAGACGGTGTGGATGTGCATGAGTTGGCAAGCAATCCGCTGGCAGGCAAGGTGGTTGTCTATTCGTGGGACCTTGATGAAACACGGATCAACGCTGCACTGGCCAACGGCGCCAGCGGGTACTTATCCAAAGGCCTTCCGGCGGCCCGTCTTGTTAGCGCCCTCCACGATATCCACCGTGGTGAAAGCCAAGTTTTCCACGGTCCCAGTGGACAGTCGAAATCGAGCCTTGGTGATTGGCCTGGCCGCGAAGAGGGCCTGACTCAACGGGAGGCTGAAGTCCTTGCCCTTATCACCCAAGGCCTCAGTAACGCGGAAATAGCCGAAAGAGCCAGGTTATCCATCAATACCGTCAAGACCTTCATCCGAAGCTGTTACCGCCGTATCGGCGTAACGGACCGCTCCAACGCCATCCTTTGGGGACTCGAGCACGGATTCTTCCCAGACCACAAACGCGTCCGGCCACGACCGTCACCTGCACAGAAGCCCGGGGACTAGCTAGTTCAAGGCCCAGCGGGTTGGCTCCACTACATCCCGTCTCTAGCAATCTCATTACTGACCGATACCGCTGGAGACTATTCTGCCGGGCCGTCGTTTTCTTCATAGGGGGATAGGTGATTTTTTCTCGTTCTACGCGGGCAAAAGGGCGGAGCACATGCTCTGTTGCACGCTTTTCGGTCATAATGTCAAGGACTCTCACGCCGCGGACCACAAGAGCATCACCGATCATTGACCGGTGACAACGCCACGGCACCGCTTCAGCACACATGATGGCAAGATCGTTGTGCTGGGCGCGTTGGATGAGATTCTCCAAGGCCTCACGAAACTCATCAGTTTGCATGTAGTCGGCGTAGCCTTGAAATGACTTGTTGCGCCAGCCACCATTGGGACTATCCGGCTTGAAATGGCGCAAACCACCCAAGGAAGCAACCCGTCGATACGTCAACCCTGCCGCCCGCAGGCTGGCCGCTAGGGAATGCTCCATGAACTGGGGGTTGTGTCGGGACTTGGGTATGGTGCGTACGTCAACAACCTTCTTCACCCCGTGAGCCTTCAAGAGGGCAATGAATTCATCCATCGAGTGGGTGGAGTGTCCAATGGTAAAGAGTGTGATGTCCGCCATCAACTCACCGTATCGGGTGGAGGCTGGAGGTTCCAAACTTCGGCGCAGCCACAGCAAACCCAAGTTGCAAATGTCCTTGATAACGCAGGGGAGTGTCTTTACCATCACGGACTAAGTTATGTCAGGCCTGTGGTGCAGTTCTAGTTACCTGTGGTCGCGGTGGTGCTGTGGTGTCACATTTTAACGAATCTGGCCTTGGCAATTTGGTAGAGCCCGTAACAGATTAGGCCTGCGCCAATGAGGGTCAGGAGATAGACCCCATACGGTTGCTCCCGCACGGCTTTTAGCGCACCATCTAATCCGGTGGACTCCTGGGGCCGTGCCTGGAGGGTGGCAATGATGAAGAGCAGTCCCACCAAAAACAACGCGATACCTTTTGCGATGTATCCAATGAGCCCTAGGCCGGTGATGATTGCTCGTAAAGCGGCTGAGGAGGGTAAGGAAAGGTTCTTCTTAAAAGAGGTGCGGATACCCCTGACAGCGAAGACCACCCCTGTCACGATGAGGCCAACACCAACGCAGATCAACAGCAGCGGTCCCAGTGGTAACTTCATAATCTCGGCTGTGGAGTCGCTTGTGGACCGTCCACTATTTTTTCCGTTACCAACAGCGAACGAGCTAAAAGCTATGGCCATAGCCAAAAAAACTACCGCCTGCCCTGCTGCGGCAAGCTTTTTCCACAGCTTTGATTTGGGTTCACGTTCGCGATACCCAAAAACAACTTCACTGAGTTGCCATAAGGCCAGTGCCGCACAGGCCGTGAAACCAAGCCAAAGCAGGAACGCACCGGCGGTTCCCTGGGCAAGTTGGGCCATGGCACCACCTTGGTCTGCCTGCGCGGCTTTACCGAAGGCTAACTGTATGGCGATCAAGCCGATCAAGACATGCAAGGCACCACTGACGGCAAAGCCTGTTCGGGCGGTGATGACAAAGATCCGAGAGTTCGCGGCGTTCTCGGCGGCACCTGCAGCGTCCTTCAAATCTTTTTTAATGGTGTTGCCTTTCATCGAGTGGCCACATGACACCGTGCTGTGTCATGTTACCTATTTTGTCACTGGCAGTCACTGGCAGTCACTGGCAGGTAGGGGAATACTGAGCCTTTTCACGCCAGCTGAGCGTAGCGCAGACCGCATCACTCAAGCGGTGTTGCCGCGCTGGCCCTAGGGGCGAGTAGCTAATGCGGTACCTGTTGGTGGCGGGTAACCCACCCTTGGACTGAACGGGCAACGGCCGCCCTTCAAGGGAAGGACGGCCGTTGCCTGAAGGTGCTTGTAGCGTTAGTGCTCAGTATCCGCCGCAGCAGCTGCAGCAGCCGCCTTCTCGGCGTCCTTCTTTGCACGTAGAGCTTGTGCTTCCTGCTCTAGCACAGCTTTTTCTTGGTGGATTACCTCGGCAAAGAGCTTCTCCATCTCCTTTGCCACCCCCGCGGCTGAGGCTGGGTTCTGTCCGGTTACCAGCCGGTCATCAACCACAACTTTTTCCTCGAAGACGTCGGCAAAGACGTGGGTTGCACCCTTCTCCTCCAGGCGGTCCGCCAGGAAGAAGGGGATAACTTTGTCCTTGCCCGCGGCTACCTCTTCGTCATTGGTGAAGGCAGCGACCTTCCGTCCATTGACGAGGTGTATCCCGTTCGCCAGCTCCACGTTCACCAAGCCAGCTGGGCCGTGGCAGACCGCGCCCACCACGTTGCCCGCGTTGTAAACACTGGCTACCAGTTGCTGAAGGCCCTTGCTTTCCGGGAAATCCCACATGGTTCCGTGGCCGCCTACCAGATAGACGGCGTCGTACTGCTCTGGATCTACGACGTCGACGCGGGCTGTGTTGTACAGGCCGGCGCGCGTAGCCTCGTCCTGGGTGAAGGCCACCTGGATGGGATCGTCGGTGTCCACCTCGTTCTGCGGGGGCTGACCTCCTTGGATAGAGGCGAAGTCAACGAAATGGCCGGAATCCTTGAAGACCTTCCAAGGATGAGCGGCTTCGGCCACGTTGTAGCCAGTCTTCTCGCCCGTACCGGGAATCTCTGAAACGCTGGTCAGTACCATGAGGATTTTCTTCATGAAATGTTCCTTTCGTCCTTGCCCACCCTAGGCGAATCGAGGACGAAGTGCATAGACCATGCCGAGTCAGGACAGATTTGACACTGCTATTTTTGGCCTCAGCTGGTCCGGGATCAGTGTTGGTTTGCGTTGTCCAGGCCATGCTGGGCGAGAACATCCTTCACCGTGGTCCAAGGATGTTTGCCATAGCGGTTGTTCTCAACATGGCGCAACTGTGATTGGCCAGAGAACGTGCTCATGAAGTACTGCATTCCCTGCCAAGCGGGAAACGTGGCGAGCGGATCCTTCCAGAAGCGTTGGGCAACCTTGCTAATGGCTGGGAGCACATTCGTGGTGCCAGCCCACAGCAAATTGTACGGAGTTCCGCTCAGATCGGACATGGTGCGGGCGATGTCGGGGGGCAGTGACCCGGTCGCCGAAGAGATCACCGTCTCAACGTCTAAATGGGCGGTAGATAGGGCTGACTGATCGGAGTAATGTACCTCGACGATCTCCATGCGGTTGTTATTGCCGTACATTGCTTGTGCTTTTCCACTGCCCGGACGGGTGAGAACCCTGATGTGGGTATCCCTCAGCAGAAGTTCGCGCATGATCCGGCTCCCAAGATCACCGGTAGCACCGGCAACGAGGACATGAGTTGTCATAGTCAGATCATACTCAAACACGCCCCGCAGGATGGGTGCATTTGTTCAGGGTGGTTCACGCTCCTCATGCAGTCCGGGTCCGCTAATCAGCGCGGCGAGGGCAACTTAGCTTGCCAGTTGAATGCCGCGCAAGAAGGCACTCACTGCAGCGGCCATTCGGGGCTGTACTTGGGGGACATTGCATAGCTTTTCTTGATACTAGTATTGCCATAGTTGTGGGATTTGGTACCTCGATCATGTTGGCCGTCGGCTCACTTGCTGGCGGGCTCTTCCCCTGATTCTGTGTGTAGTTGCCGACCATTACGGACCTTTTGGCAAAGCTTTAGAAGAAGAGGAACAGGCTGTTTATGTCCACTAAGCGTCGGGTAATTCTGATGGTCAACCCCAACACGAACCCAAAAACTACAGCAATGATGCAAGATTTAGCAACGCTTGAACTGCGCGGTAGCGGCTTAGCAGCTGTGGGCATTACAGCTTTTCATGGGCCCAGAATGATCATCGATCCAGCAAGTCTCGAGGCTGCAGCAACCCATGTTCTCGACGTGGTACGAACCTACTTGGCCGGTCCTGACGGTCCGGATGTAGTGGCAATCATGGTTGCTGCCATTGGTGATCCTGGGCGTCAAGAACTTAGCGACGAGGTGACGGTCCCCGTAGTGGGAATAGGTGAAGCCTCGATCTTGGCCGCGTCTGAGGGCGGCAGAACTTTCGGTATGGCAACCAGTACCCCGTTGCTAGTGCCCTCGCTGAGGCATCTGGTCATGAATCATGACCGAGCCGAGTATTTCCGCGGGGTCAAGCTGACAACCAGCGGACCGTTGGCACTCGCTGCAGATCCGCAACGGCAATTCCTGGAGCTGCGTCAAGCTGTAGGGGAATCGGTTGCTAGTGGCGCTCAGGCGGTAATAATTGCTGGTGGGCCGCTCAGTGAAACGGCCCGCAGGCTCTCTGCTGAAAACATTGCGGTCATCATTGAGCCCATCCCCAGCGCCTGCCGGCTTGTTCTGACGAGGTTGGGTACTGATCTGTTTACAGCGGACTGATCTTTCTTATTCGTCCAACAATGGTGTGGTGTGGACGTGATTCCCTGAGTAATGCATTGCTGTGCCTAGGCGGAATATCACGGTGTTGGCAGAGTAAAATTGCTCCGGAGTAGTGGCGTTGGAGTCACTGCTGAAGGCAGGCTCATTTGCCTTTCCATACAATTTTTCAGACGCAAGCAAATTCTCCTCCGTAGACATCAAGGACCCTGAGATGACACTAATTTTGACAGCTTCCGAACTCGATTCCTTAGTTGATATGCCGCGCACCATCGAGGCTGTGGAACGAGCATTCGCAGAGATTTCCGATGGGTTAGCCCACCAGCCAGCCCCGGGATCGCTTCACCTGCCTGCTTCTGACTCACGGTTCCTTCCGATGGCGGCGGTTTCGGGCCCTAGCGGCCTAGCTTCAGTGAAGTTACTTTCCGATATCCCCGGAAACGTGGAGCGCAGCTTGCCAACACAGCGTTCAACCCTTTTGTTGGTTTCCCAAACTACAGGGGAGACTCTAGCTATCTTGGACGGACGTATCCCCACACGTGTCCGCACGGCAGCGGCCAGCGCTGTGGCCAGCAAAGCCCTCGCGAGAGCTGAGAGTTCCGTTCTCGGGCTTGTTGGTGCTGGAGCTTTGGCTGTGGCGCATGTTGAGGCAATGCTTGCTGTTCTTTCAATACGGACGGTGGTGGTTTGGTCCCGGAAAGCTTCAACCATCGAAGCATTCCAGCGTCAGATCGCACATTTGGAGCTTAACGTGGTTATTGCTCCGTCTGCCCAATTTGTTGTGGAGTCCGCGGACATTCTGTGCACACTCACACCGGCTTCTGAACCGCTCGTTTTTGGCAAATGGTTTCAGTCTGGTCTGCATGTCAACGCTGTAGGTGCAAGGCCCCGGCCTGACGAGCGTGAAATAGATTCTGAAGGAATGATCCGTTCCCGGGTATTTGTGGATAGCTTGTCAACAGCGCTCACAAAGTCCGGAGACCTGCTGATTCCGATCAACGAAAAGGTCATGACAGCGGAGCAGGTCCAAGGCGAACTTGGGGACGTCATCACAGGGAAAACGCCAGGGCGTACAGATTCAGATGACATCACCTTGTTCAACTCCGTGGGAATCGGAATGCTAGACCTCGCCATCGGAAGAATTCTCTATGACCGTGCGCTCCAGCAATCCGTGGGCCTCGAAGTGGACCTTAGCAGTTAACTTCTCCTCCACCTCGGCATTGGCCGTACCTATTAACATGGCAGGGTAGGCCTGGTGATCACCGGCGCCTGTGTCGTCATTCACCATGAAACCGGGGAAATCATTGCCGAATTCCCCCTGGATGATGCCAAGGACTACCAAGTAAAAAAAGAAAAACCCGGTCCTAGGAACGGGGTGAGGCGTTGAGGATTCTGAGAGGGATGTAATCGTTCGGCAAGCCACTAGCCTCTTGTGTTTACCAAGGATTTTGCTGTTTCAGGCTCGTTGGATGAGTTGAGTTCCGCTGATCCGGGGCTTGTTGCTAAGACGGCTTGACACCGCCGTGTCGTATTCACTGTTATCGGGCTATCGACACGGCCAGCGGAATCAAGCGGCGAAAGCGTTGGCGGATTCCGGGCCATAGGATCAGAATGATCGCGTGGTGTGGCCTCACCCCGGTTGCTGGGCACCGGATTGAGGCCAAGAGGGTGCATAATTTAGGGCATGGAGATGGTTGGAGCGGGTCGGGTTGCGCGAGTGCTGGAGCAGTGAGGCGGTGGAGTGCGGGTACACGATCCGGGTCGAGGAAAGTGTTGACGTCTGAGGTAAGCCCATATGGCAAGGCGGTCAGCGCAGTCCGGGCTGGTGAGCTCGATGCGGATGAGGCTGCGGATCAGCTGATCGACAGGATGACTGATCGGGAGCTCCTTGGACTGCTTGACGGCGACTCTCCCAAGCAGCTGCTGCCGCTCATCCCGGTGCTGCTGGATCGGCGGCCTTTCGTGGCCGGGGCGGTCCCGCGGCTCGGCATCCCGGGAATCCGGTTTAGCGACGGCCCCCGCGGCGTTGTGATTGGCACCTCCACTGCCTTCCCTGTGACGATGGCGCGCGCCGCGACGTGGGACCCGTCTCTGGAGGAGCGGGTAGGTCACGCTATCGGGTTGGAGACCAGGGCACGGGGCGCCAACTACTCCGCCTCCGTGTGTGTCAACCTGCTTCGCCACCCCGCGTGGGGCCGGGCGCAGGAGTGTTACGGGGAGGATCCGGTGCTCACCGGCCGGATGGGGTCGGCCCTGACCCGAGGCGTACGTGTGAACGTGATGGCGTGTGTGAAGCACTTCGCGCTTAACTCGGTGGAGAACGAGCGCTTCGAGGTCGATGTCTCGGTCGGCGAGCACGCCCTCCACGAGGTGTACCTGCCGCACTTCAAGGCCGTTGTAGATGCGGGCGTCGATTCCGTGATGAGTGCTTACAACAGGGTGCGGGGCGAGTATATGGACGTCAATCGTCCACTGCTCACCGATGTGTTGCGGGACGAGTGGGGCTTCTCGGGGTTCGTGACGAGCGACTGGGTGTTCGGTACCCATGATGCGGTCCTGAGCCTTCAGGCGGGGATGGACGTGGAGATGCCGCTGCGGTTGGTGCGAGCCCGCGATCTGCCGGCCGCGCTCCACCGGGGTGAGGTGGCCCGTACGACCGTGCTGCGCTCAGCGCGCCGGATCCTGCGCACCAGCGTGCTGCATGCCGCGACGCGCGAGGAGGCGGTGCCGAGCCCGGCCCTCATTGCCTCGCCGGCGCATCGGAAGCTGGCCTACCAGGTAGCCGCAGAGTCGATCGTATTGCTGAAGAACGAGATCACCGGCACTGCGCCGTTGCTACCATTGGCCCCCACGACCGGGCACCTCGCGGTGATCGGGCGCCTCGCGGGGCAGGCGAACCTAGGTGATCACGGTTCCTCACGCGTTCGGCCCCCCTCCACGGTCTCGCCGCTGCAGGGGCTAAGGGACGCGCTTCCCCAAGTACGGATCACGAGCACCTCCGGCAAAAACGTACGTGCCGCAGTCGCTGCGGCGGCCGCAGCGGAAACGGTCATCGTCGTCGTCGGCCTGGACCAGCACGATGAGGGCGAGTCGGTCGTCACCGCTGGTGTGGACGTGGGCGTGCTCGGCCGGGCATTTGGCTCGGGTCGACTCCAAGGGCCGCTCATTGCCCTGGCACACTTTGCGTCACGGTTCGTCCGTGGCGGCGACCGCGACTCGCTCGATCTGCGCCCCTCCGATGTGCGCCTTATTCGCGCAGTCGCAGCAGTAAATTCACGGACCGTCGTCGTGCTGATCGGAGGCAGCGCGATCCTGACGGAGAAATGGCGAGACCGCGTGCCGGCGCTCCTCCTCGCCTGGTACGGAGGGATGGAGGGCGGCCATGCGCTAGCGAGCGTGCTCACCGGCGCCGCGGAGCCCGGTGGACGGCTGCCGTTTGTGCTGCCGACGGACGCCGCACATCTCCCGCCGTTCGACAGCGCTGCGAAGTCCGTCATCTACGACGACAAGTGGGGTCAACGCATGCTCGACGGTGATGGGCACGCGCCAGCATTCCCGTTCGGGTTCGGCCTGGGCTACACGACAATCGAGCACCGGCTCCTCGACCACAAGTTCGACGACACGGGAGGCAGCGCTGACGTTCTCGTGACGAATACCGGTGATCGCGAGGGATCGACCGTCGTGCAGGTCTACGCCGCGGACACCTCCCTCCCCAAGCCGGTAGCGCAGCTGCTGGGCTTCCAGAAGGTCACGCTGCAGCCAGGGGCGGAGTCGACCGTCCGGGTCACATTGGATGCGGGACCCACTCTGCAGCGCGATCCGGCGACACAGCGCTGGGCTCCCCGCGCCGGCGACTGGGGTTTGCTTGCTGCCCAGCACAGCCCCAACAGCTGGGAACACGCGCGCCGATTACGGTTCCCTGGGGCCTTGATCGAGAAAATCGGCGTCGTGGACGGTCAGCCGACCTGAGGTCGGTACGGGTCGCGCCCGGTCACCCGGGGAAGGTGCGAGGGTGTGCCGACAGTGCCTCAACGCGGACGGGGAGCACGTCGTCGCCTTTGAGCATGGCGCGGAGCAACCGCCGCGCTTCCCACCGAAGTGAGAGCGGTGCAACGTCACGCCGCAGTAACAGCCCCCCGTCCGGAGCCGCATACCGCTTCTGCAGATCGCCCAGTTCCTCCGATCGCAGCAGCGCCACCGTACTGCCTGTGGCCTGCTCGACCAGCCGGACCAGCGAGGATGGACCCGTGAGGTCAGTCGCGACGAAGTGATCCCCGCTAGATGTAAGGATCGTTTTTTGCGCCGCACGGGTGACCACCAGAGGACGGAACGGCCCGTCGAGCAAACCGTGCAGTACGTCAGCCGCCGCGTCAGGGCGGCCGATTCCCTGCGCTGCCGCTTGCATTCGTTGCAACCGGCCCGGCTCGCGCAGCAACTCGTCGATCTTCCAGCCGATGGTGGCAGTATTGTTGCAGCGAACAGCCGCCCCCTGTTCCATCAGATAATCACCGTTGCGGACCTCCTGCCCCGGGATGGGGTTGACCAGCACCATGGGCAGCCCTGCAGCCATGCACTCCGATGCCGTCAACCCGCCCGGTTTTCCCACGAAAAGGTCTGCGCGGCGCAGCAGCGCCGGCATTTCCGTTGTGAAGCCGAGGACACGGTAGCGGTCACCGGCGGAGGCTACGAGCGCCTCGATGCGCTGCCTCAGCGCGTCGTTGTAACCACACACAATTGTGGCCGTGAAGGGGGAGCGCATATGCAGCATCTGCCGCACCACCGCGACGGCATAGTCACCTCCTTTCGCACCTGCCGAGATCAACAGCATCGGGGGCTCACTGACATCGCGCACGGGGGCAACATCCGGCATAGCCGCGATCGGGATCCCCGTGGCCGCGACGCGGTCAGGAGGCAGACCGAGCGCCGTCAGCTCCACGTGCCCCTCCTCCCTGGCCACGAAGAGCATGTGGAATGCGCTCGTAAGCCACAGGCCCTGGAAGTCGTAGTCGGTGGTGACCACAGCAGTTCTAGCCTCGATCACGCCGCGAAGAAGAAGTGATGCCATCAGCTGGGCTGGCAAGAAGTGCGTGCACACGATAGCGGTGGGTCGGAATCGTTTGATCGCACGGATGACCGGAACCGCATTCACCCGAGTCCAGGGGTCGATTGGACCGCGGCGTCCGAACGGCGGATCACTGGCGTCATAGCCCCACTCGACCAGCCACGGCAACTCCCTGACCAAGACGAAGTAACCCTTCCCGAGCACGTCGCGGTAGAGTGCGCTACTGACCTGCAGCACATCCAGCACCAACACCTCGACGATGTCCGTGCGCGCGGCGCACGCCTGTTGGACCGCCGCCGCGGCGCTGTTGTGCCCCGATCCCACTCCTGCAGTGAGGATCATGACGCGCTCCCCACTGCCGCTGCTTGAGCTCCGCGCTGATGGCCCACGCATGAAGACATTTTTCATGTTCATTCCCCCAACTGCTCATCGAAAACCAAAACAGCCTCTATTTAGAGTATTGCAAATAAGGCAAACTCCACGGTTGGCGGTGTCAAGCCGTCTTAGCAACATCCTCGTTGAGTAGCTTGGTGAATACTTCCCTTGGTGTGAGGAATCCCAAGACTGCCCGGGGGCGGGCGGTGAGCTCGCCGGTGATGGAGTCCAGATAGTGCGGGCGATTGTTGAGCTCGATGCCCTTGGGTAAGTACTCCACTGCTCCGGGAATGCCTTCCCAAGGGCACAGACGTGAGCGTTCACAGGGCCGAAGACCTCGACTGGGCGCGGCCGAACTCAACGACCGGCTGAAGGCCATCGAGTTTCTTATACTGGATTCGGGATGGGCAAGGAACATTCCCATCAAGTAACCGTGCTGCTTATGGTTGGGAGTTGAGACGTATCTCCTCATGGTGTGATCAGGGGGTTGAGATAATTTTTGGGTGAAATCGCGTTACATCGTTTTTCTGATGCCCAGTGGGCTATGAGTACGCCGTTCAGGCCCCAGAAGGCGGGCAAGTCCGCGAGGGACGCGCCACCGCCGCCAAAGCCTGAACGGGATCTGGATACGGCACTGACGGCTTTGCTGACCGGCGCCTACGTGGCCTGCCCCACAATGGAAACTGCAGAATCTCAGAAATCTGCTGACTGAGCCTGTTGATCACGCGATTGGCCGCTCCCACGGCGCGGACTGGCCGCCCGTTAGGACAAAGTTAGGACAAACTTGCACTCAGCTACCGCGCAGCAGCAGTCCTGCAGGCAGTTTTCATCTGGAGCGCCCCATGAGAAGGCACCCCATGAGAAGACACCTCCCATGAGAAGACACCCCCGTGAGGACACCTGCCTTAGCGCAGCGCGAAGATGGTGCGGTGCCAGTCCTTCTCGGCGGCGCCGGTCAGTTCGAACATGACGTGCTTGACCTGTGTGTATTCCTCGAGGGAGTACGCGCTCATGTCCTTGCCGAAGCCCGATTGCTTGAAGCCGCCATGGGGCATCTCGGAGATGATGGGGATGTGGTCATTGACCCACACACAACCGGCATGGATTTCGCGGGTGGCGCGCAGTGCCTTCTGCAGATTGCTTGTCCAGGCCGATGCTGCCAGCCCGTAGACGGTGTCATTGGCAAGGCGGATGGCCTCGTCGTCGTCGTCGAACGGCAGGACAACCAGCACGGGCCCAAAAACTTCGTCCTTGACGATCTCGCTCTCGGGTGCCGCATCGATAACGAGAGTCGCCGGGTAGAAAGCGCCCTGAGCGAGAGCTCCGTCGGTGGGGATGTCCCCGCCGGCAATGACCTTCGCATAGCATCGGGCCCGCTCGACCATCCCGGCCACGTGGTCGCGGTGCTTGAAGGAAACCAGCGATCCGATGTCCGCGCCGTCGTCCTCCTGCATGCCCAGACGGATGTCCCTGAAGCGCTGAGCCAGCTTGTCGGTGAACTCCTGGTAGACGGAGCGGTGCACAATCGCGCGGGTTGCGGCGGTGCAATCCTGACCTGAATTGATCAGGCTTCCTGCAACGGCGCCATGGACTGCCGCGTCAACATCGGCATCCTCAAACACCACGAACGGCGCCTTGCCGCCTAGCTCAAGGTGAACCCGCTTCGTGGTTGCAGCCGCGGCCTCCATGACAGTGCGGCCCACCGCCGTGGATCCGGTGAAGGAGACCATGTCCACGTCCCCGTGTGCCATAAGTGCCGCGCCAACCTCAGTGCCAGTGCCCACCAAGACATTGACGACGCCGGGCGGCAGCCCCGCATCATGGAGCGCCTGGGCGAACATCACCGAGGTCAGTGGAGTGATCTCGGCCGGCTTGAGCACAATCGTGTTACCCGCAGCAATGGCTGGCAGGATTTTCCATCCGGCCATCTGCAGCGGATAGTTCCACGGCGCGATGGAGCCGATAACACCGATGGCCTCACGGCGAATGCTTGAGGTGTGCTCGGGCGAATATTCGCCCGTGGCCTTGCCTTCAAGGTGGCGGGCGGCGCCGGCGAAGAACTCCACATTGTCGATGGTGCCCGGCACGTCAAAATTCCGTGTCAGCCGCAGCGGCTTGCCTGTTTGGCTGCTCTCGACCTGAGCGAATTCCTCCGCGCGTTCGCTCAGGATTGCACCAAGGCGGTGCAGGATCGCCGAGCGCTCGCCAGGTGGCGTGCGCGCCCACGCGGGGAACGCGGCGCGGGCGGCGGCCACGGCACTGTCGACGTCGTCCTCGTTGGCGAGGTCCACGGTAGCGACGATGGCGCCCGTGGCCGGATTGACGACGTCGTGCGTCTGGGCCGATGAGCCCTGCCGGATGCTGCCGTTGATGAACTGGTACATCATGCTCCCTTGGGATGGGTGGGGTAAGGCCGTGGCGCGGCGTCCTGCCGCGCCCCGTGGTCTAGCGGGTACCGTCGCGCTCCACCGAATCGAGAATGGCGCCCAGGCCTGCCTGGAAAACGCTTATGCCGTCGAGGTCAAGAAGGCGCTGGCGATGTTCCTGGATCAGCGGGAAACCGGTGACTGAGGCCACGGCAATTGCCTCCAACCAGGGCTCGTGGCCATCGGAGTTTGGTTTCGCCAATACTTCTTGGGCCAGTCCTGAGCCATGGCCCAGAGTGAAGCTTTCCAGGGCGCCGTAATAATGCACTATGCGCTCACCGGACAGGCCGGCATCCTTGAGGCACAAAAGGACAAATTCGATGGCGTGCAGCTCGCCCTGGCCAAAGGTGTCCGTAGCGAAGGAGTCGCAGCCAATGGACGGGTATTTGATGAAGACATCGACTACGGCATTGAGGTAGCACTCAAGCCGAGGGCGCCATTCTTTAGGAGCCTGAGCCGTCGTGGCTTCCTCAAGCGCCATGGTGAACAATCTGTCCAGCGCTGCCTGCAGGATTGCGTCACGATTGCGGAAGTGGCGGTACATGGCGGTTGGGTTGGCACCAAGAGCCTCGCCGAGGCTCTTGAAAGTAAATCGCGACTGTGGTTCGTCGCGGGCAAGTACCAGTACGGCGTCGATGATGGTGTCTGCATCGAGCCGCACACGCCGTTCGGGGGGGAGTTCATCCGCTAGAACGGGGCTGGGGATAGCCATGTAGCACCGTCTCTTCCAAAAATTGATTGATTTGCTTCTTTGATTCCACGCTACATGAGAATCGCTGACCACAGTCAACGCTAATGTCAATGCCATTGTCAACGTCATTGACATTCTCAATTTTGCCGCATAACGTGACGTGCAACACAACGTTCTATCGAGGGGTACACGATGACAGTCGCGTCAACGATTTTTGGCAATGGCTTGGTCTACACAGGTTTGGAGCAGGGCCCCCGCCCTGCAGCGGTGGCCATCGGGGAAGGCCGCGTGCTGGCCATTGGGAGCCTTGATGAGCTTTCAGCCTTTGTAACCAGGGATACACACCATGTTGACCTGCGTGGACGTCTCCTTATTCCGGGCTTTCAAGATGCGCACGTGCATCCCATCATGGCGGGCGTTGAACACCTGCAGTGCGATCTCAATGAGGCAACCACCGCAGATGAAGCAGTTGCCGCTGTTCGTGACTATGCACAGAGCCACCCGGATGAGCCCTGGATCATTGGCGCAGGCTGGGCCATGGACCTGTTTCCGGGCGGAACGCCCACACGCCAGATGCTTGACGCCGTGGTCTCGGACCGCCCCGTCTTGATTCAGAACCGCGACCATCACGGAGCCTGGGCCAACACCAAGGCCTTTGAAGTGGCCGGTATTGACGCCTCAACCCATGACCCCGCCAGCGGCCGTCTTGAGCGTGAGGCCGATGGCTATCCTGCCGGAACCGTTCATGAAGGCGCCATGGGGCTCTTTGACCATGTGCACCCGGGCATTGCGCCCGGTCAGGCCCGTGAGGGGTTGCTGTGGGCCCAAGAGCTCATGGTTTCCTACGGAATTACCGCCTGGCAAGACGCCTGGGTGGGTGCCTCCGAGGAAGGTTTCGGTGACACCCTGGCGGTCTACCGCCAGGCGCTTGAGGCTAACGAACTGAAGGTTCGCGTCCGCGCAGCCCAGTGGTGGGACCGGGCCGCTGGCCCTGAGCAGATCGAGGGAATCCTGGCACGGCGCGATCAAATCGCGGCCTCCTGCGACCCGCTGCGGCTTTCGGCGGGAACGGTAAAGGTCATGGTTGACGGCGTAGCCGAGAACTTCACCGCAGCTATGCACGCCCCCTACCGTGACAATCACGGACACGCTACTGACAACCACGGGATTGAATTCTTTGAACCCGGCCAGATGCGCCAGTTCGTCACAGATCTGGACGCCAACGGCATGCAAGTCCATTTTCATGCCTTGGGGGACCGCGCAGTCACAGACGCCCTTGACGCCGTCGAGCATGCCCTGACCGTCAATGGTCCCAGCGGCAACCGGCACCACCTGGCGCACCTTCAGGTGGTGCGCAGTGAGGACGCGCCGCGTTTCGCAGCCATCGGCGCAACAGCCAACATCCAAGCACTCTGGGCGTGCCACGAAGAACAGCTTGACGAACTGACCTTACCGTTCATGGAGGACGGCGCCGTCCAGCGCCACTATCCCTTCGGTGAACTTGCTGCCGCAGGTGCCCATCTGGCCGCCGGCAGTGACTGGGCGGTCTCTTCTCCCAACCCGATTCTGGCCATTCACGTGGCGGTGAACAGGGTGGAACCGGGTGGCTCGCTGCCCGCGTTGGGACCGAAGCAGCACAAGCTCACGCTTAAAGCGATCCTCGATGCCTACACTCAGGGCACTGCATGGGTCAATCACCTCGATGCGGCCACCGGCACCATCCGTCCCGGGGCCCTCGCCGACCTGGCAATTCTTGATAAAAACCTCTTTGACATCCCCTCGCAGGATTTGCACACGGTCCAAGTGGACCAAACCTGGATTGCCGGCGAGCTTGTCTTTGCCCGGGGCGTGAGCCAGTGACTTCCCCAGCGCAAGTCACTATTTGTGGAGGAAACCCATGACCCGATTTAGCACCTGGCTGAGACGGATTGGCCCTGGAGTGGCCGGCTGTTCGGCTGTTGCCCTCATGCTCACCGGCTGCGGACCCGCCGCGATTGGCAACGACGACGGCGCCCCTAAGTTCGAGCTCAGCGCCACAACACCCAATCCCAGCAAGGAAATCGATAGTTTCAGCTGGGCGCTCTACGCAGAGCCGTTCTCACTGGACTACGCCTATGCTTTCGATTATTCGGATAACCTGGTGCTCTCGAACATGTGTGAGTCCCTCTTTAGCTGGAACGCGGACCTCACCACATCTCCAGGACTGGCCACGAAGTTTGAACAACTTGATGACCTGACCTGGGTGTACACCATCCGTCAGGGCGTGCACTTCCATGATGGCTCACTCATGAGCGCCGACGACGTTGTGGCCTCGCTCCAACGCCACCAGAGCGAAGAAGTTGGCTCGTTCTGGGCTTCCTCTTTTGATCGTGTAGCTTCCATTGAAAAGACCGGCGACTATGAGGTCACCATCACCACAACAACCCCGGACTACGGCCTGAACTCAGCTCTTGTGGGTGCGCCGGGCGTCATCGAATCGGCCAAGACCCTCGCCGAGGCAGGTACCGATTACGGTAATTCTTCAACCGGCGTGAACTGCACGGGCCCCTTCATGTTTGATAACTGGGCACCGGGGGAAAGCATCAGCCTGAAGCGCTTTGATAACTATTGGGATCCGGAGGCCAAGGCCAAGGCGAAGGAGATGTCCTTCCAAATCCTTCCCGATGCCACCGCACGCACCAATGCCCTACAGACCGGTGAGATCGACGGAAGCTGGCAGGTTCCCTCAAATGCCATTGACATTCTGAAGGCAAATACTGACGCAGGGAACATGTACTTCGGTACCGACACTTCGGTGCAAAGCCTCGTCACCTCCAATCTTGAGGGGGTCTTCGCTGATGTCCGCGTCCGCAAGGCCCTCATGATGGCGATCAATCGAGAGGCGTTGCTGCGGGCCGCAGAACAGGGCTACGGGAGCGTGACTAATGGGCTGACAACCAAAAACGTCTGGATCGGGGCCAAACCCGCTACCGTCGATGCAGCCTTCGGCGAGCTACAAACCCTTGACTACGATCTCGAAGAAGCCAAACGCCTCGTTAAGGATGCCGGCGCAACGGGGAAGAAGTTCGTCTACGCGACGGCGTCCATCACGGCCGCCTTTGACATCGCCTCCCGGGCCGTCGCCTCGGCCGCCAAGGAAATTGGCCTGGAGCCCGAAATTCTGACCATGTCCAATGACAAATACACCACGTTGTTCTCGGACCCGGAAGCCCGCAAGGGGATCGATATCTTTGAGACGTCCTGGTACCTCTCAAGTGCCGAACCGCTTGAAATGTACACGGTGCTACGCACAGGGGACTTCAGCAATTATGGGGGCTGGTCAAACACCGAGTTCGATGACCTGGTCAACGAGGCAATCGGAACCAAGGATCCCGATGCCAAAGCCCAACTGACGGCGCAGGCCGCCAAGATCGCCAGCGATGAGGTGGTGTGGTCCCCGCTCTATGAAACAGTCACCTCCTTGTGGCTGGGCAAGCGCATTACCGGTGTGGCCCCGTCAATCAACTACATGTACTTCCCGTGGGCAGCAACGATCGGAGGCCGGTAACCATGGCTGTAACTGACATAGTGGCGGCTCCGGCCCCGTCAACGCGTGGCACAAAGAAGAAGCTGAAGGCATCGCCGGTGATCTTTGTGATTCGCAAGGTGGCAACCCTGCTCATCACCTTGTTCTTCGCCTCGCTGATCGTCTTCTTCTCGCGATTCATCCTCCCGGGGGACCCCGCACGGTTCCTCTTGCGTGGCCGCAGCCCCAACCCCGCGGCACTGGCTGCTATCACCAAGCAATATGGTCTGGACAAGCCGCCCGTAGAGCAATACCTTTCCTGGGTGGGCGGAATTCTCCATGGAGATTGGGGCCGCTCCCTTGCCTACCGCCAGGATGTCAGCGAGGTGCTGCTGGCCCGGCTTCCCGTGACACTTGAACTCGTGGCACTGGCCGCAGTCTTCATTACCGTCCTTGGATTAGCGGCCGGAATCTTGGCCAGCTTGAACAAGGGTGGCTGGGACCGTTTCATCCTGATCTCAGTCACGGCCGCTGGCGCCATTCCGCCCTTCGTTGCCGCGATTGCCCTGACGGCACTGTTCTCCGTCCAGCTCGGCTGGTTCCCCTCCTTTGGCAGTGGAAGCGGCGGATTGGACAGGCTCTGGCATCTAACCCTGCCGTCACTGGCCCTTGGCGTCACCTACATTGCCTTCATGGCCAGGGTTACTCGGTCCTCCATGAATGAGCAGCTGACCCGTGAACACGTTGAGGTGGCCACCAGCCGCGGTCTGAAACCCAGCGCAGTAGTTTTCAGGCACGTTCTCCGCAACGCCATGGCCCCCATCTTGACCGTGAGCGGCGTTCTGATTGCCGGACTTCTGGTCTCAAGCGCCATCGTGGAGCAAACCTTCGGCCTAGCCGGAATTGGCGGGCTGCTGGTGCAGTCAATCGACCGCCTCGACTTCTCCGTGGTGCAGGCAATCGTCATGATCGTCGTCACCGCCTTCGTTGTGGCCAACACCATTGTTGATCTGATCCAGCCCCTCCTTGACCCTCGAATCGCAGCAGGAACGGAGTCCCGATGACTCTCACAGCAACGCTTCTTCCCGGCCTATCAAAACGCCGCTATGGAAGCATGTTCTCAACGGTTGGCTGGGCAGCAGTGGTGGTGGCGCTCACCGTTGTCCTCCTCTCAGTCCTGGCCCCCTTCATTGCACCGTACGATCCGAACTATGTGGACCTTGAGAATGTTCTGAGCGGCCCCAGCCTGGCCCACTGGCTTGGCACTGACGCCATGGGCCGTGACCTACTGAGCCGGCTCATGTTTGGCGGGCGTACCTCACTGGTTGGTCCGTTGATTGTGGTTGTGGCATCTACTATCTTTGGTTTGCTGCTGGGCCTGGCTGCGGGGTGGAGCGATGGCTGGATCAGCGCACTGCTGAGCCGTATCTTCGACCTCGTCTTTGCCTTCCCCGCACTCCTACTCTCCATGCTGGCGATTGCACTGTTCGGCAAGGGACTCGTGGCGCCGATCATCGCCATGACCATCAGCTACATTCCCTACGTTGCCCGTTTGACCCAGCAGCTGGTCATATCTGAGCGCTCCCGGCCCTACGTTCAGGCCTACCGCGTGCTTGGTTTCAGGACCTCCTGGGTGGTGCTTGGCCGCGTGCTGCCAAACCTGGTCCCCACTGTGGGCGCCCAGTCCACCCTGAATTTTGGTTACGTCCTGGCCGATCTTGCCGCACTGTCCTTCATTGGCCTTGGCATTCAACCACCAACTTCTGACTGGGGAGCCATGATCGAGGAGGCCCGCGGGGCTTTGCTTAGCGGAAGTCTCATGCCCGCCCTGCTGCCGGCACTGGTGGTGGTCCTTATTGTTGTCTCAATCAACGTGATCGGTGAGGAACTTTCCGATCGGATTGGCGGAAACCTCTCATGAGTAAACTCCTTGAAATTGAACAGTTCTCCATGGCCTTTCCCGGCCGCGGGAACCTGCTCAGTGATGTGAGCCTACACGTGGACGAAGGCGAGGCCGTGGCCTTGGTGGGTGAGTCTGGTTCAGGAAAGTCACTGACCACACGGGCGGCGTTGGGCCTCTTCCCCGAGACCTCACGCCTGAGCGGTTCGGTGAAGGTTCGCGGACTTGACACCACCACAGCCTCCGGAACCAAGCTGCTGGAGCTGCGCCGCAACCGCGCCTCGATGATCTTCCAGGACCCGCGCGCCGGCATCAACCCGGTGCGGACCGTAGGCGATTTTGTCACAGAGACGCTGGTGCGCTGGCGCGGACTTAGCCGGCAAGAGGCCGAGGCCCAGGCCGTGGCCCAGCTGGAGCAGGTGGGCCTGCGCCGCGCCAAGGAAATGATGCGCCAGTACCCGCATCAGCTCTCCGGCGGCATGCTCCAAAGGGTCATGATTGCGGCGGCGCTGCTTGACTCGCCCGAGTTGTT
Source organism: Arthrobacter sp. UYCu511 (assembly GCF_040547105.1). Classification (NCBI taxonomy): domain Bacteria; kingdom Bacillati; phylum Actinomycetota; class Actinomycetes; order Micrococcales; family Micrococcaceae; genus Arthrobacter; species Arthrobacter sp. UYCu511. The sequence goes on from NZ_JBEPPB010000016.1 coordinate 29,019, forward strand.
GCTGTGCGATGAGCCAACAACAGCCCTTGATGTCACCACTCAGGCTGGGATTGTCACGCTGCTGCGCGAACAGCAGCAGGCCCGCGGCATGGGCATGCTCTTTATTACCCATGACCTGAACCTCGCAGGCTCGCTGTGTGACAGGGTCTACGTATTGCGCAAGGGCGAGGTTGTTGAGCACGGCGGGTCGCGCCAGGTCTTCACCAGCCCGCAGGCGGACTACACGCGCCAGCTCATCGCGGCAACACCAAGCATCGACATTGACAAGGTTCCTGCAGTTCCTGTCCAAGACGATCAGAGCCCGCTATTGCGGGTTGAGGGACTGTGCCGGCGCTACACGCTGCCCGGAGGGGAGATCCTCAACGCGCTGAACAATGCAAGCTTTACGCTGGCCAAGGGCGGTTCGCTGGGTGTTGTGGGTGAGTCGGGTTCGGGGAAATCCACCCTGGCTCGTATGATCGTTGCCCTTGAAACGCCCGACGCCGGGGAGCTGGAAGTTAGCGGCCGGCCCCGGGCTCACCGTGCTCTGAAGGCCGGTGAGCGCAAGCTTTTGGCCAAGGACGTACAGATCGTTTTCCAGGATCCGTACCTCTCCCTTGATCCCCGGATTCCCGTGGGCAAGGCCGTTGCCGATGTTTTCCGGCTCCATCAAGGGCAGACTCGCAGCGCGGCCTTACAAAGCGCAAGGGAACTCCTTGACCGGGTGGGCATTGGTCCGGAACGGTTCGATTCCAAGCCCCGTGCGCTCTCAGGTGGTCAGCGCCAGCGTGTTGCCATCGCCAAGGCTTTGGCCGCCAGGCCCAAGCTGCTGGTCCTGGATGAAGCCACCAGCGCCCTGGACGTTTCGGTCCAGGCCCAGGTGCTGGAACTCGTGGAAGAACTCAGGGATCAATTGGGTCTGACAATCCTCTTCGTCACCCATGACCTTGCCGTGGTCTCACGGCTTTGCTCGGAACTGTTGGTGTTGCGGGACGGGGTGATCGTTGAACAAGGTTCAACCGCGCAGATCCTGGGCGCCCCTGCCAGCGAGTACACCCGGACACTCATCAACTCCCGTCCCCAACTTCTCTGGCAGGACCAGCCAGTCTAAATTCGTTACTCAAGGCTGTCACGCCACCAAGGTTTCCGGTGACGGGACGGCCGCCCAAGTAGGAGAGATTTAAGTGCATACCACCGTATTTGAACGGAAATTCCCCAGCTCAGCCGTTGTGGAAGCATCATTGTCAGGAACTGTTCCCCGTCCGTTTTGGATCGATGATCTAGGGCCGGACGTGATTCGCTACCCTCGCCTTGAGGGGAAGTTGCAGGCCGATCTGGTGATAGTCGGTGGTGGCTACACCGGGCTGTGGACCGCATTGCGGGCCAAGGAGCGCAACCCTAGCCTGGACGTCGTCGTGGTTGAGGCGCAGCGTCTTGGCTGGGCTGCTTCCGGGCGCAACGGCGGCTTCTGCGAGGCAAGCCTCACGCATGGCTATGAAAACGGTAAGAATCGCTGGCCCAAGGAACTGGAGCAGCTGGAACGCCTTGGCATGGAAAATCTTGACGGTATCGCCGAAACAGTCGAACGTTACTCGATGGACTGCGAATTCGAGCGGACCGGGCAGCTGAACGTAGCAGTGGAACCGCATCAGGTGCCCTGGCTGGAGGGCGATGAAGAAGGTGGCGAGTTCTTCGACCAGGACGGCGTACGTTCGCTGGTGAACTCACCGACGTACCTTGCCGGGCGGTGGTTCAAGGACGATACAGCCATGGTCCATCCCGCGAAGCTGGTTGCCGAGTTGGCACGTGTTGTGAGCGAGCTAGGTGTCCGCATCTTTGAGCAGTCACCTGTTACCAGCCTGGAGGATCAGGCTCATGGCGTGCGCGTTGAGTCAGTCTCGGGTGGTGTCACTAGCAGTGTTACGGGTAAGCAGGTGGCCCTCGGCACCAACGTGTTCCCCTCACTGCTCAAGCGCAACAGCCTCATGACTGTCCCTGTCTACGACTATGCACTCATGACCGAGCCGCTCTCGGCCGAGCAGCTCGCTTCGATTGGCTGGAAGAACCGCCACGGCATCGGGGACATGGCCAACCAATTCCACTACTACCGTCTGAGCAAGGACAACCGCATCCTCTTCGGAGGGTATGACGCCGTTTATTATCCGGGCCGGAAGGTCAAGGAAGAATATGAGTTGCGGGAGGAGTCCTTCGCGAAGCTGGCCAGCCACTTTTTTACCACCTTCCCGCAGCTTGAAGGCCTGAAGTTCTCCCACAAGTGGGGTGGTGGCATCGATTCAAGCACCCAGTTCTGCGCGTTCTTCGGCACGGCCCGCAAGGGGCGGGTGGCCTACGCGGCAGGATTCACCGGGCTGGGGGTGGGGGCAACCAGGTTTGCCGCCGATGTCATGCTGGACCTGCTCGCAGGCAAGGACACCGAGCGGACCCGTCTTGAGATGGTCAGCAAACGGCCGTTGCCGTTCCCGCCTGAGCCGCTCGCGTCCATAGGCATCAACCTGACCCGCTGGTCCATGGACCGCGCGGACCACAACGAGGGCAAACGCAACGTGATCCTGAAGACGCTCGACGCCGTCGGGCTTGGTTTCGACTCTTAAACCTGTGCGGGTGCAGCATAAGCCGCGGCACCCGCACTCCACTTTCCAACAAAGGAACACACCAATGAGTGTCAAGACTGCCGAATGGTTTTCGGCGCCCGGCCTTGAGCTGGAGCACCAGCGGATCCCCGCCGAGGACGTGCTGGCGGGAAACCCCAGTACCGCGATTCACGAGCTTGAAGGCTTGGATGGCGTCAGCGTGGGCATTTGGGAAATGACGCCCGGGACCGCAACCGACACCGAGGCCGAGGAGGTCTTCGTTGTGCTCGCCGGCAGGGCCCGCATCGAATTCCTCGGTACAGGACACGCGCTGGACATCGCCGCAGGGGACGTTGTCCGCCTCCGCGCCGGCCAACGCACAGCCTGGACCGTCACCGAGACGTTGCGCAAGGTGTACTTCGCCAGCGAATAACGCGCCGTTGAGGTGCCGGACCGTTGAGGTACCGCGCCGATCAGGCACCGGCAGGTTGAGGCGCGGGGAGGCTACTGGCCGCGAAGCCTGTGCAGCATCAGTGCCACGTGCAGTGACGTCCGCGATTCAGGGTCGTCTAGGTCAACCTCCAGGAGCTGTTCCAACTTGGCGAGGCGGGCATACAGGGTTGGCCGGCTCAGGTATCCGCTGCGGGCCATGGCCGCCTTGTTGCCTCCGGAGTCGAGATAGCGGCCCAGTAGCTCCAAGTATCCCTGTGCGCCTTCGGCCTCGGCCGCCAGGACGGTTTCCAGCTCGGACTCGGCAAATTGCTGCACGCGCGGATCGTTGCGAATTAGGGCCAACAGGCCGCCCAGCCTGATGTCCGTGGCCCGGTAGTAAGCCCTGTCTTGTTTGCGCAACGTTGCCGCTGTGTCTGCCACGTGCGTGGCTTCGTCAATGCCTGCGGCCGCCTCAAGTAGCGTTGAGCGGTAGCGTCCGACGCCGATGATCCAGCGGGCGGCTAAGTCACCTTCGCCGTGGCCCACCTGGGTGGAGAGTGCAGCCGCCAGGCGCTGAAGGGTGTGGTCTTCGAGTTCCTTGGCCGCAAGGCCAAGGAGCATGCCCACTGAACCCGACTCGATGCTGGCCGTGAGCGCATTGCCCGCCGTGGATTTCAAGGCCGTGCCCAGGAGTTCAAGCAGCGCCCGCTCTTGCTGCTGGTTGGCTAGGGGATCGCCCGGGGATGAGTCCTGATGCAGGCTGCGAAAGACCAGGGGCAGGTAGAAGGGTGAGCGTTTCAAGCCCAGGGACCCGGCGCGAGCCAGCGCCTCGGCCTCGGTCAGTCCGCGTGGTTGGCGCAGGGCGCTGAGCAGGCCTGCTTGGGCTTGTTCGGAGAGCCCGCGCTGATCCCTCTCGGCCAGCCGGTTGATAGCAAGCGTCTGGGCCGCGCGCTCAAGGACCATAACCGCCGCCTCGTCCTCGTGGACGCTGTCCGGTGGCAGCGGCACCACCAAACGTCCCCACAGCTGAGCTTTAATGCCAACCGGAACCTGCAGCCAGCCCTCCGGACCGCTACGAGCCACGGTGTTAGCTCTTGCCGTTGAATCGGCGGCGGGCCGGGCCGGAGGAGTTGTGCGGGAGCGCCGCTCCCAATCGTGGAGCAATTCTGCGGCGGGTAAGCCCTGCGCCGAAAAGGCCAGGGCATGATGTTGGAGGTCCTCAAGCACCACGGGTGCCCCAATCATCGCCGCGGCCTGTTCCACCACTTGCGCGGTCCCGGCGCTTTCAAGGCTTAAGACGGTGAACGCCTCATGGACATCCCTTGCGTGTTCCACTTTCTCCAGCTGTTCGGCAACGATCATCCTGTGCACGATCTCGGTGATTTCAACGAACCTGACACGGCGGTGCACCACGGCGATCGGCATTCCCGCCGCCTTGGCTGCATCCTTGAGTGCCGCCGTGGTACTTTCCCTCGGTGCTGTGCGCTCGATGATCAGCCCGGCTGCGCCCGCGGTTTCAAGGGAGCGGATGTACGCAGCGGTGCGGCCCGGGTCCTTATCCAGCTCAAGGCCGGTAGTGAGGACCAACTCGCCACCAGAGAGCAGCCCGGCCAAATCCAGCAACTCACTGACGTGGACCCACCGGACGGGAGTATCAAGGCCACCGTCCCCGCCCAAACTGCCGTCCCCGCCCAGGATTTCGGGATCGGCAGCGCGGACCACAGGCAGGTTCAGGATAGAGCGCAATGTTGGCAGCATTTACACAGTGTAATGGATCTCATTGAATTCTTTACACATGGCTCCTATCGTCTGTGTTTGAACCGCGGCAGACTGGAGTCAACGCCGGGGAGAACACCTCGCATTGGAATTCATCAACAGGAGATAACGTGAACACCATTGAGCATTGGATCAACGGCAGCCCGGTCAAGGCAGGCGAGCGCACCTCAGAGGTCACCAACCCAGCCACGGGTAAGGTCACAGGAAACGTGGTGTTGGCCCGCGCCGAAGATGTTGATGTAGCCGTGGCTGCGGCCAAGGCCGCCTTCCCGGCATGGCGTGATGCGTCCCTTGCCCGCCGCACCCAGGTCCTCTTCGCATTCCGTGAACTGCTCAACGCCCGCAAGGGTGAATTGGCAGCGATCATCACGGCCGAACATGGCAAGGTGCTCGATGACGCACTCGGGGAAGTTTCCCGCGGCCAGGAAGTGGTTGAGTTCGCCTGTGGCATCGCGCACCTGATCAAGGGCTCCTACACGGAGAACGCCTCAACCAAGGTTGACATCCACTCCGTCCGCCAGGCCCTGGGCCCGGTCGCCATCATCAGCCCTTTCAACTTCCCAGCCATGGTGCCCATGTGGTTCTTCCCGCTGGCCATTGCCGCGGGCAATACCGTGATCCTCAAGCCCAGCGAAAAGGTTCCCACAGCAGCCATCTGGATGGCGGAATTATGGAAAGAGGCTGGCCTGCCTGACGGCGTGTTCAACGTGGTGCAGGGCGACAAGGTTGCCGTTGACTCGTTGTTGACCCACCCCGACATTATGGCTGTATCCTTTGTTGGTTCCACTCCCATCGCCCAGTACGTGTACAAGACGGCAACAGCCAACGGCAAGCGGGTCCAGGCGCTCGGTGGGGCCAAGAACCACATGATCGTCCTGCCCGACGCGGAGCTGGACCTAGCCGCCGATGCCGCCATCAACGCCGGCTTCGGCTCGGCGGGCGAACGTTGCATGGCGATCTCTGCCTTGGTTGCCGTGGGTGGCATAGCTGATGAACTGGTCGGAAAGATTGCCCAGCGCGCCGGTGAGCTGCGCACAGGCGACGGGCTGCGCGGTTCTGACATGGGACCGCTTGTTTCAGCGGCCCACCTGGAAAAAGTTTCCGGCTATGTTGATGCCGGAGAGGCCGCTGGGGCAACCCTTGTGGTGGATGGCCGGAACGTGGCGCCCGACGCCGAAGGCAGCGGATTCTTCCTAGGCCCCACCCTCTTCGACAACGTCAGCACGGACATGAGCATCTACACGGATGAAATCTTTGGCCCGGTTCTCTCGGTCCTGCGCGTGGACAGCTTTGACGAAGCACTGGCGCTGGTCAACGGCAGTCCCTACGGCAACGGCACCGCTATTTTCACCAGCGACGGCGGTGCCGCCCGCCGCTTCGAAAATGAGGTGCAGGTGGGCATGGTGGGCATCAACATCCCCGTCCCCGTTCCGATGGCCTACTATTCCTTCGGCGGCTGGAAGAACTCCCTCTTTGGCGACACCCATGCGCACGGAACAGAGGGTGTGAACTTCTTCACCCGAGGCAAAGCCGTCACCACCCGCTGGTCGGACCCGAGCAACCGTGGCATCGACCTCGGCTTCCCCCAGAACGTCTAACCGACCAACCGCAGAGAAATTCGCAGAGAACTAAAGGAGAAAATAATGACGTCCATCATTGAAAGCGGTACCGGGCCTCAGACCGGCATCACCGAAGATGCCCACCGCACCTGGGAGCTTGACCGCAAGCATGTGTTTCATTCGTGGTCGGCACAGGATTCGATCAATCCCATGGTTGTCACCGCCGCCCAAGGCTCCTACCTGTGGGCTGGGGAGGGGAAGAAGTACCTCGACTTTTCCTCCCAGCTGGTCAACACCAACATTGGCCACCAACATCCCGCCGTGGTGGCGGCCATTGCGGCGCAGGCCACTACCTTGTGCACCATCGCCCCCAGCTACGCCAATGCTGCCCGTTCGGAGGCTGCCCGCCTGATTGCCGAGCGCACACCGGGTGAGCTGGATCGAATCTTCTTCACCAACGGCGGGGCCGACGCCAACGAACACGCCGTGCGGATGGCGCGCTTGCACACGGGCAAGCACAAAGTGCTTTCCGCCTACCGTTCCTACCACGGTGGAACTCAGCTTGCCATCAACATGACAGGTGATCCCCGCAGGTGGCCCAGCGACAACGCCAGCACGGGTACCGTGCATTTCTTCCCGCCGTACCTGTACCGCACGGCCTTCCACGCCACCACCGAGGAAGAGGAATGTCAGCGTGCGTTGGAGCATCTCGATCAGCTGATCGCCCTTGAGGGGCCCGCCACGATTGCCGCGCTGATCCTGGAGAGCATCCCGGGAACCGCCGGCATTCAGGTCCCGCCGCCCGGATACCTGCAGGGCGTGCGTGAACTGTGCACCAAGTATGGGATCGTGTTCATTGCCGATGAAGTCATGGCAGGTTTTGGGCGTACCGGAAAGTGGTTTGCCGTTGACCACTTTGACGTTGTGCCCGATTTGTTGACCTTTGCCAAGGGGGTGAACTCCGGGTACGTGCCGCTGGGCGGCGTTGCCATCAGCCCGGCCATCGCGGCGACTTTTGGCTCGCGCGTCTACCCGGGCGGCCTCACATACTCAGGCCACCCGCTGGCAACTGCGGCGGCCGTCGCAACCATCAATGCCATGGAGGATGAGGGCATAGTGGGGCACGCGGCCACCTTGGGTGAGAGCGTCATCGGCCCAGCGTTGCGCGGCTTCGCCGAGCGTCACCGCTCCGTGGGTGAGGTCCGTGGAATGGGTGTGTTCTGGGCCATTGAACTTGTCAAGGACCGCCAAACACGTGAGCCCTTGGCGCCCTACGGTGGCTCATCGCCGGAAATGAGCCAGATCGTGGCGGCAGCCAAGGAGAAGGGCCTAATTACCTTCACCAACTTCAACCGCATTCACGTAGTGCCCCCTTGCAACATCAGCGTGGAGGATGCAAGCCTGGGCCTGGGGATTCTCGATGACGTCCTGGCGATCGCCGATGCATTGATCGCCTGAGCCGTGATCCACCGGTAAACCTTGATCCACCGGCCTGCCTCAAAGCGCTGCTTGATTATGTCCGGTGGGAGCGGTTTCGTTTTTGGGCGTGGCGGGGTGGATAGTGAATCTGAGTATCGGCGAGGATAATCTGGTTGCCGCCATACAGGCAAATCCTGCTCGCTTCGATGTCATGCCTCACCGGAAGTACAGGGACAGGAGGGCCAATTCCTGATAGTCACTTTCTCAAGGTTTCCAGGTGAGTTCAGTGTTTCTCGCTAGTGCGTGCTTTTGACCGGAGTGGCGGCGGCTATAGATGCTGGTCTGGCATCTGGAGACGGGCAGCTGCGCATCAAAGTTTGCGGAGCACGGCATGGGGATCCAGAACGTGGTCCCTGGGACCGGTATAAGGAGCGGAAAGAAAAAAGATACGCTCCGGTCCGAAGTCCGAGGTGTAACCCTTTGCGTTCCCACATCAAGGCGGAACCGTGTCCCGCGACATAGTGGCAACTATGGCCCGAGACATCACATTGGTGCCCCGGGCGGGAATTGAACCCACGACCAAGAGAAACTCATCATCTGGATTTGCCTGTTGTCGTTGACTGCCAAAATCCGCGTGTTTCCGCGCTACTTCATGGGTTCCAAAGGCTATGGCGTGTCGTGGACTGCCGTCGTTCTTGGTTGAAAAAGGGGAATAAAAGGGGAGTGCCACTGGATGGGCCGGTGACCCTGTGCGGATTCAGGTTCAACTTCTGGGCAGAGTGTGCCATGTGTGAGGTGCCCGCTCACCTGGAGGTCGCTGTCATTGGTGATTATCTTACGCCGGGGCTCGGTGCAAGGTAATAGTAGGTTCGTCGAGACTTGGTTGCGAACATTGGCAACGGGTCGACGAAATCTGGGCAACCAAACCGACACCATTTGTTTTGGCATGACATGGTCGCCTACTGCCGGAATTCCTTGTCGATCAATTGGTCTGGCTCGCGAGGCTTGAGTGCCTATTCCTTGCGCTGGTTGGACCAGTGTTCCATCAACAACTCTTGACCTTGCTGTTCGGTCAGGTTGAAGATTTCTTCCGGGGCAAGGTTGAGTTGATCGCGGAGGGCGGTCTGAAGCCAGCTCGGAAGAGTGGATTCCCTGGTGGGTTCTGCGGCAGCTTCAACGGATTCGTAAAGACGTCCCATTTGGGTGATGACGTCTTTTAGCGGTTGAAGCTTGGGGTCATCTCCTATCCGTGCGACTCGTGCTTTGAGTTCTTCGTAGATTTCTCTGTCCGACCTAACGCCCACGGCCCATATTTCGGAGATGTCAAGGATTGGTGTGCCATCTGTGTCTGCGGTGACTCTCCAGACAATGCGCCAATCGCGGTCCCCTACAACAAGTTTGCGGAAACCAATCAAGGCGCCCAACAGGGGTTCGCCTGCGTTGGTCGAGCGCTCCAAGAGCAGCATCTTCTTGAAGACGGTGCGGACGATCTGAGGGTCTTTCTTACTGAGCCGGTGAAGGTCGGCAACGGCATCTTCGGTGAGTCGAACGACGCAGACGCGCTGCGGGTGTGGGCTCACGCTCGCCCTGCGGCGATGTCGGCAGCAATCTCGGCCTCCAGCTCAGCACGGGTGAATCCAAAGAATTCCATGGCCTGGTCTAGATCGGTGCGGACGCCGCTGTCGGTGGCGAAACGAGCCATGACGAGAGCTGCATCGCGCAGAGTGTCACGGTCCCGCCGAAGGCTGGAGATTTCCTCAGCGGAAACAACTTCGGCGACGACCCGGCCATGTCGGGAAAGTGGCACGTCGTTTCCCGCTTCAGCCGAGGCAACTAAGGAGGACAAGCCGGCACGTGATGCTTCTGTGATCGTCATGGTGGTCATATATGAACTATACAGATTTCTATGTAGATTCTCAATCGGTCGCGTGCACCGCGATCGCCGTGGCGTCAACGCCGATCGGGAATGGATTATGTCCGCTTTCCGTGTTGGCCGTAATGGTCAATGATTCACAACGGCTTAAATGTCCCGTATGGGGAGCCTTGGGTTCCCCTCTGGAACTGCCATGGAGCGACTTTTCAGCTCCAGCGCGCGCATGAATCCACGGGCCGGGGGTCGACCGGCTTGCGGGATAGGCTCGATAACGTGCTTGGTCTTTGCTTAGACTGTCCAAAAGGCAACATAGACAGGATGGAACTATGCAGAGCGAACTAGCGGCAAAGGTTTTCGGCGACAAAGAAGATCCTCGACAGCGACTGCAGAGCATCTTTGGCGGTTCGTCAGACTTAGCCGGACCAGCCTCGGCCGCACACGAATGGGCAAAGAATGTTCTTGACGAAGCTGGAGTAGATCCAGCAGAACATAACGTCACAGCAATACGATGCCTGCGGACTGCCCAACCCCGTCTCACCCTAAAAGCCTCGGCATATCTGGTCGACCACTTGTCAAAGCGATAACTTGTCTCAATTATCGTTCGGCCTACGGTCCAGTAGATACCCACCGGGGAATATGGCAGATGGTGGGCAGAAGTCCGGAGCCCTTGAATCGGATTTGAGATGCTAACTGTGGACGATTCACCAAAGCTGCCTAGCAAACATTCACTCGTGTTAGTCCCACCAGAGTTGGGCGATGGTCGTTCCTGAGGGTGTTGTTGAGAGCACGGTGAACTCATCACAGGCCCCCTGAACATCGTCGATCATCTTTGGTAGGTCTGCGATGGCTAGGGTCATGGTTGCATCGTCGGTATCGGAGAGATGTAAAGGAACTGCCCCCGCTTCGAGGTACCAACGGCGCAAGATAACGCTCAGGGCTGTCCTGCTTCCCCAGTTATCGGCACCTTCCCATTCAAGATGGGCAATAACATCACCTGGATACGCCAATCGCATGGCGATCAGCGTCCCACCAACATCAGAGATCGGGCTCTCATCGGGAAGCTCAAGTCCAGAGGTGACAAGGGCTTGTGCAGGTGTGTCGTTGCTGGGTAAGGAAAATTCGGCTCTGGCATCATTCTCGCCAAGACTATCTAGCTCCTGGGCTGAGCAGTCATCATCCTCGGAGAGGGCTTCCCATTCAGAGGCGAGGTCATCGGCGTCTAGAAGATCGCCACCGATAACGAAGGCATGCCAACTACTACCTTGGGCGTTGAGAATTTTCTGGATACTCCAGGCTGATTCACCCGTGATATCAGGACCCCACACGGCGACTTCCTCCCGCGAGGGGCCCAGCACCATGTGGGGTGTATCCAGACCGAGGTCCGTGGTCGCATCGCTCAAGGGGTGTTGAGTGTTCATCGGTTTACCGGGTCCATTCTGGTCTGAGCGATCTACTCTGCGGGGTGTGGGGATGGCGCTGTTCTTAGTTGCTGAGGCCCATTCGTTCTCTTACCTCTGCGAGGGTCAACGAGGTTTCCTGAGTTTGCATTTCTGAGGCGTTGGTGACCAGAATCGACGGCCCCGGATAGAACTCTGCATCAAAGGGATGCAGCCCCAGGGCTGCGCAATACCGTTTGAGCATGTCCAGAGTGAACCGGTCACGAACTTTCCTACTCGTATACGCTTCAACCTCCTCGAAATCTAGGACCGGCTTGTCATCGGCATAGAAGGACCAGCGCGCCCCATCCTGACTCAAAGAAATAGCACGCACATAATTCGATGGCGTTCCCACTGGCCCGTATAGCTCGAACTGAATCCCACCCCACGGCCCGCGTGAGGCATCTTTTGATGCTGGGACCGAACAAACAAATAGACCATGACAACCCATAGTCTTGGCTAGATAACTAATAGGAGTTTTTTGGTCACCCCCTAGAACGTCACAGTCGAAGAAGGCAGTCCAGTTCGGATTGCTCGTGGCTACCAGTAGTTCTCTTGAGGTCCACCCGGATACCAGAGGTTCAAGTTTCAGCACGTTATCCTCAAACCCACCAAGAAAACGTTCTTGCCTAGCCGAACCATGGATAGCCACACGCCATTGTTCTAAGGCCTGCGCAACCTCACCTAAAGGCGCCTCGAGGAAGCCAAGACCGGAGGTAATGGGGACATAACGGTCATTCAATAGCGTCACGCCACAAGCCTTTCAAAAGGAGAATGTATTCTCTGAGCAAGACCCAGCCGGCGGGATCATTGAGCCAGTCTGACACGAGGAAGTCTCGGCCGCACGCAAAAGCCATTCTTGCCTCGAATAATCTTGGCTCAAACCCACCTGATCAATGCCGTCCACTGTCCCGTAGAACCTCGAACGGGACTCTTGCTGCTGGGAGAAGTCTGATTCCCTGTGCGGATCAGTTGCCGAGCAGGTTCTTCGTCATTGCGTAGTTGGTTAGCTGCACGCCGACCATCACGGGATGTTGTTTTGCCTTGACGACGAACCCGTAGCGCTCGAAGAACGGTCGGGCCGTGATGCTGACATCGGCGGTCAGTTCTGTCAGACGCTCTGCGCGTGCGTGGGCCTCCACGTCGGCAAGCAGGAGGCGTGCTACCCCGGTCGTAGGTACCGCGGGGACACGAACATCATGTCTATATACCCTTTCGGGTCTACGTCGGAGAAGCCTGCTGGCTCTCCATCCACGGTCGCCACGTAACTATTCCGCGCGTTCATCGCGGCGTGCCAGGCGGACAGTTCGCGCGCTTCTGGCCGTGCCCACGCCTCAATCTGCTCGGGCGAGTAATCGGAGGCAGCTGTTTCGGTCACTGCGCCAAGGAAGATCGCCATGGTGTCTGCAGCGTCCGAGAGGCGGTACGGACGAATGGCGACTACTGGCACATTGGTGTTTGTTTTCAGGTCCACAGAATAAGCATCCCACCGCGGCTGCCCATGACCGCGCGGCGCTTATCGTGTCCCGTAGCCGAACCTTGACCGACCGGCTCCTAGTCCGCAGGACAATATTTGCCCATGGTCACGCCTTCGCAGATCGTATGGAGTTTCTGGCCTATCTGTTTGATTGCCACTTCTTGTAAGAGTTGGGCAGCAAGATTGCCACCATGACCACTATGGCGATGCCCGGCACAAGTGCCCACGGGTTGGGATTGCCCTCGGACCCAAAAATAACGAGAAGCAGACTAACGATTCCGAGCACTAAAAGTACGATGTGAATCCAGAACATGGCTCGCCACAATCGCAAGTCGCTTTGTCGGCTGGCTGCTTCCCAATCCACCATGACCCCACCCTAGAACGGCGGCAAGAATTTGGGTAGCAGCGAAGTGCGTCCCGCGCCGGGTGTCCCGTATAGAAATTGGCGAACTGTCTCGTTAGCCGGTCGGGCACCGGCCCATGGATTCATGCGGGCGCTGGGGCTGAAAAGTCGCTCCATCGCAGTTCCAGAGGGGAACCATCACCGGGACGGTGCGCCCCTGCTGGTGGTTTCTAGGCCTTGAGTAGGCCTGTGGCGATGAACGCTTTACGGTAAATTTCTTTGATTACGAGTTCCTTGTGGGCGTTGTATTGCATGGAGTGTTCGCCGGCAGCCCGTGACAAAGCTGCCGCCTCACGTTTTGTATCTGCGTAGAGAACACGATCGTCAGGATTGGCGCGAAGCCAGTCTCGGAAGATTCGATGCTTGATTACCTCGGGGCTGTCATATCCAAAGACGTGAAGATGGCAAGCTGGCTCCAAGTGGCGCAGGACGCGGTGTCCGAACCACCAAGGCTCCCGAACCCGTAGTTCGAAACCGGCACGTTCAAGTGCTGGAACGTATGACTCCTCATCGTTGGGGTCGGCGACGATCAGGTCAATGTCGATAATCGGCTTAGCGGGCAGGCCTGGAACTGACGTCGAACCAACATGTTCGATCACTAGCGCGCGCCAGCCCAGGGCGTCCTTGATCTCCTTGGCGAGCACGTGGAATTGCCCGGGCCAAGCGTCACTCCAATCGACTACGTCGAAATTAAGTGAGGGTCCGGCGCCAGGAATATAGGCGGAATGCCCTTCGGGAATGGGCGGGTCATGAAACGTCACGATGTCGTTGGGGTGTGGCATGAGCCTATTCTCACTGATCCTGACCGCTTTTGAGCTCTGCAACATTCTCACGTTGGCAAAGGGACTCCATAAACGGAACCGTTTACCGGACGTCCTAATTCAGACTTGCTCGGCAAGGTAGTCGTAGCTGAACGGCAAGAGGTCGCTGGCAATAACGCTCACAAGTCCATGTGGAGTATCGAGGATTACGCGGATTCCTGGGTAGTAATCAACAAGAATCTGCCGATCCCGCCCGCAAGGACTTTTCACGCCTCGGTCATGATTTCCAACGGCCACAATGTGAGTTAATTCAGCCGCACCTGCGGCGCGCGCTGCTCCGAGCGCGACGAGCTCCGCGCAGGGACCGCCTGTGAAGTGGTACAGATTCACGCCTGAAAAGGTCCGTCCGTCTTTTGCTCGAACCGCAGCGCCCATTGTGTGCACACCTTCGTTCCCAGGTCCGGCATCAGTGGTTGCATTGATTGTCTCGCGTGCCAGGCCGATGAGAGACTTCTCGATCTCTGACAAGGGGAGCGCAGAAGCAGGAAGTGAATTGGGCATACACCAATAGTAAGAGGGCTAACGTCTGCATCGCCCGTATGTGGAACGGTCTGCGGGACAGGATCCTCTTGGTGGCCGCGTGACGGTGAGAGTTGAACACACTTGTTTGGTCTCGACCCCGTCGCTCACGAGTCATCATTTTCTTGAGTCATTGAGGTGAGCGGGTGTTTTCGCCGTGCCATGGAGGTAGTGTCACCATATGCCCGCGATCATAGAGCCGAGAAGCGAACTGATTCCTGGTCCAGCCACAGTTGCTGCCCTAGTGGCGCAGCTGGTGGAAGGAACATGGCCGAGCACCGATGAGGAACGCGAGACTCTCTTCAGGCACCTCCTCTTCGAATCCGGAGAACGCTTGGACCACGACTCGGACGCGTCATCCGCGGCGTCGTATACCCTCCTCACTGACCTGCCAGGTATTTCCTTTGCTTCATGGAATTTGTTTCACGGCAGGTTCATGAGCGTTCACTTCCACCTATACACGTTCCCCAAAGCGCGGGCCCCTGAGACCCGCCTGGGCCACGACGCAGTGTCGGGTATGTTGACCGATCTGTACGGCCCGCCGAGCAGGCCGTGGGAGGACCAAGAGGTGCCGCCCAGTATTTGGAAAGTCAACCACCGAGAAATAGTCACACATCTCTTCACTACGCGCGAGAGCTCGTTGATGCTCAGCATTTCTGACGGGGAGCTTGCTGTTGCAGCAGAAGCGGAGGCAACCCACGAGACCGGCGATTCAGACAGGATCGTCCCATCCCAGTAGTGGAACCTCTTATGGGACCGACAAGGTTCGCTGACAAGGGGTTCGCCGTCACTGGGGCGTGTTGATGTCGGGAAGTGGTATTACTTCGAACTCTCGATATTTTTTATCACGGTTATCAGCTCGGGTGAGTAGGCGTATGTGGATTCTCCAATGATGGTTATCCACCATTTGCCACAGAGTGAGCTGGCCTTCTGTTCGGCGCCTTCGGGCCACCAGTCAGCTTTCAGAGTTGCCGCGCCTTTGCTGTAGTCAGCTGCCTTAATTTTACTCTCTTCATCGTCAGCGGGGGCCGGTCTTTCGCCGGCTGGAATTGCTTTACAACTATTGGGAAGCGTGGCGTTCTTCATCGTGATGATTCGTTCTGACCCGGTGGTGCGGAGCACTTCTTTGATGTCCGTGGCCTTTTCTGGGATCCAGCTGGGCAGCACTCCAGCACCGTCCTTAGCGGTAGCAAAGGACTTGGTTTCTTGCTTGTCGTTTCCGTTGCCGTCGATACCGGTGTTGCAGGCGCTCAAGAGCAATGCGGTGCCGAGTGCTAAAACGATTGATGTTGATATTTTTTTCATAGTTCCAGCGTATTTCTCTCATGGCTGGTGGGCATCGGAGTACGGAATGAAATGATCTCCTGCCTAGGGTGGATATTCCAGGCCTGGGAGGGCTGACGAGTCATCCTGAAGTCGAGGTCTGAGAGTAACGAGCACTAAAAATTGACGCTAAGACGTTCAGTCCTAACCAAAGCATCCTTGACCTGAACATACCCATTGCCGAAATAGGAACCGCTAACCGGGGCAGTGAGCTGAGGTGGTCACGTCCGAGCTCGCCCCTTGATTTCTCTGCATTCGGGGAGCACCAGTCTCGGGGACTCTTTGGAGCAACGTTTACACCGCTCCTGCTGTGTAGGTAACCTCGCAAGTGTTGGGTAAGGATGTGTGCTGGGTAGTTGATTTCAGCTGACCGCGCGACAGGTGCGTCAACTGTCATGACACAGCTGATAAGGGGTTGTTAGGGCGCGATGATGCTTAGTCCGGAGAGGTATTCCTCGGCATTGAAGTTAGGGACGATTGCGGATTGGATCAGGAAGCCCTGGCAGGTGCCCAGCAATACCGGGGCGTGCTTCCCTGCCTTCTCGGAGGCTTCAGCAGGTGGAAGTCCGCGTGTCTGGGTGTACCAGTGGGTGAGATAGTTGGCGAAGAGTGCTTTGATCTGGTTCAGTGTCTCAACGACCATGGGGCGTAGGTCCGGGTCAGTCACTGCCTCGGCCCAGACCTGCAAGAGCAGCCCATCGGTGACAAGGTCTTGGCGAATGTTCAAAAGAAACGCGGTGAGGAACTCATTCGGCTCTGGTATCGGATCGCTCGAACCTAGGGCGTCGACCCTTAGCAGGAGACGGTCTAGGACACCATGAACGGAAACGTCAATGAGATCGTCTTTGTTCTTATAGTTGCCATAGATAGCCCCGGCCGAGAGCCCGGACTCAGCAATGATGTCCGCCATTGACGTCCCCTGGAACCCCTTGCGTCCAAAACACCGCAACGCTGCCGCGGCGATTTCCCTGCGGCGATCTTCACGATAGCTCTCTGTTACCCTCGGCACACATCCCCCTAAAAAGAATGATCGTTCTTGACAAGATCTCCTACTAAGTTCATCATAAAGAACAAGCATTCTTTTTACTAGTTGGGACTGATCTGTGTCTATCGTTACTGCGGCTAAGCCGCACACCAAGTGGTCACGTGTGGCCGTCATCGCCGTCGCAGCCGCTGCCATCGTCGCGGTGGTCCTCCTCGCCTTCACCTGGGCAGGTGTCGGTTCCACGGCCAAAAACATCCCCTTAGCTGTCACTGGCCCTGTTGCACAGGTCCAGGCGCTGGAAAAAGCACTGGAGGAGAACTCTTCCGGGACCTTCGAGATCACCGAAGTGGCCGATATGGATCAGGCGACGGCGCTGATCCGCACCCGTGGCGTTTATGGTGCGGTGATACTCGGTGCACCTACCGAGGTCCTCACTGCCTCCGCTAACGGCACGGCCGTGAGCCAGATCTTGACCGGAGTCGCCCAGCAACTCCAACTCCAGATCAGCCAGAACACAGTCGCTGCTGGTCAACAGGTGACGACGGCACCCAAAGTGATCGTGACCGACGTCGTACCCTTAGCGGAAACCGATGCGAAGGGCACCGGACTGACCTTGGCCGCCTTCCCTTTGGCCTTTGGTGGAATGATCGGCGGCATCCTGGTCTCGCTAGTGGTCGTCGGGAACCGGCGCCGGCTCGGCGCGTTGGCGCTCTACTCGGTTCTGTCGGGCGGGATCATTGTCCTAGTAATGCAAGGACTCTATGGCGTTTTTCAAGGCAACATCGCGCTCAACATCGCCGCCGTGGCCCTCTCACTACTGGGGACCAGCTCCTTCATTGTCGGCTTGAACGCATTGATCGGCACAGCCGGGATTCCGATCGGCGCCGTGCTAACCATGTTGATCGCCAACCCAATCTCTTCCGCCACTGCACCCATTCAATTTCTGCCCGGCCCCTTCGGCGTCATAGGCCAATTTTTCGTGCCCGGCGCGTCAACAACCCTGCTGCGAGACCTGTCCTACTTCCCCGACGCCAGCACGCTTGTGCCATGGCTGGTCCTGACCGTGTGGACTCTCGCCGGGGTGGTATTCACTATGATCGGGCACTTCAGAAACCAAGAAGTCGTCCACATCGAAAACTCCCTCGACCCCGAAACAACACCAGCGCTGTTAACAGCGAACCCCTAGCCCCAGCAAGCACGGGGCTGCCGATACCCGCCGGGAGATTCACACCAGAAGTCCGACCTCGGGTTGGTTAAGTGGTAAGCATCCACACCAGGACTGCTGCGTTGACCATAGACATAACCGCGGGGCCTATCGTCTTCAGTCGATCGGAGATACGCGCTCCGATAACGGCATCAATACCCTGAACGACAATCATGGCCAAGGCGGCAGCGGCCACGAACGAGATCGAAGAACTCAACAGCCCGACAATGGCCACGAGGACCAGCGCCAGACTTCTCGCTAGAGCATACATCGAGGGAATACGCGACTCTGCGGTTGCTGACTGTAAACCCATCACCGCATATCCGCCACTCACGAGTGAACTGATCACGGTCACAGCGGCACAAACCCAGAAAGCAATTGACATCTCACCACTCTACGCAAGGAGCAATGACCGCTCCTAAATGCCCCCATATATCGAACCTTCAGCGGGCGCTGCGCTGGCCAGACCATGCCACGAGGCGCGTGAGCCATGATGGTTGCCCTTTTGGCCGGGTGATCCCAATAAAGTCGAAGAAGGCTCTCAGAAAGTACTCCAGTCATTTTGTTCGCCGAACCTACAGCGTATGCGGTGCTGAATGAGGCCATTGATGGAACGCTCTGCGGGACATGAATACTTTGCTGCACTTCACCCTGACAGTCCACGAGGGAGAAGGCTAGACATGAGCATGCCTGTGCGATTGGTCCCGTTCGTTGAACCACTCGCACAGGCAAGTTTTTTTGTGCCGCGTTCACACGTGATGGTCAGGGCGCTGAGTCGGCTACGGTGGTGCGGATCGTTGTCCAGCCGATCGTTGCCCCGGCCGGTACCGTCCCCGTGGCTTCCAAAGCGACTTGCCGTTCCCCGATCAGCTGGCCTGTGGCCGGGTCGATGATGATGTCCTGACGAATGTTTGATGCGCCTTCAACCCTGCCGATTGCCACTCCGCTTTGGCCGTCCAACGTTGCCTGGTTGTCGGTCACCGAAACCCCTGGGATGAGTGCGGCTGCCTTGTAGAGGGCCGCCCGCAGATCGGCCGGAACTAGGCCCGTGCGTAGCACGTCAGCAATCCAGACTAGTGCTTCGCCATCAACGGACTGGCCGGACCCGATGGTTTTCAGGTAGATGCCGTTGAGCAGCATGCGCGGGTCCCTGGAATAGCCCTCTAGTTCCTTTTGGCTGGGAAAGGAGCTGGGTGAATCGTAGAACGCGCCATTGGCTGCCCTGAGATGCTCGGAAGCGTCCCCGATGTCCTTTGCTTGCGCCATGGCAATTTCTTTGGCTTGTTCGCTGAAAAATGTTGTGGGTATGCGCCCTGAGCGGTCCCAAACCCATTCTTGGTCTCGGTTGGCTGGCACGTACATGGTCATCTTTTCGGTGTCGAGCCACTCAACTGTGGTGTTGGAACCGACGATTCCCGAAGCATCCTGCACACCGTAAATGCTCAGCCATAGGTTGGTGCTATCGATCTTTAAATATTGACCGGGCAAGAGCACCGGATCCGAGGTTTTGATGGTCAGCGCCGCAGCGTTGTTCAAGACCTCGGCCGCTTGAGCGGTGGCAGCTCCTCGCCAGCCAGCCAAGCCAATCACGTTTCCACCCACTAGGGCGGTGACAAGTCCCAGGGTTGCAGCTGTCATCAAGGTCAGGCGCAATGCCTTCCGGGGACGCCGTTTGCTCTTCGTGACGACCCCCGGGGTGATGTGACGCAGCAACTGGTCACGGCCGCCGTTAATCACTGAATCCTTGACGATCGGAACGTCGTTACGCATTTCATGCAGTAGCTTGAGCTCGTCCATGGTCTACCTCCTCGGTGTTATTGCGGAAAGGTCCAGTGGCGTCCTTCAGTATGCGCCGGGCCCGGTTAAGTCGTGACCTCACAGTGCCGATTGGCACCTTGGTAGCCTCGGCGATGCCCTCATAGCTCAGCTCCGCCCATGCGTAGAGCAGGATGCATTCCCTATCAGCTGCAGAGAGTGCGCGCAGCGCACCGGCCAAGGCTGACGTGGCTGCCGCAGCATCAAGCTGCTCGGCAATCCTGTCGGTGCTGTCGGCATAGGAGTCACGGCCAGAAGACTTGGCCATGACTTTGAGGATCTTCGCCTCGGCCCTGTGGTGTTTTCCCAGCAGGTTCGTTGCAATGCCAAATAACCAGGGCCTGGCATCGTCCCAGGTTTGGTCGAAAGAGTCTCGCCGCTCATAGGCAACGAGAAAGGTCTCTGACATAACGTCCTCGGCTGCCGATTCACCAGCGCGGCGTGCGGCATACCTGTAGATCATGCGGGCGTATTTATCGTAGAGCTCGGTGAAGGCCTGAGGGCTGTCACAGGATCTGCGAATGATGTCGGCGTCTGTAGTCACACTATGTATTACCCATTGGGAGGAAAAGAGTTCACGGAGAAATAGAAACCTTCAGAATATTGTCCAGAAAGCGGGCGGCGAAGCCACCGAATTGGCGCCTGTCGAGTGTGCACTGGACCTACACCAAACCGGATCAGGGTCGCACGTCAACCCTAGCAAGGGCGTCATTTTCCATCGTTTCACGCAGCCTATCGCCGGTTTTCCGCGTCGCAACTTCCTCAAGCGTGTCACATATAGGCGCAGCCAAACCGTCCCGATGCTCCTATTCTTGTCAATTGCTTTCGTGGGACTGTTCTTCAACCCAAGTTCGGTATCGAGCAATGGCCTCGCGGTCCCGGGACTTGCCATGCTCAATCCGTGAAATTGTGGCAGGCCATGTCCCCAACGCGGCTGCCACAATCACTTGCGTCAGACCCAATTCCAGGCGCAGCGTACGCAAGTCATTGGTCAACGGAGCAGGTCGAGGGTTCTGCATGACGTGGAAGATTTCGCGGGCAACATAGCGCTTGAGGCAGCGGATGATGTCCTTTTTGCTCAGGCCGTCTTCGGTACGTTTGGCGACATAGGCACGTGTCCTGGCATCCGTGGACATTCGTACCACCACGATCCGGTAGAGCGAGCTGTTCGCTTGCCTGTCACCGCCCCTGGAGAGCCTGTGGCGGCGTGTTTTTCCGGAAGAAGCAGGCACTGGCGCGACCCCGGCCAAAGCTGCGAAGGCCCCCTCGCTGACCATCCTTTCGGGGTTGTCACCGAAGGTCACCAACAACTGGGAAGCGACCACGGTGCCGACACCGTTGACGTCCAAAAGCTCCGGGGCATAAGTGGAAACGATGGCTGCCAGCGCGGCATCGGTCTCGTCTATTTCCTCACTCAGGAACCGGTGACGAGCCCCCATCCGCTTAAGCGTCATCAGGGTCGCTACGACCGGGTCCGCAGGATCACCAGATGGACGGCTGACAACCATGGCCTTGACCCTGGCCTCGCTGGTCATACCCCGGTACTTGGCTCTGACTTCGTCCGGTGCGGAAGTGAGTACCCCGCTGATCTGGTTCAGTAAGGCCGTGCGTGCCTTCATAGCGCTGGTGCGAGCGGTGCGCAGCACCCGCAAAGCCTCGACGTATCCATCACGTGCCTTGGGCGTGGACGTGCCCCGGTCGGCCAGCACCGATTCGGCGGCTTGGTAGGCGTCCAAGGGATCCGATTTGCCACGCAGGCGGCGCTCAGCTCGGTTTGGACGGTTCACCTCCCGGATGCTGAAGCCGTGTTCCGCCAGAACACGGGCGAGCTCGGCTCCGTAGGACCCTGTACCCTCGACGCCAACCGCGGTGACGGGGCCGAAGCTGGTCAGGTAGGCAGCGATCTCCCGGTACCCGGAACCGACGGCCAAGAACTTGCGATCACCGAGGTGTTTTCCGTAGTCGGTAATCAGGGCCACGTGGTGTGTGTCGGCATGCGTGTCTATGCCCGCGATGACTTTGAACTGTCCGTTTGTCATGATGGATGGAGCTCCTCTGAAACCGGTAAAGCAACAGGGTGGGCTCGTGTTGACCAGTCGGGCAGACAAGACTGTGATGGGACCTTTGGAACAAGCTCCTATGAAGTCATGCTCGGCTGGGCAGCACGTTTGGTGCGGGCCACCAGCCGGCGGACGGATCGGGACGAAGACAGCCCCTCAGGGGCGTCAGT
This sequence comes from Arthrobacter sp. UYCu511, assembly GCF_040547105.1. Taxonomy (NCBI): domain Bacteria; kingdom Bacillati; phylum Actinomycetota; class Actinomycetes; order Micrococcales; family Micrococcaceae; genus Arthrobacter; species Arthrobacter sp. UYCu511. The sequence goes on from NZ_JBEPPB010000016.1 coordinate 50,861, forward strand.
AAGCCGGGGAGTCACACCGGACTGATGACTTACTATCATCATCACAGTAAGCCGGTCCTTCAGCTGACGCACCGGCGGCTGACCTGCTGCCTTGCAATTGGTGGGCCATGCAGTGTCCATTTAGGGTGTCCGGTGAACCGTCCGGTGACGGAGCGTCATACGGTACAGGCCAAATGGCTTTGGGCAAGGTTCATCTGGGTGGGGGAGTGGTCTGGCCCGTCTTGCTCTTAGGGGACCAGAGGTACAGCGGTTGGCGATAAGCGCATGATCATGGTTGTTAGGGCCCTGTATTTCCTTTGCCGTCCCTGCCCCGACAAGATTCAGTCTTGAGTGGTGATCCAGTTCTGGGCTTCGATCTCTGCGATGCGACGGTACAGGGTCGCTCGGGACATGCCTAGATCTCGGGCGACTTGGGTGGCGGATTGGCCGGCATCGATGAGTCGTCGGGCATTGTCGATCTGGCTGTTGGTGAACTGTGGCCGACGGCCGCCCAGGTCTTTGCCGGCGGCTCGGCGTTTGGACACTGAATCGGTGATGCGTTCCCGCTTGATGTCCAGTTCCATTTGCGCCAGTGCTGCCATGACGGTGAAGACCATTGAACCCATGGGCGTGCCCGTGTCCACATCGCCGCCTCCTAGATTCAGCACACGCAGCCCGATTTTGCGCTCCCGCAGCCCTTGGGAGAGATCCAGCATATTGGCGGTGGATCGTCCGAGCCGGTCCAAAGTGGTTATCACGAGGGTATCGCCTTCATGAAGGGCCTTGACGGCATTATCGAAACTTGGCCGGCTGGTCCTGGCACCACTGACTCCGTGGTCCGTATAGAGGTCATCGTGGCGCACACCGGCACCGAGTAAGTCAGTGATTTGTCGGTCAGCGTCCTGTACCCGGGTCGATACGCGTGCGTACCCGATGAGCTTGCCCATTGTCTTCTCCAAAGTGTCGCGCAACAGTGGTTGCCTACCGCAATCCCAGCCCTTGCTTATGAGACATAGTAGCAAGACGTGGTCGCCTTTGAATTTTCAAGGATCGTGCAGTGTCTCGATCAGTTGTCTTGTATCCCTAGGCTTGCAAGACAACCCCATTGGAGGGTCAGTCCAAGTCCTGAAATTTTGTGCCGGCTTAACGAACCCTTAGCACCGGATACTGTTCCATTGCTCGTTATGGCCTAATACGATCCCACGGCGGCCAAAGTCACTTTCAGATCGTTCTCAAGTTCTTCTTCACTACGGATCTGAACGGCTGTCCTCATCTGTGATTACCTTCACGCCATATAGGAGCTCGTCGATGCCTGCAATCACGTTATACCAATACGTCTTCGCAGAAACGTATTCGACTAGCAGGGTCCTGAGCTCATCGTTAGAATATCTCTTCGCCAAGGCATCTAGAGCGGTCATCCTTTCGCCTGGGCTCTCAAAATGAAGTGCTTCCCTCAACTCCTCGTGGGTTCGTTCTGGCTGGCGAAGGAACCACTGCCGAGATGCTTCGCGGAGGTTGCGAGTCTCCGCGGTATTCCAAACCTGGGCCAAAGCGGGGGCGAGGTCCGATGCCATGGCTACCTCAGCAACGTCTATGAAAGTAGAGGCATCCAAGGCCGGCAGTTTTTCTTGGATTGTTGAGAGTAATTCCGGCCGAGCGATTTTTGAAAGAGCAACCAAGGCTTGAGAGGGACCGACTAGTTGACCACTATCCAGTTCGCGGACAAGTCTCAGCGCGTCTTCGCCACCTTCTCCGTTATTTCCTATGCACTCACTGGCGTATGCGCGAATTTTCCCTGCAACGTATTCAAGGGTCGTCGGATTGTCACCCATGGAAGGTGCAAGCCGGCCCCTCCAGCTCGCTGCGTCTGTGTCTAGGATTTGCCGAGATTCCTCAAGCATGTCCTCACCCACCTTGATGGTGAGTGCATGCCAATGCTCATAGTTGAAGGGGGATGATTCGACGAGAGCCTGTAGTTGTTCAGTCGTCCTCAAAGCTGCCAGCAGTCGCGGTTCTAATTCTGGCGGGAAATTGTGAGAACTGCTGCTGTTGCTGACGATTTCCAACGCCACTTCTCCGAAAGTCGGATCGCTCGCGGCCTCCGTTGACAACAATTGAATAGTCTCTCTATCCTTCCAAGCCAACGTTTGTCGGAGAGACTCATCCTTCAGCTTGCCTTCTGCGAGAAGTTTACTAACAGCGGCCCTACGCAAGTGAGGGGCCGCAAAACGGGCCACCCATTCCAAGCGCTCCGAAGGCAACCTATCGATGTGAGTGGCCAAATATTCAGAGATGGCGTCCACATTCTTGGCGAAGCTGTACGGGGCCAACGAAGCCAATTTGGCAAAATCACCGTTTGTGGCCTCCTCAAAAGCGCGTAATGCCTCCTTGGTGGATTCGTCGATTGTTTCTTGTTGTGACAGGGATCGTACGAGCCAAATGTCGTCCGGTCGAAATTGGGAAACCAAATAGTTGAAGGCTGATTCAACCCCGGGGAGTACCGCGAAAATCTCCGTCCATGCTGTCTGGACATCGTCATGGTCTGTTGAAGCGATGGCATTCTCTGGACGTTGCCAAAGGGCCACGGGCCTCAGGTTGAGGCTAGTCATAACTTTAAGCGCACCCCGAACAGCGCGTTCGTCATCGATCCGAGTGAAATCTACCAATCTACGTTCCACGCGGTCTTGGCGATCCCCATCCTTGAAATCCAAGAGTGCCCATCCAGGTATCGTTCGTTCTTCCGAGGATGTCGATCGACCTATATCGGTGAAGAATGTCCGCAACCAGATGTTGCCTTCAAGTTCGGTGAGTTGCAAATCGTCCAGACGACCATACAATCGATTGACAAGATGTGCCCCTAGCGGTTCAAGTTCGCGTTCACATGCGCGGGCGAATAGCGCTAGACGGTCGAGGTCCAGTTTTGTCCCTTCATTTTTATTTCCAGTCATTATGGAAGTAAAGGCACCCAAAACTTCGGCAAGCTGTTCAGCTGCGGCATTTGGCGGCTGCTCGCTTTCGCTGTCTTTTGGGGTGGCTTGTAGCTCTCCTCTGTTGGGAGTGGAAGTACCCGTGGCCTCCAATGCCGAAGGGCCCGAGTCAGCCTCGAGGGCGAAGGGAAGAACCTGTTCGAGCAGGAAATTAGAAACTATTTTGCCTAGTTGATCGGCATTGGAGAATTCGCCGTAGAGCGCGATACGTTCAGCTTTGACTTTGGTTCTGAACTCGATGACCTGACTAAGTTGAGGTCCGGGATCTGATAGCGATTCGTCGTCAATTTTGGCAAAAAACATGCCAATGGCAGGGGAGCCGTCATCGTTCTTTCGACGCTCTAGGGCTATTTCGAATTCCTCCTCGAAGCCCGATGAACGCTCGCCAGTAGCCGTCCCCCATCGCTTGTTTAGAAGTCCAATGAACACGTCGCATTCACGTACCATCGGATTAATGCGCTCTTGGGGCCTGCCGTAACCCGGTAAAGTAAGCTCCCAACCCACAACACGAAGCCGAATCCCGCATGCGGACAATACATGATTCAGCTCATCGCCTGTTGACCGGATAATCTGTCGTTCATCTGCTAAGTCACTTGGCGAGGCAATGAAGACGACCAGTTCCCTTATGTCCTTCTGCATCCACTCTCACCTTTGAACTATCGTTTTCCAGCAAGCGTACCGTTACCGTTCTGCTAGGGCAGAATCGGCACAGGTCTCCAGAAGTAGTACCTAATCTGGAAGGGACAACAGCGTGAGGGACAGCGTGCCGGATATTGGTGTTTGCATCATCCCGTGCAGTTCTGGCCGGTGGATCGTGTCATAAAGAGTTCACCCTACGAACAGAGCCAGCTGTTCTGACGTTTCCTGAAATTCTGTACAGAGCACTTCTGACAAATCAGACGATTGAACACGACTCTTGACGTTTGTGCACCCGCGTTTTGAAAATGACAAGAACCCGCGAACATTGAGGCCTTACTGCCGCGGCGGTCGCTAGGTCGGTGAGACGTCTCGTATCCCTAGCGTTGTAAGACTGCAAACGAGCGCATATGCCACCCAACATCTGGATTAGTTGTCGAAACAATCAAATGCTCGATGTCTCCAACTGACAGCGCAAAAAGCGCCAGCTTCCGGGTGGATGCCTACTGAGGGTCCATCTCACAAAGCAGTTTTTCATCGGTTTCCTACACTGGGAGTTGCAAGACGGTGGAGCCCTGGATGACGGTCACCGCCACGAGCGGCATCTACAGCCAACTACGGCGACATGTGTCTAGTGTCGTCATGTTGCTATTTCAAGTGAGGGTCTCATTATCGAGACGCTACTTGAAAGAAGCTAGAACACTCTCGAAAAACTTCCGGGCGCCATCCGTTGCAGATGATTCGTGATGACGATTTTCGAGTACATCAGAAAGCCAGCTTGGTCCATGACCGGCAACTGAAGGTACGAAGGGGCTACGGTTCAGATTTGGTATGAAGTGGTCGCCCGTGCGCAGTTCCTCTGGCGACTGAGACCGAGAGGCTACTTCGAGGGAATATGACAGGGGGTGACAGGTAGAGATTCTTCCTAAAATGAAATAGCGAGCTGCGCGCCAAACCTCCCGTACACTGCCATCCAATTCAGATGTGAGTTGTCTCGCAACCTCAATGTCTCGATACCCATGGGATACGAGACAGGACAACGGTTGGGAGAGCCGCTGGAATCGCTCTAGGCGATGTCTGCCGTCCTTGACGGCGGCGTAGGTCCGGGTTTGAAACCTGGCGGTGCAAATTGACAGATACAGGCGCGCGTCGGCTGGGCATAGTTGTTGAATGTCCGGCGCTACTTGGTCGGCTGCAACCTATCTGGCCTTGGAAGAGTTGACTTGGACGCGTGATCGGTATTTTGGATCTGTAACGAAGGGGATGGCTGCCGTGGATGCGTAGGTGTGGTAGTCAGCAGCCATTAGATAGTAGATCTCTGGCCAAGGTCCATGAACCTGAATCTGGGCGGGGTCTGGTGAGATGAGGAGCACTGAACTTCGCCATATTTCATCGGGAAGGGCTTCAATCCAGGCACGCTGGATATGACCAAAATGATCCCACCGAATGGTTACCCAGGCTCCGACTGGGTCGGTGGAATGAATATCCAGAACGCTCACTTCAGTGGTGACTCCGAGCTGGTTCTTGACGGCGGAAAAGTGGTCCCATTGTTGGACGGCATGGGTAATCCACGCCCGCGAACGGCGGACTTTTACGACCCAGATGGTTGCTGCAATGCCGGCCAAGACTACGGCCGCAGCCACGAAGGCCAAACCGACCACTGCGGCCGCCGTCTGGGCTAAGAACAGCCGAAAGGCGGTGGTGAGGCACACGCAGCCGATCACGGCGAGTGTGACTGCCCAGCCAGATGAGGCCTGGGGTTTGACCATCGGGTTCGTTCGCATGACTCGACCTCTGCCTTTGTACTGATTTTACAGCGAGGGTCCGACAACGGGCACTGGTGATTGCCGTCGGGCTGTCGGCTCGGGTGACGCCGTCGTCGTGGGGGTGCTGTCGTGGGCCGCGGTGATGCGAGCCTCGAGCCTGGCCCGCTGGTCGGAGTGGTTCCAGTCAGCGGAGGCGGGCATTGATCCGAGGGGCAACTCCGGGTTGTCAATATCCCAACGGTCTCGGAACCCTGCGACGTCACGCACCAGCGGCTTCCACGCTCCGTCATTGGCCTGCAGGCCGGTTTGTGAGCGCAGCACGCCCATCCATGGTTCTTCGTTGGCGAGGGCGTGGACGGCCACCTCGGCCACTCTTTTTGTGATCCGCTGTTGAACATTGCTGAGCAGTTCTTGGAGATCGTCCCGGTTTGTGGGCACCGATGCTGGCACGGTCCCCAGTGTTTCCTCGGAGGGTCGCCGGCGTTGGAGTGCTTGCAGGCGGGACTGCACGTCGGCGGCGACGTTACGAGTGCTGTCTGCTGGTCGGAGACCGCCGGCCAGGGCTTGTTCGGCAAGTCCACGGTCAGTGACGGCGGCACGGCCCCATGATGCGACCATGGCGCTCCAGGACGGCGATTCACGCATCACTGTTACGAGCTCGGGGGAGTGGGTGCTGATGAGGTGGGTGATGTCGTCGGATGCCGCAATTTGTGCAAGGTAGTCGTGCTCGGCGAGCAGGCGGGACAGGGAGTTGGTCTGGTTGTGTTGTTCTTCGCGAACTTCGTGGGCGGCGTGTTCGGCGCCTTCGACGGAGAGCACGCCTCCCAGGATTTCCCGCCAGTCAGGCAGGGCCGATGGGTCCACGCCATGATGGTCGCGCGGGTCGGGTTCGCTGATGTAGGCGTGGTTGCCGGCCTTTCCTCGTGTCATGGAGACGTAGAAGAGTTCTCGGGTGAGCCTGCCTTCGCTGACGAGGGTGTGGCCGGTGTCCACGGTGATTCCTTGGGAGCGGTGGGCGGTGGTGGCGTAGCCGAGCTCCACGGACTCGGCAAGGTACCCGGCGTTGAGGAGGATCCTTGCACCGTTATCCTGTCGGATCCCATCGATGGACCCATCGGGGTTGGGCGAGCCGGAGACGGTGATGAGGGTGCCGTTGCGGATGAAGTCTCCCGTGTCGTCGATGATGTGGCGGTCGTTGCGCCGAGCCAAGATCGTGTCACCTTGGCCGGCGTGGAGGCCGTCACTGAGACCGACGGTGGCTTCCGCGTCGACGGCGCCGGTGCCGACACGGTCTGCCTGGGCTCGTTCGTTGAGCATGGCGACGGTGTCGTTGTCGGGGGCGATCAGGATCGAGGTCCTGCCGGTGCGGACGTCGGCGTCCCAGCGGTTGTAGGCGTCATCGACCATCGTGTCGTAGGTGCCGCTGCTGATGCGCTCGTGGGCTTCGTAGGCGGCGATGACGTCGAAGTCGCCCTTGCGGAGTTTCAGGGAGGCGGTGCGTTCCCAGTCGTTCGTGAAGCGCCAAACGGTGGTGAGCCGTTGTGCGCATCCCGTCCTGTCCAGCCACCCAAGAACTCCGCCGGCATCGATGGCGTCTAGCTGAGCCGGATCACCGACGAGCAAGACTTTGGCCCCGGCGGATGAGGCTTGATCGAGCAGGGCGGCGAGCTGGTAGGTGGAGACCATGGATGCTTCATCGATGATGACCAGCTGGTTGGGCCGGAACTGCCACTTCGATTGGGTCGCTGTAAGGGCACTCAGGTGCTGCGCAAGGCGCTCCATGGCCTTTCGGGCCTGATTGTCTCGTCGTGGGGATTGACAGGCTGCCTGGTACCTTTCCGCGGCTTCTACGTAGTGTCCGGCCCGGATGGCGGCGCCCGGGCCTGTGGATTCGTAGAGCCATTTGCTCACGTTGTCCGTGGCCAGCTCGAGCTCGCGACCGAGGACGTCGGCAGACGCTGCAGCGGGGGCGAGCCCCACGACTGTCCCTGTCCCGAAGTGGGCTTCCCAGAGGGCTTTGACGGCGCTCATAGTAGTGGTCTTGCCCGTCCCGGCGGGACCGACGACGGCGTCCAGCCGCCGCCCGCTGGCCAGGACCGCCTCGGCGGTCCTTCGCTGTTCGCCTTGCAAGGCTTCTCCACGGCGGCTGATGAACTGTTGGAGGGCTTCCTGGACCGTTGTTTGGTCGAGGAGTGGGCCGGCGTCGTTCGTGTGGGCTTTCATGATGGCTTCCTCATTCGTCAGTGTGGAGACATCAGTGAAGAGGTGGGCGCTGGCCAAATCAAAGACGCTGCGGCCGTTGAAGGTCAGGTCGGGTGCGGTAGTGGTGGGGATGCTGTAGCGGAATTCGTTGAGCGCGATGGATTGTTCCTCGGCGGCGGTGGCGATGGCCTCCATGAGGCTAAGACGGTCGGCGGGTGTGGCGCAGCGGATTTCCAGGCACACCCGTTCCGCTTCGGCGATCAGATTCCAACGGTTCCAGGTGGCTCGGCGCCGGGCGACCAAGTCCTTCACCAGTCCGGCGGTGCTGGTGATCCAGGCAGCGTCGGTGTCGGAGGAAGTAAGTGGGCGGGTGTGGGAGCGGTTGATGGTTGCTGACAGCACGGCCTCGGGATCGAAGCCCCTGGCTTGGGCTCGTTCGCGCCATTGGCGGGTGCGGGTGTTGAGGGGGACGACGTCGTGGTTCTTGGCGGTGCGTGTGGACAGTGTTGCTTGCTGCCGGAGTTTGAGTTTGACGGCGTTGCTGGGTTCCCGCCCGTGGGTTTCAGACCAGTCGTGGATGAGGCGGGCCGCTTCAATATCGATTAGCCGGGACCGGCTGGAGAACTCGCGGATGAGTTCATCGTCCACGCCGGACAGTTCGAAACTGTAATTGTGGATGGGGCTGGTGGGTGTGCGAACCTCAGCCTCGGTTCCCAGATCCAGGCCAAGCTGATCGAAAAGGAGCCCGTTGTAGTGTTGGCTGGCGGCAACGGTGGCCTTGTAGAGGGTGCGGGAGTCAAGGGTGGTCCAGGCGCCGTCGCTGACGCGTTGGGCTCTGTTGGCGATGACGACGTGGGTGTGCAGCTGGGGGTCCCCGGAGCGGGACTCCCAATGGTCGAAGGCGGCCGCGATGGCGCCGTGGACGCCTACGTGGGCGACACAGCCGTGGCCGGCACGGGTGTGGATGGCGGACGTCTCCAGCCAAGCCAACGTGGCTTCGAGGGCGGCATGGTGGGCGGCCATGACCTTGTCTTTGTACTCGTCACCACCCAGGGCCCACAGCACGGATATGGACTTTGGCACACTGAACGTCATGTCGAAGCCGGCCACCGCCGCACGGCGCACGGGATGCCCGTTCCTTCCGGTGACGGTGGACGCCTGGTTAGGCGTCCTGCCCAGGGCTGCACCCGTGGTGGGGTGTTCGCCTCGTTCAAAGAGGGCCTTCGCCGCAGCGTCGGTGACCGTGGAGTGCGGTTCCATGCCGATGCCGGGAAGTCCTTTGCCGAGCCATTGCCCGGGCGGGTTGCTGGCGGTGGTGTAGTAGCCGGTGAGGTCCCGGGTTTCGATGTCGGCATGGCTGGTGGTCTTGAGGAGGTAGGAGACGCCGGCGTCGGTGGAGAGGCGGGCTATGGAGACGGTCATGACCTGCCCATTTCTGTGTTCCAGCCTCGGCGTTCGAAGAGTACTGCCGTCGACTGGTCGAGGCGTGTGTTCGCGTCCGAATGCAACACGAGGACCTGGGCGGCGAGGTGTCGCATGTCTTTCACGGCCTGAATTTGGCTGAGGCGCCGCTGCTCATTCTCAAGGTGCAGGTGCTGCATCGAGCGCTGCAGCTCGTCGGCCTTTGACTGCGTTCGTGACACGGCTTGGGCACTTACATTGAGCTTTTCATGAGCCGCAGCCAGCTGGCTCTCAAACGACTGAGTGATCCTGGTCAGCTGGCGTTGATGGGTAGATCGCAGATTCCGGATCGTAGCCTCGTAGAGGGCGGTGAGGGCCGCCATTGCCTCCCGGTTGTCGGCGGCGGACTGATCATTTCGATTGCTTGCCGCTGGTGATCCGGCTGGCGTGGTGTGCCGGTAGTTTCGTTGCCGTTGGCGGTGCGCGCACGCGGGGCGGCAGAAGAGCTGTCGTGTGCTCGAGGGTGTGAAAGTGGTGTTGCATTCGGGGCAGATTCGCGTAGTCATACTCCTCCATGGCAGTCGGGCCCGATTTCACCATGACCAGCCGTCACCCGAACGTGACGCCAGCCCACCTCGGTGCCAACAGTGTGAAGGATTTTTTGGTAGTGGCAGCAGCCGGGAATTTAGGGGCGATATTGATGTGCGAGCTGGCTAGACGAAGGGACGTGGACGGTGGCGGGTTGGGAGAAATATTCGTGGGATGGTGACGACGCAGGGGAGTGCCACATGAGGTTTTCATACGGCACTGGGGCTCCAGCTGGTGGGTGATTATTGGATCGCGAGACGCAGCTTTTCGATTTCGGTGGGGTTGAATCCTGACCAGTGGTGGTGGTCGCTGACGACGACGACGGGGGCTTGGGAGTAGCCGAGGTCTTGAACGTACTCGAGGGCAGCGGCGTTGGTGGTCAGGTCGACGACGTCGTAGGGGATGCCGGCATGGTCCAGACTGCGGCAAGTGAATTTGCATTGCTGGCAGCCTGGCTTGCTGTAGACCGTGACGATCATTATTCTCGCCTCACTCTCCGCTTCTGGCGTTGAATCTTGTGGGATTGCTAGTGGTGGTTCCGGTACGCGGTGGTCTTGTGTTGCGCCCAGCCGGACACGACGCCGGCGCCGAGCATCTGGTCCAGCAGCCTGGCCAGGTGGTAGTCGGGGTCGAACGTGAGGGCGACGTGCATGTAGTTCCCGGCGGCCGTTCCCTTGCCCTTCCACCAGCAGATGTGCCCGAGCATCGTCAACGGCGCTGCCACATGTCCCGGGGCTGCGATGGTGAGCAGCTGGCGCAGCAGCTTTTCGGCGCTGTCGATCCGGTCCCACTGCGGGGCTTCGTTCGTGGCTCCAAAGAGAGTGGCTGCCATGGGCTGGTTGATGCCGGGCATGTCGGCCAGGATCTGGTCCCTGAGCCCGACGTGCTGCAGCCCGGCCAGGACTTCAGCCAGTTGGCCGTGGGTGGGATCGCCACCGTGGTCGATGAGTTCCGTCCACAACTGGTAGGCCGCGTGGAGGCCTTGGTCGGGGTTGGTAGTCAAGTCCTGCAACGCTGCCTCGACGGCGTCGTGGTCTACGGCGGCGAATAATTCGGGGATGGCGGGTGCGTCGCTTTGTGCGACGGCGCTGCCTTGGTAGACGAGTTCGGCATTGAGCATGCTGGACTCAATGGCAGTCAGGGGGGGTCTCTTTGCCGCACGTGGTGGGGTTGGCGCCGTCGTACGTGGCGAAGGATTCGGGGCCGACGATCCACACGTCGTGGACGAGCAGCCCGGCAGCCAGGAGCCGTCGCTTGAGCCCTTGGATCGTGCTGGCGAATGGCTTTTGGTGTCCCTTGCCCCATGGCTGGTGGGTGAACAGGGCGATGAGGACGGCGGTGGCGTCGTGGTCGATGCCGACGGCGTGGGCGACGCGCTCGGTGTAACTGTGGCCGACGTCGTCGGTGCTGGGCAGGTTGACACAGAGGGTGGGGCCGAGGGCCTTGCCTTCGAGGGCGACGCAGACGAGGCTTTCCTTCGGCCAGTAGCCGAGGCTGTGGCCCATGTAGCTGATGGCGTCGGCCGGGCTGCTGATTCTGATCGGTTCCATTGTCCTGCTCCTCCTGTGTGAACGGCGGCTGGGTGTTCGCGGCCGCCTGCTCTGTTGGTGCCTTCTGGTAAGAGGAATCACCGCTGGGTTTTAGGGCCGGAGGGCAACTTGGGGTACCGGCCACGGGGCAAAAACTCTTTCGAGGAAATAAGCGACGCAGGAGCGCCGAGGAAGAATTTTTGGGGGAGTGGACGGCGCGCAGCGCCCTGGTTGCGTGGAGGGCCCGCCCAGCGATGATGGGGTACCAGAAGGCGCAACGTCGTTTGGCATGTGTTCATAGAAGTCCATCGACCGGGGTGCCTGTTTGTGCTGACCGATGGAATTCTGTTGATTTTGTGGCAGTTAGTTTGCTGTCGCCTTTTCCATGTAGCAAGCCATCTTCTATTCCGTGCCCAATTGATCAAAACGTGTAGGAGAGCCGAGCCGTGGAAGAAGGACGGGTGCTGCTGCTCCGAGGGCTGGTGTTTTGTCCGGTGGTGGCTCAAAGGGGTAACGCTTCAGGCGAATTTATGAACATACTTAGTTGGATTGTCTGAAAGGTAGGTGTAGGGAAACGGGTGACGCTGGCCTTTGTCAGTGAAAAATATCAGCACCAATTTTCTCACTGCTGTGGCCCACGCCGAGATGTCACACCTATAGGTTAAAACTGGAGCAATTGGGCAGATGGTCTGGCCTGATCTACCAGCGACTCCACCCAACGAAAAATTGAGGTTAGGATCTAGCTATGAGCGACAAAAATAACCAAAGTAACGGTCCAGACCGTAGCCAGCGTCCAGTGGAGATTCGTGAATCGCTTGTCGGATCGTCGTGGACTTCTGACCCAAGTGCTGCGCGGGTAAGTATTTCATCCACAGAAGAAATCGTGGACTCGGCAGACGATTGATACTAAATAGCCTTGGCGCAATTGTGGCATTTCTGTTGTTGGTAGCGCCGGGGTCGATTTGGGAGCTGGAACGGTCAAAGTTCGTTCCTGGTGTGAAGGAGTCAGCGCTCATAGAGCTTGCTAGGATTGCTCTGGTCTCTCTGTGTGCGACAGGTATTGCTGTAATACTTACTTTTTGGGGATTTTGGTGGCCGCTCTACCGTGCAGCTGAAGCTTCCGGGGTTGATCCCCTGAGCTCGTCAGTCTCTTCAGTTCCTTACGTTGCTGCTGCTGTTGTTACCTCTGTCATAGCTTGTCTACTGGTCTACTTTGTGTCGCTCTATAGATGGCCTGCCAAACGGTCCATCCTAGGGATACGGCTGTGGCACCGACATTTCGTAACTCGACGGCCAACAAGTTTGGCTGGACCGGGCAATGTTGTCTGCAAGGGGAGCGATCCAATCATCATTGTTGAACTCGTTGACGGGACAGTTTGGAAGGGTCCAGTAAATGGTTTCGACTCTGATCCCGACGACAGCCACCGATGGCTGAGTCTGACTCACCCGATGAGCCGGAAACGGAAAGATGATTCAGCGTTTGTACGAATCACAGAAAAGATGGAATCGGTGCTTCTTCCTGAGAGCCAGATCAAATCGATCCAGGTCGGCTATCTGCCACCAAGATCTCCGTCAGAGGATTTTGGGGCGTCGGAACCGGAATTCCGCTCGATTTTGGGAGACGTAAAAACTGTCGGCCCTAGACTTGCCGCATGGGCTAGCCGTCGGATCAACAAATGAAGAGGATCTAGACGCTTCATCTGATTCGTATTTTCTGGGGCGTCTACATACGTATGATGGCAGTGACGTATTCGTCGCCATGGCGGGTGTGGCGCCAGTCGTGCTCGTCAAGGCCATGGACTTTAACTCTGCAACGGTGGGTAGGGCTATTACCGTATTCACGGGAGGGGAGCCCCGTCACGCTAAAAATCTAGCGAACCCAAGGGACTGAACTGGTCTTCAGAGATTGATGTCCTATTGACCCAGCGCCTCCAGAAGCGGCGACAAGCAGCCTCGCCACGTGAGGGACGCTCCTGCAATTAATTCAAGACATAATCACGGCGGTGTCACAGTCGGGACACCACGGTCTCCACCGATGCTTGGTTCCGGGAAACAGAGTGACAGATTCCATCCGCGTGTCATCAAGGATTGACTCTAAACAATCCATGCACCACGCCTGCTCCGTCGTCGTCCGATAGGCGGCAATATTGTCGCAGGACTTTGTTGAACAGGCCTTCATCAGCACAGCCATGGTTTCTTGATCAATTCTTCTATCGTTCTCGTTTTGCGACTCGTCGCATCAAATGTTGCTTCCCACAAGCAGCAAGTGTCGTGATTAGCCGACTTTCAGCCCTTCGTCGAAGGACTGGAGCACCAACTCAAGTCGGTCGAAATTTTCCTCGCCAAACAGCTCGTCCGGTCCTGTGGGTGCCAGCTCGCTGTAAGGGGAGTCATAGAGCGCGCCGATGTCCACAGAGCCGTTCTCCGACAACTGTGTGGTCAGCACAGCTAAGAAGTCCAGCTGTGCAGCGTTGAAGGTGGCGCCTGCAATGAACTCGGATAGGGCTTCCTCCACGGCTGAGCGGTCCAGTCCCACCAGGGAACGTACGAAGTGGGCCAGGCCCTCGGTGCGGGCCCGTGCGAGGTCCTCCTGCGTGCCGGCGCCGCTTTCCTCGAGGATGCGTTCCAGTTCGGAAAGGTCCAGCGGAGTCAGTGGTTTGTTGCGGCGCAGGCGCTGCAGTGTGGCTAAGTCCAGGTGGGAGCGCAGGTACATCTGCGCTTTCTGGCGATAGCGGTCAAAGTTGTTCACGCCTGAGTGGACGCCATCGAGCTGGATCTCCACCAGTTCGCCCAGCTCGTCTTCAAAGTTGGTGTAGACCACGTTGCGGCGCTTCTTCTCGATCAAGTGGACCAGCCCGCGCAACTTTCGCCGGATCGATTCGAGCCACTCCAGGGAGACGGACTGCCACTCGTTGTCGTCGGCTATTTGTTCCAGCAGGACCAGCACCGGTGAAATGGCTGGGTTGTTGGGCTGGTCGGCCAGAGCAGCGGCGATGTCTTGGATCTTCTTGCGGTATCTGTCCACGGCGCCGGGATCCACCAGGGATGCCAGCTGGGCATTGAGCACGATCAGGTCAAAGCGTTTCGCTTCTTCCTTCTCGGCAGGGGCGCCCTGTCCGGCAACCTTGGCCAAACCGGTTTCCAGTCCGGCCACGTCCTCATCGGACAAGCCAGCCCAGCCCTCCGGCGTCGAGTATTTTTCGACAGCCTGTCGGTGCGGTTTCACCAAAAAGTTTCCGGAAGGCAGTACGGAAACTTGGCCGGACAGCCCATGCACCAGGTCCGTCACCAGCGACAGGGAGCCCAATCCGGCCGCTCGGGAGGCAACCAGCAGCTTGGCCCGCGTGGCAAACGTCGTCTCGGACAGGGACTTGCCTACCGAACCTTCGTTCCCGGGAAGCCCCGCGTTGAAGTACTCGGCATTGCGGCATAGGTCAAAGATAAAGAAGTCCTGTTTGTCCTGGCCGGGCCCGAACAGGTCAGGGCGCAACCGCGTGCCGCGCCCCAGCATCTGCCAGAACTTCGTCTTCGAGCGCACCATCTTGAAGAACACCAGGTTGAGAACTTCCGGCACGTCAATGCCGGTGTCCAGCATGTCTACAGAGACGGCAATGTGCGGGTTGTCGTCCGGGCGGCTAAAGTAATCGATCAGACTCTGCGCATACGTTTCCTGGTACGTGATGACGCGGGCAAAGTGACCCTTTAGGTGCGGGTAGTTCTTGTCGAACTGCCGGGCAATGAAGTTCGCGTGATCGTTATTCTTGGCGAAGATGATCGTCTTGCCCAGCCTGTCGCCGCCAGCAACCTTGTGCCCGCGCGTCATCAGCACTTCAAGCGCCTTGTTCACGGTGTCGGTGTTGAATAGCCAGCTGTTAACGACGGCGGGGTCCACAGCATCGGGGATCTCACCTTCCTCATCCCATTCCAGCTCGTCCCACTGCTCCTTCTCTGCTTCGCTCAGATCGTCGTAGCGGATGCCCTCGTAGGGGAACTTCAGTGGCACCGGCACAACACGGGGTGGCACGAGATAGCCGGCCTCGATTGCCTCGTCCAGCTCGTACGCGTAGGTGGGGACGTTGTCCTCGATGTCGAACATTGAGTAGGTGTTGCGGTCCACGTCGGCCTGCGGCGTGGCGGTCAGGCCCAGCAGCAGCGAGTCAAAGTAGTCGAAAATAGCCCGGTACTTTTGGTAGATCGAGCGGTGCGCCTCATCGACAATGATCAGGTCGTAGTGTCCAATCCCGAACGACGGCTGACCATCTGCGCCCCGCGCACTGCCGGAAATCATGTTCATGATGGTCGGGTATGTGGCCAGGTTGATGCGGCTGTCGGTGTCGTTGTCGCGCCCCAGGATGGCCGGTGCGCTGCCGGGAAGGTGGGTTTTGAAGGCCCTCGCCGCCTGCTGGACCAGGGATACCCGGTCGGCAAGGAACAGGATGCGCTTGGCCCAATTTGCATCCATGAGCAACTTGGAAAGTGCGACGGCGGTCCTCGTCTTCCCGGTTCCCGTCGCCATCACGACAAGTGCCTTTCGGGACGAGGCTTCGAAGCTTTCCGACACGGCGCGGATGGCGCCGTGCTGGTAGCCGCGTTCCACAATCGAATTGTCGATCGGTTCGCCAGCCAGATGCCGGCGCGTGGTCCGCCGGGCGATCATCAGTTCCAGCTGGTCACGGGTGTGGAACCCCTGGACGGGGCGGTCGCCGTACAGGGCGTCGTCCCAGATCCATGTCTTGTAGCCGTTGCTGTAGTAGATGACGGGGCGGCGCCCGAATTTTTGTTCGAGGCAGTCGGCGTACAGCTTGGCCTGCTGCTTGCCCACCAGCGGATCTTTGGTGGAACGCTTGGCCTCAACCAGGGCCAGCGGCAGCCCGTCGGCACCCCACAGCACATAATCGACGTAGCCGACCCCGCTGGCGCTGGGCATCCCGGTGACCGGATACTCACGGTCCTCATCCTGCGTCAGCGGCCATCCGGCGTCGTGCAGGTCTTGGTCAATGAGGTAGGCGCGGGTCAGTGCCTCGTCATAGTTGTGCACGTCCGGAGTGGCCTGGTTGCGCTGCTTGGCTGCCGCAATCTGGGCCAGGGCCTCCGCGAGCTGGTGTTCCAGTGACGTGGACGCGGCACGGGCTTCAGCGAGTTCCTTGTCCTTGGCGGCCAGCTCATCAGCGAGCTTTGCCACGGCTTCCATGGACGAGCGAGCAGGTGCCGGAGTCTTCAGCTTCGGCTTGAGCAGTTCGAGATCCAGCGCCATGCCGGTTGCCGGCAGGTTCGCGGCGTCGATCGTGTAGGTGCGGGCAAGCCAATAGCAAACATGGAAGAGCTCAGCCACGGCGAACTGCGAGTTTTGGGGCGAAGGATCAGACTTGCCGTGGACGGCGTTGTTGCCGGCCTTGCGGATCGCGTTGAGTTTGCTGGTGATGGTGCCACCCACCAGAGCCTTGAACTCGGGCTGGTTCAGCAGGCCATTGAAGTCCCGCTGATACGGGTACGGGATGGCGGTTTCATGCTCATAAATCCAGTCCACAATGTGCTCGGCCGTGTGGCGGGCATACATCATGGACACGCGTGGATCTATCCAGGCAAACTGCTCAGCTTTGCGAGCCCGCTGCGCCAGATCAGGCCACTGCTCCCGCATGAAAACGAAATTACTTTGCACTTCCCCCAAGACTGCTCCGTTCATGACGACCGCCTCGATGCGGCAAGAATTCTCTGATTCATTGAACCACGGACGGCTGACATAAGAGATTCGCTGGCGGATGTTCGACGCCAGTTAGTCTGCCAAGTTGACGTATGACGGTGGCCGGCCAGCGTGGATGCCGCGCCGGCCGCTGGATTCTCACGTCTGCGGGCAGCGACACAATGTTGGAATTAGTAGCCAGTCCCTGCGCCAAAATTGTTTGTTGCTCCCACTTCATACTCGTGGACATGAGGGCCAGTCCATCCATGAACACGGTCAAGGATCACAGGCTGACGTTCGGTTGTCCGAACGTGATGCTACGGTTTCAGCATTCGAAGAAATCTTTCAGCAGGCGATGAGCGCCGGCCAACAACGATCACTCAGGTTGCCAGCCCCGCCGAAGATGACGACTGCTTTGATCCTGTGCAGCTTCATGGAGAAATCAATAATCGTCCATCAATTGTTTGGGGAATCCCGGTAACGGCCAACGCCGCTTTGAACGTCATAAACAGATAGTCCAACGAGGGAAGGTAAGACATGGAAAACCGTGCTCAAGTCGTTTCGGAGTCAGATGTGTTGGAGGGCTTGAAAGGTTACTCGCGAGAGGAGTCCATCCTGGCGCACGGATTCACGCTTAAGACAAAGTGGTGGAAGGAACAGCTTGCTTCCGTCAACTGGGAATCCCAGGGCAAGTTGGCAGTGGATGCCCCGCTCAGTGTTGAGATTTCCCGTGGTGACCTGTTTGGTATGGCTGCCGGTGTCCATAATGGAGAGGTGCTTGTAGAGGATTTCGCCTTCAACGTGCTGTTGTGGGGGTCCGGTGAGTCGCGCCGCAACAACCGCGCCCGGATCCAATCCATCGTGGCTAGTAATGCGGGAACCGACCTGAAACGGGCCCTGGATATATCCAGATCCGATCCGTTGGCCTCGTTCAACGCGTTTAAGCCGAAGGGCAGAAACCGTTTCCAATATCTTGGGCCGGCGTTCTTCACCAAGCTAATGTACTTCTACGGCGCCGGATCCCCAGAGCACAAGCCCCTCATTGTGGACCTGCGTGTGCTTCGAACCTTGTCTCGCACCGAGGCAGGCAACGGCATCTATGTTGGTCACAACTATGGTGTCAACACCTACACCAAGGCGACGGCAGCCATGGAACACATATCGGATGCTGCCTGCGCTACCGGCAACGCAGATCTTGATCTATGCACACCCGAACTTGTTGAGCGCTGGGCATTCGATCAAGGTGGGGCTCCGAAGTAATTCGGTGGATTGAATCCCCACCTCTAGATGAAGCGGCTACCGGCTCGCAAATTCCAGTCCCGTCGGGTTCTCCGGACCTCGGCTTACTCGAAGAAGTCCTCGTCGAGTTCGACCACGTCGTAGCTCTCCTTCACCTGGACGCCCACTCGGTATTTGATCATCAGGCTGGCCAAGCGGTCACCGTCAATTAAGATGACGCGTGACGGTACATTCGCAGCGTAGGAGAGGGCGTGAACCGTGAACGCACTCGTTGTGATGAACACACCCTTGGATGCCCCAACCCCCTGAAGGGCGCCAACAAATGCCTGCACTGTCTCTCGGCTGATATTGCTACCTTCGGCGTAGCGCTTGGCCTGGATGTAGACCTTGTCCAACCCCAGTGGGTCTTGATCTATGACTCCGTCGACGCCGCCGTCCCCGGTGCCGCCGATTCGCTTTCCCCGCTGTTCAGCGCCGCCGTAACCCATTTTCAAAAGCAGGTCTACAACGGCCTGCTCAAAGAACGCCGGATCGCTGGCTCGGAGCCGTGCGATGAGGAGGGAGCTGACGTCAGTATGGATCAGCGCGATTCCAGCTTCAATCTGTTCCTGGGGAGACAATTCGGAGTCCGGCTCGATCACCGCATCCTGACTCTGGGCCTCTGCGGGGCCGTCCTTACTAGCAAAATGGGCGGCATAAGCATCAATCGTGTTCATAATTTTCTGATCGAGCCCCTGGGGATGCTTTTCCAGCAATGCGTGCCCAAGCGCCGTAATCTCAAACATTGCCCTCGCCGGCCGGACGGCAGCCTCTGCAATTGTCAGGTCAGAGATTGCCCAGCCAATCCTGTTCTCTGCCTTCGGCTGGCCCGACTTCAGGAGAACCGAACGCTGCCCCTCGGACAAACCCACGAAGTCCAAGACTTCGGACACGAGCTCACGCCTGGCATGCTGCTTTCCGTCACATAGCACCCGCAGGATAGGAACCATGAAGTCCTGCCACCGCGGAATGCCATCGGGTATTGGAGTTGAAGGTGTCGCAGTCACAATTCTCCTCTAAAAGCGCGGTGCTGTAGCGATGCGAAGAGAACGTCCAGTTCCGCCAGCTGTGTGCGGTGTTTTTCCTTTAAACGTTCGACACCCGCTACTCGCCTTGCGAACGTCTGCTGCAGTTCGAGCGGGGGAAGCGGAAGCTCAAATTTTCGGATCTGCTCGAAGTTGAGTCCAGGTTTGGTCTGACCGTATTGCATGTTTTTGATAATTCTTTGCCCGCCATTTTCTTGATTGAGAAAATATGACAAATACACGGGAAGAATTTCTTCTGTTACGGGACGAAGTATAGCAACGTGCTGGCTAATGAACGCGCCGGCCGAAGACGAGAGGACCGGAGCGGCACGGCCAATTAACGACCCGGTGATAGTCAGTAGTACGTCGTTGGTCCGTACTTTGGTTCTCCTAGCTTCAGCGTTGTCAGGGGCATCTACGAAGATCGCAGTGTCTTCATTAACGACATTTCGTTGAACATCTAGTGATCGGATGAACCGGCTGCCGGATTCGGAGTAGTACTTTGCCCATCCTCGTCCGCCGCTTGTAACGAAGTTGAGCAGCTCACCTAGACTGGTTCGACGCTGGCCCGGGGAGTGAAACATCGAGCTGAAGATGGACTGTGTCAGCCCGTCGAGGTGGGCGAGGGCTTCGCGGCGCTGGGTGCGGAGGTGGTCGGCCTTGTCCAAGATTGCCGCGATCTGGCGCTGCTCAGGGAGGGGTGGGAGGGGAACCTGAATCTCTTTGAGGAACTTGAAGTGCCGGCTGTAGCCGGCTGACGGAATGTCCACGAATCGCAAGTAGTGAAACAGGAATCGGACGTCGGCGCTAATCCTTGGAACGAGAACCTTCGTTCCATCTGCTCCAAGAATGAACGGGCCTTCAACATATTTTAGGATACGGGTGTGGTCGCCAAAAATAATCACTGGGCCATGATTTGCGGCGAGTAAGGATTCGTCGTTGGAGTAGCCAGCAACGGCTTTTTGGCCTTGGTCAACGATAGGGAACTTTCCGGATTCTAGATACTCGGACGTCTGGACCTTTGGGTTGCCGCCAGTCTTGTCGGCGAATACTTCGAGGAAAGGCTTGGTCTCGACAGGCTTGATCAGTGCGGTGGTCTTTGACGAATCAACCAGCATCATTTCAGCAGCTCGCGCAACTCCGACATACCCGCGATGATGTCAGACTCAAGTTCGTCGAGGGCGCCGAGGATTGCTTTGGGGGACTTGTGGTCGACCTCGTCGTACTCGATTTCCTTGTAGCGGTTGAGGGAAAGGTCGTAGTCGTTGGCTTCGATCTCGGAGCGGGGGATGCAGAAGGACTGGTCGGTTCGAGCCCGGGTGAGTTCCGTCGTCGAACGTGTCATCCAACGGGAGAAGACATCCTCAAGGTCGGAAGTTGCGAGGGGTGTGCGCTTGTCGTCGAGGGAGAAACCGTCGCTCTTGACGTCGTAGAACCAGACATTCTCCGTGCCACCGGCGTTGGTCTTGGTGAAGAACAGGATGGCGGTTGAGACTCCGGCATAGGGCTTGAAGACGCCGGAGGGGAGCTTCACGACGGCATCGAGGCGGTGGCCGTCGACGATCAGCTTGCGCAGTTCCTTGTGCGCGTTGGTGGAGCCGAACAGTACGCCGTCCGGGACGATCACCGCCGCGCGGCCGCCGGGCTTGAGCAGGCGCAAGAACAGAGCCAGGAACAGCAGCTCCGTCTTCTTGGTCTTGACGATGCTGAGGAGGTCTTTGGCGACGTTGTCGTAATCGAGGCTGCCAGCGAACGGGGGATTGGCGAGGATGAGATCGTATTTCTCTTCCTCTGTTTCGTGGAGGTTGGCCAGGGAATCCCGATAGGTGACCTCGGGATTCTCCACGCCGTGCTGGAGAAGGTTCATGGCGCCAATGCGGAGCATGGTGTTGTCGAAGTCGAAGGCGTGAAACTGTTCGTTGTGGTAGAACTTTGCCGTCTCCGAGTTGGTCAGCAGCGTTTCGTTGTTATCGCGCAGGTACTCGGAGGCCTGGACCAGGAAGCCGCACGTGCCGGATGCAGGGTCACAGATTACCTCGAGCGGCTGTGGCGCCTGCATGCGGACCATTAGGTCGATGATGTGGCGAGGCGTGCGGAACTGTCCATTGGTGCCTGCCGTGGAGAGCTTGGAGAGCATGTACTCGTAGAGGTCGCCCTTGGTGTCCTTGCCCGACATGTCCATGGCGGAAATGACGTCAACCACGGTGCCGAGTACATTCGCGGTGGGGATGGTGAAGCGGGCGCCTTCAAGATGCTTGGCATAGCTGGAGGCCTCGCCGTTGGACTGCGTGTGCAGGTCCTCGCGCAGGAACGTGAACATGCGGTCAGTGAACAGTTTGAACATCTGGTCCTTGGACAGGTCCTGGAAATTTTTCCAGCGCAGATCACTCCACGGACGGCCCAAATGGTCATTGCCCAACGGGAACGGCAGGTTGTGGGCTTGTTTCCCCGTACGTAGCGCCTGCTTCTCGGCTCGGGTCTGTGCCTCGTCCAGCCGTTTCAAGAAGAGTAGATACGTGACCTGTTCAATAATCTCGATGGGGTTGGAGATTCCGCCGGTCCAGAACGTGTTCCAAACCTTGTCTACCTGAGACTTAATTTCACCTTTGATCACCAGTCGAGTTTAGCGCCGGAAACCTTACATGCTGGGCCGGTCGATTCTGCCGCGTGTTTGGTGAGCTACTCCTGTTGTCGAAAATCGCTGGAGCCCAACTGGGCCGGAATGACACGAGTGCTCGTCGACGTCCGGCAGTCAGCATCCGGTGCTCTCGCTATGCCTAGCTCCGTAGCATCCCCACGGTATCCGGGGACCGACACCAGACGACGTGGCCGAGAGGTAAACAGTCTACTGAGGTGCTGAAAAGGGGGAGTGATTCTTGAAAAAAATTTTGCTGAATTGGGGGAGTAAAGGGGGAGTTGGGCCATTTTTGGCCTTAAACGGCTCTGACCTGCGGAACATAACCGCAGGTCAGAGGCGCTTTTTGGTGCCCCGGGCGGGAATTGAACCCACGACCAAGAGATTAGAAGGCTCCTGCTCTATCCGCTGAGCTACCGAGGCGTTGACCCAATCATGGGCCGCATCTAAATTATCAGGTTTATTCATGTTTCTCTTCCTCCACAGGCCCACTAGGGCTTGATTTGGTTCACATTTGGGCTTCTTCCACTGGTTGATGACCCGGGAAAGGCGTTGGCTGGAACTCAAGCAAACACTGCCGCAGCTGCGGCCCATCGAAAGGTAGGGCAATGGGAAATCACATCAGTCTCCGGGGATTTGTCAGTTCTGAGATCGTCATGAACACCACGGACAGTGGCTTGGTCATCGGAAAGTTCCGCATGGGTTCCAACATGCGCAGACTCGATCCCATCACTAACAAGTGGGTGGACGGTCCCACCAACTGGTTTCGGGTCAATGTTTTCAAGGCACTTGCCTCCAACACCATGGTCAGCATCCACAAAGGGGACCGGATCTTGATTGTGGGCAAGCTGAAGGTGACCTCCTACCTCCGTAAGGACGGAAGTCACGCAACCGGCGTTGAGATCGATGCAGACAGCATTGGTCCTGACCTCCAGTTTGGAACGGCAAACTACCGCCGCAAGACCAGCGCGCGCCTTGCCGGCCCCGGAGACGGCGAAATTGGTCATGATCCCGGTGGTTGGGGCGGGCCTCAAGACGTCGAGGAAGGAGAGATCCCCGATGATGAGCCAACTAATGCAGATCAGCCACACGAAGGGACCGAAGGCGGGGGCGATGTTGATGGCAGCGAGGGCGATGAGGACCTAGATGCGGCCGCAGCAGCGTATGACCCCGCAAAGGCTGAAGGGATCCAGCCGCATGAGCACGCTGATCATGAGACGGGGGAGATCCTGGCAGAGGCAGCCCCCTTCTGAGGTGTTGGCCAAGCTCTTGGTTCGCCGTGGTGGAGCTCAATTACCGGGTACGCATGGCACAATGGCGGGGTGACTTTGGAAAAGATGACATCTCGCCACCAGCCCACTCCGCGCAAGCTCAGTCTCAGGGCTGTTGGAGTATCTGTTCTGTTAGTGGCTTCCATGGCATTGAGCGGTTGCTCGCTGCTACCAGGCGAGGCGCCAGCTACCGATGCTGCACCGGCCGCTACTTCGAAAGCCCCGGTCAAGGATGGTGCCAATACCCCCGAATCAAAGGCCCCCGAAGAGAAGCAGGCTGAAAAGGTTTCGGCTGCTGAAGAGATGTCCGGGAAACTGAAAGCCACACTCACCACACTGGCCTCCACCACTAAGGCGCCCAACAGGGAGCAAATGATGGCAGCCATGCTTGAAGCTGGCGCCGTCAAGGAAAAGGTGGAGGTGTCCATTGACATCACACCTACTGGACTTGCCGTGGATGCCATTGAATCTGCCACGCTGGTTGGAAAAGAATGCGTCATCGGTCAGGTACGTGGCGGAAACGTTGCCGTGACCACCCTTCCGGTCTTGGCATCAGGGCGCTGCTTCGTCGGAGACGTTCACTAGGCGCCAGCGCCCCTGACCGGCCACAGTCTGCCGTGTTGCTCACTTACACCGTCGCGAATGTGAGATATATGCCTGCACCCACTAACCTTGAGGGTATGGCGGAATTTATTTATACAATGTCCAATGCCCGCAAGGCTGTTGGAGAAAAACTCATTCTTGACAACGTAAGTATGTCTTTCTACCCCGGCGCCAAAATTGGCGTTGTGGGTCCTAACGGTGCCGGTAAGTCCACCATTTTGAAGATCATGGCTGGCTTGGACACTCCCTCCAACGGTGAGGCTCGTTTGAGCCCCGGCTACACTGTGGGCATTTTGCTCCAGGAGCCGCCGCTGAACGAGGAAAAAACCGTTCTGGGCAACGTCCAGGAAGGCGTGGGGGAGATCTACGCAAAGATCACCCGCTACAACGAGATCTCCGAGGAAATGGCTAGCCCCGACGCTGACTTCGACACCCTTCTCGAAGAGATGGGCAAGTTGCAGGAAGCTATTGACACTGCCGATGCTTGGGATATTGACTCTCAGCTGGAGCAGGCAATGGACGCACTGCAGTGTCCCCCGGGAGATTCCGATGTCACGCTTCTCTCCGGTGGTGAACGCCGCCGTGTTGCCTTGTGCAAACTCCTTCTGCAGAAGCCTGACCTGTTGCTCCTGGATGAGCCCACTAACCACTTGGACGCTGAGTCCGTAAACTGGTTGGAACAGCATCTCAAGAGCTACGCCGGCGCCGTCCTGGCCGTCACCCACGATAGGTACTTCCTTGACCATGTTGCCGAGTGGATTGCAGAAGTAGACCGCGGTCACCTGTACCCCTACGAAGGTAACTACTCCACTTACCTAGAGAAGAAGCGCGCCCGTCTGGAAGTTCAGGGCAAGAAGGACGCCAAGCAGGCCAAGCGCCTCACCGAGGAACTCGAATGGGTTCGCTCCAATGCCAAAGGGCGCCAGACCAAGTCCAAGGCCCGTTTGGCCCGCTACGAGGAAATGGCTGCCGAGGCTGACCGCACGCGCAAGCTTGACTTCGAAGAGATTCAGATTCCCCCAGGCCCGCGCCTTGGTGGGATCGTGCTCGAGGCCGACAAGCTGAAGAAGGGCTATGGGGACCGTGTCCTGATCGACGGACTCTCCTTCACCCTGCCCCGCAACGGCATTGTTGGCGTCATTGGGCCCAACGGTGTTGGTAAGTCAACCCTCTTCAAGACCATTGTTGGTCTTGAAGAGCTCGACGGCGGCCAGCTCAAGGTAGGTGACTCGGTCAAGATCTCCTACGCCGACCAGAGCCGCGGTGGCATTGATCCCGATAAGACCCTCTGGCAGGTTGTCTCCGACGGACTCGACTTCATCCAGGTGGGCCAGGTTGAAATGCCTTCCCGTGCCTATGTGGCAGCCTTTGGTTTCAAGGGTCCGGACCAGCAAAAGAAGGCAGGTGTGCTCTCCGGTGGTGAGCGCAACCGTCTGAACCTGGCTTTGACCCTTAAGCAGGGTGGAAACTTGTTGCTCTTGGATGAGCCCACTAACGATCTTGACGTGGAAACTCTCAGTAGCCTCGAGAACGCTTTGCTGGAATTCCCCGGCTGCGCCGTTGTGGTCTCTCACGATCGCTGGTTCCTTGACCGCATCGCCACCCACATCCTCGCCTACGAAGGCACCGATGAGAACCCGGCCAACTGGCACTGGTTTGAAGGTAACTTTGACGCCTACGAGGAAAACAAGGTTGAGCGCCTTGGTGCAGACGCAGCACGTCCGCACCGCGTGACTCACCGCCGCCTCACCCGCGACTAGTCCCCACGCCCTCCCAATAATCAACCGCTGGCGCGTTTGATTGTTGGGTCCTTCGGGTACGTGGGCCCATAAAGTGGCCGGTTCCTTTTGAGGGACCGGTCACTTTTATGCCCGTAACACGCGTTTTCCTCCCTTCATGGATCTAGGCTGGGGCCATGTCAGTGACTCAATCCAAGCCTCCAGTCCATCGTTGGGTTTTTTGGCCAGCGGCCTCCATAGTTTTGGTATTTGCAGCGTTCGCCATGATTGCGCCGCAAACTGCCGAGGC
This sequence comes from Arthrobacter sp. UYCu511, assembly GCF_040547105.1. Lineage (NCBI taxonomy): Bacteria > Bacillati > Actinomycetota > Actinomycetes > Micrococcales > Micrococcaceae > Arthrobacter > Arthrobacter sp. UYCu511. The sequence continues at coordinate 76,469 of NZ_JBEPPB010000016.1, forward strand.
GCTCTTTTCCAGTATTCAAGGCGCCATTGTGGGCTACTTCAACTGGTATTACGTGCTGCTGGCCACCGCTTTGGTGATCTTCAGCTTGTGGGTAGGGTTCAGTAAATTCGGCGATATCAAGTTGGGCAAAGATGACGACGAGCCTGAATTCTCGCTGGGCTCATGGTTTTCCCTACTGTTTGCCGCAGGTATGGGCATTGGCTTGGTGTTCTACGGTGTCAGCGAACCACTGAGTCACTTTGCGTCCCCGAAGCCTGGCACCACTGGTAATCCCGGTGAACTTGCCCAGCATGCGCTCTCTCAGACATTCCTGCACTGGGGTGTACATGCCTGGTCAATCTATGTGGTGATTGGATTGGCCCTGGCCTACGCCATCCATCGTCGCGGGCGTCCTGTTTCCATCCGGTGGACGCTGGAACCCTTACTGGGGAAGAAGAGGGTGAGCGGTGGTCTGGGAAACCTCATTGACGTGGTGGCCTTAGTTGGCACCATTTTCGGTGTTGCCACATCACTGGGACTAGGTGTTTTGCAGATCAGTGCAGGTCTGGAACACGCCGGGCTGATCACCTCCTCAATGTTCATAGATCTTGTCATCATTGTGGTGGTCACCTGCCTGGTGTTGCTCTCCGTGCTCTCTGGAGTGGGCAAGGGCATGAAATGGCTCTCCAACACCAACCTGATTCTGGCCGGCATTTTTGTACTCTTCTTGCTGGTGGTGGGTCCCACCCAGTTCCTGCTGCGTAACTTTGTGCAGTCAACCGGCAACTATCTGCAGAGTTTTGTGGGTATGGCTTTCAACGTCAGTGCCTTCTCCGGTGCGGAGGGCGAAGTATGGCAGTCAACGTGGACCACCTTCTACTGGGGCTGGTGGATCTCCTGGGCACCCTTTGTGGGTATCTTCATTGCCCGGATTTCCAAAGGACGCACCGTGCGCCAATTTGTGGCAGGGGTAATCCTAGTCCCCACCGTGGTCACCATACTGTGGTTCAGCGTGCTCGGTGGTACCGCACTGTATTCCGAGCTTTACGGCCCGGGCGGGCTGGTTGGTACGGATGGAACAGTGGATTCCGCCGGAGCACTCTTTGCCACACTCGCTCAGATTCCCGCAGGCGGGGTGCTGACCATCGGAGCGATCATCATGATCGTCATTTTCTTTGTCACCTCGGCAGATTCAGGTGCGCTGGTCATGGGAATGATTGCCAGTGGGGGAGATGTGGAACCCCGAAACTGGATCCGTATCTTCTTCGCCCTAGCCACATCATTGTTGGCCAGCGCGCTGTTGCTATCCGGCGGGTTGGAAGCACTGAAAACGGCAGCCATCATCATCGCACTGCCTTTTAGCCTGGTGTTGATCCTGATCTGTTTTTCCACGTACCAGGCTTTTGCCCGTGAGACTCGTGCGTATGAGAAGGCCAAACGTCAGGCCTTTGTTGGCCATATTGGGGACTTTTACGGGTTGGAGGTGGATGGTCCGCAGCAGATCTCTCCGTTGGTGACCCTGAAGCTCCTCACAGCTAGATTGCGGGGGCAAGTTCCGCCAGCACGGCGCCCACGCATTGATCCATTCGGCCACACCCGCCCCGGATCAGGATTCCTTGAAGGCGCGAACGCGGGTCCCGAATCCGGCGGCACTACGGAGACTGCCACCTCCGCCCCGGTTGAGGCGCCCACCGACAAACCGGAACCGTAGCCGCGCCGTGTCACGCCCCAGCCTTAGCCCGCAGGCTTAGTCCGCAGCAGTACCGTCTGGAATACGCATCATGCCCTCTTGCGCCACAGAGGCCACCAGCACGCCGTCGCGGTTGTAGAAGCGGCCCAGGTTCAGGCCGCGGGCCTCTGAAGCACTGGGCGATTCGGCAACGTACAGTAGCCAATCATCCACCGCCAGGGGCCGGTGCCACCACATGGCATGGTCAAGGCTGGCCACACTGATGCCGGGGGTTGCCCAGCTGATGCCGTGGCGTCGCAGTGAAGGCTCCAGCAACGTGTAATCACTGGCGTAGGCCAGAGCCGCGCGGTGCAAGTTCTGGTCCTCAGGCATGGGGCCCAAAGTTTTCAGCCACACAGCCGTGTGCGCCACATGCTCACCCTTGACATCAAAATAGATGTCATTCTCTACATGCCGAATGTCAAAGGGGCGTTCGTAAGCCCACGCCCGGGCCACAGGGTGATCGATCCCACCCAGGAGTTGGGCCGACGTGGGAAGTGTCTCTGGCGCAGGAATGCCCTGCGGCATGGGCTCTTGATGCTCAATCCCACTGTCAGGTTTCTGGAATGAGGAAATCATGGACAGGATGGGTACACCGCCCTGGTAGGCATGGGTGCGTCGCGCTGAGAAGGAACGCCCATCGCGCAGGCGCTGCACGCCAAACGTCAGGGAGGAGGCCGCCTCGCCTGGGCGCAGGAAATAGCCGTGCATGGAGTGCACCAGATGGTCCCCTCCCACGGTGCGAGCAGCCGCCACCAGCGACTGTGCCAGAACCTGGCCACCAAAAAGCCGGGCTCGGGGCGCTTTTGCATCACCGAGACCTACAAAAATATCCTCGTCAGTTTGAGCACCTCCTGCATCGGAGAGCTCCAAGATGCGTAGGAGGGATTCCATAGGGTCAAAGTCCGTTGGTGTGACATTCATAAACGTGACTCTATGTGTCCAGAGGAGGCTGCGACAAATGGGGAGTCCGGTATGAATCCGGCCCTACGCCTGGCTTTTGCTGTGACGTTGGGGACTTTGATTGGTGGCACCAACGCCGCTTTGACATGATGAAGGCATGGCACCTGGCTTTCAGCTCACCCAACAAATCCGTTTCGGCGACATTAATGCGTACAATCACGTCAACAATGTGGCTTATTTGCAGTATCTTGAGGACGCGCGAGTCCAATTGTTCTATGCCGAACTGCCCGGTGGCAGCACTTTCCGCGGCCTGCTTGGCCCGGAACTCTTCACTCTTGTGGGACGTCATGAGATTGAGTATCTAGCCCCCATCAGCTTCCGGACCGATCCCATCTATGTGAATACTTGGGTCACCCATGTGGGCGGTTCCAGCTTTGAACTCGGCTACACCGTCACGGAAGCCGACACCTCCATTATTTACGCCCAGGCGGCAACCTCCATGGTGGTGGTCTCACGCGACACGGGGCGCCCTGTCCGCCTCACGGAGACCCAGAAAAGCGCCTTGAAGCCATGGCACGGCGACCCGGTGCCCTTCCGGCGCGCACCCGCCCGTCCCGTTCTGAGCCCAGCACAAGGAGCACACTGATGGACACCACCACCCACACCAACGAATTGGTACTTGAGGATGCCGGAACCCTTGCGGATCTGCGCACCTTTGTTAGCCGTGCCCGTACCGCGGACGACGGCGCCATCCGGCTTCAGGGGGCCGGTCACGTTCTCGCGGCATATGTGTGCGTCATGCGCGGGAAGCTTCTGGGGGAAGGTACCCCCACGATTCTGGGACTACGAACCATGGCCCTGGCGGCACCCGCTGATCTTGATGTCACGGTGTCCCTGTCCGCGGTGGCGGACCGTCTGGCCCGTATGAGTGAGGGCGAGCTCCGCCTGCCCGTGCCTCCCATGAGTGTCCACGAATCGTGGGCCGGGATCGGTGCCCCGCGCGCGGCATGGCAGGAAATTGCTACGGTTCCTGCGGAGACTTTGATCGAGGTGGCGAAAACCGGCGTGCAGGAAATTGGCCAGATTATCCCCGTCAATCCCGGCGCTCTTTTAGTCAATAACGTTAGGGCTTCCGTCTGGGGGCGCACCATGGCGGATGTGCCGGGCCAGATCCCCGGCGGTGCCGCCTTCGCAGCGTACGCGCTGGGCTTTGTGGCACCCACCGAGACTGCCACTATTTTTCTTTCGCACCGGTGGCTGCGGATCAGCACCAATCGGGGCCACATTCTGGTGAAGCCGGCGTCGCTGCTTTAACGTGAGCCGCCCGGGCAAACCCAGCCCGGGCATACCCAGCCTGGGCAAACCGGCCCGAGCCCACCCCACCCAGCTGGCCTTTTAGAGTGCCTGTGATGGAACCGACGCTGCGTTCACTAACGACGCCGCGGCCCGTTCCATGTAGTCCCACAGGGTGGCCTCGTGCATGGGGGAGAGCTCCACGGAATCGACTCCCTTGCGCATGGCCACCAGCCAGCGGTCACGGGCCTCGGGGGTCACGGCGAATGGCATATGACGCATGCGCAGCCGCGGGTGTCCGCGCTCTTCAAGATAGGTGCGCGGCCCGCCCCAGTACTGCTCAATGAACATCAGCATGCGGTGTTCAGCCGGGCCCAGATCTTCCTCGGCGTACATGGCGCGCAGCACTGGATCAGCAGCGATGCCCTGGTAGAACACATGAATCATTTTCTTGAAGGTTTCATGCCCGCCCACCTGGCCGTAAAACGTGTCCGAGTAATCCTCTGCTTCATCCGGGGTAAGCCCCGATGTGGACGGCAACGGTTTGCCCACGGTGGGAATTGGCAGGAGCGTGGCCAGCGGTTCGCCAAAGCGGGACGGGATAGGGGTCCCCTCCGCGGCATCGTTAGCGGCGGGGCCGTTCGCAAAGGGAGATGTGGGATTGTGCTGGGAACTCATAGTCTGTTCAGTGCTTTCTGGTGTTCTTACTCTGATGTTCTTTACTCAGAGGTCTCGTTCAACTCCGACGCCGGGACTTGCCCGGGTGCCGGTGCGGGGGCTGGTGCCGGGGTGCTTGAGGTGACCGGCGTTTGAGTTGAGGTGGGTGAGCCTGCTTCAGCTGGGGGATGGTAGCTGCCCTTGGAACGGTTGCCCAGGCGCAGGATCTCGCCATTGCGCAGGTACCAGAGCGTGCCGTCTTCGCCAAGGACCCGGGTGATCCGCAAGCTGACGTATTCAACCGTGCCAATCACCTCGCTGGTTTGGATGACGTCACCAATGCCGAACTGGTCCTCAATGGCAATAAAAATGCCGGCCAAAAAGTCACGGATCAGTTGTTGGCAGCCAAAACCAATGGCAATACCGAGTACGCCCACGCTTGCCAGCAGCGGAGCAATGTCTATCTTGAAGGCAATGAGAACGTAGAACCCGCTCACCACAGCCACCACTATTGTCACGACGGAGTTCAATAAGGTGCCGATGGTACGGGCCCGCTGGACTCGGCGTTCATTATCCAGAGCACGCGCCACAGGGTCAATGGTGCGCAGCATGGGCGCGGCCCAACGCATGCTCCGGTGCTCCAGTAACGTAGTCTCGGCCTTAGCGCGCTTGACCACTATGCGGATGAAGTAGTGCAGCACCAGCCACACCACCAGACCCACTGCCACAGTGATGCCGGCCTGGGCAAGGTTCTCGAAGAAGCCTTCAGTGGGTTCACCCAATAAGTTGGTTAGCTGCACGCGCGATTTACCTTAAAGTCCGTTCCAGTGGGGCAGGGATGATCATTAACAACCCTAACGCGCAGTGGACACGGTTTAGTCCTGGGTGCTCAGTCCTGCGTGGCAGCCAATAGACCCGGCTGGTGGTGCACGGGAAAGTTCACACTGCGGGCAATGAAGCACGCAGCCGCTGCTTCGGCATGTAGGGAGAGGGCGAGTGATTCGGTGGCTGGATCTGCCACATAAATTTTGGGGTGCAGGGTGGCTGACTCAAATTGTCCGCTGCCATCAGGGTTAAGCACCAGCGTGGCCGTGGCGGTGTCCTCATATTTGGTGATTACCACCCCGTGTTTTACGGCTACATGCAGATAAGAAAGCATGTGGCACTGGGCCAGGGCTGTCAACAGTAACTGCTCCGGATTCCACCGGTCCCGGTCCCCATGGAAGGTCTTATCCGCTGAGCCCAGGAGTGCCGGCAGGCCCTGCGCCGTGATGGCATGATCGCGGCCATACGATTTATAGCTGGATGTGCCGGGCCCTCGGTTACCTGTCCAGTGGACGTTGATCTCATAAGAGTGCTTAGTCAGGCTCATGCAGCCAAGCATAGGGGATTCTCACACCCCTGGGATATTGCCTGCCCCGGGGTGTGAGAATCACTTTGTGGGAGGTGCTTTAGAGGAAGTACTTCAGGGCTGCTGCGTACCCGTACTGGTAGCCGGCAGCATTTGGATGGAACGCGTACGGGTTAGGCCCGCCCGGGTAGTTCAGCCAAGGGTTGGCTGAGGGGACGGCGTGTCCGCTAAAGAGATAAGCCACCGGGACAAATGCCACCCGGTTGGACAGGGCGCTATAAGCGAGCGTGCCATTGAGCAGATCAGCGGCGGCGTTCAAGGCCCGGGTTCCGGAGATCTGAGTTGGGGTGTATCCCAGAGCGGCCATGTTCTGCGGTTCAAAGAGCCGCGGATAGCCCAGGTACAAAACCTTTGCGCCCGGAGCCTTGGCCTTGACTGCCTTGAGCATGGAGGTTACAGATTTTGGCAACTTGCTCATGAGATGGATGGAGTTCGCCACGGCACCTTGGCACATGGTGGCAGTTGATGTTGGCGCAAGGCAGGCCGTGATGGCGGCGGTCCAGGCAACATCGTTACCACCGGCCGTCAACGTGATGACCTTTGTGCCCGATTGCAGATACGGCACTTCCAGGGTGCGCACTTGATCGGTGGTAAAACCGGCGCAGGCCAGATTCTCCAGGTGGGTGCCAAGTTTAGCGGCCACCCAGGGGCCATAGCCGTTGGGGCTCTGGCCACAGGCGCCAACCTCGCCGCCACCACCGGAGCCTGCCGAATAGGAGTCTCCCAGAACCGTATAGATACTGCTTGTTCCAGTGGTGTGGGTGGTTTGTGTCTGGGCCAGGGCCGGTGTTCCGGCGAAGCCCACAATCATCCCGGCGGAAAGGAGCGTAACAGCTCCTACGCGGGCAGCAACTGACTTCAAATGATGTGTGAACATGCCCTGAAGCTACTCCGAAAAGCCGGGGAGGACTAGACTTTTTAGCAATACTTCAGGGAAAGTCCGCCACACCCGCGGCGGGTAGATAAACACAGTGAAAATTGCCCGAGCTGCAACAAAATATGCTGCAGCCCGGGCAATGTCACAGCCGGGGTGCCTAGCGGTCCGCGGCCTGGGCGCGCAGTGCTCGCACCACGGTATCGCGGCTTTCCACGAGCAGGCGGCGCAAGGCCGGCACCTCGGTGCCCAAGGTGGCCAGGAACGCATCCGTAGCATCAAGGGTGGCCTGTGAAACCAGCTTGACCGGGTACAAGCCGGTGATGATGGTGGACGCCGTCTCATAGGACTTGCTCTCCCACACCTCCCGGAGCGCACCGAAGTACTTGGCCACAAAGGGCTCCAGCAGTGCCGTGTCCCAACCCTTCGTAAACCCGTCAATCGCCGCGCGCTGGATTGCATTGGCCCCGTCCCCGCGGACGACGACGGACTCCCACGTCTCAGCCTTGTTCTCGGCTGTGGGAATGGCTGCGTGGGCGGTGGCTGCCGCAAGTTGACCGTTTTGTGTGTTGTCCAACGCCAGGGCCGCCTCAATGGCAGCGGCATCCGCCCGGCCACCGGCGGCGAGGGCAATCAGGAACTCCCACTTCATATCGGTGTCCAGGACCAGCTTGTTCAGCATCTTCTCACCGTCAAGGAGTGCTTGCACACGATCCAGCTGGGCAGGGGACTGGGCCAGGGCGGCGAACGCTTTGACAAACTGCAATTGCGCATCAGTTCCTGCTGCGGCATTGCGTGTCAGCTCCCACAGAGAATCGGCGGCGGCAATGGCCGTGGCCTGCTGGTGTTCGGGGGCAACATAGAAGCTCAAGGCGGTGCTTAGCTGGCGCAGTAGCACCATGATGACTGTTGAATCGCTTTCGTAGCCAATGGTGGCCAGCACAAAGTCAACGTACTCGCGGGCGGGGGTTTCGCCGTCGCGCGTGGCATCCCAGGCCGAGGCTGACACCAGGGTGCGCGGCAGCGAATCCCGGAAGTCCTTTAGGTGCTCCTTGGCTGTCTGCAGCGAGTGCGGATCGAGGCGGATCTTGGCGTATGCCAAGTCGTCGTCATTGAGCAGGATCAGTGCCGGGCGCTCCAGGCCCACCAGCTCGGGAACCTCCGTCACGGCACCGTCAACGTCTAGTTCCACCCGGTGGGTGCGGACCAGTTTGCCGGCGTCCTCACCGGTGGCGGCCAGGTTGTAGAAGCCAATGGCCGCGCGGTGCGGGCGCAGGGTTGGGTGCTCTGCCACAGCGGACTGGAGGATCGCGAATGAGGTGATGACGCCGCCGTCTGTCACTTCCAGGGCTGGCTTGAAGGTATTCACCCCTGCCGTCTCTAGCCACTTTTGTGTCCAGAGCGAGAGGTCCCGGCCGCTGGCAGCTTCCAACTCCACCATGAGGTCCGCCAGTTCCGTGTTCCCCCAGGCGTGCTTGGCGAAGTAGGCGCGCACGCCGGCCATGAACTCCTCCTGCCCCACCCAGGCCACGAGTTGGCGCAAAACGGAGGCGCCCTTGGCGTAGGTGATGCCGTCAAAGTTGACCAGCACGTCTTCGAGATCGTTGATCTCGGCCTTGATGGGGTGGGTGGAGGGCAACTGGTCCTGGCGGTACGCCCAGCTTTTTTCCAGCGAGGAGAACGTGGTCCATGAATCCACATACTTGGTGTTTTCGGCGGCGGCCAGGGTGGACATGAACTCCGCGAAGGATTCGTTCAACCACAGGTCATTCCACCAGCGCATGGTGACCAGATCGCCGAACCACATGTGGGCGAGCTCGTGCAAAATGGTGATGGCGCGGCGTTCCACAGTGGCATCCGCCACTTTGGAGCGGAATACGTAGCTCTCTAAGAACGTCACGGCGCCAGCGTTTTCCATGGCTCCGGCATTGAATTCGGGGACGAACAGTTGATCATACTTGGGGAAGGGGTAGGGGACGCCGAACTGCGCCTCGAAGAATTCAAAGCCCTGGCGGGTCAGCTCAAAAACGTTCTCCGCATCCAGGTACTCCATCAGGGATTTCCTGGCAAACACACCCAGGGGCACAATGCGGCCGTTGGAGCTGGTCAATTCGCTGCGCACACACTCGTAAGGCCCGGCAATCAGGGCCGTAATGTAGCTGGATATTGTCAGGGTTGGCTCAAAATGCCAGGTGGATTTGCCCTCGCCAGCGGCTTCCGGCACGGGGGTGGGGGAGTTGGAGATGACGTCCCAGTGATCCGGTGCCGTGATGTGGAAGGTGAAGGTGGCTTTCTGGTCCGGCTGCTCAAACACGGCGAACATGCGGCGCGAATCCGGCACCTCGAACTGGCTGTACAGGTACACCTCGCCATCCACGGGGTCCACGAACCGGTGTAGGCCCTCACCGGTATTCATAAAGAACGCCTGCGCCTCCACTCTCAGCACGTTCTCGGCGGCGAGGTGTGGCAGCTGGATGCGGACGCCGTCGGAAACCTGCGCCGGATCAAGGTCCTGCCCGTTCAAAGTGACACGGCTGACGCTTTCCGTTACCGCGTCAATGAACGAGGACGCTCCCTCTGTGGCATTGAATTTCACCGTGGTGGTGGAGGCGAAGGTGCGTTCCGAGGTGGTCAAGTCAAGGCTCACGTCATAACTTGTGACGGTCAAAGTGGCTGTGCGCTCAATGGCTTCGGCGCGGGTGAGGTTCATGCCAGGCAAAGTGATGCCTTCCGTTCGGGTGCGGATGGAACATTGCTGCCAGCGCAGAGGAGCGCCAGCGATTGAAATGATTCTTCCACCCTAACCCCGCACCGATTTCATCCGAACGAATTTTTCATAGCCATGTTGCCACCCAGCTGGCAGTGGACGTTCCAGCCGAGACGCGCTAGGGCGCAAATGGGGCCCGCGGCAGCGGTTTGCCCGGGAGTGTGGCGTGGGGCAGGGTTGGAGGAGAATAGTTGACAAGGACGAGCAGCGGGGTTTTAAGTGGGTGAGCAAGTGCGCGGTGCAGCGGCGGAACGCCAGTACAACAAGCGGTGGTTGATTGGACTGCTCGGTGGGATGCTGCTCCTGGGGATCCTGGCCGCGGTCTGGATGTTTACCATTTCCGCACGGCTGCCCCAGGAACTGGCCATCCATTGGAACTCCAAGAACGAGGTGGATGGGTGGTCCTCGTTGTGGGGCGTGGCGCTCACCACGGTCCTGACCATGCCTGGAGTGGGTGGCATCATTGCAGCCCTTGCCGTGCTCGCTCGCGGACAGAACGGCTTGCTTGCCCGGATTGGTGCCGGTGTGGCTGTGGGGTTGGGGATGGGTGTGGGGGCACTGATGGTTGCCGTGGTGGCAGGCCAGATAGGGCTCTCGGAATCTTCGCAGGCTGAAATTTCGAATCCCGTTATGGGCGCGGGCTTGGCGCTGGCAGCTGCAGGAGGTGCCTTGGTGATGTGGCTGTACAAGCCCGGTGAGATGGACAGGAGCCCCAGCCCCGAGGTGCTGGTTGCCAACAAGGAGGCCACCGCAGGGGACTCAAGCCTTGCTGCGGCGGCGAAGGAACGTGCGGCCAGAGGCGAAACCATGGCTATCAAGGTCTCCATGGGCCCCTGGGCGTGGCTGTTGAGCGCAGGCGTTGGCGGTGTTGTGGCAGTGAGCACCTATTTCATTTTCCCTGTCTTGGCCCTGCTCGGCGTTGTGGTGGGAGGCCTAATTTGGGTGTTCACCCGCGGCACCGCGGTGATCAGCGCCGAGGGCGTGAAGGTCCTGGCCTCCGGATTCTTTAAGATCATGCCGTTGAAATGGGAAGAAATCCACAACGCCACAGTGGAGGACATCAAAGCCATGGACTACGGTGGCTGGGGATACCGGATGAGCGGCGGAGCTGTGGGCTTCATAATGGCCAACGGGCCCGCCGTGGTCATTGAGGCGGGCTTCCACCAGAGGTTTCTCATCTCCATGCCCAGCACGCTCAAGGCTGCCGAGGCGGCCGCGCTCATTAACGCTTACGTCCGCAACACGAAAGTGAAAAACTAGCATCATGACCTTTGACGGCAGCCATGACGTACCCAGCGCCCGGCACCTTGACGCCCGGGCGCTGCGGTTCGCCCTGATCTTTCCCGGATTACTGGCTATAGGGCTGGTGATTGGCGGGCTGCTGGTGGGTGGCGATCTTCCTGACGGCGTGGAACTGCCGTGGGGCGGGGGCGCGGTTTCTCTGCCTGTATTCCTGAGCGTGGGAGTGGGGACAATACTGGTGCTGGGCGCCGGAATTGGCGGGTGGGGAGCGCGCACCACCTTGCCAGGCACCAGCCGCCGAGTTCTCTTAGGCACAGCCATGGCCCTTCAACTGGCCAGTTGCACCTTGTTTGCCGCGGCACTGTTGGGCCAATCCAGTCAAGGCCCGCTGCCTGCGGTGCGAGTGGATGGCTACGTGATGCTCATGGGCTCCGGATTGGCAGCCGCCATGGGCGTGGTCCTGGCCTTGACGTTCAAACCCGATGAGCAGTGGACCCGAGCCGATGATGCCGCCTTGGCAGGGATCCTTGACAGTGCCCACGATCCCGCGGCGGCGCACGATCAGCTGGCCTACTTCCTCCATCCGCGCGGATCCGTGACCATGATGATCCTGTTGTTGGCGGTGCTCCCCGGCTCTTTGCTGGCACTGATTTCCCCGTGGATACTGCTAGGACTGCTGGCGGCGGCCCTGCTGCTCGTGGCCATGCTGTGTGCCACCGTTCACGTGGACCGCCAGGGGCTCACCGTCAAGATTCTGGGTTTCATCCCCGCTCTGGTGGCACCTTGCGAAGAGATTGCCGCAGCAGTTTCTTTAGACATTGTTGCCAAAGACTACGGGGGTTGGGGCCTGCGCAAGCACAGCGGCAACGCAACCTTTTTGAGCTACTCGGGTGCCGCCGTGGTCCTTCGAATGAACGACGGCGCAAAGGTTGCCGTCAGTGCCCCCAACCTCGACACGGCCGATGAACTCTCCGAAATCCTCAACCGCCGGGCCGGAAAACCGCCAACACAGCGCTGAGCAGGGCCGGGCGGGTAGCAAGTGGCAGCGGCCAAAGCATGCCCCGGCCATAGGTAGGCTTGTGGCGGTACTCAATCCCAAAACGAAGGAATCCTCATGCGCGTTCACATCGCAACCGACCACGCCGGCATGGAGCTCAGCGCCCACCTCATCACCGCTCTGGCAGCCAAGGGCTACGAGATGGTTGACCACGGCCCGCAGGCATACGACGCCGAGGACGACTACCCCTCCTTCTGCATCAACGCAGCCCTCGCCGTGGTGGCGGACCAGTCCGCAGGCGTAGACGCGCTGGGGATTGTGCTGGGAGGCTCCGGCAATGGCGAGCAGATCGCGGCAAACAAAGTCAAGGGCGTCCGTGCAGCACTGGCCTGGAACCTCTCCACCGCCCAGCTGGCCCGCGAGCACAACAACGCCAATGTTGTGGCTGTGGGCGGACGCCAGCACAGCGTTGAGGAGGCCACCGAAATCATTGAGGCCTTCCTAGCCGAGCCCTTCAGCGATGCCGAACGCCACGTGCGCCGCATCGGCAAGATCGCCACGTACGAGACCACCGGAGACGTTGTCGAGTAAATGCCTGAGGGACATTCGGTGCACCGCCTGGCGCGGCAGTTCAACGACGTGTTTGCTGGCTCAGTGCTGGCCGTATCCAGCCCGCAGGGCAAGTTTGCGGCTGGCGCGCGGCTGATTGACGGGCAGGCGCTGGAGCGCGCAGAGGCCCACGGCAAACAAATGTTCCTCACCTTCTCGCATGAGCTGATCCTGCGGGTCCATCTTGGGCTCTACGGTGCCTGGGACTTTGGCGGAGACTCCACCTTTACGGGAGCCTCCAGTATTGGTGCGCCCCGGCGGATCGGAGAACAGGAAGTCGCTGGGGACTCCGGCGGGTGGGGCCACGGTGGACCGCCGGAGCCCAAGGGTGCCGTGCGGGTTCGGCTGGTCTCCGCCCACGGCTGGGCCGATCTTCGCGGGCCAACCGCCTGCGAGGTTCTCACGCCTGCCGAGGCCGCTGTGGTGCGGCGAAAGCTGGGCCCGGATCCGCTGAACAACCTGCCCGGGGACGGTGAAGAATTTGGCCGGCGGATCCGCAAAAGCCTCACTTCCATCGCCTTGCAACTGATGAAGCAAGAGGTGCTGGCCGGGGTCGGAAATGTATACCGCGCGGAGGTGCTGTTCCGTCTGGGCTTGGATCCGATGCGGCCAGGCAAGAGTCTGCAAGTGGAAGAGGCCCGGGCGCTCTGGGAGGACATTGCCAAGATTATGGCCGACGGCGTCCGTGACGGGCGCATCATCACCACTGAATTGGGGGACCGACCTTCAGGGCTGGGCGCAGCTGTGGGCCACGGGCTTGATCCTGCTCTGCTCGGAAGCCGCCCCAATAAGGATGTCCCGGTGCAAGACGCGCATTATGTGTACAAACGTGTTGGTCAGCCCTGCCGGCATTGCGGGACCGTGATCGCCATGGCTGAGCTCGGTGGCCGAAAGCTCTATTGGTGCCCGCACTGCCAGAGCGGAAAGGCCTAAATGCCGGAGAATCAACGCACTTTTGAGTTCCTTCGAGCGCCGATTTGCGAGACTGGCAAAGTGGTTGATAGTGTTACGGAGTTGTTCCGGCGAAAGCCCACAACAGCCCCGAAATACGGGGGCGTAGCTTAATGGTAAAGCCTCAGTTTTCCAAACTGATGACGCGGGTTCGATTCCCGTCGCCCCCTCCATGCAGTAACGGGTCCCTGGCCATCTGGCCGGGGACTTTTGCGTTCCCGGCTGCTCCGAGGAGGTAGTTGTTATGTTTGGAGGCCTGTGGAGAGCTTGTTGCTTTTTCCTTTGGTGGGGCGGGGATCGTTGTTGTGGGGTACGCGGCGGGCAGAGCTGGTTTTGTAGTTGCTCAGTCGAAGGGC
>NZ_JBEPPB010000017.1:0-63976 GCF_040547105.1 Arthrobacter sp. UYCu511
GAATCAACGCATCCAAAGACTCAAGCCACTCGGCAGTCTCCTCCGGATCACGATCAGGTAGCTGGTTAGTCAACCCGCTAAGGATATGGGAGTTCGTATCTCCTGCAGCCACGTCCAACCTCTCTTAAAAGCAGTGTGTGACGCCCAGTGCTGTGGCTCTGGGCGTGTACAGACACTCTAGACCGCAGTGGCGCCCTGTGCGTAGCCTTGACCGTTGCATGAACACGCCGGAAGGCACTTGAATCGTGGACTCTGGGGAACCGTGCACAAAGTGAGTAAGGTAAATCACAATATCCGTCAGGGTCTTTGAGTCCGCCGGCCGCTGGTACTGCGTTAAGTGGAGGCAATGCGGGCTCACCCCCTAGACTGGGGTTATTGACCAACAAACCAGCGTGCAAGCGCTGACCGCAGGAGGAAAAACGTGAGTGAGGCCGACGCCGGCACTGTTGCCAAGGTGGCAGGCAATTTAGGGTTCAAGGATGGAGATCTCATCCAAGAACTCGGATACGACGACGACGTTGATTTTGATCTACGCGAGAGCATTGAGGCCCTCATTGGGTCCGAAATGTTTGACGAGCATGATCATGACGTAGTGGATTCAGTCATTTTTTGGTGGCGAGAAGACGATGGTGACCTCGTGGATTCCCTCGTTGATTCACTGACAACCTTGGATGAAGGTGGGGTGGTGTGGATCATGACACCCAAGCAGGGGCGCGATGGTTACGTCCCTCCGTCGGACATTCAGGAAGCTGCTCCCACGGCAGGACTGCATGTCACCACCACTGCGGGGGTTTCTGCTGACTGGGCCGCAACGCGCCTAGCGCCGCGCAAACGCCAGTAAGGCTGGCTGGCCACAGATGGATGCCGCCAGGCAACCGTGCTTGAGCATTGGGGACCTTGCCCCAGATTTCACTCTGTCTAATCAGTTTGGTGAGCCTATTGCGCTTGCTGAATTGCGTGGCACCCCGGTGGCCTTAGTGTTCTACCCCTTCGCGCACTCCGGTATTTGTACGGGGGAGTTGGGCGTGCTGCGCGATAACCTCGGTGACTTCCAGGCCGCGGGGGTGCGCATCCTGGCGGTATCCGTGGATGCGAAGTACACGCTTCGCGCCTATGCCCAGGCTCAGGGTTACGCTTTTGACCTGCTGGCCGATTTCTGGCCGCACGGCGCAGTGGCGCAACGTTACGGGGTTTTTGATCCGGTGCATGGCATGGCAGGGCGAAGTACTTTTTTGATTACGGCCGGAGGCGTTATTGCCGATCTCTTTAGTACGCCTTCCGGGCAGGCGCGGCCGCTGGCCCGTTACCGGCAGGCGTTGGAGTTGTTGTAGCAATGGACAACGTGCGCCCTGGTATTGGGCAGACGGGTTTTGTGCAGCAAAGCTCGAGGCTGGGTGCGGCCAATAATGCTGCCTCGGTGCTGAACGATACGGAGCTAGACACCTTGGACGGTGTTGCTGCGTTGCTGGGTGAGAAGAAATTCGCGCTACTCACCGGGGCTGGAATAAGTACCGATTCCGGCATCCCGGACTATCGGGGACCGCAAGCTGTCCCGCGAACCCCGCTGACCTACCAGGAATTTATGGGCGATGTCCGGCTTCGCCAGCGTTATTGGGCCAGAAATCATGTGGGCTGGTCACATCTGCGCACCGCCAAGCCAAATACTGGGCACTTTGCCACGGTTGCTCTGGAGCGCAGCGGGATTCTGACGGGGATTGTGACGCAAAACGTCGACAGGCTCCATGAAGAAGCTGGGGCCGAAAATGTGGTGGATCTACATGGCAGGTTCGATCAGGTCCTCTGCATGGACTGCGGCAATCACTACTCACGGGCTTTTCTCGCCACTATCTTGAATGAACTCAATCCAGGATTCATTGATGCCATCTCGGCAGCTGGCGGGGCACCTCAGGCGCCAGACGCGGACGCTGACGTGGTGGCTGAGAGCCTCATATCCACCTTCAATGTTGCCAAGTGTCCGCTATGTGGTGGTCTCCTGAAGCCGGATTTCGTCTTCTTCGGTGAAAATGTTCCCAAGGACAGGGTTCTCCGATCCTTCGCTATGGTTGACGCGGGAGCAGCCCTTTTGGTGGCAGGGTCTTCGTTGACTGTCCTGTCCGGTCTGCGGTTCGTCAAAAAGGCCGCCAAGGATGGCAAGCCCGTCATCATCATTAACAAGGGCCAAACCCGCGGGGATTCCTTGGCAACCATCAAGGCCGAAATAGGAGTTGGGGAAGCTATGAGCTATCTCACACACGTATTGACTCCCCGATTGGCGCAATAGGCAAAACATCGTGTACAGTAGTTTCTCGTTGGTCAGCCCAACAAGCGCAATGCTTGAAGAGCTGGTTAGCGAATGGGTCTTTAGCTCAGCTGGTAGAGCGCCACGTTTACACCGTGGATGTCATCGGTTCGATCCCGGTAGGACCCACCATAGAAGAACCCCGCCATTCCGGCGCCAAACGGCTACGGACAGGCGGGGTTCTTTGCGTTGACGCATGGTTTGACGCCCACTTGCGCTCCCATCCTCGAATGCGCGCCGCTATGAAGTTTCTGCTGTGGTTTGAACCATAGCGAGAACGTCAAAGTACAGCTCAAGCGGCTCCGGATGGGAAGATGGTCCGATGCCTGGGGCGGCCTTGGGGTATGGAACTGCACCAGATGCACGCAATAACTTGCACAGAATAAGACGGGGACGCCATGGATGGTATTTCATTTACCGCGATCGATTTTGAAACAGCCAATAACTACCGCGCCTCCGCGTGCGCAGTGGGGTTGACCAAGGTCAAATCCGGTCAGGTGGTGGAGCAGGTTTCATGGCTCATGAAGCCGCTGCCAGGCTATGCGGACTTTCTTCCCATAAACGTGGGTATCCATGGCATTACGGCCGCGCACGTGCGCAACATGCCGGACTGGCGTGGCATTCACGGCCCCATGATGGACTTCATTGGCGGCGACGCCCTAGTGGGCCACAACGTCAGCTTTGAAAAATCAGTCATATCCAAGGCCAATGAGGCCAGTGGTTTGCCCGCCACCAACTTGGACTTTCACTGCACCTTGACCCTTGCCCGCAAGCACCTACAACTGGACCACTACACGCTTTCAGATGTGGTGGGTGCCTTGGAGTTGCCCGCGTTCAACCATCATGACGCCGGCGACGACGCCCGTGCCAGCGCCCTCATTGCGATTGAACTGGCCAGGCGCAGCGGAGCGGCCACACTTTCAGCCTTATGGCCCGAAGCGAAGAACGAAGCGGCTAAGCTGCCTAGCTACTACGCGGTAGGCTACACGCGTAAGCTGGCGGACCTGCCACCGCCCAACCCCCAGGCGAACCCCTATGGGCCCCTCTTTGGCCAGACAATCGTCTTTAGCGGGGATCTTGCCGCCATGCCCAGGGTTCAGGCACAGGATGCGGCTGCGGCCAAGGGTGCAACTATTGCCAACAGCACAACTAAGAAGGTGACCATGGTAGTCAGCGCAGAGGTCCTGGGAGGCGGGCGCCCTAGCGCCAAGGTCAAACGAGCTGCGGAACTGGCCTCGGCCGGTCAGGATATCCGAATCATCAGTGAGTTACAGTTCCTGCGGTTGCTGGCCTTCAAGTAACTCTGCGGCCACCTTCAAGCGTGGGGCTGTGCCGGGCTCAAAGGTGGGCAAACTAAAAAGGTTCCCCGCCACAGCTATTGGGGGACGCTGTGGTGGGGAACCAGTAATAAAAATATATCCTGCGACGGTGCAAGATGCAAACTGACACTGAACATTTTCAGATCGCTCCCCAGCCTGGCGCGGTAGCCACGGAAAGTAGTGCCGTGGCAGCCAATTTAGAGCCGGGGAGTTGGCGGGAAAGTCCTTAAAATGGATGATCCTCCACTGTGGCTATTGGGGGACGCCACAGTGGAGGATCTGGATTTAATATACAGTCTCTGCGCCCAAAGCACAATGGCGGGACGTTCTACCTCTCAATCTGGGGTACTTGGGGTTTGCGTTTGGCAATGCGGGCGCCAAGTTGCAAGTCATTTATGACAGGCTGCGAGTGCCCAAATCTTGGAAGCTGCTGCGGAACGGGTCCCAACACGGATAAGCTTGAGGAAACCCGATATTTTCTCTGGAGGTACTATGTCTGCACAAATTGGAACAGCACAGATTGGCGTCACCGGCCTGGCCGTCATGGGCGCAAACCTGGCCCGCAACCTGGCTCGCAACGGATACACCGTGGCGCTGCACAACCGCTCGGTCGAAAAGACTGACGCGCTGCTTAACGCACACGGCAGCGAGGGCGCTTTTGTTCGTACCGAGACCCTGGCCGAGCTCGTGGAGTCCTTGGAGAAGCCGCGCCGCGTGCTCATCATGGTCAAGGCTGGCGGTCCCGTTGACTCCGTTATCGATCAGCTCGTCCCGCTGATGGAAGCTGGCGATATCATCATCGACGGCGGTAACTCCAACTTTCAGGACACCCGACGCCGTGAAGCGGATCTGGCCAAGAAGGATCTGCACTTCGTAGGCGTCGGCGTCTCCGGTGGTGAGGAAGGTGCCCTGCTGGGTCCGTCCATCATGCCCGGTGGTTCCAAGGAATCCTACGATGCCCTTGGCCCGCTGTTGGAGAAAATTTCTGCCAAGGTCGACGGCGAGCCCTGCTGTGCATGGATCGGCACCGATGGCGCTGGTCACTTTGTGAAGATGGTCCATAACGGGATCGAATACGCCGACATGCAGGTCATCGGTGAGGCTTACGATCTCCTCCGCAGCGCTGCTGGCATTGAGCCGGCAGAGCAGGCAGAGATCTTCGGTAAGTGGAACGAAGGCCAGTTGGCCTCCTTCCTGATTGAAATCACCGCTGAAGTTCTTGGCCATGTCGACGCCAAGACCGGTAAGCCGCTGGTTGACGTCATTGTTGACTCGGCAGGCCAGAAGGGTACGGGCCGCTGGACCGTTCAGTCCGGTCTGGATCTGGGTTCACCCATCTCAGCCATCGCCGAGTCCGTGTTTGCGCGCGGCCTGTCCTCACAGCGCGATCAGCGTGCCATTGGCCAGGAAGTTCTGGCTGGCCACGAGGTTGCCGTTGAACTGGGCGCCGACTTCGTTGAGGACGTTCGCCAGGCGCTCTACGCATCCAAGCTCATCAGCTACGCGCAGGGCATCGACATGCTCACCAGCGCAGCCACCGAGTACAACTGGGATCTGAAGCTGGATGAGATCGCCTCGCTGTGGCGCGGCGGCTGCATCATCCGGGCCGAACTGCTCAAGGACATCACCAAGGCCTACGCCGCAGAGGACAAGCCGGCAAACCTGCTGTTCGCCCCGGCCTTTGCAGCGGAAATCGCCGAGGTCCTCCCGGCCTGGCGCCGCGTGGTCTCCACTGCAGTCCAGCTGGGAATCCCCGTACCCGTATTCTCCTCCTCGCTGGCCTACTATGACGGCCTGCGCCGCAAGCGTCTGCCCGCAGCCCTGACCCAGGGCCTGCGCGATCTCTTCGGCGCTCACACGTACAACCGTGTTGACGAAGAAGGCACCTTCCACACCCAGTGGAGCGGCGACAAGACTGAAATCTCAGCGGTAGACACGCACTAGTCCCCACCCGCTCCCACTGCTCGCAAGCTCGCAGCGGGTCCCTCGCGGGCGTGGGCCCATCCACCCGGACCACCGCAAGCTCGCAGCAGGTCCCTCGCGGGCGTGGGCCCATCCACCCGGACCACCGCAAGCTCGCAGCGGGTCCCTCGCGGGCGTGGGCCCATCCACCCGGACCACCGCAAGCTCGCAGCGGGTCCCTCGCGGGCGTGGGCCCATCCACCCGCACGCGTGGGTATGAAGCACTACGGCGGCCGGCAACTTTCCATAAGAAAGTTGCCGGCCGCCGTCGTTTCTTAACAGTGCTTGTGCCCTTGAGTAGGGTCAGGCTGTGAGGATCTCCGGGCCATTTTTGGTGATGGCCACCGTGTGCTCGGTATGGGCTGTGCGGGCCCCGGTGGCGCTGCGCAGGGTCCAGCCGTCGGGGTCCATGACAAGTTTGGCGGTGTCCACCATGGCCCAGGGTTCGATCGCGAGCAGCAGTCCAGCCTTGAGCTTGTAGCCTTGCCCAGCCTTGCCGTTGTTGGCGATATGGGGTTCCTGGTGCATGGTGGAGCCCACCCCATGCCCGCCAAAATCGGTGTTGACGCTGTATCCGGCGGCCTTGAGAACCTTGCCAATAGCAGCAGAAATATCACCCACCCGTGCACCGGGCTTTGCCGCAGCAATACCGGCCGCCAATGCGGCCCGGGTGGCATCGATAAGGCGCTGATCCTCGGGATCGCGCGGGGTGCCAACAATGAAACTGATGGCGGCGTCAGCCACAACACCGTTGAGGGACACGGCGAAGTCGAGGGTGAGCAAATCGCCGTCGGCAATAGTGTAATCGTGGGGGAGCCCGTGCAGCACGGCGTCGTTGACGGACGTGCAAATGACATGACCAAACGGGCCGCGGCCGAAGGCAGGCGCATAATCCACGTAGCAGGAGATAGCCCCTGCCTCGGCGATCATCTCTGCCGCCCAGGCATCAATTTCCAGCAGATTTGTGCCGACAACCACGCGTTCCTGAAGACTCTTAAGTACCTGGGCAACGAACGCCCCGCTCTTCTTCGCCAGTTCAAGCCGTGCAGGGGTGAGGATTTCGATCATGGGCTTCCTTTACATATTTCCAGTAACTGTCTCGGTATAACAATATCTTCGAGCCAGCCCCCTGGCGTGCGTCAAACAGGCCTAGATCCACATAGCGGGGTCAATATATTCGGCCGGATCCACAGCAGGAGCCATTTCCCGGCGCGCATCCCGGTGCCGAGATTTGGCGGGGATACCGGTGAGGATGGACTCGGCCGGCGCATCCTTAACCACGACCGCGTTGGCCCCTACCGCTGAATCGTCACCAATGTAGATGGGGCCCAGGATCTTTGCACCAGCGCCGATGGTGACCCGGTTGCCGATGGTGGGGTGGCGTTTGGTTTTTGCCAGCGAACGGCCGCCGAGCGTGACGCCGTGGTAAATCATGACGTCATCACCGATCTCGGCGGTTTCACCAATGACAACGCCCATGCCGTGGTCAATGAAAAACCGTCTGCCAATAGTGGCGCCTGGGTGTATCTCAATACCGGTGGCAAAACGGGTCAGTTGTGAAAGTACCCGGGCCGGGAAACGCAGGGCAGGCGTAGCCCACATCTTGTGTGTCAGCCGGTGCACCCAGATGGCGTGCAGGCCGGAGTACACAAAAAGATTCTCCATGGAACCCCGTGCTGCGGGGTCATGCGAGCGTGCCGATTCGAGGTCTTCACGTATTCTGCTGAAAAATCCCACAGACTTCTTTCAGTTGATCGCCACAAACGCATTGTGGCGCAGGTTTTAGGGTGCCGGTCCCACATACCAGAAGACCCGCACCACTGACACAGCGTCAGTGATGCGGGAAATATTCCGGTCTAACAGGTCCTCACATAGGGTATGGGCTTAGCCGCGGATATCGTCATAGAGCACAGTTGAAATGTAGCGCTCACCAAAATCGCAAACAATTGCGACGATGAGCTTGCCAGCGTTTTCCGGGCGCTTGGCCAATTCAAGGGCTGCCCAAACAATGGCGCCGGAGGAAATACCACCCAAAATTCCTTCGCGCATACCCAGATCGCGCGCTACACGGACAGAGTCCTCCAGCGTGGCATCCATGACTTCGTCGTAGATGTTCTGGTCAAGAATCTCGGGAATGAAGTTTGCCCCCAGGCCCTGAATCTTATGGGGGCCGGGGGCTCCACCGTTAAGAATGGCTGAATCAATGGGCTCGACGGCCACAATTTGTACCCCTGGTTTGCGATCCTTCAGGACCTGGCCCACGCCGGTGACCGTACCGCCGGTACCAACGCCGGCAACAAAAATATCCACGGCGCCGTCGGTGTCATTCCAAATTTCTTCGGCCGTGGTGAGTCGGTGGATGGCCGGGTTAGCCTCATTGGCGAACTGCTGGGCCCAGATGGCGTTCTCGGTGTTGGCCACAATTTCCTTGGCCTTCTCCACTGCCCCACGCATGCCCTCAGAACCCGGGGTCAGAATAATTTCAGCACCATAGGCGCGCAGCATGACACGGCGTTCGGTGGACATGGTCTCCGGCATGGTCAAGATGACCTTGTAACCGCGGGCGGCACCCACCATGGCCAAGGCGATGCCTGTGTTACCGGAGGTGCCTTCAACAATGGTTCCACCAGGCTTGAGTTCACCGGAGGCTTCGGCGGCATCAACAATGGCCACGCCAATCCGGTCCTTGACGCTGTTAGCCGGGTTGTAGAACTCCAACTTCACAGCGACGGTGGCGTTCAGGCCTTCAGTCAGGTGGTTCAGGCGCACCAAAGGGGTGCCGCCAACCAGCTGTGTGACATTGTCATAGATACGTGCCATGGGTGGTCCTTCGTCGTTCTAATGGGTGTTGGCAGCGGGAGTTCACGCAAGGGAACTTCATACTGTGCTTTGTGGCCAGCGTAGTCAGTACCAAGACGTGGTTCTAGGCGGTCAGCCACTTCGCGTAATGTTTTCTAACTTTCGCAATTTTTGGGTTGATAATGACCCGGCAGTAGCCCACCTCGGGACGCTGCGCATAGAAATCCTGGTGATAATTCTCTGCCTCATAGATGGTCCCTAGCCTGGTGACTTCCGTGACTATGGGGTCTTTCCACAGCGGCTGATTGCGCACAATTGCTGCACGGAATTCCGCTTCTTCACTCTCATCACGGTAGAACATGGAAGAGCGGTACTGGGTGCCGGTGTCATAACCCTGACGGTTCAAAGTAGTGGGATCGTGCTGAACAAAAAACATGTCCAAAATGGTCTCAGAAGGGATGATGTTCTCGTCAAAAGTGACTTGAACAATTTCTGCGTGACCTGTCATGCCCGTGCAAATTTGATCATAACTGGGGTTGGGTAGAGCGCCGCCGGTATAACCGGACACTACCGATTGAACGCCCCGGGTCATCTGATACACGGCGTCGAGGCACCAAAAGCAACCACCGCCCAATACAAAAGTCTTCATGTTCATTTATAAGTCATTTCTGAGCCGGATGATTCCCAACCCTCACAAAGTGTGCTCGGCACCTGCCGCCCGCAAGTAAGGTAGGAACATGAGCGAGGAACCAACTTTCCCCCCGTCAGAGCCCGGATCTGGCGAAGTTGCCCGGATGGGCGATACCCCGGAGCTGTCCGAGGATGCTAGCGATATGGCTGAAGCCGATGTGTTGGACAGCCAACAAAACGGCATCGCGGAAGAATCACCGGAGCATGACGGGGCCGGCAACGCTGAGGACACAGCGCACGATGCCCCTGAGCCCCCCGTCCTCTCTGATGTTCTGCTCGCTGCGGAAGAACTCTGGCCAGAATCTCTCGCCGAAGAATGGGACCGTGTGGGCTTGGTAGTGGGCCGCCCCGAAGCCGAGGTGGACAGGATCATGTTTGCCGTGGACCCTACCTTGGAAGTGATTGAGGAAGCCCTAGAGTGGGGCGCCCAATTACTGATCACCCACCACCCGCTGCTGTTGAAAGGGGTCAACTCTGTGGCCGCCACAACAGGGAAAGGGAGGGCCATCCACCGGCTCATTGAGGGTGGCTGCGCTCTCCTGACGGTTCACACCAATGGCGACAGCGCCGTTGGCGGTGTCTCAGACGTCTTGGCGGACATCTTAAAACTCGGTGACGTGCAGCCACTCATGCCAGCCGTCAACGGACTCGTGGAAGAAGGCATTGGGCGCGTAGGTTTCTTGCCAGCTCCGGAAAAACTTGGTGACCTGGCCGCAAAGGTGTTCCTCACCCTGCCCGCCGTAGCCGGGGGAGTGCGGGTCTCTGGTGAACGGGATGCTCTAGTGCGCAAGGTAGCTGTATGTGGCGGAGCTGGTGACTCTCTCTTTGACGCCGTACGGGCAAGCGACGCCGATGTGTTTATCACGGCAGACCTCCGCCACCACCCAGCCTCCGAAGCCCGCGAGGCGCGACTGGACGGGCGGCCCTACCTCATTGATCTTTCACACTTTGCCAGCGAATGGCTGTGGCTACCCAACGCCATGGTGGCTCTAGGAAACGTGCTTGCCGATCAGGGATTTGCCGCAGAATTGGCATTGAGCCAGACCAACACGGACCCGTGGGACTTTATTCTGACTCCCGGGAACTAGGCTTGTTCTAAGAACTATTTTCATCACGTGATGAAGCAGGAGGAGTTACATGGCTAAGGCAGCACCGGCCGAGCAAATGCGTTTGCTGGACATTGCGGTATTGGACGGAAAATTGCGCGGACTTGATGTCCAGGCAAAGGCGTTGAAGGAAGATCCCAGGCTGCCAGATCTGCATGCCGGGGTCACCGTGGCGAAGAGCGATCTGGTTGTCCTTGACACGGCTGTCAGCGATTGCCACCGGGCCTTGACCAAGGCAGAGGACGATGTTGCCGCCGTCGTAGCGCGGATTGAACGTGATGAGGCCAAGCTCAATAGTGGCACGGGGCTCTCTAAAGATCTCATGGCACTGCAGAGTGAAATTGAATCACTGACCAAGCGCCGTAGTGACCTTGAAGATACAGAACTTGAAGCCATGGAGGCGTTCGAGGCGGCAACATCTGACCAGGCTGCCCAGCAAGGGCTCGTAGCGCAGATGCAGTCAGTGCTGGATGAGGTCCTTGATGAGGTGCGGAGCAAGTTGGTCGGGTTGAAGCTTGAGCGCGATGCCACGCTAGGCGAGCGCACCGAACTGACGGCCACCTTCGATCCGGCACTGCTGGCCATCTACGACCGTTCGCTGGCTAAATATGGGGTGGGTGCGGCACGGCTCTTCCACGGCAAGTCAGAAGGTTCGGGCATGCAGCTTAGCGCCGGTGACTTGGTAGATATTAAAAAAGCTCCGGCTGACACCATTGTCTTCTGCCCGGACTCCGGCGCCATTTTGGTCCGCTCGGAGGAGTGGGGCTAAACCGCTCCCTGATCTCATTCCTCGAATGAGCCCCTTACGTGGGCCGCATTCGAGGAATGAAAAGTAAAAAGCTGGTGATCAGTCCGTCAGAATGATGTTCAGCGCGTGCGCCTTGCGAGCCGTTCCTGGGACCAGCTCCACAACCCACCGTTCCGCAGCAACGTGTGCCAGCTGGGCGGGTGTTTCGGGGGTTTTGCCTCGGCGGGTGAGCAAGTGCCTAGCCAGTTCCCCTCGAGTATGTTTGGCGAAGTGGGAGACAACCTTGCGGGCGCCGTCGCGCTCGGTGAAAACATTCACGGCCACAGTGCGTTCCGGGTCAGGCACCCAGGCAGCCGCGTAACTACTGGAGCGGCAATCCACCAGAAGGTGGCCCTCCGCATGCTCCGCCAGCACCTGCGCCAGTTGCGGTTTCCAGAAACTGGCCAGCTTTCCCAGTCCGGGCAGGCCCACCGACATGGAGAGCCGGTACGCGGGAATGCTGTCGGCGAATCCCACTGCACCCCATAGCCCGGATATAACCACGACGGCGGCATCGGCCTTGCGCTTCTGCATTGCCGTCATGCTGTTGTAGCCAAGGGCATCGAAGAGCACGCCCGTGTAAATACTGTGGGCGGGGGCTGCCGGCTCTTGGTCCAGGCGGGTGTTGCGGTGCACTTCATGCCCCAAGGAGGCACCCACACCCAATTGATTGAGGGCATCATCCTGGCCGGAGACTAAAGCCAAAGCGGTGGACACGGCCTGCCTTGCCGTGGTGAGTGAGGGGAAACTCAAGGTGGCCAGATCAACAGGGGATCCGGAATCGGCGGGGGTCTTGCCTTCAGAAGGCGGCAACAGAATCAGCACCCTAGGAGCTTATCGCCTCAAAGCTGCGCCGCTTTCAAGCGCACCGCATTCCAAAGTGCTGCTAAGGCACGTGCTTGGAGGACAGACAGCGGAATTAACTCTACGTTCGGCAGGAGAAGTAGGGGCGAGTAGCGGCCAGCTGACCAGGTACTAGACCGGTCTAGTGAAGTGGTTCACGTAACTCGCGGGTAAACACGGAGCGCTGTCACACTGGGAGCAGGCTTAAACCAAGGGTGTTTTGGGCCAGGAAAGGTAGTTTGACGTGACGATCAACCAGGCTCCGACACACACGGATGCCGCATTACAAACCTGGATCCAACGCGAGAGCATGGCCGAGGCCATGATTCCGCTGATCGGACGCCTGTACCGTGAGAACAATGTCATTGCTAATGTTCACGGGCGCTCACTGATCAACAAGTCCCCCTATGACATCCTCAAGGCCCACCGCTTTGCCCGGCACATTGACAACTGCGAACTGCCCCTAGAGCAGACGCTGCCCCTCATTGAAATCCTGGACAAGCTCCAGCTGGGTCCGTCATCCCTGGATGTTGCCCGCCTCAACGCTGCTTTCAAGGCCTCCGGCGAGGCTGATCTGGAAACGTTCCTGCGCACTGAGTTGGCCTCTATTGTTGGCCGCCGCGGCGAAGACGGACGCACCAGCACCGATGTGGTGTTGTACGGTTTTGGCCGGATTGGGCGCCTGCTGGCCCGCATCCTCATCGAACACAACGGCGGTGGCCACGGCTTGCGTCTGCGTGCCATTGTGGTCCGCAAGGGTGGCGAGACAGACCTGGCCAAGCGGGCCAGCCTGCTGCGCCGCGACTCCGTGCATGGCCCCTTCGACGGCACCATCACCATAGACACCGAAAATAACATCATCCAGGCCAATGGCACATCCATCCAGGTGATTTACTCGGATAGCCCCTCAACCATTGACTACACCGCGTTTGGTATTACGAACGCGATCATTGTGGATAACACGGGCCGCTGGCGCGATGAAGAAGGCCTGTCCCAACACCTGTTGTCCAAGGGTGCTGCCCGCGTCCTGCTGACAGCCCCGGGCAAGGGCGCCCTGAAGAACATTGTGTACGGTATCAACCACCACATGATCGAGGCCGGGGACAAGATTGTCACCGCTGCCTCCTGCACCACTAACGCCATCACGCCCGTGCTGAAGGTCCTCAACGACAAATACGGGATTGTGCACGGACATGTGGAGACGGTGCACTCGTTCACCAATGATCAGAACCTCACGGATAACTTCCACAAGGGTGACCGCCGCGGCCGTTCCGCCGCCCTGAACATGGTCATTGCCGAGACCGGTGCTGCCAAGGCCGTGGCCAAGGCGTTGCCCGAGTTGGAAGGCAAACTGACGGGCAACTCCATCCGCGTACCAACCCCCAACGTGTCCATGGCTATTTTGAACCTGACACTGGAAAACGGGACCACCAAGGATGAGGTCAACGCGTTTTTGCGGGACATGTCACTGAACTCTGACTTCCGTAAACAGATCGATTACATTGATTCACCCGAGGTGGTCTCCTCGGACTTCGTGGGCTACCGGCGCGCAGGGATTGTTGACGGCCTGGCAACCATCAGCACCGATAAAAACCTTGTCCTCTACGTCTGGTATGACAACGAGTTTGGCTACAGCTGCCAGGTAGTGCGTGTCATGGAGGAAATGGCCGGCGTGCACCCCCTCCAATTCCCGGCGCTCGAGTCAAGCGCCGCATTGATCAGCTAGGTACCCAAGGTGCGTACCGGCGTCGTGCTTAAACGTACGACGCCGCTACGCACCTTTGTGCACCCGGCCCTGTACACTTAGTAGCTGGATAGGGCAGTTGGGCAACCGCGCGTCACGTAAGTGGCTCGAGGAACGTCCGGGCTCCGCAGAACGGGGTGGTGGGTAACGCCCACTCGGGGTAACCCGCAGGAAAGTGCCACAGAAAGTAGACCGCCGGCACGGTTCGCAAGGACTGTTGCCGGTAAGGGTGAAACGGTGGTGTAAGAGACCACCAGTTCCCCAGGTGACTGGGGAAGCTCGGTAAACCCCACCCGGAGCAAGGCCAGACAGGGCATGATTGAGGGCTGTTCGCCCGAGTGCCTGGGTAGGCTGCTAGAGGGCGTCGGCAACGGCGTCCGTAGATGGATGGTTGCCTCTTCGCCGCAGGTAACTGCGGCGGACGACAAAACCCGGCGTACAGACTGCCCTATCCACTTTTTACATTTTTATGGTGCGTTTTGCCCGTTTTTTCAGGGGGAAACGTGCCATATTTATTTGGTTTGCGGGCACCGTCGGTGCATGCTCAGAGGTCTGGCCCCAACACCGCGGGCAGACTGGGCAAATACGGAATCTGGGCGAGATAGAAAACTGCCCAACAACCAGTGCGTACCGCACTACATCTTCTTCACTCCATCCGCATCTCCTACTGAACAGATCCTCGACGCAGAAGGGAAGCGCTGGCTAAGAAGAGGTGCGGGCATGAAAAAGGCCGGCCGCTTGAGGCGACCGGCCCAACTCTCGATTACTTGTTTAGCGCGTTACGCCGTACCCAACCAACCGCAGCCGTAACCACGAACAATACAACGCCAATAATGGCCAGCCACAATAGCCCCTTGACTACAAAGCCCAGGACAGCAAGGACTAGCCAGATGATAAGAAGAACAGCAATGATTTGTACCATTCATCAAATCTACGCTACCCACTTTGCTGAGTAAAATTCGGCACCATGATCACAGCCATAGAAATCCGGGCGGCACTTCTGAGGAGAATAATTGATGTGTAGTTGTTCGGGTTGCGGCAGCCACGCACGTTTCTTTGGATCGTGGTCCTACCCAAGGGCTCCCGGTGGGCGCTCTTCCTGTGGACAACCCCGCTGTGGACAACCCCGGGCGCGCTGGCAGCCAAACTCCTAGACTTAAGGCAACTGGTCAAAGGGGTTTTTATGGCACGGCATGCACGCCTGCTGCCGCGGCGCACACAGCTCCGGGGCCGGCAGCGCCTGGACACCCTGCACCCGGAGCCCCGAGCTCCCGCGCGCACCATGGCGGTGTTTGTGATCATTGTGCTGGCGCTGCTGACTGGGTGGCTGCACAGCTCCGGGAGGTGGCCCTTTGAGCCGGATCCGGGACCGCCACCGGCCGTTGCCACCCCGCCGGCTGCCTTGGGGCAACCCGTGCTGGTGGTGGGCTCTGCCTCCGCGCTGGCAATTCTTCAAACGCTGCCGGTCAAAGGTAAGGCGGCACGCAACGATTATGACCGCAGTGCCTTTGGAGAGGCGTGGATGGACGCGGACTCCAATGGCTGCGATACCCGCAACGACATCCTGCGCAGGGATATGACGGCTGTGAAATTCACGGCCGGGTCCCGGTGTCTTGTCGCATCGGGAACGCTCGCCGAGCATTACACCGGTAAGGAGGTTGCCTTCAAACGGGGCAAAGACACCAGCGGTGCGGTGCAGATCGATCATGTGGTGGCCCTCGGTAATGCCTGGCAGACAGGGGCCCAGGTGCTGACCACTGTCCAGCGCCAAAGCCTGGCCAATGATCCGTTGAACCTCCTTGCAGCAGACGGGCCCGCCAATCAAGAGAAGTCAGATGGCGATGCGGCCGCTTGGCTCCCACCAGATAAGAAGTTCCGTTGCCACTATGTGGCCCGCCAAATTTCTGTGAAGGCCGCCTACCGGTTGTGGGTCACCCCGGCAGAGAAGGCCGCCATGAAACGGGTGTTAGGGCTGTGCCCGAAACAACAAAGCCTGCCCTCCGGCTATCTCCCCTGAAGGGAAAATACCGGAAGGGCAGACTTTGTCTGCGGGCTGGCCAGACTACTTTTGCATCGAGGTGCCGATTTCACTCAACGGCAGATCCGGATGGTTCTTTTCCACGCGGCGCATGGCCCAAATATCGTTGAACAGAGCCAGGAACTCTCCGTCACTACGCTCGAGGACCTCAGCGCCATGAACGTTGGCCAAAACGGCCGTTGCATCAGCCGTGGTCAATCTGGCCAAGGAGTAGGGGAGTCGTTCTAAACGCATGGGCGCGTTGAAGTCGTGGTGCATGCGGTCCTCAACCACCTCAAATTGCATGGGGCCCACGGCGGCGAGCACAGGTGCCTGGTCGCCGCGCAGGTCAGAGCGCAGCACCTGGATGACGCCTTCGTGCTCGAGCTGCTCAATGCCACGGCGGAACTGCTTGTACTTACTGGGGTCCTTGGAGCGTGCCACCTGGAAGTGTTCAGGCGCGAACAGCGGGATGGCCGGGTACTCCACGGATTCTTCCACGAACAAGGAGTCGCCCACGCGTAAGGATGAGGCGTTGACCAAACCCACCACGTCACCCGGGAATGCGGTGTCAATGACTTCGCGTTCGCGGCCAAACACCTGCTGGGCGTACTTGGTGGCGAAGGACTTGCCCGTGCGTGATTGAGTGACCACCATTCCGCGCTCAAACATGCCCGAGCAAACCCGCACAAAGGCCACATGATCGCGGTGGGCCTGGTTCATACCGGCCTGGACCTTGAAGACGAAGCCGGAGAAGGGAGCGTCAACGGGGCGCTCGGTGCCTTCTATATCCGCACGGGGCGTGGCAGGAGGGGCAAAGTCCACCAGGGTGTCCAAGATCTGCTTCACACCGAAGTTCAAGGCGGCAGAGGAGAACAGCAGGGGAGTGGCCTTGCCCGCGTAGAAAGCGTCCAAGTCCAACGGGTTGGCCTCATCCACCACCAGGGAGGCCTCGTCGGTGGAATCCGTCCAGGCATCGCCTTCGGAGATGGCGGCCTGTTCCGGGGTGAGGTATTCAGTCAGCGCAATCTGGGCACCGGAACTATTGCGGGCAAACTTCGCGAACTCATTGCGGCGGATGTCCCACACTCCGCGGAAGTCTCCGGCAATGCCAATGGCCCACGTCAACGGCATAGGGGTCAGGCCCGTGCGCTCGGTGATCTCATCCATGAGTTCCAACGGATCAAGACCCGGACGGTCCCATTTGTTGATGACAGTGATGATGGGAAGGTTGCGCTGGCGGCACACTTCAAAGAGTTTCATGGTCTGGGTTTCCAGGCCCTTACCGGCGTCTACCAGCATGACGGCACAGTCCACGGCGGCCAGCACCCGGTAAGTGTCTTCGGAGAAGTCGGCGTGGCCGGGGGTGTCCAGCAAGTTGATGACAGTATCTCGGTAGGAGAACTGCAGCGCCGCAGAACTGATGGAAATACCGCGGTCCTTCTCCATCTGCTGCCAGTCAGAGATGGTGTCCCTGCGGTTGGATTTGCCGTTTGTAGCACCGGCAGTACCAATCACCTTTGCGTGCAAGGCCAACGCCTCGGTCAGCGTGGATTTTCCGGCATCGGGGTGTGAGATGACGGCGAAGGTTCGCCGACGCTCCGCCTGGCCGGAAATTTCGGTGGCGAGGGCGGGGGACTGAGCCGGAGAGGACACGAGACTACTTTCTAGCGGTAAAGACTTAGTTTATGCATGGGCAGGGCGCAACTATCAAGTTTAGCGCAGGGTGCAGGTGGGCGTTTCCGTGTGCTCCATCACTCGCGGCAGGGAAGAGATAGATATCCAAAACCCAGCTGCCAAGTACCTCCGGCATCGATCCGGTTCAAGACGGTCTGTTGCAACGCCGTGGTGCGGGGCAGTGCCCCCAGATTGTCCATGCTGCGGGTGCGGAAGGTGAAGTACACGGCGTCCGTGGGTTCGTTGCGCGGCTCACCATAGGGGGTGAAGAGTCCCGCGAAGGCAGCAATGTTGGACGCCGGGTCCAGATGTGTGCTCAGGTACGGGTCCAGAAGCCATGATTCACAATTGCCGGTGCGTACGGGCTTCTCCGGAAAATACTCGGCAAAGAATGCTGCTGCCAAGGCCAGGCTTTCCTGGACGGCCGCGGTACCCAGACCGCCGCCTTCGGGGATATGGATGCCCAGAATCCATTCCTCGGCTTCCACGCCTGGGATGCTGGCCACAGGTTGGTGGATCAGGTATTGCAACCGGCCCAGCTGGTAAATGCGGCCGGAGAAAACGTGATTGAGCCACTTGTAAGTATCCATACCGAAGCGGTTGTGGACGCGGCGGTTGATGAGCATATTGCGGCCAAAGTCTGCCAAGGTGGCATTGGAGACTGCCTCGGGGATGTTCTTGGCCCTGTGCCACTGAAGGAGTTCGGGGGAGAAGCGCAGCATGGCGCTGAGCCAGTCGAACTCGGTCACGGGGGCTTCGGCGGTGCTAAGTTCCGGGACGGAATCATCGGAACTGCCCAGCCGGGACCTCAGGTGGGCCAAGACTTTTTCAACGGCGGGAGTTGCCGGCCCTTCGAGTAGCGCAATAGATTCCGCACGGTCTTCGGGAGCAATGCCCAGGACGTCCAGGGTCTGTTCAGGGTTCAAGGCGGTGCGAGAGGTCATGGAACCAGTTTAGCGAATCAGTGGCTGCTGGTGATCCGGCGGTTATGCGCCTTGCCACGGTGCTGGCGGTGCGTATGGCGAAAGTGACACAACTTGTGCAACGCCCGTGGAGTTCAGCGTGGCACCAGTGCGTCAGTGGCGCCACGTTAGCCCCTGACGGGGCGCATACGGAAAGTCTGTGCGGAGGCAGATGGAATACCAGGCGCCGCAGCGGTCAGTGACCGAAAGGGTCCGGGTCCACGCCGGGCATCCAGGTCAGCCCGGGCACGCCCCAGCCATTGTTCTTGGCCGCACGCTTGGATTTCTTGGAGTAGCGGGCGTTGAGCCGGTCCACGTAAAGTTTTCCATCAAGGTGATCGAACTCGTGCTGCATGCAGCGGGCAAACCAGCCGGTTGCCTCAAAGTCCAGGGCGTTGCCGTCCACGTCGAAGCCACGCACCCGCACCCATTCGGCCCGTTTGAGCGGGAAGTCGATGCCAGGAACTGACAGGCACCCTTCCACCTCGTCATCCACGCTGGGAGGATTGCCGGAAATTTTCCCCACAGTCAGCGTGGGGTTGATGAGCACGCCCCGGGCGGGGACGTCGTCGTCGTTCTCCAGCTGGTAGGTGAAAATACGCAGACCCACCCCAATCTGAGGTGCTGCCAAGCCAACGCCGTGGGCGGCATCCATGGTCTGGTACATATCAGCCACTAGGTCCTTGAGGTCCTGATCAAAGGCAAGAACCTCATCGGCGCGGCGGTGAAGTACTGGCTCACCCAAGATGGTCACGGGACGGATGGTCATGACTGATTCCTTTTCAGGCTCGAAACAATGCCAAGTTTTAGCGCATTCAGGCAATGAAAAACACCCCGATCAATTGACCGGGGTGTTTAGTGATTCGTAATGAACCACACATGGGGTGAGATACGGGGGTTGAACCCGCGACCTCCTGGACCACAACCAGGCGCTCTGCCAACTGAGCTAATCCCACCATGTCCGCCGCTGCGTAGCATGGCATCTTGCGATGTCCTGCGCGCTTTTGGCAACGACAAATAGTCTACCCGAAATAAAAGGGGGTCAAGACCAAAGTGGTCTCTTTTGCCCTATTTGTGATTCAAGTCGCATTATTGCGGCGGTTCAAGTGCGTCAAGTCGCGGAAGTTATCCCGTATTTATCCGGGATTTATCCGGAATATTTGGCCGAAATCTTCTTGGCGGTGGCTGTGTCGGGCCCCGGAGCGGGCACAAAAACGGCCTCCCGGTAGTACTTAAGCTCATTGATGCTGTCAATGATGTCCCCCAGTGCGCGGTGGCCCCCGGTCTTGGCCGGCGACTGGAAGTAGGCGCGCGGGAACCAGCGCCGGGAAAGCTCCTTGATGGTGGAGACATCAATGACCCGGTAGTGCAGGTGCTCCACGAGCTCGGGCATGTCACGGGAGAGGAACACCTTGTCGGTGCCAATCGAGTTCCCAGCCAGGGGGGCCTTGTTAGCCACGGGCACATGCTTGCGAATGTAGGCCAGCACCTGCTCCTGGGCGTCCTCGATGGTGGTGCCACCGGCCAGCTCATCCAACAGTTTGGACGTGGTGTGCATGTTGCGCACAAAATCACTCATCTGCGCTAAGGCCTCGTCGCTGGGCTTGATCACCACATCAACGCCCTCACCCAGAATGTTCAATTCGGAGTCGGTTACCAGCGCCGCCACCTCAATCAAGGCGTCATTGACGGCATCCAAGCCGGTCATTTCACAGTCAATCCACACAATGCGTTCATTAGTAATAGCCACCGCTCCAATGTACCGTGAACCCTGCGCTCACCGCCGCCTGAGCTAAAATTGGGTCTTCGGGACCGTGGTGCGGTCCTGGGAACCTAAATGGACGACGACGGCCGGAGACTTTCAATGACAGCGTTGGAGCCCGCTGTGCCTCAGCATGGAACGGCCGACCGGCGCCCTTGGATTGCTGTGGTGCAGGGCTTTATTGGCTCAACCATGATCCTTTTTGGCTCCTTTGGCGTGGGCTGGATAGCCAATGGCTCGCCCATGGTCCGCAATCCGATGGTTATTGTACTGCGCACCGAGGGCGCAGGTGTGCTCATTTCAACTACCCTGCTGACCCTTGGCGCAATGCTCCTGCTGCGCTCCTGGCTGAGACTGGGCCAGCATCTCCGCAACTGGGAGGCCGGCTCCTTGGGCACCGTTGTGGCGGCGGTGGCTGCCTGGGGTGCGCCGCTTTTTGTTGCTGTACCCATCTTTTCCCGCGATGTTTACGCCTACGCTGGTCAAGGCCGGCTCATGGCTGAAGGGTTGAACCCTTACACCACGGGAATCTCGGCGTTGAGCAACTGGTTCATGCTTGGCACGGACCCGTCCTGGGCTGAAAACCGTACCCCGTATGGGCCGCTATTCCTCTGGCTGAGCCGCGGTGTTGTTGCCGTGACGGGAGGTCAACCCGATATTTCGGTGCTGTTTTTCCGGGGCCTTGCGTGCGTTGGTGTGGTGCTTTGCGTGATCTATGTACCCAAGCTGGCAGCCCTGCACGGCGTTGACGGCGCCCGGGCGCTCTGGATTTCCGTGGCAAATCCGCTGTTCCTCATCTCCTTCATTGCTAGCGCCCACAATGATGCGCTCATGCTGGGACTGGCCGTGGCGGGTACGTATTTTGCTGCGACCCGGCGGGGGTTGCTGGGTGTTGTACTGGTCACCGCATCCATCGCCGTCAAACCCATCACCATAGTGCTGCTGCCCTTTATTGGGCTTTTGTGGGCCGGCACGTCAGCTGGCTGGGGCCGGCGGTTCCTGTTCTGGGCTGGCACGGGATCCTTGAGCCTGCTGTTGTTGTGGCTCATGGGCATTGCGCACCAGCTGGGCCTTGGCTGGACGTGGGCGCTTACCGATACCACCCCGGGCTACACCGGCTATTCGCCTTCTGGGTTCGGTGGCCAGATGGTGGAGTTGGCGGCCAACGCCGTGGGCCTGGACGGTCTGGCGGTCAGCGAGGGATTCAGGACCGTGTTGACGGCAGTCAGCATACTGATAGCGGCCTGGTTGGTACTCTTCGGTGACCGCAGCAAGGTGGTGCGCCGGATGGGGTTGGCGTTTGCCGCCGTGGTGCTTCTGGCCCCCATCATCCAGCCCTGGTACATCCTGTGGTTCTTGCCCTTTTTGGCCGTGACGGGAATGCGCAACAACTGGCAGATTAAGGCCTGCTACGTAGCGGTTGCCTTCTTTGTGGTGTTCGGCGCCCAAGACCAGCTCTTTGTCTGGAACTTTGTGCAACTACCGGTTCAAACCCGGGTGCTGTCAACGGCCGTGGCGTTGGCCGGGGTGGTGTATTTGCTGGTGTTGGATGTGCACACCCGCAAGCTATTGAACAGCCGCGAGAGTGACTTTGCGCCTGTTACGTTGAGGTAGCGGCTCCGCACCGAGGCGGTGCCTACTTCGCAGAGCTAGCGGGGATGGCAGAGCGGCCCAGTTCAACTGTTCGGCGCACAGCCCACACCAGCAGTGTCACAAGGAGCACGTTCCGGGCGGTCAGCACGGCCGCCATGATCGGGTTCGCGTGAATCAGTGGCGTGTAGAACAGCGGATAGATGATGAAGGTCATGAAGGCGATCCCCATGAGCAAAGTTGCCGGTACCTTCCAACGGTTCCAGTCATGAACCAACCCGGCCACCACCACTGGCAGCAGCCAGATGATGAATTGCGGGGAGCCCACCTTGTTGAACACGATGAACGCGGTGGCCATCAGCAATGAGCCTTCTAGCAGGAGTTCCTGACGCTCTGCGCCGCGGCGCAGGGCCCACACCATCAGCAGTGCCCCCGCCAATGCGGCAACAATGAGCAGCGGCTGCATCAAGAAGGCTGCCACCTCGGCGCC
The DNA here is from genome assembly GCF_040547105.1 of Arthrobacter sp. UYCu511. Taxonomy (NCBI): domain Bacteria; kingdom Bacillati; phylum Actinomycetota; class Actinomycetes; order Micrococcales; family Micrococcaceae; genus Arthrobacter; species Arthrobacter sp. UYCu511. Next base: position 22,048 of record NZ_JBEPPB010000017.1, read on the forward strand.
GGGACCATAAACTTCGGTGGAGTTAATGGCCACGTTGTCTGCAATCTTGGAACCACCTATGTTGAACACGCTGAGCCAGACCCACGGGGTGGAGAAGGTGGCCTCAAGTTGCATGCCACGGTCACCCTGGTTGATGGCAAAATCAAGCAGGTGCGAGCCAGCCCCCGTCAATACCGCAAACGCGGCAACGCCAGCGCTGACCACCACGCCCGTGAGAAACACGTGGAAACGCCGCGCGCTGGCAATGAGCAGGGGAGCAATAACAGCGGCCGGCCAGACCTTGATCCACGTAGCCAAAGAGAGCAGCAGTCCCGCCACCACAGGGCGTTCGGAAGCGTAGAGCAGAGCCACCAATACGAATGAGGTGGTGATCCCTTCCACCCGGGCAAAGCTGAGGAAACCCATGAAAATGGTGAAAAAAAGCCAGAACCATGCCGGGGCAATACCCGTCTGGGACCGTGTGCCGCGCACCAGGAACGCCATGCCCACAGCATTCAAGGCCGTGATGATCAATGTCCAGCCCAGCAAATACAGGGATGGTCCAAACATATTGGCAGCGAAAATGGGCAGCTGTGCCAGCAAGGGGTAGACCCACGGGCTGATCGCATCGCCTAGAACTGCTGGGTTGTAGCCCAGTTGCGCCCATTGCCGGTATTGCTCGGTGTCACTGAAAGTCTCGCCGTGGATGATGAAGCTCATCATCCACGCCAGGAAAAAGCCGTGGACTGCGGCGAATCCCCACCACACGCTGGCAGGGGTCCGGAACCAGGCAATAGCCGAAGGAGACAGGAGGCGGCCGCGCACTGCCACCGCCCGTTCCAGAACTGTGTCAAACAAGGGAGCTGAAATCTTAGGACTCCTCGGTCACAGCGGCCGGGCCCGTGTGTGCGGCGCTATCCGGAGCAGCGCCACTATCCACGGCCGCGGCGGTGTCCGGGCCAGCCAGTGCGGTAGCTTCGGTGGCGGCGGGGGAGGTGACGGCGTCGTGCCTGGGAATAGCCTGGGGGTTGCGGCCCATGATGACCAACTGACGTACGCTCCACACAAACAGGATCACCAAGAGGGCATTGCGGGCCGTTAGGACACCTGCCATGAGGGGGTTGTTGTGGGAGAGGGCGTCGTAGAAGAGGGGGTAGACCAGGAACGTCAGGACGGCCACGCCAATGAGCATGGTGGCGGGGACTCGCCACGCCTTCCACTGATGGGCCAAACCGACGGCAACTGCCGGGGCAAGCCAGACCATGAACTGGGGGGAGCCCACCTTGTTGAAGACCACGAAGGCGGTGACCAGGGCGAGTGAGCCAAAGAGCAGCAGCGCCGTCCTGTCGGCACCGCCATTGCGCTTGCCCGTGTGAAGCGCCCAGAAAATGAGCGCCGCTACCAACAGTGCGGCGGCGATGAGTAGGGGTTGCATCAAAAAGCTCATGAACTCCGAGCCCGGACCGTCCACCTGCATGGAGTTGATATCCCGGTTCATGTACATGCGTGCCCCGCCAATGCCCAGCACGCTCATCCACAGCCACGGGGTGGTGAAGGTGGCCTCAAGCTGCATGCCGCGATCGCCCTGTTCTAGGAGGAAGTTCAGCAGCAGCGGCAAGGCGTTCATGCTCAACGCCAGAGCCACCACGAACGCCGTCACCAGCACACCGGCCAGAACCACCTGCACCCGCTTTTTCACCACGGTGAAGAGCGCCAGCACCACGGCAGCCGGCCACACCTTGGTCCAGGTGGCCACGCTCAGGATGAACGAGGTCAGGAACGGGCTGGCCACGCCCAGAGACAGTGCGATCAAAACCACGGGTGCGGTGAGCCCGTCAACGCGGGCAAAGCCCAGCCAGGCCAGCAAAGTGGTGAAGGTGATCCACCACAGTGCCGCCGGAATAGCCTTGGTGTTGCGGCCCCAGCTGGTGAGTTTGCCCACGGCCAAGGTGTTCAACCCGGCAATCATCAAAACCCACAGGAACAAGAACGGTGCCGGGCCAAAAATGTAGGCCACAGACATGGGAACCAGCGCCAGAATCGGATACACCCAGGGGCTGGGGCCCAGCACGCGGTCGCCGTCGAAGTCCACTGAAGCCCAGATGCGGTAAATGAACGTGTCGCTAAAAGCCTCCCCACGGAGCGAGAGCACGCCCGCCAAGACAAGGAAAACAAGGTGCACGCCAGCGAAGACCAGCCACATACCGCGAGGGGTTTTTAGCCAGTTCTGGGTCTTCGCGGGCAGCAACGCATCCCGGGTTCGGCTGAGAGCGGCAAAGAATTTATCCGTGGAGATGGTCCGGTCCTTCTCGAGAGTGGGGTGGTCCGGGCCGGGCCCGGGCCAGAGCAGCTGCAGCAAGATCACACCAATTCGATGGCGTTGCTCCTGCCGACTGCCCAGATGAAGTGGGTAGAATGCCAAGAACGGGGTCCGCAGCTGCTTATATGTTAGCGCAGCGCCACCAAATTGCCCGGGCTGGTCAGAGCGAGATCATGCCAGCCGCAGCCGCCACCACCGGCGGAAACGATCAGGAGTTAGTTGTTGACCAGCACGCACAGCGCCCGGCCGGAGGTGTCAAACAAGGTGTCAAGCAAATCCTTGAGGAAGCTTCCGTTCCGCACGGGAACAGCCGATTCGGCTCTCTGGCAAGGTTTCGCAGGATCCGTGATGCTGCTACTGGGCTCCTTCGGGGTGGGGTGGCTGGCCAGCAGTTCGGTGTTGATCCGGAATCCGTTGTTCATTCTGGCCAGAACCACGCCTGTGGCTGTTATCACCGCAACCGTGCTGCTGTGTGTTGGTGCGGTATTGATGTTGCGGGCCTGGTTGCGGCTGCGTCAACATTTGGCCGGTTGGGATGCCAGCAGCCGCCCTATCCTCATCAAGGCTTTGATCCTGTGGGTTGCGCCCATGATGCTGGCGCTGCCCTTGTTCAGCCGAGATTCCTACGCCTACATTGGGCAGGGCCGGCTCATGCTGGAGGGGTTGAACCCTTACACGGACGGCATCTCCTCACTCAATAACTACTACTTGCTGGGCCCGGACACGCTCTGGACCGAAGCGCCCACACCCTATGGCCCGCTGTGGTTATGGCTGGAGCAAATTGCCGTGCTGCTGCCTTCACACAGCCCCGAAATTGCTCTCATCCCGTTCCGGCTCGCCTGCCTGGCCGGGGTTATTCTCTTGGCCATCTACGTGCCCAAGCTTGCCGCCCGCCACGGATTCAACCCACAGCGGGCCCTGTGGCTGGTGGTGCTGAACCCTGTTGTTCTGATCAATTTCATTGCCAGCGTCCACAATGATGCGCTCATGCTGGGGCTGGTGGTGGCGGGTATTTATTACGCCTCGGCGAAACGTCCGGTACTGGGCATCTTGCTGGTCACGGCCTCGATTGCGATTAAACCCATCACCTTGATTGCCCTGCCGTTTGTGGGCTTGTTGTGGGCCGGCTCGCAAGCCGGCTGGGTGCGCAAGTTTGGTCTGTGGGCGGCCACCCTTGGCATCTCCACCGCCATCATGGCCTTCATGGGTGCCATCAACGGGCTTGGTTTCGGCTGGCTCGCGGCACTGCAGACGCCCGGCACGGTCTGGATTTGGTATGCCCCCGTGGGGTTGTTCTCCAACGTGGTGGGATTTGTGGTGGGATTCTTTGGCAGTGCCGGCCCTGCTGTCACCGATGTCATTCAAAACATGGGACAGATCGCCTCGATTCTGCTCGTCATGGCGTTGGCATTCCTGCCGGTCAAGGCCGCAGCGGCACCTTTTACTGAAAAGTTCGACGCCGGCACCCCCGTCCTGGAGGAATCGCAGCGTTACAGCCAAGCAGTTCTGCGACGCATGGCGTGGGCCTTCGCCGCCGTGGTTCTCATGGCTCCCATGATTCAGCCCTGGTACATGCTCTGGTTGTTGGCGTTCTTCGCCGTGACGGGGATTGCCGAAGGGTGGCAGTTGCGCACGGCGCTGTACCTCACGGCGTTCTTCACCATGATCGCCCTGACGGACCAGCTCAGCGTCTTCCCGTGGATTCCGGTGGTGCTGATCCGTGCCGTGGCCATTGTGGTGGGCTTGGCGGGCGTGCTCTACATCATGTTCTGGGACAAGAAGACGCGGGGGCTCTTTGTGCCCAGGCGCGGACTCGTCAGGGCCGGGGAAGCTCCCCAGAATTAGCCAGTGTTCCCACCCTTAGCCAAGGTGTTTGAGGGCCTCACGGCGGGAGAGCGGGCTAAGGTTTTCATGCGCCGCCACGTAGCCGCGCACCCAGTCCGGGTCGCTCCGTGCGTACTGGCGCAGCGCCCAGCCTATGGCTTTGCGGATGAAAAAATCCTTATCCGCAGTATTGACAGCGATGACGTCGCTGAGCAATTGCGTGTCCGTGGCGTTCTTTGCCGGAAGTTGGGAAATGATGGCGGCCCGGCGGAACCACAAGTTATTGTGCTGGCTCCACTGGCGCAGGAGCGGTTCCATGAGTGTGCGGTCCTTTTGCAAAAGCTCGAAGATGCGCGGGGCCACGGCGTCCACGAAATCCCACCATTGCCCCGTTTCAATGACCAGCGTGTAGAACGGCAGCAAGGCTTGTTCACCGCGGCCCAGCCGGGAGTCGGTGAGCATGATGGCGGCGTAGCGTTCTTCCCGATGTGCGGCGTCATTCCAAAGCGTCATGCAGGTGCCTGCCAGCTCGGCGAGACTGTTGAAGGGATGTGTTTTGGCCAGTTCCCGCACGCTCTGGCGAACCATGGGGGAGGGCACCCCCTTGAAGGGCATCGATGATTTCATGTAAGCGGCCATGCCCTCAGCCTTCTCCGGGATGGCGGCTAGATCCAGCGCCGGGCGCAGGGCAGCAAGAAAGCCCTCATTGGGTGGCATTGCTGAATTTCTCATGCCCATAGCGTAGTGGCAGGACTATCATGTGGTTGGTATGGGGCAAAGCACACGGCTGAAGAGGGCGGAGATTGTTGCTGCGCTGTGCGCCGCCGGATGTGTCTACGCTGAAGAAGAAGCCGCGATCTTGGATGTGAGTGCTGCCACGGCCCAGGAACTTGCTCACATGCTTGCCCGCAGGGTGGAGGGCTATCCCTTGGAACACATTGTGGGCTGGGCCCTGTTTTGCGGGCTGCACATTGCGGTGGACCCGGGGGTATTCGTCCCTCGGCGGCGCAGCGAGTATTTGGTGGAACGAGCCTTGGCGGTACTCGGTTCGCACAGCGGGGGAGGGACTCTGCCACGCATCCTTGACCTGTGCTGCGGAAGCGGCGCAGTGGGAACCGCAATCGCCACGGCTCTGGTGTTCGACGCCGGTGCCGCTCGCGTCATGGCTTGTGAGGTGCACGCGGCGGATGTAGACCGGGCCGCCGTGGTGTGTGCCACCAAAAACCTGGCACCATTTGGTTCTCACGTTTATTGGGGGGACTTATTTGCCCCCATTCCGGCCCTGTTGCGCACAAGATTCGATCTCATTGTGGCCAACGCCCCTTACGTTCCATCGGCTGCCATTGCGTTCATGCCGCCGGAAGCCCGGATCCATGAGCCGGACGCAGCCCTGAACGGAGGCCGCGACGGGTTGGAACTGCACCGGCGCATTGCTGCAACAGCCCCGGACTGGTTGCGGCCAGGAGGATCCCTGTTCCTTGAAAGCAGTCTCAGGCAGGCGCCCGTCAGCGCAGCGATTCTGGCGGCACACGGATTCAGCACCAGCATTTTTAGCAGTGCCGAACTTGCCGGCACCGTGGTGATCGGTACTCTGCCTTGATGCTCCGGATGTTGATGCTCCGGACGCTGAGCCGCCACGTGGCGAGCCTCTTCATTTTGGCTGCGGAACTGGCTAGCCTCGGTGTATCCGTACCATCCGCGGTTTAGCAGGGAGCAGCATGAGTTTGCACAGGCACCACAGTAATCGCGATGCAACAATCCAGGACGCAGCCTTCGATGGGGGTCTTGGCTCTATTCCCCGTCACAAACTGCCGCAGCGTACCTCCGATGCCCATGCGGCCCTGGAATTTGTGCGCGATGAGCTCATGCTCGACGGCAATGCGCGGCAGAACCTGGCCACCTTTGTCACCACGTGGATGGAGCCACAGGCTGTGGAGCTGATCCAGGAGTCGCTGGAGAAGAACATCATCGACAAGGATGAATACCCGCAATCGGCCGAGATTGAGCGGCGCTGCGTGAATATTCTGGCGAACCTGTGGCACGCCCCTGAGCCCACTGGGGGAGCCGACGCCGTGGGTTGTTCCACCACGGGTTCTTCCGAGGCTGCAATGCTGGCCGGGATGGCGTTGAAGTGGCGCTGGCGTGCACGCCGGGCGGCTGCCGGGCTGGATGCCACCAAACCCAATCTGGTCATGGGCGCCAATGTGCAGGTGTGTTGGGAAAAGTTTGCACGCTACTGGGATGTTGAGGCACGGCTTATCCCGCTCGACGGGGCAACTCACCTCACCCCGGCGCAGGCCGCTGCGGCGTGTGATGAGAACACCATTGGGGTGGTGGCCGTGCTGGGCTCAACATTTGATGGTTCCTATGAACCCGTGGCGCAGATCGCGGCAGCGCTTGATGCGCTCGCGGCCAGCACCGGTCTGGATGTGCCACTGCATGTGGATGCAGCCTCTGGCGGGTTCATTGCCCCCTTCCTTGACCAAGACTTGTTATGGGACTTCCGCCTCGATCGGGTGAAGTCCATCAACTCTTCAGGCCACAAATACGGGCTCGTGTATCCGGGCGTGGGCTGGGTGCTGTGGCGCAGCGCGGAGGACCTGCCGGAGGACTTGATCTTCAGCGTGGACTATCTGGGCGGCTCCATGCCCACCTTCGCCCTGAACTTCTCCCGCCCGGCGGCCCAGGTGATTGCCCAGTACTACACCCTGGTCAGATACGGGTTTGAGGGGTACCGCAGCATCCAGCAACGCTCGCGGGACATTGCCGGAGCCATCGCCAAGGGCGTCGCCGATCTTGGCCTGTTCACTTTGCTCAGCCGGGGAGAGGAGTTGCCGGTGCTTGCCTTTAGTGTGAGCGCCCCGAATGGCTGGAGCGTCTATGACCTCTCACACGAGCTGCGCAGCTTTGGCTGGATTGTGCCCGCCTACCCCATGCCCGAGGGCATGGCTGAGATAGACGTGCTGCGTGTGGTGGTGCGTAATGGCTTCACTTTTGATCTGGCAGGGATGTTCTTGGCGGACCTTGGGAAGTCAGTGGAAAGGCTCAACGGTAAGGTGCCGGACAAGGTGGCTTTCCACCACTGAGCTGGACCGGTATAGCTGTTGTGGGCCCTCTTAATGTCTGGGAGTCAGTCCCCAGGTAAGTGTGGTGGGCGCTAGGCGACCCGGACGCTGTTGGGGAGCCTCAGGTGCGGTCCGCACAGAAAAGGACCAGACTAAGGGTTATGGAGAATATTGTGCAACGCTGGCGCAGGGAGTTGCGCGGCACTTTCAGTAACAACTCGGCCACCATCCCCCAGTGGGAACTGGACCTGGAAAAGGGTGAAGACGGCGGCTACTTTGGGCCGGACTCGGCCGCATGGGCAGTGCACGGGTCAATGACAACCCTGGTTGCCGGCATCCAGTCCCTACTGATTCAGGCCCTGCACCCGGGTGCGCTGGCTGGCGTCCACGATCACTCCAGCTACCGCAGCGATCCCTTGGGCAGACTGGCAGGGACCATCCAATGGATCTTTACCATCAGTTATGGTGACACGCAGGCTGCCCGGACGGCCTCCAACAAGGTGCTGCGCATCCATGAGTACATCACCGGCAGCTACACCGCCAACAACGGAGAGGTGCGTCCCTATACGGCGAACGACCCCGATCTGTTGCGCTGGGTACATTTGGCCTTCACCCAGGCATTTTTGGCAACCCATGAAGCGTATGGGGCCCCCATTGCGGCAGGCGCAGATGCTTATGTAGCTGACTGGGCTGTGGCAGGAACCCTCATGAGGGTGGCGAGCCCGCCCACCACCGTGGCCGAACTGCAGGCGCAGCTGGCCGCGTTCAGCCCCGAGCTGCGCTATGACGAGCGTGTTGAAGAAATTGTTGCCTTCATCAAGAACCCACCGCTGCCGCGCTCGCAGCAGGCGGGGTACAAAGTTCTTTTCGCCGCCGCGGTGGCCTCCTTGCCGCCGGCCTACCAGGAGATGCTCAAACTGCGTGCGCCGGCACTTGGCCCGCTCCCGCTACCGGTGACGGTTCCCACCAAAGCCGTGCTCGCCGTCGTGGGGTGGAGTTTGGGTTCAACCGCGCCCAGCGAAGCCTCGGCGCGGGCCCGCAGGAAGCGGCTGGGTGTGCAGGATCCTCCCAGAAATCACCGCTAGTCTGGTCATGGCATTTTGCCGACACTCTGTCACCCACGATTCCTAGGACTGTATTCAGCCCATGTCTCCACGCACTTTTTACCGCACCCTTGCCATTGCCGAGGCCATCACCTGGACGCTGCTGATTGCCGCAATGATCATGAAATACGTGTTCAAAGTGGGCGATTGGCCCGTCACGGTGGGCGGTTTTGCGCACGGGCTGGTGTTCATCGCCTATGTGACTACGGCGGTTTTGGTGGGTCTGAACCAACGCTGGCCTGTGCGGCTGATCCTTGGCGCGGCAGCCACGGCCGTGGTCCCGTACCTGACTATCCCCTTTGATAGGTGGCTGGAGAAGAAGAACAGGCTCGACGGCGAATGGCGCACGCAAGCCACGGCGCACCCGCACGACGGGCATTGGGTTCAGGTGGTGCTGCGCTGGATGCTCAACCGCCCGGTGCTGTTGAGCGTGGTGTTTGTGGTGTTTGTTGGCGGCATCATGTCCACCATGATGTTCGTTGGTCCTCCCGGCGGCCGCGCCTAAGCTGATCCGGGCGCTTGTTTAGCCGTCCCGCCGGTTGTTCGCCTGTCCTCAGGGTTCAATCGTCCTCAGGGTACACAGCGTCGCTGAGCCGGACTGAGAAGATATCCAAATCCGGGTGGGCGAAGAGATCCTTCAGGCACGGCCCACTGACGCCCAGTAAAACGCTGCGGGCGTAAATGTCCTGCCCCATGCACCAGGCTCTGTCCTGCGGCCACCAATACAGTGGGCGCCGGCCCCCGTGTGCGCCGCTGGGGTGTTCCATGCCGGAGTTGACGGGAGTGCCGGAGTTGCCCGTGTTGCCGGAGTTGCGCGTGGGCTGTGCGCCGTCGCTGAGCGGGCCGGCTAGGATTTTCATCTCCCGATGCGGGGGAAATGTCACCACGCCGTTGTTGCCCGTAACCGGCGCATAGCCGTCCCACTGGGCAAAGAAGCACTCCTCCGGTGTCCTGGTATGTTGTTCCAACACTTCAGCGAGGGCACGGGCTCTCACCTGGTCCAGATCGCCCATGGCGGGAGATGTCCACTCCCGGGGGAGGGCGCCGTCGGCAGCAAGAACAGTCTCGTGCCACTGCATCCACGGGTAGACGGGCGCACCCACGCTCGCTGCCGCCTCGCTCCACGCCAGCCGCCGTGGCTCTGAGCCGAAGCCTTCAACCCCCACAGGGTTCAGAATCCGGGCATAAAACGGGTACCCGGCAGGGACGAATCCGGCAACGGTGTGGCCCTCTGGATCCAGCGCGTCGCGGAGCCAAAATCCAGGTGTTGCATCCGGGGTGGGCGTTGCCATGAGAGTCCTCTCGCAGTGTCTGCCCCAGCCTAGCGGGAGCCGCAACAGCGTAGTGGCACCCGCAACGCCTCGCTCGGAAAAAGGAGGCAGGACGTTCATCAGATTCCGGTTGCCCAACTATTAAGCGGATTCCCCTGTGCCCGCTTCAGTGTGCCTTTGTAGACTGGAGGAACACTGTCCAATTTGTTGGGCGCGGGATGGGAGTCAACGGTGGCCACTTTTCTAGAGCTGCACCACACGGGGGTGCCACTGCTGCTGCCCAACGCGTGGGACGTTGGCTCTGCACTGGCCTTTGCGGCGGCAGGTTTCCTCGCCGTGGGAACCACCAGTTTTGGTATCGCGGCAAGCGCTGGCATGCCCGACGGCGGTCGGGCCAGCAAGGCGGCAACCGCAGCACTCGCCTCGCAGCTGTGCCGCCTGCCAGTGCACATCACGGCGGACATTGAAGACGGCTACTGCGACGATCCCCCCGAGGTTGCACAGTTTGTGGCTCTGCTGGTGGCGGAGGGAGTTGCTGGCATCAATATTGAGGACAGCCGGGACGGGCGCCTGGTAGATCCAGCCTTAGCAGCCTCTAAGATTTCTGCCATTAAGGAAAGCAGCCCGGCCGTATTTATCAATGCCCGGGTGGACAACTTCTGGTTTGGCGAGGAAGCAACCGTGGATGCTGTTCTACGCCGTGCCCGCAGTTACGCAGAGGCCGGGGCTGATGGCATTTTTGTCCCCGGGCTTGTGGTCCCGGAAGATATCCGGAGCATCACTGCCGGGATTGAACTGCCTGTGAACGTGCTGGCACATCCCTCGCTGAGCGTTGCAGAGCTGGGCGAACTGGGGGTCCGGCGGGTGAGCTCCGGCTCCCTGCCGTACCGGGCAGCCGTGGACGCGGCGGTCAACGTTCTCAACGCCCTGCGCGAGGGGAAACCAGTTCCGCCGGCCACACCCTACGGGGAAATGCAGGAGCGTCTCCAGAGATTCAACCGAGGCGATGAAGGCTGAAGCGGACTAGAACAGCACGTTTCAACAAGCGTGCCGTACTGGTCTCTGCCAACGGCAGTTCCGGTGAAACGGCCTCGGATTTCCGCTATGAAAAGAAGCGCCAGATTCCCAAAATCGGTGCAGGGAATTTATCTGATCCCCACACCGAGGACGGACCCTCCCCGTAGGGAAGTCAAAGAGAAACATAGATCTGCGCGGATTGAACGAGCTTGATATGTCCCACAGGAACCACTTTCAGTTCAGTATTCTCCGGGTATTCAGACCTGCGGCAGGCTCGCCCACTACCTCACTCACACCCACATGGTGCCGTTTAGTCTTCGTCAGCAGCGTACGGGTTCACCGCGCGGCCGTTGAAGGGGGTGAACCACGCGGACAGGTTCAGATCTGCTATTCCAAGCGATTCGTTTAGGGGGCTGGAACTGATGCCGTCCATGGCCGGATCATACAGTAGCTCGTGGTCCAGATCCTCATAGAGGGTGTCCTCCGCCATGCCGCGCCAATCCTGGGCCAGTGCCATGTTTGGCAGCATGGATTCAAGTGCCTCTACCTGATCGAGAACTAGTTTCAACGCCAATTCCTGTGCCACGCAGGACGGTGCCGCAAACTCTGTTGCCAGGGCCGAGCCTAGTTCAATGGCAACGGTCAGGAACTGCTGGGCAAAAAGCGGTCCATAGCTGGCAGCGTGCAGGGGAGGGAGGTTGGCGATTTGCTGGGTCTCGGCTGCACTTTCGGTGCTCTCGCGCAGAAGTGAGAGGTCCTCAAAGAGCTCATCGATCAAGCTCACATAGGCCCAATTGATGGCGCCGCGCAACATGGTGGCTTCGCGAAGCTGGCTGCCACGCCTGTCCGGGTTGCTCTCTTCCGGGTCATAGCCCAGGCGCACCAGATCGAGTCCGGGCAGCTTGGCTCCATCGCTGAAAATCTTCTCCAGCCACTCATCTTCGCTGTCTTCATCCTCTTCGCCGTCTTCGCTCTGGAGGGCTCCGCTCCCGTGCGCGTGGGGCGTGCTGAGTGTGAAGTCGTCCTCGTCAGCCAATGTGCTATCTGTGCCCGCTGCGTCCTCGTCCTCTTCGCTCTCGTCCTCGGTTCCTTGCACCCACATGGTTGCGCCAAGGGCCTGAACACCAGGAATACCGGCCACAACCTCAGAGGGCTCCACCAGCATCATGAGGGCCGATTCGGCACCCTCGCCAACCTGCTCCACCATCCCGGCCAGGGTCTGCGCATTCTCTCCGGCGTTATCCCGAGCCCAGGCAAGGGCGTGAGCCTGTACCGCGCCGGGATTGGTGAATTCAAGGTCAAGTTCAAGGTGCAGCCGTGCTGTGTGAGAGGTTTCCATGCACGAAATCCTATCCCGGCACGGAGCCCCGCCCGTCCGTGGTGGGAGGGCCTGAACGTTATTCGTTCCAGACGGCGTGCAAGACCCGGACGGCGTCGTCAAGGCTCACGCCGGCGTGCTTGCCGGCCTGGGCCAGTTCAATGGCTGCCTTGAGGACATCCCGGGGTGTGGCACAAGCCTGGGCGCTGACTCGGGTGCCACTGCCGATCCGGGTGAGTAGAAAGCCTTCAGCCTCGAGAGACCTATAGGCTTTTGCTACCGTTCCGGGGGCCACGCCAAGGTCACCGGCCAGTTGGCGCACCGAGGGGAGCGGCTGATCGGCTGCAAGGAGGCCTGTAGTGATGAGTCCGCGAATCTGGTCCCCGATCTGCTTGACCAGCGGAGCTCCGGACTCGGTGAGTGTGATGATCATGCCGGCACTGACGGAATCAGCTGACGCGTACGGGCCGGCAGGGTCCGTAAAAGAACGGAAAACCACAGGGCCAGGCCGAGAATGAGCGTCAGGAGGGCAGCCAAGGAGAGGGCGGGGCCCAGCGCGGCGAAGGACGTGCCCTGATCCACCCAGCCGGCCGCTCCTGCAGTGAAGCCGGAGCGCAGAGAAGACGTGCTGGCCAATGATTTCAGGATGGCGCTGAGGTGGAGCAGGAGCCCACCAGTGGTTGCAGCCAAAATGTTGCGAACACGTGCTGCTCTCAGTGCGGTATCTGCGCCACCATCAAGGGCAAGTGCCGGGCGGGATATGACAGAGAGGCCCACAAACGTCAACGCGAGGAGCAAAACTAAGAAGAGCGACGGCGGCAAAGCCCACCCATCCTTGGGATGCGAAGGTCACAAGCGAGCGTGGAGCTAGAGCTGCGGTTCCGCCTGGCCCCGGTGACGGCGCCGGCAGGATCAGGAACACTAGCGCCACAATGCTCAGCGCTAGGGGTAGGCCGTACCGGATCAGCTGAATCACCAAGAAGCTATTGCTGTCAAAGGTTGGAAACCACTAGGGGGATATAGTCCAGCTCTGGTAGGTGATCATGGTGCCAAGAGCTAGAACCATGCCAATGGCCGTGAGGCTACGCTCACGTGGGGGCAGGCTTGGCCGGAGAGTTTCCCGCGCTCGCCGTCGGAGCAGGGGTGCGGCGGCGGCCAGGAGCAGTGCAAGCAACACCGGGACGGTCAGGTGAAGCAAAAAAATCATCGTCAAGAACGCCCATAATGTGTCAATGCAGTGGTACATAGTGTGCCATGGGTATGGAACACAGTGATGCCCTGAATCCGGCTCCACACAGTTCCCTACCTTGTGATGAGAATAAGTTTCCACATATTCCGAACAGACTTGGGGACTAGTCAGCGATCATCACCGGTAGGCCGTGACTAGCCAGGGACTGGGTGCTTACACTAGGCAAAGGAGAGGGGTACTCATGTCCAAGAAGTTCGCTGTAGGGGATCACGTTTCATGGAATTCTGAGGCAGGGCGGGTAGCAGGTCACATCACCAAGGTGCATACGTCTGATTTTGACTACAAGGGGCATACTCATAGAGCCTCGGAGGAAGATCCGCAGTACACAATAAAGAGCGATAAAACCGACCACATTGCCGCGCACAAGGGTGGTGTTCTACGCCTCATCAAAGAGAAGTCCGGCAAGTGACTTAGCCCTCCTAGGAAGCATGCCGCCGTTTTGTGGGCGGGGTGCAGGTCGGCGACCTTGGTGGCATGGACGAAGCCAGCGCAGACCGGGACGTACGTACAATCCGTGCCCCATACCTGGTTCGGTGTCGGTAGCTCTAAGTTGCGGTTGAGCAGGTTAGAACCTCGACGTGTATCTTCAAGGTGCGCAGGGCCGGCATTTAGCTGTGATTAGATCAGCCAGCGGCGCAGCGGTTCGAGCCAACTCCGAGCTTCTGAGCCACCAACCGAGAAGAGCCACATACACACTGCACGGCCACAAACTCTCGGGGGAGAATTCTTGGCCCTAATCACCACCCTTTTCAAAAAAAGACAGCTGCATCAAACTGGAACGGTTCAGTGTGGGGCGAGCTTTCCGTGAGAAGCAACCCAAGCCTTTGAGGCCGTGAAACACTGCAGCGAGCGGGACGCTCAAAAGTCGGCAAATACGCCTGTTTGACACAGTAAGGGCTTGGGAAGCAAAATAATTTGCCTCCCAAGCCCTTACCTTGAACGAACCTGATCTGAGGATCAGGCCCGCCATTTTCCTATGTCAAGAAGACGTACTAAATCGCTGAGACGATCCAGATGATCAAGGCGACTGCCAGGAGTACTCCGACTATTGTCCATACAAGACTGCTTCCGCGCATGTTGGTCATTTCCGTTCTCTCGAGTGGGAATTACTTATCGCTTTTTATGCGACAAGTGAATAACTATAGCGGAACATTCCTCATGCGTTTGCCAAGGAAATGCCAATGTGACGTCCAGTCGAATGTTAGAGTTTGGCCCCAGAGTAGGCAACAGTGCGCTACATTTGATACAAAACCGGGGCACGCCCAGCATGCACGGCAGTAGAAGTGGATAACTTTACCGTTGTGGGTGTCAGGGTTCGCCTCCCACACTTTGAGGAGATAAACATAATGAGTATTGGTTCTGGAATATTTCTGGTCGTCATCGGCGCGGTCTTGAGATTTGCGCTCAACATGGAGCTCAGCTGGATTGACCTTGACCTTGTTGGCAATATCCTTATGGGCGCGGGCGTGGTGGTGTTCGTCTTGGGTTTGGTGTTCATGTTCCGTAAACGCCGTTCGGTTTCAACACGGCGCACCGTTGTAAACCCTCAAGAAGGAGTAAACGAAGTTCGCCGCACCGACAGGATTGATGACACTCAGCTCTAAGGTTGTGTGCCGCGCCGGTTGTGTGCCGAGCCGGGCAAGACCCTCTGGTTCGGGTCCACCTGACTACGCTCCAGGGGCATCCATGGGGACGGTCTCGATGAGGATCATCGGGACCGTCCCCATCGCTTTCGCTCTGGCGCCGGATAGCAAGCGAAACCCATGACCGGCCTTACAGGTTGTGGCTGCTCAGTTTTCAGAGGACAGAAGCAGCTGCGGGCTGGTGTGGCTCTGGCGCCCGCTCACTTCGGATTCACTCTTTTTCTCTGATGAGGCACTCATCTTGATGGTCAGTGCCAATGGATCAACACTTACCAAGAGGTGAGATACCAAGCCCACAGGGTCGCCGTCGATCTGGAATTCTTGCGGGCTGCTCAGGGTGATCTCTGCTCTCTTGCCCGCAAGGGACCGTACCGCGCGGCTCTTTCCTCGGCCCAAGACCCCGGCCACTACGCCTAGCCACCCAAATTTTTGCTGCGGAGAGAATGTCATGAGATCCAGAATTCCATCTGTTGGAACCGCGCCCTGGAAAATTTCTAGGCCACCCATAACTTTTCCACAATTACCCACCATGACACCTCGAACCTTGTGATGCGTCTCTGACTTTCCGTCCATGGAAATATGGGCAGTGACAGGCTCCCCCCGCAGGTTCCGGATGCCCGATTCTACATAAGCGAGCCAGCCCACGCGGTCCTTGAGGCCTTCCATGGTGTTGGACATGATGGCCGCATCGTAACCGAGTCCGGCTGCGACCAAGAACGTCAGTTCTTTCGCACCATGGTCAAGCACTGCCACGATGACGTCGATCTTGCTCTCGGCCCCTTCCAACACTCCCAGCACTGCTTTCGCCGGGTCCTCGATATCAATCCCCAGGTTGCGCGCTAGTAGGTTCCCTGTCCCCAAGGGCAGCAATCCCATGGGGGTGTCCTGACCGGCAAGAACCTCGGCCACAGCGCGAATAGTGCCGTCCCCGCCGCCGGCAATTACGACGTCGACCCCGGCCTCCAGCGCTTCTGCGGCCTGGCCACGTCCTGGATCGTCCTGGGTAGTTTCCAGCCAGAGGGGTTCATCCCATCCTGCGTTGATGCACAGTTCTGTGATGGTTGCCTGGAAATGTTCGTCGGGGGCCTTCATGGGATTGATAACCACGGCGGCTCGCTTGCCCTGCTGGGGTTTGTTCTTTGTCATCGGGGCCTCATGTTTTCGGGGAATCGAGCGGTGAACTTAATTATTAGCCTAGCTGGAGCCCGGAGGTGTCCGCTTGACGGTCAGGAACAGGCGATGTGCCGTGATGACCATGACCAGCCACACGGTACCGAGAGTCCAAGCCACGAGAACATCCGTGAACCAGTGGTGCCCCAGATAGATGCGGCTCAATCCCACTGTGAAAGCAAAGGCTCCAGCCGCGAGCACTGCAACGATTCGGCCCCGACGGCTTTCTAAACGCAGGATGATCAGGTAGGCCACAACACCGGCGATCACAGTTGCATTCAACGTGTGTCCGCTCGGGAACGATGGCGAGTATTCGTAGGGCGGGATGGCGTCAGCTAGTGGCGGGCGGGCCCTACCAAAAAGGTGCTTGCCAACAATGGTCATCAGCAGCGATCCCGCGGCTGCTGTGAGAAGGAGAATCACCGGAGTCCACGAGCGGCGTTTGAGCGCTAATACAACCATGATGGTGGCAGCCACGATGGGCATACCGATGGTTCCGGCGATGTCGGTGTAACCCGTCGCGATCGCATCCATCCAGGGCGAGCGTACGCTCTTGGCGGCCTCCAGCAACGGATGATCCAGCGCTGCAACTCCATCTGCCTCAGCGACAGCCTCGTAAACTTCTGCGGAAACGTAAGTCAAAGCTGCCGCAATTACTGCGCCGGCGGTGAGCGTGAGAATCAGCGAGGCGTGTGGGCCTAGCCGGGCGCTGAGCCACCGCACAACACCGACGAGCCAGCGTCCCAGGGGTGCCCGCCAACTGGTGAGGTCAGTCTGCCCAACAAAACGGTCCCTATCCAGTTCACCGGAACTGCCGGACTGCGGGTCCTTGGATTCGGGGTGTGGTGGTTTCAACATGTTCATAGCTTTCTAGTTTCTGGTTGCACCTAAAAGAGTGCATTATGTGCGGCATTAGAGAAAACCAAGGTCCTGCAGCTGTTGGGCGAGTCCGGCCCCGTCAGGAGCAGATACCCATGCAGCCTCGCCGCGGAGGAACTCTGATCTGGGCTCGTGGGCACGGCCTCCAGCTAATAATGCTTCCCCGGGGGAGAGCTCTCGGATGGCAACCGCTGCTGTCTGTGCGGCGTGAGAACGTGCAAAGTCAGCATAGATTTCCGGGTCATGTTGACCGTCGTCGCCCACTAGCAGCCACTGGATGTTGGGGAATTCCTTGGCCAACCGTTTCAAATTATTGTTTTTGTGTTCTTGTCCGCTGCGGAACCAGCGTTGACGGGTGGGCCCCCAATCGGTGAGCAGCAGCACGCCTTTTGGATAGAGGTTCCGCTCCAGGAATCGCACCAGCGCCGGGGCTACGTTCCACGGTCCGGTCGAGAGATACAGGACAGGGGCGCAGGGGTGTTTATCTATGAGCCTATCCAGCAGAACGGCCATGCCCGGAGTGGGGGTGCGCGCCTTTTCGCTCAGAACAAGGGTGTTCCACAATGCGAGGAAGGGCCTGGGCAGTGCCGTGACCATGACGGTGTCATCGATGTCGGAGACAACCCCGAAGGTAGTCTCCGGAGCAACAATGAGGATATGCCCCTCCGCAGGGGGTGCCTCTTTACTGCGCAGGATGATGGTGTGCCATCCAGGATCCAAGGAAGCTTCTACTACTACGTCCACAAGCCCGCCGGAATCGGCGTGCACAGTGTGGATAGCGCCGTCGATCTCCACCTCTACTTGGCTGTTGCGGACGTGCACGCTGGTGAACGCCCGCCAACCCCGGAGCTTGCCGTTGGTTGCAGGGGGCTTAGATTTTAGCACCACGCGCGCTAGAACACGCACCCACGTTGTAGTGCCGTAGCCGGGGTAGGCGACGATGGTGGGAGTGAAACCAGTGGCGCGGGCCACCCGTGTTCGTAGTCCGTGGAGAACATCCGCCGTCTGCATCACCAGCCCGAGCACCGCTGGCGCTGCGGGGGTAGTGTCCTGATCCTGCTCTTGTTCGGAGGAAGTTTGTTGCGCTGATTGGTCTGAAGCTGAGGCCATGGTTCTACTTTGCCATGTAGTGGGCCAAGAGACGTACTAGCACGAGCCTAGGAGGGCGTGAAATTTTTTGCGCAGCTTACTTCTACAGACTGCTGGGCAGGATCTGGAATGTCCTAGGGCGCACGAACCTATGAAGAACACACGAGCGTGGCCGCTAGGCTGTCCAGCGCTCCGGGAACGAGTGAGTAGTAGGCCCAGACGCCACGCTTTTCGCGATTGAGCAGGCCTGCGTCCACCAGGATCTTCAGGTGGTGCGAGACAGTGGGCTGGCCCAGCCCCAGCGGTTCGGAAAGGTCACACACGCAGGTTTCCGCATCCGGGGATGAAGAAATAATAGAGAGGATGCGCAGCCGGTTGGGATCGGCCACGGCCTTGAAGCGGGTGGCGAGGGATTCGGCGTCGGAGACGGGCAATAATTCTTTTCTGAGGGAAGGGGTGCAGCACACAGCTTGCGATTCCGCGGCAGAAGCCGGCTCCTGTACCTTGTCTAGTACCGGGAGAACTTGTACCGGGACAACAGGTGAGCTCACGTGGTGTGCCTGGCTTTCTCAGCATTGAAGCTCGGGACATCTTGGGAGATTGACAATCATCGATGTACGTCACCATACTCGAGGTATTGATGTTCATCGATGTCTGATTTTTCTGCAGACCGTGCCGTGACGCTTGCCGCCGCACCTGTACAGACGGGGCAGCTCAGCGCCAAGCGTTCTCCCGTGGACCGCTACTTTGCGGTGTGGGTTTGGCTCCGTCTTTTATGGTGATGCTGGCCTATATTGCCCTCTGGTCTCGCAAGTACTTCACCACCGTCACCCCAGAGAAGGTCAGCGCATGAATACTTCACCCAAGCCGTCCGTCCTGTTTGTCTGCATTCACAACGCCGGACGCTCGCAAATGGCGGCTGCCTTCCTGCATCACCTCTCGGGCGGGCAAATTGAGGTCCGCTCCGCGGGTTCAGCCCCGGCTGACATGGTTAACCCCGCCGCAGTGGCGGCGATGAAAGAGGTAGGCATTGACATATCCGCCGAAACTCCCAAAATCCTGACCACTGAGGCTGCCAGGGAGTCCGACGTCGTCATCACCATGGGATGCGGGGACACCTGCCCCATCTTCCCGGGTAAACGCTACGAAGACTGGGAGCTCGAGGACCCCGCGGGACAAGGCGTGGATGCTGTGCGCCCCATCCGGGATGACATCCATGCGCGCATCGAAACCCTCATTTCAGAGCTTCTGCCCGCCACCAAATAACACCCCTGCCGCCCCAGGAGGAGACGAGAATGAAGCAGATATACCCCGTAGTCATCATCGGAGCAGGTGCTGCCATCCGGGAGTGGGGGCATATCAAGCTTTTCTCTACATGGCGGTATAACATCGATGCCGCGGCACGCAGGCTGCTGGAAACTTCTGCCGGGAACTATGCAGGTGGCTGGGAAACGCCGAGGGAAACCCGTCTGCCCACCGGTGCGGAACTGGTCACTGAATACCTCCAGCCTCTGGCCGACCACCCGATACTGGCTCCCGCGATCAGCTACGGCCACCGCGTCACCCACATCACCCGTGTCAGTCAGGACGGCTTGGGCGTGGACAAAACACGCACCCAAGGCAGGGAGGATTCGTTCTTCCTGATCCGCACGGAAACCGAAGCCAAGGATGCAGGATTCATCACCTCACCGTTGCCGGATCCACTGGGCGTGGACCGAGACCTGTTCGCAGGAAAGACCATCCTGGTACTGGGGGCGGCGCATTCGGCGGCGAACACGCTGATCAACCTCGGCCGGCTGCGGAGCGGTAGCCCAGTTGCCAGCCCGCGGGCAACTGGGCACGTCTCTGCGCGTCTTTGTTGACAACGGTGACATCACCATCGTGGAAAATGCCTCCGTAGCCTCCATGGAGACGGGGGAGAGGTTGAGAGTTAACCTCACCGATGGCCGCAGCCTCAAGGTTGACCTGCTGGTTCCTGCCACGGGGTTCCGCCCCAACCTGGCCGTGCTTTCCGAGCTCCGCCTGGACCTTGATCAGATTGTGGAAGCCCCCCGCGCCCTGGGGCCTCTCATTGACCCCGAATTCCATAGTTGCGGCACGGTCACAGCGCATGGCGAACGCGTCTTGGCGCACCCGGAAACCGATTTCTACATTGTGGGTATGAAGAGCTACGGGCGGGCACCTACTTTCCTCATGGCTACCGGATACGAGCAGGTCCGCTCCGTCTCAGCAGCCTTGTCCGGGGACCGTGAAGCCGCCAGCAGCAGCGTTGAATTACAGCTGCCCGAAACCGGTGTCTGCTCCACTGATCTGGGAAACACCTGCGATGCGCCGGCACCGAGCGGCTGCACACCAGAGCCGGAGGCCGATTCCTGCGCCGGATCTAGACGCACCATATGTGATTCAATTGCCGCTACCCACCAAGGAATGGTTTCCGTAAAGACTCGGACAACGTGATGAGTAGTCAACCGACTTTGAGCAGTACTTCACAACACGCACGTGCAATTCCATCATTACTGGCCGTACTGGCCGTACGGCCGTCTTGGCAGCTGTCTGCAGTTTGCTCAATCCGCGCAATGACGCGTTTTGCGTGCTGGGTCACTCGCTCGCATTGGTTCTGGCTCTTGCCGTGCCTTTGGAGTAAGGCTTGCTGAACCGCCACGCCGGCTCCGCAGCGCGCACGGGCGTTCACAGGTTCTTAGCTATTGGTCTCAGAGTCTTTGGGTTAATCTCGGCTTTGGTTAGAGGAGTGCTCCTGCCCTTCGGATCTCCAGATGGGGCTGCCGGAGACATCGGTGGAATCTTTACCTGGCTGGCATCATCCGCTGGTCTGCTTGTTCTCTCCATTGCCTCAGCCATCAGTTGGCCCAAAAATGCCGCCCGACCGGGAGTAGGCTGTGCTCCTTGAGCAGTTGCAAGCTTGGTCACCTATCATACAAAGTCATGCCCGCTTGGTCCGAGGACCACGCGGGCATGACTTACTAGCGGAGTGCTGCTTTCACTAGGCCGAGGGGTGTACTAACGCGGTGAGAGTGTAAGCCAGTTCGATTCCAGGGGACATGAACTAGGAAATAGAGCGCTACTTTACAGTAGAAATCCACGATCGATTCGTTAAAGGTGCGTACTTGTAAGCCATTGGGCCAGGGGTTCTGGCGGTGGATATATTGAAGAGATCTTCGCTATCCTCCTGTCCCGTTGGCCCAGTATGGTGATGCTAGCGCCTCGACGATTTCTGCCAAACAGGTCTCACATGGCTTAGTCTCGATCCTGAACCCACTCTCGAACAGCCTAGGGACAGGAGCCGCGAATACACCGTTGCATTCCCTTGCGTACCTGCTCTGCACGGCGTTCTTTTGGGCGCATACTCCACGATGTTGTTCAGCTCAACTCGAAACGATGGAAACAAACTGTCCGAGCCCTTCTCCTGCGTGCTCGATCTGGATTAGCCCGCGAACTGTAAAGCGCTCTTGCTCACCAGGACCGGTTTAATGTGCTCGCTCGCAAGGGCCACATGCGCAGGGTGGGCCGAGTACCCGCGCCAAGAAGACTCGTTAGCGAACGACATCCGAAAGAAAATTGACGCATTTCCTTCAACAAGTCCAAGATCTGAGTGGACGTCAATTTCCTCAAGGCCTTCAATTACTGCCGGCAAGCCCAGCAAACCGCTGACGATCGCATTTTTCTGCTCAGTGGTCGCGTCAGTGGTGAGGGTCAGCATGACATTGTGATGGATCATTGTTCTCCTTGGATTCAGTATCTATAGGGTTCTTCAGGCGAAGTTGTTGGGTGGAGAAGTTATTGGGTAGCACTGACATTACCCAACCAGTTAAGGATCTTCTCCGGGGTGACAGGCACCTCGTTTATGCGCACACCGTAGGGAGCTAGCGCATCTTCAATGGCGGAAACCACTGCGGCTGGCGCAGCCATTCTTCCGCCCTCACCGATACCTTTGACGCCTCGGTACGTGAACGGTGAGGGTGTTTCCATATGGCCCAACCGAATAGCAGGAACGTCCAAGAAGGTGGGTAGAAAGTAGCTTCTGAAATCAGTATTCTGTGGTCGAGCCTGTTCATCAAATGCCAACTCTTCGGTCAGCGCTGTGGCGATCCCTTGGACGGTGGCACCCACCACCTGACCGCGTACCGCGTCAGGGTTCACCACTGTTCCGCAATCGTGCATCACAAAGTAGTCCAGAAACGTTACGGCACCGGTCTGTAGATCCACTTCAACCACGGGAACATGAACAGTGTGACCAACGATCGGGGCGTAATTTCCCCAGTCCGAGCCATCAGCATGCGGCATGCTGGACATTGGATGGTCGTAGGTGTAGGTGCTCTCTAGGCCGCTACGGCATCCATCTGGAAGCCTGAGCGCATGTCCGTTGGCCAGGTGGGCGATGGCGGCCAGTGTTGCAGAGCTTTCGGGGACACCGACGATCGTGAAACAGGCTCGTGAGGGATCCCATATTAGATCCTCCGGGTTTGCTTCCAATAGATGCGCGGCCAGCGGACGCATCTTTTCGATGACTTCGCGGACGGCACCTGCCACCGCTCCCGAGAGCATGACCGTCATCCTGCTGGCCGAGGGGCCCATGGCGGGTCCTGCCATCGAGGTGTCAAGCCGTGAGACAGAGACAGAGTCAGCTGGTACTCCGAGTTCCTCGGCCACCACCGTAGCTGCGATGGTCTCCGTTGGCGTTCCCAGTGACGGTGAATGTAGGGCTACGCGTACTGACCCCTGCGAGTCGATGCGCACGGAAGCTGACTCCGCGGCCGTGGTATTGCGGCCGGGTTCCTGATCGAACATCAACCACAGGGCTGTCCCGCTCTGGACGCTTCGCTCTTGGCAGGAAACCAAACCAATGCCAATGGCACGGGTTGGATCCTTGACCTCGCGCGCCCTAGCCTGACGTTCCCGCCAGAGGTCATAAGACGACTCCTTGAGGGCTCTGTGAAGAGCGGTTGGATAGTCCCCAGAATCGTAAATGTTGCCCGTGGCGGTGCGGTACGGGAACTGTTCAGGTTGCAGCAGGTTCAGTTCCCGGATTGCTACAGCAGACAGACCCAACTCAACCGCGGCCGCATCTACCAGCCGTTCCAGCATGAAGTTGTGAGCCGCTCCGCCAAACCCCCGGTAGGCGGCTTGGGGCACCTTGTTGCTCAGTACAGCGGTGAAATCAAAAGCGAAGGCCGCAATGTCATAGGGACCAGTTGCTTGTGCCAAAGGCTCAGCGTTGTTGATCGGACCCAAGATGAACGCCGAACCGTAGTCTTCTACGACTGAGAACCGAAGCCCCAGCATCTTGCCAGAACTATCCAGAGCAAGTTCGGCATCGTAGGTGCGGTCCTCACCATGGTTATCGCCTCCTACAAGGTTCTCCACGCGACCCTCTACATAGCGCACCGGTCTAGTGGTCAATCGTGAGAATAGTGCACAAATTACCATTGCTCGAGGTTGCCAGAACTTGGCGCCAAAAGCGCCTCCAATGTCGCAGGCAATGCCCTTGATGCGATGCGGGGGCAATCCAAGGGTCGGTCCCAGCGTCCATAGCAGGACGTTACTCTGGTGATTACTCCAAAATGTGAGCTCGTCAACGCCTGGCTGCCATTGTGCAACACAGCCGAACGTCTCCAACGCAGCCCCCGTTTGCCGGGGCCATTTTAGTTTGCGCCGAACAACATGATCCGCGTTTTTGAATACACTTGCGGCGTCTCCGAAGTCGTGCTGTCTATGCATAATCAGGTTGCCAGCAATATTCTCATGAACGAGCGGCGCACCGGAGGCCAAGGCTGCATCTGCACCCGCCACCGGTGGTAGGTCCTCATATTTCACCCTTATGAGCCTGACTGCATCTTCTGCAATGGCGCGGGTTCTGGCGGCAACAGCCACCACGGGCTCGCCCACATGACGGACCTTGTCAGTGGCCAAGGCATGGAGGGGGATATCCAGTGGCGGTTTGTGCATCTGGGCCATGGTGTAGATGCTCGAGGTAGATTTCTGCACGTCTGCGCCGGTGAGAATCGCGTGCACCCCAAGAAGAGATCGTGCCTGTCTCACGTCTATCTCGACAATTCTGGCGTGAGCTTTCGTGCTACGCAGCAACGCTACGTGCAGCATGCCAGGTAGTTGGAGATCGGCGACGAATTTTCCCCCGCCGCGCACATGACGCGCTGACTCGATGGTCTCCCGTGGTTGACCAAATGCGTGAGACGTGTTTGTCTCACGTGGGCTCGGGATTGTTGAGTTCATGAGAGTTCTTCCTCTCGCGCTTGATCCTGTTTTATTAGCGTCGCGGCAAGCTGCACGGACTCGATGATCTGATCGAATCCGGTGCACCGGCATAGGTTTCCATGCATCCAGTCACGAATGACGGCGGGACTGGGGTCGGGGTCATGATCGAGCAGGGATTGGGCGGTTAGTAACATACCCGAAGTGCAGAATCCGCATTGAAGGCCGTGCGCCTGGCGAAACGCCTGTTGCACCGGAGCTAACACTGTGGGTGAGGCAGCGAGACCTTCAATGGTGCCAATGGTGTCTCCCTCGGCTTGTGTTGCGAGCACAAGACAACTTCGTTCCGGGCGGTTGTTGACCAATACCGTGCAGGCCCCGCACACTCCGTGCTCACAGCCAAGGCGCGTGCCGGTCAATCCGCAGTCATCACGCAGCGCATCAGCCAGGGAAGTCCGGTCCTCGAGAAAGACTTCGTGCACAATCCCATTTACCTCAAGTTTCACTGGTCTCATGTGTTACTCCCTATCGCTTCGTCCAAGGCACGGCCTGCGAGTATCGGTGCAACCTGCCCGCGGTAGCCAGCCCGAGCACGTTCGTCATCAAACGGCAGCATGCGACTGCTCAGCTGTGAGAGAAGCTTGGCTCGATCGGCGCCCACCAGCAGGATTGGGGTTGGCGCTGCCCCGAAGACCACAAGCCGCAACTGCCCGGAGGGCTCCCGTACCGCCACCGCACCCACCACAGGCCAGGTGATGTGTGTTTTTCGGATCAGATGGAATCCCGATCCCGTCAACTCGACCTCAGGTATTCGGATACTAACAATCAGCTCTCCTCGCCTCAGGACAGTTTGGTGCTGGCCAATTTGGAGATCCGCGGCATCAAGGATGCGCTCTGTTGTTTCTACTTGGGCATTCAGAACAATTAAAGTGCTGGGTAGTTGGGACGTGGAATCGGCCCAAGCTAAGCTGCCACCCAATGTGGCGCGGCTTCGGATCCCCACCGCTCCCACTGAACCGAGCACTCTGATTAGCAGGGGTGCCGAAGTGGCCACCTCAGGTGAATCGCAGACCTCCCACATGGGTACGCCAGCCCCAATCCTCAAAAATCCATCCGCTTGAGTGATTCCTTGTAGCTCTGCCAATCTGGAGATGTCTACCAGAGAGCTTTCGGACCGTTCCCCGAAGCGCAAAGCGGGAATTATGCTCTGCCCTCCAGCGAGAACTGCAGGCATAGACTCTGAACCAAGCATTCGAGAGGCTTCGCGCAGGTCTGTTGGTCGTTGATATGACAGGGGAGGGAGTTTCATGGCTGACCTAGCCTAGTGTTCACGAAGAAGCGCACCATGTCCGGACAGCTGGTCGGTGATCCCGTTCTCCCGGAGCGCCAGCCACCAGGTTGCAGCATTGATTGAGATCACCGGCTTGCCCAAAGTCTGTTCCATCTCGTCGGCCAAGCCGACCGCCGAGAGGTTCGTTCCCACTTGGACGATGGCATCCACACTATCGTCATCAACCTCATAAATGGCTTCGCGCAGGGTTTCTTTGGGTACCCGCGCAATCGAGACAGCTGTTGGACAGCGCAGCCCCTTGATGTTGGCAACGGGATGCCCAATTTCTTCGAAGAAGCGCACCACGTTTTTGTCCCCCACCTCTTGATAAGGGGAAATAACACCGATTTTTTTGGCACCGAACAATTCCAGTGCCTTTCGGCACGCATCTGCGCCGGTGGCCACGCGCAGTCCAGAAAATGACTCGATTTCCTTGGTGAATTTTATGTTTCCCTCGACCCCACCCCAGAAAGTTTCTGCACTCATCCCCATCACAAGGTAGTCGGGTTCTGCGGTCAGCACACGGGAGCAGGCGTGGTCAATCTCGCCTCGAATCTGCTCCAGCAACGCCTCAAAGGCTGAATCGCTGGTTATTTCTTGGTCCCTGATATGGATCCGACCAACGTGCGCCGTCACGCCCGGAACTGCCATGCGGTAATAGTCGGGCTCAACGACCGTATTCGTGGAGGGAGCAAGCACTCCGAATACTCCTCGCCAGCCAAGTACATCCGTCATGGGGGTTCCTTCCGTTAGGGATCAAATTTTCGATGATTGTATACGATCTAACACATAGTGAACGAAGCTTAGCAATCTGAGGAAAGGAAAATTTGGCACGTTAGTCCATACACTCGCGCTAAAGATTGCATTTCTACTGCGAATCTATCGAACCTTCATGGCCGAGTCAATTGGATTGCATACAATAATATTTTATTTAGCGAGTTTTTCTGTGTGTGGCGAACTTCTGCAACAGCTTCACCGATTCGGGGGTAGTGACTGCTCGAGCGATCGTACGAGCTTCTTCGGCACCTACCTGCGCCCGAGTGGATTCCCAGCCGCCGCGGATGAGCCGGCGAGTTTGCCCCAGCGCGAACTGCGGCCCAGCTGCAAGGTTCCGAGCTAGATCCAGAGCGCGTTCCTTCGCGGGAGAGTCTTCTGCAACTTCAGTGATCAAACCCCAAGCGAGAGCTTCCTCTGCACTCAAGGCCCTATTCATGAGCGCCATCGCTAGGGCCCTCTGTTGTCCGATGGCTCGCGGTAGGAGATACGATGTGCCACAGTCCGGTGTCAGGCCAACCCCTGCGTAGGCCAGCGCGAATTTGGTGGATGGATCTGCAATCACCAAATCGCAACTGAGCATCAGAGCTATTCCAGCCCCTGCCACGGCACCTTGCACGGCGGCGACTACAGGCTTATCCACCTGAGCTAGCTTTCTCAGAGCACTATCTAGTGTTTGTGCGAGCTCTTGTAGATAAGGTGCTTGCTCGTCTGCAGCGAGCACCGAGTGCAAATCTCCGCCGGCACAAAAGCGTGCCCCTGCGCCAGTGATCAAGATGACGCGTGCGTCGTCATTGTCGGAGGCCTTCTCGATTGCCAGTTCCAACTCTTGAGCCGTTGCTTGATCAATCGCGTTGGACTCGTTGGGTCGGTTGAGCTCGATGTGAGCAACGGCGCCCAAGTCCTCGTATCTAATGCGAGCAATGGCAGGGGGTGGATTGGTATTGGCCATGATGGGATCCTTTTCTTGGAAAAAACTGAAATTGTATGCAGTAGTCACCATAACGCCCTTCAATTGGCTATTGACAGACCAACACAGCTTCTGGTTGCATACAACATGTGACCCAGACCATAGCCCCTACCCAGTCCGCCAACTATGTTGGGACCTCCGAACGCAAACACAACGGAGAGAAATTCCTCCGCGGTGAAATGGTGTATATCGACGACATCAGAATCCCGGGAATGCACTTTGCCGGGATCGTACGCAGCCCCCATCCGCATGCCCGGATCAAGTCGGTGGACCTGAGCAAGGCTAGTGTGGCCGAGGGGGTCATCTTTGTCCTCTCCGGAGCGGAAGCAGCAAAACATACCGACCCGATTCCTCATTTCATTGATCCTGAAGCTTTTGGCGGTAAGACCACAGATGTGCGGTGCTTAGCGGTAGACAAAGTTGTGTATGTGGGTGAGCCGGTAGCTGCGATCGTGGCGAGAACCCGCCAGGATGCCGAGGCAGCTGTTGAGTTGGTGGACGTTGAGTATGAGATTCTCCCCTTTGTCATCGATGGCGAGGAGTCACTGCAACCTGACGCGCCACGGATTTACGAACATTGGGATGACAACAAGATCATCAGCATTCCGTTCATTAGCGGAGATACGGAAGCCGTATTCGCCCAGGCAGAGCACATTCTGGAGGATGAACTCAAAATCCAGCGATACTCCACTCAACCGATTGAGCCGCGCGGGTACGTCGCTGTTTACGACTCACGAGAATCAAGCTACACCTTCTATGGTGCCTGCCAGAACCCCCATCCGCTCCGCTGGGTTCTCTCACACACGCTGCGTGTTTCGGAGAATGACGTGCGGGTGATTGCACCAACAGTGGGTGGTGCTTTCGGTTTGAAGATGCACGGGCATCCCGAAGAACCATTGACCTGCATTCTCAGCAAGCTCAGCGGTAAGCCGGTCAAATGGATCGAGGATAGAACCGAGACGATGCTGGTTGGTGCTCGCGAGCAGATGCACCAGTTCAAAGTTTCCTTCACTTCTGCCGGTAAAATAACCGCGCTCAAGGACCATTTTGTTGCCAATGTGGGTGCTTTGGGTGCCCCTCCCGGTTGGGGAATGGTTTTCCTGAGCGGATTGGCCTTCCCCACTGGCTACAAGATCGCCGCCACCGATGTACTGGCTACGGTGGTAGCCAGTAATAAGAGTCCCTGGAATGCCGCACGGGGATATGGCAAAGAAGCAACTGCCTTGGTCATGGAACGCATCATCGATCTGGTGGCTCGCGATCTTGGGATGGATCCGTTGGAAGTCCGCCGCGTCAACCTCATCGAGTCCCATGAGTTCCCGTACAAGACCGCTGGAGGTCTGAACATAGATTCCGGCGACTACCACGCGGCCTTAGACAAGGCAGTGGAGATGATTGGGTTGCCGGCTCTGCGTGCGGAACAGGAAGAGCTGCGCAAAGACAATCGCTATCTCGGCATTGGCTTTGCCTTCGAGCTGACTCCGGAGTCGGGTGACATTCCTGGAACTCTAGTGGGCGGATTCGACACTTCCACGGTGAAGATGGACCCCTCTGGAAAAGTCACCGTCCTGACGGGTGTGACCACTCCCGGTGGCGGAAACGACACCTCCATCCTCCAGATAGTCTCGGACCAAGTTGGCATTGAGATATCCGATGCGAGGATCATTCAAGGCGATACTCTGCTGACGCCCTATGGGTTCGGCAACTATAGCGGGCGAAGTATGGTGACCGGAGGGAACGCCGCCTATTTGGCAGCCAAGGATATCCGCGCGAAGCTTTTGATAATTGCGTCTCGATTGCTCGAAACCGATGAGAGTGACATCGATCTACGGGCAGGCTGGGCCAGAAGTCTCAGCAATCCGGACAAAGCAATCAAGATCTCAGAAATCGCCTACACGGTCTACACTTTGGCTTTCGCCACTGCTACCGGAGTGGAGCCACCCCTTGAGTCAACGCGTGTTTACCAGCCTGAGAACATTCAACATACTCCTGACGCAGAGGGCAAAATAAACATCTACCCGACCTATTCCAATGCCGTGCATGTTGCGGTAGTGGAGGTGGACGCGGACACCGGCCACGTAAAGGTCCGTCGGTTCGGAACCGTTCATGACGCCGGGACTATCATCAACCCGCGTTTTGTGGAAGGTCAAATGGAGGGTGCCACCGCCATGGGAATCGGTGCTGCTTTGATGGAGCACTCGATTCATGACCCAGCGACAGGTCACCTCTCCACCAATCGGTTCAAGACTTACCTCATGCCCCGAGCAAGCGACGTACCCATGTTTGAGTCGGTGCATCAGGTGACCCCCAGTCCATACACAGCGCTAGGCACCAAGGGGGCAGGGGAGGCTGGTGTTGGCGGGGCGCAAGCTGCGGTAACGAACGCAGTGCATGACGCCCTGGCGCCGCTGGGGGTCACGATCCGTCAGATGCCGCTCAATCCACAGAATGTTCTTCACGCCATCATCACTCGGGAAACGGGGAAACAAGCATGATTGCACACCGATTCAAGTATTCATGTCCTCGATCCGCGGAGGAGGCTGCCGCTGAACTCGCGCAGATGGAGGGAGAAGAAACAGCCATTATCAGCGGTGGTACGTGGGTAGTGCCTGAAATGAGTCATCATCTGCGCAGACCCAAGCTGGTCATCGATTTGAAATTAGCTGGACTCGCCGGTGTAAGCGCAGAAGCAGATGCTGTTGTGATTGGTCCCGCTACAACGTACACTCAGCTGGCGCATTCTAAACACACCCCGAATTTTCTGAAAAAGGTTGTAGCTGGAATCACTGGAGGCTCACAGATCCGCAACCGTGGAACCATTGGTGGTTCAGCTTGCTACGCGAACCCTGCCTCGGACATCCCTGGGGCGTTGGTGACAATGAAGGCCTCCTTGCATCTTCGCGCCCATAGCTCCACCAGAATTGTCGAAGCCGCGGATTTCTTTCTCGATGCAAACGTAACGCTCTTAGAACCTGATGAAATATTAGAGTCAATCAGTATCCCCTCCACCAACGACGAAAACCTTTTTTCCTACGCAAAGTTTAAAACTGCCCAAGGAAGCTGGCCAATAGTCACTATCGGTTGCATTGCATCCGAGGACGGCGTGGCGCGGCGAGTAATCGTGGGCGGTGCTGGAGCCATTCCGTTTGCGGTGGACCTAGACGGGCAGGAGAGCGAGGACGAAGTCCTCCAGCGGGTACATGCTGCAATGCGCCAGCCTTGGAGTGACGTGTTCGCCACCGCTGATACCCGGCGTCATATTGCAGGAGTCATGACACAACGTGCCGTACGAGAAATTGCCGCAGCTAAAAATGGAGAAAAATCATGACCAACCCACAGCAAAACCTTCCCGTAAATGTGGTTGTCAACGGTGTTAGGCACCAGGTTGAGGTTGACCCACGCCTGGCGTTGGTCGACTTCTTGCGTGAGGATCTGGAATTGACCGGAACTAACGTAGGCTGCCGCACTGGTGATTGCGGTGCCTGCACTGTGACTGTTGACGGAGAGGTGGTTAAATCGTGCCTTTCTCTAGCGGTCAGTGCCGACGGCAGTGAGATTCGTACCATCGAAGGCTTCGCCGGAGAAGGGGAAGAGCTCTCTCCCATCCAGAGCGCATTCTGGAACGAGTTCGGTTTCCAGTGCGGGTATTGCCTTCCTGGGATGCTTTTTTGTACCGAGGAACTGCTAGGCGAAAACGCTGACCCCAGTGAAGCCGATATTAGACACGCTATTGATGGCAACTTGTGCCGCTGCACTGGATATCACGGAATAGTTCGGTCGGTACAGACCGCTGCTGCGGCCACCCGCACCTGCAACCGTAAACGAGTGAGTGAATAGAGCAAATCATCCACCCCGGCCACGCTAGGGGAGTCATTGGTAGCCACCCCGGCAGAATGGAAGCAATGCGAACCGTTGTCATAGAAAACCCTGGTAACGCCGATGACATGGTGGTTAGGGAGTCATTGCGCCCTGTCCCCGGTGCCGGAGAAATTTTAGTGCAAGTAGAAGCCGCGGGTGTCAATTTCATTGATATTTACCGACGCTCCGGCGCCTACCCGGTGGACTATCCCCATGTTCCCGGCCTTGAAGGTGCGGGAGTTGTCATTGAGCTTGGCGACGGCGTGAGGGATTTCGAGCTCGGTACCCGCGTTGCTTGGGTGTGGGTGCCGGGTTCTTACGCCGAGATGCTCGTTGTTCCTGTGGCAGCGGCGATACTCGTGGAAAGCTCAGTCGACAGCGTGACAGCGGCAGCCGGCCTTCTCCAAGGTATGACAGCTCAGTTTCTGACCGACTCAACTTTTGCAGTTTCCAGAGACCACACCCTATTGGTGCATGCCGCAGCGGGTGGAGTTGGGTTGATGCTGACCCAGCTGGCTGCCGCACGAGGCGCGCGCGTCATTGGGACGGTATCCAGCGACCACAAGAAGTCACTGGCGCACGCGGCAGGTGCCGAGCATGTCATTCGCTACGACTTGCTTGCCGATATAACACAGCAACTACCTACGTTGGTCCGCGATTTGACCGGTGGTGTGGGTGTTGACGTGGTCTACGACGGTGTCGGAGCGACAACGTTTGACGCATCGTTGGCTTCATTGAAGCCACACGGACTCCTTGTACTGTACGGGCAGGCCTCCGGCCCTGTCCCGCCTCTGGATCTGGGCCGGCTTAACACCGCCGGGTCGCTGTATGTGACCCGGCCAAACCTAAGGCACTTCATTTCCAACCGCAGTGACTTGGAACATCTGAGCGGTAAGGTCATGGATTCTATTGCGAACAAGGTCATTGATGTCCAAATTTCTCGTTCCTTCCCCCTGGACCAAGCTCCAGCAGCGCATCGTTTTCTGGAGAGTAGACAGAGCACAGGCAAGGTTGTTCTGACCACGGTTTCGAACCGTGAGCATGCGGTAAATGTAACGAGTCTGCGTTAGTGCTTGATTTTTTACACAGTGGCCGTGAACGTTCACACCACCTTCGGTGGAGTTCTAAAGAGTTATGGGAGGTGCTTTTAGATGCGTGATGTACTGGCCGAGCTTAAAACGGAGTGGGAACTCGGGAACACCACAGGGTTGGCAACAGTGGTCAGAACGTTCCAATCCGCTCCGCGTCCCGCTGGGGCTTCCATGCTCGTTACTGGCGACGGACGAGCTGTGGGATCGGTATCCGGCGGCTGCGTGGAAGGTGCGGTGTATGAGTTGGCCAGAGAAATGGAGCACACCGGCACTGCGGTCCTGCAACGCTACGGGGTGAGCGACGACGACGCGTTCTCTGTGGGGCTTACATGTGGCGGCATCCTAGATATCTTTATTGAACCTGTAAGCCCGGCAACGTTTCCCCGGTTGGAGGAGGTCTGGGCTGACATCGGTGCAGGAAGGCCGGTCGCCGTAGCTACAGTCATTAAGCACCCGTCGGATGGCTGGGTGGGCCGACGGATGGTGGTGCGCCCTGATGATATCGACGGTTCTCTTGGTCACCCACTCGCCGATCACGCCGTCGCCGAGGACGCGCGTGGACTGTTGGCCGCGGGCCGCACTACAACTTTAGGCTATGGCCCTCAAGGACAACGACGGGGTGAGGGAATGGAAGTCTTTGTGGCCAGCTATGCCCCGCGACCGCGAATGCTCATCTTCGGCGCCATTGACTTTGCCGCGGCTGTGGCGAGCCAAGGATCGCTCCTGGGTTACCATGTGACGGTCTGTGATGCACGTAGCATCTTCGCCACGGCTGCCCGGTTTCCGGGCGCGGACGAAGTGATCGTGGACTGGCCGCACAGGTACTTGAGCCACCAGCTAGAGGCTGGCCAGCTGGACGGACGCACTGTGATCTGCGTCCTGACCCACGACCCCAAGTTTGATGTCCCCTTGTTGGAGATTGCTCTTCGTATTCCGACGCTGGCTTATGTGGGGGCCATGGGGTCAAGGCGTACCCATGAGGACCGTATGGAACGGTTAGTGCAGGCGGGCCTACACGCGGAGGAACTCGCGCGACTGAGTAGTCCAATTGGCCTTAGCCTGGGGTCCCGTACGCCACAAGAAACGGCTGTCTCGATCGTTGCAGAGATAATAGCTAAACAGTGGGGTGGTACTGGAGCGCCGCTGAGCGCAATTTCCGGATCGATTCACAGTTCCGCCGCCGGGTCATAGTCACGTACCTGCCAGTAGCCATGGGTGCGATTCTCTGCACCATGGAGTGATGGAGTGATGGAGTTGCTTCGCCTGCGGGACTCCATGATGCTGCCTGCGTGTGGAGACAGAAAAATCTAAGGGTTGGAGTTCGCGGTGACTACGGCGTTCTTGGCGGCCAGAATGTGAACTCGCATAACAGCTTCGGCCCATTCCCCGTCGCGGGCTTTTGCAGCTGCGACGAGTTCGGCATGGTGTTGCATGCTTCGCTTGAGTTCCTCAGGGGTGTAGCTCATGAAGGTGTGTGCCACCATTGTTGGCCGGAGAATTGCCCGCAGAGCAATAGAAAGGTGTCTGTTTCCACACTGTTCTACGAATATGCCATGAAATGCACCATTGAGAGCGCTCAGCTCACTGTGCCGGCCAGCCTGCACGGCGTCTTCCATTTGTTGTGCCAGCAGCCCCAGTCGCTCAACGTCCTCCTCTGTGAGACGGGGCACTGAGAGAAGGGCGGCATGGGGTTCAAACCCAGCGCGAACGTCATAAAGGTCTGCGATGTCCCCGGCAGTGAAGGAGACAACCTGTGCTCCCTTGTTGCGGCTGATTTCGACCAGGCCTTCCGCTGCCAACCTGTTAAGCGCCTCGCGAATAGGTGTCCGGCTGACTCCGATGCGCTCTGCCAGGGTTTTTTCCCGCAGCCAAGCCCCTGGCTGCAAAATACCCGAAGCAAGCATGGAGCGCAGCTGAGCGTAAGCGCTCTCGTCGGCGTTCTGCCCGAAGTCGTTATCCGGTGGAGTGGAATCGGTGTTCATGACGGTTGCACCTCAATACTTGGCGATTGGTTCTAGTCACAGAAAGGCAAGGATGCCGTCGGGGACGTTACCGGAAATTGTGGTTGTATGCAATATTAAGGTGACAACTGGGCCTCAGCGCTTGTACTGCGCTGGTGCTGTCAGGTTATGTTCAGCGCTGACAGCACCGCACAGTTCAAGCCGTCTAGGCCCCGCTAAGGAGTCTGAACGCTTTTGATATAGGCGATGGTTGCTTCACTGTCCATCACTTCAGCATATTTGGCTTGAAGGTCGTACAGTGAAGCGTTGTGCACAGTCTCGTTGCGATCCACCACACCGTCACGGACCACTATAGGAACGAAACCATGTTGAATGGCATCCACAGCCGTTGCTCTGATGCAGCCGCTGGTGCTGGTGCCCACAATGATGAGGGTGTCCACGCCCCGAGCTTGAAGCATGGAACTGAGGCTTGTTCCGAAAAAGGCGCTCGCATATTGCTTGGTGATCACAGTTTCTTCAGGCAAGGCCCCGACCTCGGGCATGAGCAGCCCATTTCTTGTCTCCCCGATGAGGCTTCTCAAGGCAGGGATCTTCTTGACAAACATGCCGCCATCCAAGGCATCAGGACTGTAACGAACGATCGTGTGAATCACAGGCACTGCGCTTTGTCGGGCTGCTGCGATAACTGACGCCACTACGCTCAAACAGTCTGTTGAGGGCAGACATAAGGAGCTTTCTGGATCGAAGTAAGCGCGCATTAGATCGATCGAGATCATGGCAGGGCTTCGTCCAGGCACCAGAGTCCCATTGAAGCCATCGCTGAAGTTCTCCGTCACTTCCATCACACTGCCAATGGTGGGATCGGTGCTGGCAGTCCAGTTTCTGCCAGACAGTTAGCCAGTAATGATTCCATGTCCCCACCCCTATTGAACAGAGGCAACGGTTCAGAACGGGTTGATCGGAGTTGTGTACGCAGTTCCTGCGTTGCAACAGAGTCGAGTTCCCCCTCTTCACTGCACACCACACCGTTGCGCCGAGCGCCGTCGGCCGTTACCAGTCCGCGCCGCACCTCTTTGCACACTAGCTCAGGATCCCGCTCCAAAGGATCTCCCCAGCCACCTCCGCCCCACGTCACGAAGTGTAGGACATCGTTTTTGCCAACGGACACATCGTGCACTTTGCTGGGCAATATCTCCTTGGTACCGTCTGCCCTGTCGATCCATTTTTTGCCACGGTCGCCAGGCTCGCCACCCTTAACTCCCCATGGATACGTCAGCCAGCGGTCGTCGTGGATAGCGATGGTGCCAGGTTCCAGGAACCGGTAGGCCACGTCAACGCCGTTTCCGCCGCGGTGTAATCCTGCGCCGCCGGAGTCTGCGATTGTCTCCCAGCAGTCCACCACCAGCGGGTAATAAGACTCAAGATATTCGCAGGGAATGTTGACAAAGGAAGGCCACAACGAATGACCGTCGGGGCCATCGCCCATGGGCCGTCCAGGTATGCCACCGAAGCCGATGGAATAGAGCTGGAACCATTCACCTTTGCGCTCGCCACCACTGTAGTTGCCGGAGTACATGAAGTGAGGTGAAGAAGAGAAGCCGGCGGCGTTTAGTAGATCTGGGTTAGCTTGGCCCAGCAATCCTCCGAAAAGATCGAAGAGGCGGCCGATTCCATGGTTTCTTCCGTTGAGGGCAGCCGGGTATTGGGGCTTCCAGAATGAATTGTCTGGGATCTCAACATCCACTAACGGATAAAAACCGTCATTCCAGAGAATTTGTGGGTCCGCCACGGTGATCATGTAGATGCCAAAGAACATACGGATGAGATTTTCATTGATGTAATAGTTGATGGGGCCCTGGGCTTGGGGGCTGCTACCGGTGAGGTCAATCAGCACCTTGTCTCCGGTGCGGGTGATTGCCATGGTGAGCTCGTACGGACCGTACCCGCGGCCATCATCATCAATATAGTCGGTGAAAGAAAGAGTTTCCCCTTCCTTGAACACCAGCGCAAGCAGGACCTTCATTGCTCGGTAGTTGCGGTCTAGCAGGGCATTTAGTGCAGAAGTGTAGCTATCTACACCAAAACGTGCGCACATCTCCTGTACCCGCCGCGAAGCAGTTCGGCACGCCGCCACAATCCCATTGAGATCAGCCCGGTTCCAGTCAGGTTTGCGGACCTGGTTCAAAATGATCCCCAATGAGGTCTCGTCGCGTTCCCCCTTCTTGTAGAGCTTGAAAGGAGGAATAATAACGCCTTCTTCGAAGATGGTGCGTGCGTCCGTTGGCATGGACGCCGGAGTCTTGCCGCCAACGTCTGTCATATGGCCAAATTGGGATGCCCACCCGACGATCCGCCCTTCATAGAAGATGGGCATGACCACGAGCCAGTCGTTGGCATGGCTGATCGCAGCTCCACATGAGTAGGGGTCCGAGGTCATCAGCACATCCCCTTCTTCGATGGTCCCCTTGAAGTTCTCTAAGAAGTCCGGAATGGACAAGCCGAACTGCCCTACAATCATTTTTCCGGCAGGATCGGCGATCAATGGGAACTCATCATGTTGTTCCCGAATTCCCGGGCTCAGTGCGGTGCGAAACAGAGTCTCATCCATTTCGTAGCGGGCGCTGCGGAGCGCATTTTCGATCAGGTCAAGGGTTACAATGTCCACGTCCACTGCATTGAGGGGTTGTGTGGCGGTTTCAATTAGCGTTGCCATGGAGTCAGTCCTTTGTCGTTTCAGGGTCTTCAATGGGGCGGATCAGGAGGCTGCCGTGCGGGTGAACGGTTGCGGTGTGACCCGGGAGAACCAGCGTTGTGGAGTCCATTTCGGTAATGACGGCGGGTCCTGGAACCACGTTCCCTGCCTTGAGCAGACCTCGGTCATAAATAACGGCTGGGAGGTTGCTCCCATCTACGAAGATTGTGTGCTTGCTGAGTTCTGCAAGGTAGGGATCGGAACCGCTAGCCTCGAGGGTCACTGACGCTACTTCGGGCCGGGGCCCGCTGACTGTAGCTCGGGCGGTCACAAATTCGTGCTCATTGTCCAGCAAAAAGGCGAACAGTCTTTCGTGCTCGGTGTTGAACTGGGAACGAAGATGGGTTAGGCCATTCCCGTTGCGGAAAGTGCTCAGATCTACCGTGATGGGGATTTCGAATCCTTGACCGTGGTACCGCATGTCCGCCGAATAGGCGACTGTCAGGTCCTTCTCATCGAGACCGGCTGCAAGAAGCGATTCGCGGGCATTAGCTTCGAGGTCTTTCAAAATATCGTAGACCAGCTCGTCGCTGAGTTCGCTAAAGCGCTGGACCAAGGTGCGGGCAGATTCGTCACGCAGACTAGTGGTCGCGTCCCCGTAGGCGCACAGGACACCCGGCGACGGCGGGATGATGACCGGCCAGGCTCCGGTCAGTTTTCCAAGGGCGTTGGCGTGCAATGGCCCGGCCCCTCCGAAAGCCACCAAAGCGAAATCTCGTGGATCAAATCCTTGTTGAGTTGATACGAGCTTCAGTGCGCCGTAGATGTTTTCATTGACGATGTGGATGATGCCCTCGGCAGCGCTTTCTACCCCGTCCATTCCGATGGCTTCGGAGATGGTCTTCACAGCAGTTCCGGCCGCCTCAACGTCTAGACCTATTTCTCCGCCGGCTAGTTGGGGCAGAAGGTAGCCCAGGACAACATTCGCGTCGGTGACGGTGGGGTCCACCCCGCCGCGGCTGTATGAGGCGGGTCCCGGGGATGCACCTGCTGATTGAGGACCCACGCGCAGGGCCTGAGTTAGCGGGGGTACATGAGCGATCGAACCTCCACCGGCTCCAACGGTTCGAACGTCTACTGAGGTGGCACGTACTGTCAGGTCACCAACGGTGGTCTCGCGGCCTATGCGCGGTGTCAAGTTTTGCACAAGTGCCACGTCAGTGGACGTACCTCCCATGTCAAAAGTCAGCAAGTTAGAGAACCCCGCTTGTTCGGCAGCCCACACGGCACCGGTAACCCCTCCTGCTGGTCCGGAAAGCAATAAGGACACTGGGTTGTTCGCGGCCACCTTGCCCGAAACCAGTCCGCCGTCGCTGCGCAGGATTGATAATTGAGCGTTGATCCCCGCTTCGCCCAGCTTGCTCTCGAGATTGCCAACATAACGGGATACTTGACCCTGAACATAAGCGTTAGCGACTGTGGTGATAGTGCGTTCATACTCGCGAAGTTCGGGAAGAACTACTGAGGATTGGGACACGGGGATCCCGGGGAGTTCTTCGGCGGCGATCTGGGCAATACGGGACTCATGGTGCCCATAGGCGTAGGAGTTGATCAGGCTGATACTTAGGGCCTCGATGCCTTTTTTCTTTAGCTTGCGGAGCTGGGTCCTAACGTCTTCTTCGTCTAAAGGCGTGAGCACTTCGCCGTTGGTGGTCACCCGTTCAATGACTTCAACGGTGTCTTCAAGGTCTGCGAGTGGTTCAGGTTTGGGCCAAATGATCCATCCTGCCAGCCCCCCGGGAACGAACGATCGGGCGATCTGCAGGACCTGGCGGAAGCCCTTAGTTGTTACCAAGCCAACGCGGGCACCCTTTTTTTCAAGAATGGCGTTGGTGGCTACAGTTGTGCCGTGGAGGACTTCGTACACTTCTGAGAGCCCGATGTTGGCAGCTGAACAGACCTGTTCAATGCCGTGGAGCACGCCGATGGACTGGTCCTCGGGCGTGGAGGCGGTTTTGAATCGGTGAGTTTCCCCGGTCTCTTCGTTGATCAGCAAAATGTCCGTGAAGGTGCCGCCAACATCTACACCTAGTCGAAATGCCATCAGTTCTCCTCAATATCTGTCTCTGCTCTATGTCTCGCGCTGGTGCGCCGCTGAGCTGGGCCGTAAAGTAAAAAAGATTTTTTGTATCATCCAGGGCTGCCCGTAACGGGCCACTTCCTTGGATCCGGTACTTAGTGAGTGCCCGCACTGTTAGATGCTGTAATGCAGATCACATTAACTCAGATTCAGGCTAAAGTCATACCGGCCTGCTGTCAACTAGATTGCATACGATTTTGTGGAAATATTCAGAATTTTCTTGACTCCCAGCGGTAATTCTGCAAAGTTGTATACATCTTCACTGTTCGTATTCAACAGTTGAACAACTTCGCAATCGCCAAAGCCGTTTCCCAGGAGGGCTGCTATGACCGCCAACATTGAAGTTAAATCCGGTTCAGGACCCCTGTCGGGCCTGCGAGTTATTGAGATGGGCCAGTTGCTTGCAGGGCCCTTCTGTGGCCAGATGCTAGGCGATTTAGGAGCGGATGTCGTCAAAATTGAGGACCCCACCAAAGGCGATCCGCTTCGGCAATGGGGCCGGCAGCTACCTGAGGGGCAGTCGCTCTGGTGGTCGATTGTGGGACGCAACAAACGTTCCGTTACCCTAAATCTGCGCGAGCCCGAGGCGCAGGATATAGCTCGAAAGTTGCTCTCTACGGCCGATGTTCTTATCGAGAACTTCCGTCCAGGGACCATGGAGCGGTGGGGTATGGGCTACTCCGATCTGAAGGAACTGAATCCGAAACTCATTATGGTGAGGGTTTCCGGGTTTGGCCAGGACGGGCCCTACTCCCAACGAGCAGGGTATGGTGCGATAGGCGAGGCTATGGGTGGCCTCAGGTATGTGGTGGGTGATCCGTCCATGCCACCATCACGTGTTGGCATCTCAATTGGTGATACTCTCGCGGCATTGTTCGCAACCATAGGGGCGTTGGCGGCTGTCCATGAACGTGAGACCAGCGGGCATGGTCAGGTGGTGGATTCTTCAATTTATGAGGCAGTCCTAGGCGTGATGGAATCACTTGTGCCGGAATGGCAAGTATCCGGATACCAGCGTGAACGTACCGGCGCTATTCTCCCCAACGTCGCTCCTAGCAACGTATACCCCACTAAAGACGGGAAATGGGTGCTGATCGCCGCCAATCAAGACACAGTGTTCGGCCGATTGGCTGTTGCCATCAATCAGCCCGAGCTGGCCTCCGATGCGCGCTATGCAACACACGGTGCCCGCGGAGAACGTCAAGAGGAACTGGACGGGATAATCGGTGAGTTTACTTCCACGCAGATGGCAGAAGACCTAGAAGCTTTGTTGGAGAAGCATGGAGTCCCTGCAGGAAAGATATTCCGGCCTGTGGATATGCTCAGTGATCCACAGTATTTGGCCCGTGAGTCCATCATTTCAGTAGACCACCCTGTCCTGGGACCTGTCTCAATGCAAAACGTCTTCCCAAAGCTGAGCCGTACTACAGGCACCGTACGGTGGCCCGGCCCCGCACTGGGACAACATACTCAAGAGGTCCTCTCCGAGCTAGGGATCTCGGATTCTGACTTGTCAGCACTGCGAACTAGGGGTCTTGCATGAGTCTTCCACAACTGCCATCTTCTATTCGACTCGTTGAAGTCGGCCTGCGTGACGGCCTGCAATCGGTTGTTGAGCCAGTGCCCACCGGGGACAAAGTAGAACTGGTTCATATGTTGATCGATGCTGGAGTTCGGGAGATAGAGGCCGTCTCTTTTGCCCATCCGAGGGTTTTGCCGCAACTAGCAGATGCCAGTGAAGTCATGGCGGCCGTGCCGCGACTCCCCGGCGTTGTTTATAGGGGTTTAGCTCCCAATCTCCGTGGCGCACAGCGTGCAGCGGACTGCGGATTGGATGAGCTTGTCGTGGTGGTCTCAGCGGACACCGAAGTCAGCATACGCAACCAAGGTATGAATGTAGATGAAGTCTTGGCGGACCTTGCCAAAATTGGTGAATTGACGCAGTCGGTCGGCACACGTCTGGTTGTTGCCGTCGCGTGTGCGTTCTTTGCGCCAGCTCGCGGGCCTGTCAGCAAGGAAGAGCGGCTTCGCGTGGTGGAGGCTGCCATTGAGGCAGGCGCCAGCGGTGTCTACCTCGCTGCCACTTCGGGTGAAGAACATCCCGGTGAAATCTACGACGGCGTTGCGCAAGTGTGCCAGGACTATCCCGAGTTGGATGTGGGAGTGCACCTTCACAACCGCAACGGCTTCGCTCCGGCCAACGCTCTTGCATCCATGATGGCTGGAGCCAGCTGGCTAGAAGGATCCTTCGGCGGGTTGGGAGG
This sequence comes from Arthrobacter sp. UYCu511, assembly GCF_040547105.1. NCBI lineage: Bacteria > Bacillati > Actinomycetota > Actinomycetes > Micrococcales > Micrococcaceae > Arthrobacter > Arthrobacter sp. UYCu511. The sequence goes on from NZ_JBEPPB010000017.1 coordinate 63,283, forward strand.
GGACATGTGGTTCCCCGGAGATCCTGCAGTCTTGGGCAACGCGGCTTTAGAGGACCTGATCCACTTGTGTGATGGGCTGGGGATAGCAACGGGGATTGACCTTGAGAAATATATGAAGGTCTCGGACCGAATCGCTGAACTTACTGGCCGTCCGTCAGCATCCTTCGTCTCTCGTGGGGGCACCCGGAACGACCTGGCCGCGGCCCGTTGGCCCGAGAACAATTAAACGGTGACAACAACGTATCGGGGCACTGGAACCCAAATAGCTGACACTTCTCTGTGCTGAATCAGTTGTTCATGGCACACGATGGAGCGTAGGAGAGGGTTCTGCGATAACGCCAGTTGTTACTGGTGGTGTTTTCTGCAGTAGGAAATATATACATACCAAGTGCAATGAAAGGAAGGTCATGGCGAAGACGTTGGCCGAAAAAGTGTGGCGTGATCATGTTGTCCGTCAGGGTGAAGGCGTGGGCGATGCTGCTCAGCCTGATCTTCTTTACATTGATCTTCACTTGGTCCACGAGGTCAGCTCCCCGCAGGCCTTTGAGGGTTTGCGGTTGGCTGGCCGTCCGCTGCGCCGCCCCGATTTGACTATTGCTACGGAGGATCACAACACTCCCACGTTGGCCATTGACCGTCCTATTGCTGATCTGACGAGCCGTACGCAGATCCAGACTTTGCGTAATAACTGCGC
>NZ_JBEPPB010000018.1:0-56383 GCF_040547105.1 Arthrobacter sp. UYCu511
GGGTGGGTTTGGGGTGGGTGTTTGTGGGGGGGGTTTTATTGTTTGTGTCACACCACCTCTTGGCGTTCTTTTGGGGGGGGGGTTTTTTTTTTTTTCCCCCCCCCCCCCCCCCCCGCCGCTGCAGGCCTAAACGGCCTGGCTTGCTGCCCAGCGATCGCTGCAGGCAGCCACAATGACAATGGCGTCCTCGAGTCCGCCCCACCCCAAAACCTGTGTCTGTGTGTCCGTCTGAAAGTCCTTGTAATGGTTGAAATGGTGTTCGATTTGCTGCTTCAGACGCGAAGGAACATCATCGATGGAACGAATGGCGCCGCCGGAGTCACGGTCGTCCACCGGGACGGTGAGAATTTTGTAGTCCATGTCCTCCCCGTCGCGGAAGTTCAGCAGGCCCAAGATCCGTAAGTGAACAACTACCCCTGTTACGAGCGGCTCCCGGGTGATGCACAGAATATCGAGTTCATCGCCGTCCTCATCCAAGGTCTGTGGAATGAAACCATAGTTGACAGGCTTGGCGAAGATGCCCGGATCTACCCGGTCAAGATGGAACAGGCCAGTGGTGCGGTCCCATTCGATCTTGTGGCTGGAACCATGCGGGATGTCGATGACGCCGGTGAGAAGTCCTTGCTGATAGTCGCCGCAGCTTAGAAGCTTGTTGTAGTCAGGCATGGAAAGTTCCTCTCACCCGGATGGCCCGGAGCTTGTCCTTGCCGCAGGGCCTGCCGTCCTGGTGATGGAGGCTGCCCGCTACTTGTTGACCGTTGCTGGTAGCCGCTTCTGCGCAACCCTGTGGCGTAGAACTTCAATCAATCACAACCACCACGTTTCTGACAAGATGCGCAAAGCTGAGAAATGCCGCTCCCCACCGGAAAGCGAATGAAGCATCGTAAGCGACTCAATGGCAGCCAATGACCACATCCAATTATCTGGATCGTTTGCACCATCTCAACTGACACTGGAAAGGCGAGGGGATGGGGGGAGTAGCCTCAAAAGCGAAGGCATGAGGACCGTGCAAGCGAAATATTCTCGAAAAGGAGCCGATGATGGGTGACCTGCGGATAACAGCCGTGAAGGCCATGCAAATTCTTGATTCCAGAGGTTTTCCCAACGGTGCAGGTCCAACTGCGTGACGGCGGTGTGCGCTGGTCCGGGCGCGGAGTGAGCCAAGCCGTTGCTGCTGTCACGGGTGAAATGGCCGGGTTGCTTGGCTCCCAGGCGTGGGGCTCGCTGGCACAGCTGTATGCCGCTTTGTGCGAGCTGGACGGAACGGCAAACAGGGGCAGACTGGGAGCGAGCAGCGGCTGCCCATTCCCCACTTCAACGTGATCAACGGCGGCGAGCACGCGGCAAACGAACTGGCATTCCAAGAATTCATGATCGCCCCGTTGGTGCAAGCAGCTTTCCGGAAGCGTTGGAATGGGGCTCCGATGTCTACCACGCATTAGCGCGAGTGTTCCGTGGCAGGGGTTTGGCCACGGGCCTCGGCGATGAGGGCGGTTATGCGCCGGAGATTGCACGCCTGGAGGAGGCGCTGGACCTGATTCTGGCAGCTATCGAGGCCTCGGGACGTACTGCCGGGGAAACCGGCATCATGATCGCTCTGGACCCAGCAGCTAATTCTTTCTTCGCTGACGGGGCCTACCGTGTCAACGACCAGGTACTTACACCTGAACAGATGACCGACTATTACGGAAAGCTCCTGGATAATTACCCGATCCGCAGACTGGAAGACCCCCTGTCAGAGGACGATCGCCAATCATGGCCCGCGTTGGTCCAGAGCCTTGGGGCCCGCGTGCCGATTGTGGGTGATGATCTCTTCGTCACCCAAGCAGCCCGTGTCCGCGACGGCATTGCGGTAGGGTCCGCCACGGCGGTACTGATCAAGCCCAACCAGGTGGGCACAGTCACCGAAACCCTCGAAACAATGACGGTTGCAAAAGCCGGTGGATTCACCGCAATGGTCTCCCACCGCTCTGGGGAAACCCTCGACAGCTTCGTCGCCGACCTTACCGTGGGTTCCGGCTGCGGCCAGCTCAAGTCAGGGCCCCAGCTCGAGGTGAAAGACTCGCCAAATACAATAGATTGTTGGAAATTGCAGAAGCCAACCCGTCGTTGGCTTTTGGCCTGGCGCCCGTGCCAAGCCGTAGCTGAGTGGCTCAGACAGCGCCAGCGTGCGTGTCGTAGTAGCCGCCCGCCGTCACGAGATCTGGCTTTCGGCCTGCTGCTCCCGTGAGGGGCGCAGCAGACCGGAAGCGGCGATCGAGGCGGCCATCCAAGCAGCCGCATAAGTGAAGGCTACAGCCGGGGAAAAAAGGGCCCACAGAATGCCGGCAGTCATTGTTGCGCCCAGATCGCCAAATGATTGCACCAGGCCCAACAGGCCGTAACCATTGCCGCGGAGCCTCTCTGGTAGCGCTAGTGCAACAGCAGTGGACTCCGCTGTTTCGGCAAAGCCGATGCCCACCCCGGCCAGCAGGAACCCGGTCAGAATCAGTGCCGATGACGAGGTGCTGAAAGCGAACAGTAGGTAGGCGCCCACATACACTGCACTGCCAGCAGCGAACACGGGACCCGCACCGATCTTGTCCACTAGCGGACCAGCTACGAGTGAAGCAGCAGTGGCTGCCGCATTATGGGCGGCGTAAAAGAAAATGGCCAGTGCTGCGGCCGCAGTCGCAGTTCGTCCGCCGCTGCTGAGCACTTCCGTGGCACGCAGAATCAGAAGCGTTGTGGCCAGGTTCCCAAGCTCGAAAAAAGCAACCGGCACTAGTGCACGGGCCGCACCACTGCGGCGAAGTTCTCCAAGGTTGAAGCTTAGCCGGGTCCTGTTGGCTGGTGCCGACAGCATGGTCCGGGCCTGGCGTGCGGCGATGGATACGGCAACGGCAGCTAACACGCCAGGGATGATAGAGAAAAAAATTGCTTGGCGGATGCCGATCACACCCACGAGGAGCCCCGCCACGAGCGGACCGGCAATGGCGCCGGCATTGTCCCCAGCCCGTTCAATGCCAGCTGCCCGCCCATAGGCGGCGCGCGGCGCCAAGGAAACCAACATAGTGTCTCTGGCGGGGGACCGAACGCCACGCGCGGACCAGGCAAGGGCACGCAATGCAGCCACCTGCCACACCATGGTGCAGAGGCCGATCGCCGCCGTGGCCACGGCTGTCAGCAAGTACCCGGCTGAGGCCACTTTGGACCGGCGCGAGGGTTCATTGGCCAATGGGCCACCAGCCAATTTACTCAGTCCAAGCAATGCATCGGATGCTCCTTCAATGGCGCCCAAGGCAGCCGGTCCGGCATGCAGCGTGGAGGTCAAAAAAGATGGGAGTAACGAGGTGACGAGTTCATGCCCGGAATCACTGAGAAATGATGTGCCACCAATGGCAAGAATGCCCCTGCTGAGCCACTTTTTCGGGGCTGTGGAGGATGACGGGCTGGGTTCCATGCTGGGAGATGGGCGATCATCACCTCGCCCATCGATTGAAGCATCCCCATTCATGGCAGCATCCCCACCCTTGTTCTCATCCACCGCCAGTGCCGGATTCGTTAGTGCCACATTCCATGATTTCTTTTCCTCTCACGGCAGTGGTGTGAACAACTAGTTGTCATGATCCGCGCCCCCGGAGTAGTAGACAAGATGCCGACTAAGGAAAACTTTTTCTCACGCGCAGACGCCTGCTGCGATAAAATAGCAATTACCGGCGATGGACCCCGCCCGAACCACAACTCGGTTCGAACCGCCTCTTGGCTCATGGTTCCTGTCTCAACTGCAGGATAGAGGCACGGTCATGTTCACGGATGAAGGAATCTTGGGGACGAGGAAACCAGCCCCAGAGAACTTAGCAACACTCGTGGGAAGAGAGCCGAAACCTGAAGGTTTTGTCAGCATTCTTTTCCCCACAGGCAGCCCAAGGGAGCTCGTAGAAGGACCGGCAACGAGATTTCTGGTTGACCTACAAATCAACCAGATCATCGCGGCGACTGTGGCAGGACGGGAGCAATACCAGCTCAAGCCGTATTTCTACCTGCCGCTGCAGGACCTGGATGTGATCAGCTACAGACACGAAGTCTTCAATGACCTCGCCCAGGCAAAACTGCGCAGGGTTGTGGATGGCTTTGCCCGGGCAATGCTCGAGATGCGCCGGGACCGCGCATTGGCAGACGGATTTCGGGACGAGCGCCAACGTCAGGCCATGCTGGTTGACGCCGCCAGTATTTATTGTGCAGCCGTGACGGAGCTGAATGAGACCTTGGCTGATGCAGCCCCGGCTTCCCGGGGTCTGCGGGCGTTCGGGATCTATCTTGCCGGATATGTGAAGTCTTCCGGTTTCCTAGCAGTAGTCAGCGATGCCGCGCAGGTACAGGAAGCCTTGGCTAAAGTCCGCTACTGCGTAGGCATCAAAGGAAACCGTGTCACCGTCACACGCGAAGAAGATAGCGCCGATTACACTGCCGAGGTGCGCCAGACGTTTGAGAGATTCAGCCAAGGACAGGTCAAAGATTACCGCAGGCAAAACGGTAAGACCATCGTGGACATGAACCACGTTGAGAGGTGGATTCTGGACGGGGTGGTGCAGCTTTTCCCTGGTGAATTCTTGGCCCTTCAGAGCTTTGAATTAACCCATGCCGAGTTTGGAAATGAACTGGTGGCGGCCTTTGACAGAGAAATCCAGTTTTATCTTGCCTATCTTGATTTGGTGGCCAAGCCTACTGCGAAGGGGCTTTCCTTTTGTATGCCGGCGGTGAGCCATAACAAGGAAGTCCACGCAAAGGAAACATTCGATCTAGCACTGGCAATACAAATCGTTGCCCGGGCACGGTCGGTGGTCACCAATGACATAGATCTGGGCGGAATTGAACGCATTCTTGTTGTCTCCGGACCAAACCAAGGAGGCAAAACAACGTTTGCACGTATCTTCGGCCAACTGCATTATCTGGCAGCCCTTGGCCTGCCAGTGCCAGGAAAACAGGCGAGGCTGACGCTTCCCGATGCGATCTTCACGCACTTTGAATTGGGTGAGAACACTAAGGACCTGCAGGGGAAATTGATGGATGATCTGGTCCGGATCCATGACATCTTGGATGCGGCAACTCCGCGAAGCCTTCTAATTCTCAACGAGATATTCACCTCCACCACCTTGGGTGATGCCATCGACTTAGGCACCAGAATATTTGCGCAGATACAAAGTACCGACCTTGTCTGCGTATGCGTCGCCTTCGTGGAGGAACTTTCGTGCTTGGGCCCAACAGTGGTCAGTATGGTCAGCACCGTTGAAGCCGAAAATCCCGCACAGCGCACCTTCAAGGTCGTCCGTCAACGAGCTGACGGTTCGGCCTATGCCATGGTGTTGGCACAGAAGTACGGCCTGGACTACGGATCCCTGAAAGGGCGGATCAACTCATGAAAACTTTTCTGCTGTTCAAGGATCGGGACTTTCATCCTGATGCGCGGTGGAGCGCCAATGATTCGGCAAATTCGGACTTTGTTCGCGAACTGTACGCGTTGGCGAGAGAAACCATTGAGGGGGAACAAAAGATATACCGCAGTATCTTCAGTCGTTCTCCGTCAGCACTTCGGAACCAGTCAATACAGTCCCTGGAAATGTTGGTCGGCGTCCTTGGACGGCTCAAAATCATGTGCATTGAAACCCAGGACGGGTTTCACTCGCAAGGTTTTACCCGATTCGTGGGCATGGTGTTGGCGGAACTTGATGAAAACTACCTTGCAGAGATCAACGAACACTTACGGCATTTGCGGTTCAAAAATGGGACGTTGCTGGCAGCTGGCTTGGGACGGGCAAACAAGGGCCACGACTACACACTCTCAAATCCGGGCCCGGACACCCGGAATTGGTTGGCGCGAATGTCCGGCAAGAGGCCGCAGAGTTTTTCTTTTCACATCAACGATCGTGATGAAGAGGGGTTTCGGGCATTGGGCGAGCTGGCAGATCAGGGAATCGGTTTGGCAGCTGATGTCTTGGCACAATCGGATGATCACATCATGAATTTCATCAAAATGATGCGCCAGGAACTGGCCTTCTTTGTGGGGTGCATCAATCTCGAAGCAGCGTTTTTAGATGCAGATGCCCCGCTTTGTTTCCCCAAAGCGGAGACATCCCCCGCGATGGCACTCTCTGCGGTGGACTTGCGGGATGTGTCCTTGACAGTGGCGCGTAAGGGGCCAGTGGTTGGGAACAACATCAATGCTGACGGCAAGTCCCTGATCATGATCACCGGAGCCAACGAGGGCGGAAAATCAACGTTCTTGCGCAGCATGGGAACGGCGCAACTAATGATGCAGTGCGGCATGTTTGTCTGTGCCCGGTACTTTAGCGCAGGCATTGCCGCTGGCCTCTACTCGCACTACAAGCGAGAAGAAGTTCTCGGTCTCAAGAGCGGAAAGCTGGATGAGGAATTGGAACGCATGAGCGGCATCGTAGATGTTGTGAAGCCCCATGCCATGGTGCTCTTCAATGAGTCGTTCTCTTCCACGAATGAGCGAGAAGGCACAGTTATTGCCCGTGACATTATTCAGGGCCTGATAGACAGCGGCATGCGCGTGGTGTTTGTTACCCACTTCTATGAGCTTGCCGAAAGCGTCCATGCCTTGCATGCGGCAGGGTCACTGCTGCTAAAAGCGGGACGCACCGATTCCGGGGGCCGTACCTTCACGGTGGTGGAGGGTGCACCAGAACGCACCAGCTATGGGAAGGACCTCTACGCCAAAGTGTTCATGGATTCTGGTTCGGTACTGATGAAAGAAGCTGATCATGACAGCGGGCAATGAATCACCCATCTCAGCCGTGGATTCGATGAACCTTGGGCTTCCGTTCTGGCTGCCGCCCTTCGGCCGGGGCAATGGACGCCAGGCACTGTACTGGGCCGCCCTGGCCGATCTGCCCGAACGCATGGTAGACCCGGCCCTTGCCGCACTGGGTGCTGAAGACATCCCTGCATGGGCATCTCCCGTCCATTCCGGACCCATCCATTCGGTGCCAGCAAATTCAGGGCCCAGCCATCCCGAACCCAGCCATCCCGAGCCACGCCATCACAGGCGCGGCCACTATGGGGCATCCCACCATCATGAGCCAGAACCTGGTGAAGCTCCCTACCGGTTGTGGGTTGCAACCATGAGATACGAGCGGGCAGAGGACATCATGCTGCGGGTCCTCAATGACGGGCGCTAAAATGCCGACGCAAGGCTAGGCTGGGAATCCCAACGAGGAAGCGGTGCCTGCCTTGAGTGAAATATTCTTTCCCCAGATGTCCGGAGACGCCAATGAGCTGGGCGTCCTCGTTGAATGGCGCGTACCGAACGGGCAGAAAGTTGCTCCCTACCAGGTTGTTGCTGAGGTGACGGTGAATAAGTTCGACGCCGAAATCAACTCCCCGGCCGCTGGCACCTTGAGCTGGCTCGTGGCCGCAGGCGAGGAAGTACGCCAAGGCGATCCCATTGCCACCGTTGATTGAGTAGCCAAACCTTAAAGCTCGACGGCGGGAGGTGAGCTTGGTTGCCCAAGCTCACCTCCCGCCGTCGTACTTCTCTAAGTGGCGCGCTTACTTCTGCAGTCCGGCGGGGACGTCATCCGGGTTGGAATCGGTGACTGCCGCAGCTAGGCGGTCATCCCAAATCTTGCGGATGTGCGCCGGGGTAGCCGGGGTGAGCAGCGAGACCACCACGTAGACCACAAGAGATGCGGCGAGGCCGAAGTAGATGGGCTCGTTCGCGTAGATGCCGTCGGCGCTGGGGATGACGGCCGTGGCGTACAGGACTAGCAGGACGATGGTGAGCAGGCAGCCGACGGCGATGGACCAGGCAGCGCCCAAACCGGTTCCGCGCTTCCAGACCAGGCCGCCAATGATGGCCACGAGCAGGCCGCCAACAAGGATGTCGTAGGCGATGGTCAGTGCAAATACCACATCGTTGACCACGATGGAGATCAGCACAACCAAGATGCCCAGAACCAGCATGTACCAACGGTTGGATTTGAGATCGTGCTCGGGGTTGGAGGTGTCTGAGGTGTCAATTTCCTTGCCGAACCAGCTGGCAACGAAGGGGACAACGTCCTTGCGGGCCACGGTGGCGGCCGCGATCAGGGAGCCGGAAGCGGTGGACATCATGGCTGCCACAGCGGCGGCGAGAACAATGCCGCCAATGCCGATGGGCAGCAGGTTGGTAGCTACCTCGGCGTACACAACGTCCTTGCCCAAGGCTGCGACATCAATGGAGGGTAGTGCCACGCGGGCGGCCAAACCGATGAGGGCACCGGCCACACCATAGAGGATGCAGTAGATTCCAGCCGTCGCGCCGCCCCAGCGAGCCACCTGCGGGGTGCGGGCGGTGAAGACGCGCTGCCAGATGTCCTGGCCAATGAGCAGACCCAGTGTGTAAACCACAAAGTAGGTGATGATGGTCTGGATGCCAATGCCGTCCCACTGGAAGAAGCTTGCATCAACGCGTTCCTTGATGCCGTCAATGCCGCCGGCGGCATTCCAGGCGAAGGGGAGCATGAGCAAAAAGACGCCCACGGTCTTGATGATGAACTGCACCTGATCGGCCAGGGTGATGGACCACATGCCGCCAATGGTTGAGTACACCAGCACAATGACACCGCCCACCGCGATGGCCAGCCAATGCTCCCAGCCGAACAGCACCACGAAGATGGTGGCGTAGGCGCCTGTTGACGTTGCCGAGATCATGATGGTGTACGCCAACATGACAATGCCGGAAACCTTGGTGGTCTCCTGGCCGTAGCGCAGGCTGAGCATCTGCGAGACCGTGTAGATCTTGAGTTTTTGCAAAGTGGGGGCAAAGAGCAGGCTCAGCAGCAGCACTCCCACGCCAATGGCAACCACGAGCCACATGCCGGAGATGCCGAACTTGTAGCCAAGTCCCACACCACCCACTGTGGAGGCGCCGCCAAGGACCACGGCGGCCATGGTTCCGGTATAGAGGAAGGGGCCTAGCCGGCGTCCTGCCACCAAGAAGTCGCTGTTATTTTTGGTGCGGGATTTACCCCACCAACCAAAGGCCAGCATGGCCACTAAATATAAGACGACGATGGCTATGTTTAAGTCCACGCGATGCTCCAGTGTGCGAAGTAGTAGGATCCCCAAGAAATATTGCCTATAAAGCAACGTTTGTTGTCTATTAGGCTAAACTGTGATGGTAGTTACAGTCAATGTGCCGTTTAAAAATGGGCTGTCGAGTTATGAGGAGCCGCCATGAAAGCTTTGCCCCTAGAACCCAGTGCCGACCCGGTAGCCATTGGTTCGCGCCTCCGCGCGGCCCGGCAAGATCAGCGGCTGACCATTGAGCAAGTGGCCGATGCAACAGGTCTGACGAAGGGGTTCCTCAGCAGGGTTGAACGCGATTTAACCTCACCTAGTGTGACTTCTTTAGTGACGTTATGCCAAGTTCTCTCCATCTCGATCGGTGATCTCTTCGCTGCCCCAGAGATTCATGTCAGCCGGAAGGGTGAAGGCCCGCGCATCTCTTTGGGCGGCGAAGGCATTGTGGAACGGCTACTGACGTCCCGCGCCGAACGGCGTTTGCAGATCCTCGGGGCCACCATTGAACCTTTTGGTCGAGGTGAATCCGAGCTGTACGCAGTGGACTGTGACCTTGACGTCTTGCACATTATCAGTGGGGAATTGACCCTGCGGATGACGCATGAGTCCTTTGATCTGAAGGCAGGAGACACGCTCTCATTCCCGGGACGGGAACCGCACAGCTGGGAAAACCGGACCGCCCAACCCGTCGAAGCCCTGTGGATCTTGGTGCCAGCAGCCTCGGGCTCTGGCGGCTCCTGACGCTAACCGAGCGTTGGCCCGAAACGGCTCGAATCTAACCGAGCGTTGGATTAGCCTACGTGGACCCAGGGGCGGCGGGTGAGATCTGGCTCGGCCTCGCGCAGTACCTCGCGAGTGACCGGGGCAATTTCACCCTCGCCGATGAAGACGAACTTAATCATGTTGGTGATGGGGTTGCCCTCGTTCCAGCGGAAATAAATGTGCGGGATCAGCCCTGTGGCGTCGCAAATATGGAGCAGTACGGCGGCAATGGTGTTGGGCACGTTGGAGGCGTGCACCTGCAGGATCTTGTAGCCGTGCCGGGTGATGCCTCTGACCTCCAACACGGTTTCAAAGTCCGAGGAATCATCCACAATCACCTCCATGAACAAGGCGTCGCGCGGATTGCCGATCCCGTTCACAGTTGCTGCGTGGCTTAGCTTGCGCCGGTACGCTGCGGCACTGCGGGTCTTTGGATCGTGGGAAATAATGCGGATGGTGCCCTCATCCACGGCGGCAACGAAGCCCATGGCCGCCTCATCCATGCGGATATAGCTTGCCCGCAATTCGAACGAGCGGCGCAGCCTGGAGATGAAGCTGACAACCACAATGCCCAAAATGAACAGCAGGGCAATCTTGAGCCCGTCGGGGCGTTCTATTGAGTTGGCCACGGTGGTGTACACGAAGACCAGTGCCACGGCGCCGAAACCAATCGCCTTCTTGCGTTCGCGCTTGCGCTTGGCGGAGAGCGTCACGGCAATGGCCGCAGAGGTGATGAGCACCAGCACACCGGTTGCGTAGGCGCCTCCCTGGGCATCGACGTCGGCCTTGAAAATGAGGGTGATCAGGACAGCGATGGCGGCAAACACCAGCACCAGGGGCCGGACCGCTGCGGCCCATTGTGGGGCCATGCCAAAGCGGGGGAGGTAGCGCGGGACGAGGTTGAGCAGGCCTGCCATGGCGCTGGCACCGGCGAACCAGAGGATCGCGATCGTGCTGATGTCATATGCGGTGCCGAAGCCCTCGCCGAGGAGATCGTGGGCAAGAAAGGCCAGTGCGCGGCCATTTGCGGCGCCGCCAGGCTGGAATTCGGCGGCCGGGATGAGAATAGTTGTGGCCAGCGAGGAGGTGATCAAGAAGGTACTCATGATGACGGCGGCTGTTGTCAGCAGCCGTTGGGCGCCCTTGATGCGGCCCTCGGGGTTCTCGTCCGTGTCGGTGGGGTGGCCCTTGATCTGTGGCATGACGGCCACACCGGTTTCAAAGCCGGAGAGCCCCAGAGCCAGGCGTGGGAACACCAGCAGGGCCACGGCCACCACCATGACGGGGTTGCCGTGCTGAGTTGTCAGGGCGCTCCACCAATCGGTGGTCAGCAGTGGGCTTCCCACCACGTGGACAAGGGAGACTGCGATGACCACCAGGTTCAGTGCCAGAAATACCGCAACCAGCACCACCGCTATGCTGATGGCCTCCTTGAAGCCACGCAGGAAGACGGCCGCCAGGGCCGCGATCAACACCAACGTGATGATGACGTTTTGTCCGTGCAAAAAACTCGGGGCGAAGGGATTTTGAATCACGTGAGCTGTGGCGTCCGCGGCGGACAAGGTAATGGTGATCATGAAATCGGTAGCGGCGAACCCGAGCAAGGCCAGGACAAAGAGCTTGCCCCACCACCGTGGCAACAAATTTGCCAGCATGGCAATGGAGCCCGCACCGTACGGACTTTCCCGTGCCACCCGCTTATACACGGGCAGGGCGCCAAAGAGGGTGACCAGCACCAGCACAATGGTGGCCAACGGTGCCAGTACCCCGGCAGCTAGGGCAGCAATGGCGGGCTGATAACCCAAGGTGGAAAAGTAGTCCAAGCCCGTCAGGCACATGACCCGCCACCACGCGTGCCGCTTGTGGCTCTCATCTGGACGGCCGTGCGGTCCCTGCTGGGTGCCTGATGCTTCCGGTAGCCCCTCTAGTAGCCACTGGCGCAGCGCGGCCTTGCCCCGAAGTTTCTCAGGTCCGCAGGGGTCTGCAGGAGCTTTGGAGAGGGATGTCACGGGAGGCCTTTCTCATCAATGGCCACCGAATGGCGGCTCATGGAGACTAACACCGGCGTAGAGGTAAAAAGCCCTCTCTTGACGAAATCTATACGGTCTTCTCGCGGCATTGAACCGGAGATGTTGTATACGCCACACAAAAGTGCTTCAAGGCGTGAATAAAGTATCTTCTATGAAACTTTTGGTTCCCATTAGTGAACATCGGTTGTACGATGGTGAAGAGCTGCCAGATGTGACGCAGGTCTACTGTCACTACGGCTTTTTTGTAAAAAATTCTCGCAAGAAAATGAGGACGTCCATGAAAGAGATCCGCATCGAAGCCAATGGCAACCTGGGGCCCATTGATTCCTCCCAGATCCCGCGCTACGCTGGCGCCGCAACGTACGCCCGCCTGCCGCGCCTGGACCAGGTGGCACAAGCCGACGTGTCCGTGGTGGGCGTTCCCTTTGACAGTGGCGTTTCCTACCGGCCCGGCGCGCGGTTTGGCGCCAACCACGTCCGCGAGGCCTCTCGGCTGCTGCGCCCGTATAACCCGGCCTGGGATGTTTCCCCCTTTGAAAACTGCCAGGTGGCCGATGCCGGCGATATGGCCGTGAACCCGTTCAATATCAACGAGGCCATTGAAACCATCCAGCAAAATGCGCTGGATTTGACGGCGGGCGGCTCGAAGCTGCTGACTATCGGTGGCGACCACACCATCTCCTTGCCGCTGCTGCGCGCTGCCGCCGAGCGTGCCGGCGAGCCCGTGGCCATGCTCCACTTTGACGCGCACCTGGACACCTGGGATACGTACTTCGGTGCCGAATACACGCACGGTACCCCGTTCCGCCGTGCCGTCGAGGAAGGCATCCTAGATACGGAGGCCATCTCCCACGTGGGAACCCGCGGACCGCTTTACGGTAAGAAGGACCTCGATGACGATCACCGCTTTGGCTTCGGGATTGTCACCGCGGCCGATGTCTACTACCAGGGCGTGCTGGAAACCGTGGCGAAAATCCGTGACCGTATTGGCAAGCGCCCCCTGTACATCTCCGTGGACATTGACGTGCTGGACCCGGCCCACGCCCCCGGCACCGGCACCCCTGAGGCCGGTGGCATCAGCAGCCGTGAACTTATCGAGATCATTCGCGGCTTCCGCGGCATGAACCTCGTAGGCGCTGACATCGTGGAGGTGGCCCCCGCCTATGATCACGCCGAAATTACCGGCATCGCCGCAAGCCATGTGGGCTTTGAACTGGTCACCCTTATGGCGGATAACCACGTTGCGGGGGACCGCTTCGGCGCCCCCAACGGTTACGCAGCCCAAGCCCTTGATGCCGAAGAACGACGCCGGCCTGCCGGCTTTGCCCCTGACCTCACCACCGAAGGCGGTTCCAAGTGACTCCCCAGCGCAACGGTGGCGATCTCGTTGTCGAGACTCTGACAGCCCTGGGTGCCAAAACTGTTTTCGGCATTCCCGGCCAGCACGCACTGGGCCTCTTTGACGCCCTGAGCCGCTCACCCTTACACTTTGTTTCCTCCCGCGTGGAGAATAACTCGGCCTTCGCCGCCGACGGTTACTCCCGCGCCACGGGTGAAGTGGGCGTATTGTTCTTGTCCACCGGTCCCGGCGCACTGACCGCCCTGGCTGGCCTGCAGGAAGCCTATGCCACCGGTGTGCCCATGATCGTGGTGGCCAGCCAGATCCCCCTGGAGGGTTTGGGCGCCCGCCGTAAGGGGATGTTGCACCAGCTCGATGATCAGAAGGCATCCGCCGCGAACGTGACCAAGAGCCAGCGGCTCATCCAGCATGCCTCCGGGATTCCTTCGGCGATCCAGGATGCCTGGACTGAGGCCGTGTCCTCGCCGCAGGGCCCTGTTTGGGTGGAGGTGCCGCAGAACGTGCTGCTGGATCCCATCTTTGTGCCGGCTGTAGAGGACGCGCTCGCCGAGCCGTTTGATAACCCGCCGCGGGTGGAGTTAATCCGGGAAGCCGTGAAGTGGCTGAGCGCCGCCCAGCGTCCGGTCATTGTGGCTGGCGGTGGCGTACGCCGCGGTCATGCCAAAGAGCAGCTGCTCTCCGTGGCGCAAAAACTTAACGCCCCTGTGGTTTGCACACCGGGCGGCAGTGGTGCTTTCCCGTGGAACCATGAACTCTCGCTGCAATCATGGGTTGAGGACCGCCATGTCACCGAGGTCCTTGAAGACGCTGATGTGTTGGTGGTGATCGGGTCCTCCCTGGGTGAGGTCTCCAGCAACTACTTCACTATGGAACCGCGTGGGCGCATCATCCAGATTGACGCAGAACCGCGGGTTCTAGAATCCAACCGGCCAGCACTGGGCATCCGTGCCGACGCCGGCCAGGCCTTGAGCGCGTTGGATGAGGCCCTTGATGCTTCCCTCAGTGCCGATGCGAACTGGCACGGAGCAACCCCGCAGGCCGTCGTGGCTGACACGCTCGCCAAGGTCCAGGCCCGCCTGGACGGGCAGGATCTGGCCCTGGAACGCAAATTCATGGCTGATATCCGAGACGCCGTCCCGGCCGATATGCAGACCTTCTGGGACATGACCATTTCCGCGTACTGGGGCTGGAGCTGTTGGGATTCCAAGGATGGGGAGTTCCACTCGGCCCAAGGCGCCGGAGGCCTCGGCTACGGTTTCCCGGCAGCAATTGGTGGGGCGCTCGGGCTGCAAAGCCACGGTAAACCCGCCCGCGTCTTGGCAGTGGCCGGGGATGGCTCCTCGATGTACTCCATCTCGGAACTGGCCACGGCCAAGCAGCACAACGCCCCCGTCACCTGGCTCATTGTGGATGACGGCGGCTACGGCATCCTGCGCGAATACATGATCGATACCTTCGGCAAAGCCACGCACACGGAGCTGGCCCGCCCGGACTTTGTGAAACTGGCGGAAGCCTTCGGTGTGCCCGCCCGCCGGGTTGCCCCCGAGGACGTGGGGGACGCGCTGCGGGAGGGTTTCGCCGCAGACGGACCCAATGTTGTGGTGGTTGATGTGCTGCTGAAGATGTTCGGCCCCACGCACCTGAATCTCTAACCCGCTTCTCCACCTACAGCGCCGGGAGGTAGTAGTTATGTTTGGAGGCCGGTCCACCGGCCTCCAAACATAACTACTACCTCCTAGCAGGCTATGAACCTGACGTTCGACGGCGGGCGGTCACCTTTCAGCGCGAAGGTGGCCGCCCGCCGTCGTTGTGCCAGTGCAGGAGGCCTGTGTGAGGCACTGGGAGGGATGGCCAGCTGTCATATAGGGAGTATCCGTTGACAAGATGTGATGGATCACATCTACTTTAGGTAACATCATGTTACCAATGGGTGCGTGGTGTCGGAATCATCCGATCGTATCTATAAGGGGAAGCATGCTGAACTCCGAACTCGTGGCGCGCGTCAGCGCTGCAGGGATCAATCCACCACCACCTCCGCAGCGGCGGCGCCAGCGCAAGCGCCGCGCCGCCATCGGTTCTGCTGTGGGAGCGGTGCTGCTGGCAGCTTTTGTCATTCCGCTGGCCGGGACGCCAGCACAGGCTGCCACCGAGACACTCTTCGAAGCCGAGGCTGCCACGAACGTGTTCACCGGAAAGGCTGTGGTGCAGGACCGCCCCGGCGCCTCCGGAAATAAAACAGTGGGATACGTGGGCGGCGGGAACGGCAAAATTGGTGTCAAGATCAACGTCATTGACCCTGCCCGGACCAAATTGCACCTGCAGTACGTCTCCGGTGAGGACCGGGATGTCTCCGTCCAATGCAATGACGGCGTAGCTACTTTGATTGATCTGTCACCGAGTCCCAGTTGGGAACAGTCCAAACGGCATCAGCTCAGTTGCGCCAACCTGGTGGCAGGAGAAAATATCATCACGTTCTTTAATGCCACAGGCCCGGCCCCTGACATTGATGCCGTGATTGTTGAGACGGCTGCGCAAACACTTTTTGAGGCCGAAGCCGCCGGAAATGATTTTGTTGGCAAGGCCGTCATTCAGAACAACACAGCGGCCTCCGGTGGCAAAACCGTGGGCTATGTGGGCGGCAACAACGGCCAAATCGGGATCAAGGTCAGCATGGAAACCGCAGGGGACAAGGAGTTTGAACTCCAATACCTCTCACCCGATTCAGGCAAACGCAATGTCAACGTCCAGTGCGAAGGCAGCGAGAAGGTGTTGCTGGATCTGGCCGTGGCACCTAATACCAGCACGCCCCTGCGCAAAGCCTTCTCCTGCTACCTGCACGTGGGCATCAACACCATCACCGTGTGGAACGCCAACGGCCCGGCCCCTGACATTGACGCCATCATCTTGAAGACGGACGGATCCGACGGCGGCACGCCCACGAACGTACCTACCGACGGAACCGGGGGTGAGACTCCTGATCCGTATGCGGACAACCCCGCGGCGGCTATGCCTATGGCAGATCAGGACAATGCTGGAAAATGGACCAAGATTGAGGATTACTCCTCCGAATTTAATGGTGTTGATCTGGATGAGGGCTTCACCCGCTTCACCGATCAATGGGGGTGGCGTGCCGAATGGCGGTGGGAAGATGATGCTGCCGTGGTCAAGGATGGGAATCTGGAACTGACCCAGTCCTACGATCCCACCTCGGAATTCAACATCACCCCGAGCAAGTGGCAGACCAACCTCATCGATGTGAACCTGCAGAACAACAATGCGGACACCGTCACCTCCTATGCGGCACACACAGGCAAGACCGGGCTACGTCACACGTATTACAACCAGTACGGCACGCGCACCCAGCAGAGCTTCTCTGGGCTGGCTGCTGGAAGCTACACACTATCTGCCTGGGCAAAGACCATGGGAACCCAAGGCTCCGTGGCTCTGGCAACCCAAGGCTGTGATGGAAGCTCGGAGGTGAACAGTGCCAGCATTCCGCGCAGCAATGGTGCCTGGACCCAGTATTCGCTGGCGGTATCCGTCACTGCGGGAAGCAACTGCCAGGTGGGGCTGCAATCGAATGGCGCTGACTTTGCAGACGTCGCCATGTTTGACGATGCCTCCTTCAGCGCCGACTCTGCCCCTGCAATCAACAAGCTGGCCAACCCCGGTTTTGAGGAAGTCGCCACAACGTACAACAAGTCAGGCGGCGTCCAGCACAAGGAAGCCATCAAGTTCGGCTACTTTGAAGTCCGTGCACAGTCCGGCACCCCGTTCCCGGGGACCTGCCTAGCCTTCTGGCTGGACGGGCGCGAGGGCGACTACGCCACCGAGCTGGACATGGTGGAGCTGGGGCAGAACCCGAGCCGGCCCGGATCCGTCGACTTCGCCAAGCACCGCTGGCCGTCCAAGGCGCTTGGACCCAACCATCAATCCGACGGCGGCTCCACCTTCCAGGCGCCCTGGAACCCGTCAGAGAGCATGCATAACTACGGTTTCGAATGGGGACCGGGCGTTCAGCGCTGGTATGTGGATGGTGTGTTGCGCCGGGAAAGCAAGGACCCTGTCTACGACCCCGCCGAGCAGATCATGATCCTCTCGGTCGGTTTACGAGCTCCTTACGTCAATAACCCCGGCGCTTACCCCAACGCTTACGACAACGCTGAGCCGTCCAAGTTCGATTACGTGCGTGTATGGAAGAAGCAGTCCATGACCATTGACAGTGCGGTGGAGGGGAACTATCAGTCCTCTTTCGTCTTCCCCGCAGAGTGGACCGCGAAGCCGGCAACAGGAGCCCTGGGCGGTACGGTGCGCACCTCAAGCACCGCAGGCTCATCCTGGAGCATGCGCTTTGACGGCGACGGCGTGGCTGTCACCGCACCGGTTGGTCCCGGCCAGGGCCAGGTGGCCTATGCCATTGACGGCGGGGATCCCGTCATCGTCGATCATGCGGCGGCCGCTGATGCCATCTCCACGGTGTGGACCAGCCCCACGATCAAGCGGGGTAAGCACGTTCTGACGGCCACGGTGGTGGGAGTTGCGCGGGCCACGGCACTTCCCGTGTCCGTTGACTCCGTAGCCGTGCTGAACAGCGGTGACGCCGTCGTTGCCGACATCACCGTCGTTCCGGAAGCAGTAACCTTCGATGCAACCGCAGGCACCTACACGGTTCCCGGCACCACAGGAATCGAGTACGTGGTGGATGGTGCCGTAGTTTCGGCGGGCAGCCACCCGTTGCCCAAGCTGGTGACGGTCACTGCGCGAAGCGTGAGCGGTTACGCCATTGCAGATGGTGCTGAAACCTCGTGGAGCTACGCTGCCGAGGTAGTTCCTACTGAGGAGCCCACGGTTGAGCCGACTGTGGACCCGACGGTTGAGCCGACTGCAACAGTCACTCCGACTGAGGAGCCCACTGTTGAGCCGACTGAGGAGCCCACGGTTGAGCCGACTGTGGACCCGACGGTTGAGCCGACGGTGGAGCCCACTGAGTCGGCGCTGCCGAGCCCGAGCCAGAGCCCGAGTGGAACCCCGAGCCCTGCGCCCAGTGCCACAACAGCCACTGCGGCCGACGATGGGCTGGCCAGTACGGGTGCCAGCTCGCCTGCGCTCGCACTGGGCATCCTGGTCCTGCTGCTCGCAGGAGGGGCCTTGGTGCTGGGAGGTAAGGGCCGTCGCAAGGCCTGATCAGTAGCCGGATGCCGGCAGGCCAGTAGTCGCTGAGCCTGCCGGCACTGATCCGGTTGGAGAAGTTAAAAAAAGTGCGGGGCCAGCTTTCCCAGAAGGGAAAGCTGGCCCCGCACTTTGTGCAGCTCGCTGCGGAAACGGCTCAGGCGCCCGGGGTGGCAGGAATGCCAGGCTCCACATAGCGCTGCGAGTCGGCCATGGGAACCCAGACGGGGGAGGTCTGGCCAAGACCGGTGACGGGACGGTCGAAGGCATCAAAACGGGGCTCGGAATGCGCGGCAAACCAGTCCGTCAGCTGCTCCTGCAACTCTTGCCGGCGAGTCGCGAAGGCGGGATTGTCAATCTCGTTTCGGCTTTCCTGCGGGTCGGCCAGAAGATCGTAGAGCTCACAGACGGCCCCGCCATAGCGCACCACTAGCTTGTGGGACTCGGTACGGATCATCCGGGTGCCGCCGTACTCGTCGAAGATCACAATGGCATCCTTCCTGCTGGCATCCTTCGCGCTGGCATCCGCATCTGCGACGTCATTCAGGAACCGGGGAGCCATGGACTCGCCGGCAATCAAGGGATCCAGCGGGGCCGGGGCTCCAGCCAACTCAAGCAGTGTGGCGTGCAGGGACGCCGCGGAGGTCATGGTGTCATCGAGCCGCGGCACAATGGTCCCGGGCCGGTTGATGATGAACGGGACCAGGATGGAGTTATCCCACACGTTGAGGGGCGTGGTGCCGTTGCCCTTGCCCCAAATGCCGTGGTGGCCGCAGCTGAACCCATTGTCGGAGGTGAAAATGACATAGGTATCATCGCGGATTCCGGCGTCGTCCAAAATGTTCAGCAGACTCCCCACGCCCCGGTCCACCGCCGTGAGTGCGGCACAGAAACCGGCCAAGTTTTCCTGCGGGTTCCGCATTGCTGCAGCCAGATCGCCGTGGTCCCAGTTGAACCAGTCATGGGCGGGAGGCCGGGGAATGCTGGGGAACTCGCAGTCTTTGTACAGGTCCACATATTCCTGCGGGTGGTTGCCGTCCGTCCAAGGGGAATGTGGTGCTGTGTAGTGCACCTGCAGATAGAACGGTTCTTCCGCCTGGGCCAGCTCAGTCAGCATGGCGGCGGCATTTTTGGTGATCGCGTGCGTGATGTAGCCATCCTCGGATTGCTCCTTGCCGTCAGCAATGACAGGTGCACCAAAGTAGGATCCGCCGCCATCCCGGTGGCTATACCAATGACTGAATCCGGGGGCGGGCGTGCGGGCGTCGCCCAGATGCCACTTGCCCGAGTGGGCGCACGTGTACCCGGCCTCATGGAGTAGTTCCGGGGTGGTGGCAAAATCCTGCAAGTAATGCACGCCTCGTGTGCTGACACCGCTGTTTTCACTGCGCAACCAGTCATGCACACCGTGGGCCGAGGGCATCCTCCCTGTCACCAACGACGCGCGTGCCGGTGAACACACCGGGGAGGTGCAGAAGAACCGGGTCAGTTCCAATCCGGTCTCGCCCAGTTCATCCAGAACAGGGGTGATCAATTCGGGCATGGTGCGCCCGCGGGCCCAGGCGCCTTGGTCGTCAGTCATGACAACAATGAAGTTTGGCGCTTTGGCTGCTGTTTGCTTACTCATTTATCCGATCCTGCCACGATGCCGCTTTGGAAGTAGCGCTGGCCGAAGAGGAACAGCACCACTACGGGAATACTAATGATTAAAACGGCTGCCATGAGCAAGTTCCACTGAGTGGAGTCCTGTTGGAAGAAAACCGTCAGGCCAAGCTGGAGTGTTTGCATGTCATTGGAACGTGTCATGATCAAGGGCCACAGGAAATCGTTCCAGGCGCCCTGGAATGCCAGTACGGCAACGACGGCGACGGCTGGGAACGCCAGCGGCGTGTAGACCTGCCAGAAGATGCGGAACTCCCCGGCGCCGTCCAGTCTGGCGGCCTGGCCCAGTTCATCGGGTAGGTCAATGTAGAACTGACGCATGAGGAACACGCCCAGGGCGCTGGCCAGATGGGGGACCATGAGACCGAAGTAGGTGTTCAGGAGTCCGCCGCCACCGGCGCCCAGGATGTCGTTTCCGCCGAGTAGCGGGAACTTCGTCAAGATGATGAACAGTGGCACCATGATGACTTCTGGAGGTACTACCAGAAGGGCGATGAGCCCGCCCATGACCAGGCCCCGGCCGCGGAAATTGATCCGGGCCAGCGCATAACCTGCCATGCACGACAGGGCGACTTGGCAGGCCGAGGAGACCACGGTGACAATGGTGGAGTTGGCAAAATATAGGGCGAAGTCGGCGCTTTGGAAGGCGTTGAGGAAGTTCTCGGGGTGCACGCCGTCGGAGAATAGCGCCCCGCCGGAGGCAGTGGGCCCGCCTAGGGAAACCCCCACCACATAGAGCATGGGGACCAAATACATGGCACAGACCACCAGCGCGATCACGTACAGCCGTGCGCGGCCGGGTTTCCGCCGTCGGGCCTTCTGCATGCGGGGTGGACGGGCCTGCGACTTTTCGTCGATTCGATCAAGGACGGTGCTCATGGTGTGGACAGCTCCTGTCGGGAAAACAGCTTCTGGCCAAGCTTCAGCAGCAGCGAGGCCAACACAACGGCCAGGAACAACAGGACGGCGATGCTGCTGGCGGCACCAATGTTTAGTTCCGTGAAAGCCGAGTCATACATGCGGTAGACGAGGGTGCGGGTTGCGTTGATGGGCCCGCCCTGGGTCATGACGTAGGACTGGGTGAACATTTGCATGGCGCCCAGGAACCAGGTGACGAAGACGAACAGCAGGGTTGACTTCAATTGTGGAATGGTGACGAGGAAAAAGCGCTGGAATGCATTAGCGCCATCCACGTGAGCTGCCTCATTGATGGAGGTGGGGATGGCTTGGATGCCGGCTAGCAGGATCACCATGAAATATCCCAGATTGCGCCACAGGCTCATGACCATGATGGAGGGCATGGCCCAATTTTGGTCGGTCAGGAAGTAAATGGTGTCAATGCCCAGTCCGTTGAGTGCTGCGTTGATCGGCCCGATAGCCGGATCAAAAAGGAACGTCCAGATCAGTGAGATCACTACGTAAGAGGCGGCCTGCGGAATATAGACTACGGTGCGCATGGCGGCGCCGCCCTTGAGGGCCTGACTGAACAGCATGGCCACCATGAGGGCCACAACAACGCCGACAACCACCTGCCCGAACGCAAAATAGAACGTGTTTGTGGCCGCTTCCCAAAACGCCTCGTCGCCAAAGAGCCTGCGGTAGTTTTCCAGGCCCACCCACTGTGGCTTGTTGATCATGTCGAACTTGGTCAAGCTGAAGTAGCCGGCCACGATCAAGGGGATGATGCTGATAAGCAGAATGACTGCCACTGCCGGGGAGACCAAGGCTACGCCGGCACGGCGCATTTTCCGTTCGGCTAGTGAACTAGGCGACGCCATTGATTTCATTCACCTTCTTATCAATTTCAGTCAGGGCTTCCTCGGTGGTGGCCTGGCCCAAGATGGCCTTCTGGAGCACAATCTTGATGGCCGGGCCGATGGCGAGCATGTTGGGACTTGAGGGTTGGGTCACCACGAATTCGCTGGCCTTGCTGAATCCCTCGGGCAGGCCCTTGAAGA
This sequence comes from Arthrobacter sp. UYCu511, assembly GCF_040547105.1. Classification (NCBI taxonomy): domain Bacteria; kingdom Bacillati; phylum Actinomycetota; class Actinomycetes; order Micrococcales; family Micrococcaceae; genus Arthrobacter; species Arthrobacter sp. UYCu511. The sequence goes on from NZ_JBEPPB010000018.1 coordinate 22,011, forward strand.
AGTCTGAATTGACGGCGTCGGTACGGGTGGGAAGGGCGCCGACCCGCTCATTGAGGGTTTCCATGGTGCTGACGCTGGTGAGCAGCTTAACCAGTTCCCAGGCTTCGTCTTGGTGCTTGGTGCCAGCGGCAACGCCGAACTTGTTGACCCAGGCCGAGGAGACGGGCGTGCTGCTAGAGGTGGCCTTCAACGGCGGGCCGGCAACGATCTTCGGTGTGGGCTTGTCCGCAAAGTCCTGGGTGTTGCGGTATACCAGCAAGCCCGAATATTCGGCACTGGAGCGTCCGGCAGCCACGGCTCCCGCCCCGGTGCCGGTGAACACATCATTGAAGTCGGAGAGGCCGTCCTTGTAGAAGGAAACAAGGTAGTCAAGAGCGTTCTTGCCCGCGTCGCTGGAGAACGTGGCCTTTCCGGAGGAGTCCCAGTAGCTGCCGCCAGCCTGGAACATCAGCTGTGCAAAGGACTGTTGGATGCCAATGGATTTGTCATTGAACCAGGAGATGGGGCTCTTGGCGGGCCCGCCGTTCTTGGTGGAGAGCTTCTCGGCCATGGCCTTGTATTCATCCCAGGTGGTGGGCAGTGTGTCCTCTGTGTAGCCGACACTTTCTAGATGGTCCATGCGGTAGCAGGCCGTGCGGGTATCGGCGGCGAAGGGTAGCGCGTAGAGCTTGTCCTCGTAGCGGGCGTCCGTGAGCATGTTCTTGTTGAACTGTGCGCTTTCATCCCAGGCAGCAAATTTCTCATCCAGCGGTAGCAGGGCATTCTTGGACGCCAGCGGTGCGGTCCAAATGCCACCCAGTGTCACCACATCGGCCAGGGAGCTGCTGGCTGCGGCTGTGACCATCTTCTGAAAGCCGGAGGCCCAGTCTGAGGTGCGCAATTCCAGCTCAAAGCCCGTTTTGGTCTTGAATTGTTCTGCCACAGTTGTTTTCAAAAAGTCGATGGTCTTCTCATCTGCCCCCAGCAACTGCAAGGAGAGTGTCTTGCCGCCTCCGCCAGTGGCCGATCCTGTGCCCGTGCCGCAGGCCGAGAGGGCAGATAGTGCCCCAAGCCCGGCGGCGAGCGTGCCTGCCCGGAGAATGGTGCGGCGGGAGGGAAGATGGGAGGTAGTGTGCGCTGCGTTGGGCATGTCTCTTCACTTTCATGACGGTTGGGTGTGCCTGGAGCGGATGCACCATGTTCCGCGCTATGTTGGTAACATGATGTTACTAAGGGTGCTGTGTTATGTATCACTCTGTCAAGGTGGCCGAGTAACTTTCAAAATTTGAACGCGGTCTCAGATAGCTGTTGAACGGTGGGCGAACATGATTTCCATGACTCAGGGCGGCGTTAAACGTCACAACCAGGTCCGGGTGCTGCGCGCGGTCAGGGACGCCAGCGGCATTTCCCGCGCCCAACTTGCCGAGGTCCTGAACCTGACCAAGGTTGGCGTGTCACGACCCGTGGCTGAACTGGTGGCTGCAGGTCTCCTTGTGGAAGGGCAGGCCCCGCAATCCGGTCCGGGGCGCCGGCCCATCGGCCTGCAGCTGGCCCTGGGTAAGTTTGCTTCCATCGGGTTCGACATTCGTGTGGACCGGGCCATCGAGGTGGTCAGGGATGTGGACGGAACAGTGGTTTCTCAGCAGGTCATTGATCTGCCACCCGGTGTGACTGCCCCCGCGCTGCTCGCCATTTTGGCGCAACGGATTCTGACCGCAGCCCTCCTGCCCAGATACACCATCATTGGCATAGGCGTTGCCCTGCCCGCCGAGCTCGATGATTCGCTGCGCACCGTCAAGTTTTCCCTGCCACTGGGGTGGGGAAAGGTGCCATTTTGTGATGAGTTGGAATCCCTGATTGAGAACAGGTACCAGGTGCGTCTGGCCGATGTCTCCGGCGCAGCAGCCCTGGCGAACAGCAGGATGGGCCTGCCTAACCTGGCCCACCTACAAATTGGTTATGGAGCCGGCCTGTCCTATATCCGGGACGGCTCGTTGGGCAGTCTAGGGCTGGTGGGCGAATTCGGACATATGCCCATGCTGGCCGGCGGGCCGCAGTGCTTGTGCGGACGCTTTGGCTGTCTTGATGCGGTGGCGGGGTTCCAAATCCTCGTGGACGGTGCCGCCAGGCTCGGCCTAGCCCATACCACCGGCCCCGGCGGCATGAACGATCTCAGCCGGAGGTTGTCGGAGGAGGCCGGCCAGGGAAATCAGCAGGTCTGCACGCTCATCGAATCGGTGGCACAGTGGCTGGCCCGGGTTGTTGCGGCCGTCATCACCATCCGTCCAGCGCAGGCCATGACAGTTGGCGGCTACCCTCTGGCCTTGGGTGACGCGTTCTGGCAGCCCTTTGTGGCAGCACTGGAGCAATTGCATCCTCAGGCTGCCCAGCTGATGGTGAAGTCCCCGCTCGGTGATGAGGCCTCCACCGTGGGGGTTGGGTTGCTTGGTGCGGAAATCCTCTTTAGTGACCCCATCGGCTGGGCCGCATTGCACTCGGGACTGCCGCAACTGATCTGAACACCGCCATCGTTCCGCAGCGCCGCGGCTGAACACCGGTCTGAACGCCGGGCCCGGCACCCGCCGGGCGTGGTGGCCGATAGGATTGAGGGCATGAGTTCTGCTGTTGGGTCCCAGGCCCGTCCGTTCCAAGTTGACCTGCACGGCGTTGTTGATTTGCTAAGTCGGCACATTTATTCGGGCCCGCAGGTCTATCTGCGTGAGCTGATTCAAAATGGGTGCGACGCCATTTCCGCTAGGCGTGCGGAATCCGGCTACGGGGACGGCGAAGGGCGCGGGGAGATCCGCATATTCCCCTCGAGCCCGGACAACCCCGAATTTCGCATTGATGATGACGGGATCGGCTTGAACGCGGAGGAAGTGGCGCAACTGTTAGCCACGGTGGGCCGCAGCTCCAAACGAGACTTCTTTGACATGCCCCGCCAGGATCTATTGGGGCAGTTCGGGATCGGCCTGCTCTCCTGCTTCATGGTGGCTGATGAAATTGTGGTTGTCTCCCGCAAAGCCGGCGAGAGCGCCGTGCGCTGGGTAGGGTCCGCGGCCGGGACTTTCAGCGTCAGTGTTCTGCGCGGTGCCGAGCTTCCCGTGGGGACCAGTGTGAAGCTGCGCCCGCGCGCTGACGATGCTGAACTGTGCCACCGCGCACAGGTCACCGAGTTGGCCAGCCGCTACGGGCGCTACCTGCCCGTGCCCATCTTGATTGCCGACGGCACCGGCGGATTCGACACCATCAACCAGTCACCCGTGTTTGCGCTGGGCGGTCAGGAGCGTCTTGATCGGCGCGGCGAGATCATGGAACTGGGCACCGAACTTCTGGGCACCCGCCCGCTGGACGCCATTGAGCTGAGTAGCCCCGCCACCGGCACGCGCGGCACCGCCTACATCCTGCCGTTCACGCCGCCACCGGCAGCCCGTGCCGCGCATTCGGTGTACCTCGGCGGCATGCTGGTGGAGGAGCGCAGTCAGGACCTGCTGCCTGAGTGGGCGTTCTTTGCACGCGCCGTGGTGGATTCCACCGGTCTGAAACCCACGGCGTCCCGGGAATCGCTGGTGGCCGATGAATCGCTGGAGATCACCCGGGCTGAGCTGGGTGCGGCCCTGCGCGCCTGGATCATCCGCATGGGTACCGGGAACCCGAACAAGCTGGCAGAGTTTGTCTCCATCCACCACTTGGGCTTGAAATCGCTGGTGGCCTACGACGACGAACTTGCCTCATTCCTGACGCGTTGGCTGAGCCTGGAGACCACTGCCGGACGGATGAGCATCGAGGAGCTGGTGTCCCGCAAGCAGCTCATCCGCTACACAGAGTCGCTGGAAGAATTCCGCCAAATTGCCGCGATTGTCCCTGCCGAGGACCCCGTGGTCAATGGGGGCTACGTGTATGACGCGGAGATTATCCGCCGCCTGCCATTCCTCTTTGACGGGGCCACCGTGGAGAAGGTTGCCCTGGCCTCGCTGCTGGATACTCTCGCCGTCCCGGCCCTGGCCGAGCGTGCCACGGTGCTGGTCTTCGAACAGCGCGCCAGTGCCGTACTGGCCTCCTTTGACGTACAAGTCAGTGTGCGCAGTTTTTCACCGGCCAACGTTTCGGCACTGTATCTGGCAGATGATGCGGTGCTGCGAGGACTCCAGCGCAGCGCCGCCCGCAGGGTGTCCAACTCGTTATGGAACGGTGTGCTGGACCAGGCAGGAAAGTCGCTAGACGCTGCAACGGAGCTCAACCGCCGGCTGCCACAAGCCACACTGTGCGCCAACTGGGAGAACCCACTGATCCGCACATTGGCCCGCAGCAGCGACGAGGCAGTGTTTAACCGGACCATGAAGCTGCTGTATGTGCAGGCCATGCTCGCAGCTCATCTGCCGTTGGGAGCCGCCCAGCGCAGCCTGCTCACCGAATCGCTCAGTGACCTGGTGCAGTTGAGCCTGGAACATTAGCGCCGCCCGAATTTTAATCGCTGGTTGATCCATTGCCGGCACCGCCCGTAGCCCGGGCGCCAACAACCTGCCACCGTGAGGGAACTTGAAATGAACACGAGCGAAGGACTTGAAGGCCTCATCCACGAGGCGGCAACCTCCTCTTGGGGGCCCGAACTTGCTGCCATTGTGGAAAAGGCGTTGGCGCTCGCAGTGGAGCAAGGCGATGAGTCCGGTGAATACCGGGTGCGCTTGATCATGGGCAACAATGCCCAAATGTCAGGAGACACGGACATGCTCCTGACCAATTTTGCCTGGTGCCTGGCTAAGCATGACCAAGACCCGCTGCGGTTCCCGGCAGAGCCTGATGAGGGCAGCGACCTCATGTGGCAGTTCAAATGGATGGCGGGCGTGCTGGGCGCCGACCCCCGATTTTCCAGAGAACAAATAGCGGCCGTCATGGAGGACATGGACCAGCATTACCGCAGGGCCAACCTGGGGATGTCCGGGGTGGCCATGGCACGCTTCGAATTGGCCTTCTATGATGGCCATCTCGAGGACGCCCGGGAAGCGTTCGCCACCCTGAATGCCACGGAGCGTGATGACTACTCCCACTGTGAGGCTTGTGTCCGCTCGGTTGCCATGGACTACTACCTGAGCATTGGGGATGTGGAACAGGGTATTGGCGCCTTTGCGGAAATCATGGACGGCGGCTTCAGTTGCGGTGAAGAGCCGGAGAACGCAATTTCCATGGTGCTACTTCCCTTACTGCGCGCCGGTGACGTAGATGGCCTGGATTCCTTGCACCGGCGCAGTCTGCGCGCAGCCCGGAACAACGCCGATAACTTGGGGATCATCGCCAACCATGTGGTGTTCTGTGCCGTAACAGGCAATGAGGCCCGTGGCGTGGCACTGGCCGAACGGCATTTGGCCTGGCTGGCCCACGATCCCTTGTCCCACCGGAAACACCTGAACTTCCTCACCGCGCTGGGCTTGCTGATGGAGAAAGTGGTTGCAGGCGGCAACGGCGAGATCCCTATCCGGGGCTCGGACAGCGCACTTCTGAATCCCTTCTTGGGGGAGCGTCAGGGTGTTCTTTCCGCCCAGGAACTGGCGCCCTTGTGCTGGGCTGCGGCGGAGGCCCTGGCTGCAGATTTCGATGATCGCAATGGCAACAGCTGGCACGCCCAGCAGGTGCGAGCACGCCGGGAGCTGGTGGCCGAAACCCACCCGTTGCCGCTCGGGGACGAGGCGCTCACTACCTTGGCCCAGCCGGCCGCCGTCGAACCTCAGGGCACTGAAGAGTGGCGTATTCGGGCTATAGATTTAGCAGCTACCGGCCAGTATGACGCAGCGCTGGCGGCCTATGCCAGCGGTGTGCGCGGCACCGAAGACCCCCGGGAGCTGGCCTCCCTGCACCGGGTTGCTGGCGGAATTTACGCCAGCTTACCGGGGGAGAAGAATACGGAGTTGCTGCGGGAATCCGTTTCGTTGCGTGCTGCTGCGCTGCGTGCTGCCGGGGATGAGACCATGGCGGCTTTGGCGGAGCGGACCACCGAGCTGCTGGACGGGCCAGGCAATGCGGACAATGCGGAAGGTACTGAGGCGAAACTGGCCCTCATCACCAAGGAACTGGCGTCCCTCACAGACCACCCCGAAGCTTGCTATGACCTTTATGCCGACCGTGCCTATCTCTTGATCGCCGGCGGTCACCTAGAACAAGCCCGGGTAGCCCTGACGGAGACGGAGGCGGCCATCAACGAATGGGCCGTTTCTTTCCTGGCACCATCGGAGCAAGTGCTGCGCCGGGCCAGGGCTTATCACTCCTCGCTCATGCTGCGCCTTGCCGTTGAATCTGATGACCTCGAGGAGATGAGCCGTTGGGTGCAACGGAATCTGGAGTTGGAGACGTACGTGGTCCGCAGGGCCACCAGCTTGGGGATGCGGGCGCGGCTGGCGGCACAGCGAGGTGAGCTCGTCAGCGCCTTGGCCGATGCCGAAGAGTCCACGGATTTGCTGTTGAGTGTGGGAGCGCGTGAGACTGCGGCGCAGTCCAGTGCCCTTACGGCGGCCATTTTGGCCGATATGGGCCGTACCGAGGAATTCCGTTCGCGCCTGCGCTTTGGCATCGCGCAGGCCCGGTTGGCCGAGTCCCCGCAAGTGCTGGGCCTGGCCTACACACTGTCCAGGGATCTGGTGGAACACGGCTCCAACGAGGAAGCCATTGAGATCATAGATGAGACCCTGAATAATTCCGGGCTGGACATAGGGGACCATGACCGCGGGGAACTGTACGAACTTCTGGGTATGGCCCTGCGCGGCGCCGGTGAACTCGGCGGTGCGGTGAACGCCTGGGCTGTGGGAATTACGGCCTTTGCGGCCAACGGGGAAGCTGACCGGGTGGCACAGCTGCACCTGGCGCTCAGTTCCACTTATCAGGAAGCGGGCTATCTTGAGCTGGCTGCCCAAAGCGCGCGGCAAGCCGTTGACACGTTGGCGAGTGCTCTTGAATCAGGGGCTGTTGGGATAGAGCCGCAGGCCCTGATCGCCGCCCACATGCAGCTAGCGGAAGTGCTCAGCCTGGACGACGACGATACCGCCGCCGCCACGATTGAGACCGCCAGCACGCTTGCCGTACAGGCCGATTCGGGCGTGCAGGCGGCGCAGATCCAGCTGATCCGTGCCCGCCACCTGTTCCGGGCAGAAGAGGTGGATGCGGCGGTGGCGCAGGCACTGCAAGCCGCCAGTGCCTTGGAAACTCTTGATGATGGGCAACAGCAGTCCGTCTTGGCGCTTTTGCAGGCTGCGCACATGCTGGACAATGCCAAACGCCATGACGACGCCGTGGCTATTTACCACAGCGTATTGGAAGAGCTGCAGGGGGATCCTCAGGGGCAGGAAATTGTCCGCCACCAATTGGCCGACTGTCTTGAAGCCGGTGGCAGAAATGCCGAAGCCGCAGCTGTGCGCGCAGAGGCGGAAGAAGGCCAGCAGCGCGGCTAGCTACCTCTGCGCGCTGGGCAACTTAATAGGGTGCCACTTAGTACTGGGCCACCTAGACTGGGCCGCATGGCTATTATTCATGACGCGCAGCTGCACCCGTCCAAGTCTGAGCTCCTCATTGAGTGGTTGCCGTCGCAGCCGTGGTTTCAGGGCGACGCCGCCACTCTCGTGAGGGTTGGCGCCTACCGTTTCGATGACCCTGCGGGTGAAGTGGGGATTGAAACCCACCTGGTGGCGGTAGACGGCCGCACCTATCAGGTGCCGCTGACGTACCGGGGCGCGCCGCTGGCCGGGGCGCAGGATTTCCTCATCGCCACCATGGAGCATTCAGTCCTGGGCCGGCGCTGGGTCTACGATGCTACAGCCGATCCCGTCTACCTCGGCGAACTCGCTGCTGCGATCCTGACTGACAAACCGCAGGCCGTGGAAACCCTTGCCGCCGCTGGTGGGGGAGTCCTTCCGGCCACGGTCCAGCTGGCCAGTACGGGAACACCCGCCACGTCCGACGCCGGGCTGCCGGACTTGCGCTGCGGGTTCCCGGCGACCACCGGGGTAATCACGAACGTTCCCTGCGGAGCAGTGAACTTTGCCATTTTGCGAGAATTGGACACCACCGGGACGGTGCAGCATGAGCACTCATTGAGCGCGCGCTGGGACGGGCAGGAAGTACCGGTTTTGCTTGCCGCTGCTATCGCTGCCTGAGCTCAGAGCGGGGAAACGATACCCGAGAGTGGCTTGACCGTGCCCAAGCCCCGGAAGAAAGTCCTGGGATTCTGCTTTCTGGTGCTGATTTACGCCGCGGCGTTTATCCTATTGATCATCCCTGCCGTCTTCTTGTTCATTGGCCTTCAAGCGCTCGGCAGCACCATGGGTCTCTGGGCGGGGGAGCCCACTACCAACGACGGCGAAGAGTCCTGGGCGACCATTGCCGGCCTTGTTGCCTTCGCAGTAGTGCTCACCGGAGCAGCGCTCGGAGCGTGGCCGCTGGCCCGGCGTTTCGGCATGCGTCCGTGGCGGAGCGTTGCCATTGCAAGCGGCGCCGTGGTCATGGGATTTGCCGTGTGGCTGATTCCCGGTTTTTAGTAAGGCACAGGTTCCGGTTCTGCCCGTGGGAGCAGCGCGGCGTGAGCAATTGCTGCCGCAATGAACAGGAGCAGAAAGCCCAGTAGACCCATGGCCACCGAGTTGCTGGAGGCCTGCTCTTGGGCGACGCCGATCAGGAACGGCACAGCTGCCGCACCAAACAGGACGGCCAGCACAAGGATTGTGGGGCTGTACCCAACGCCGTCGGGGCCCACATGTCTGGCAAGGTGCCTGGGCAGCAGTGGGTTGAGAATTAGCCACAGCACAATACCCGCGATCAGGGCGCAAGCCGGTATGACAACCAGCAAAGGCAAGGCTCGCGTCGCTGTTCTTGATGTACTCGGCTGCTTGGAATTCACAGACAAACTTATCCCCTTTTAGCTCTGCCCCGGTGTCATCCGGCATCCATTCACCGTACCGAAGGGGCCCCTGACTAAAAGGCCAGGGACTGGGAGCGCGGGCCAGGCTATCTGGCTGCCAGGCGTAGATTGACCTTCTGGCAGAGCTGTTCCTCAGTCAGAACGGTCCCACGCTCGTCCTTAAGCGGGGACACAACCACGGTGTTGTTGGGATTCAGGCAGGCACCTAAAGCGGGGGATGTGGTGACGGGGCCATGATTCGTGTTCTCGGGGCCAACGAATTTTCCGGGAACCATGAATCCGTAGGCCCAGGTGGCTTCGCAGGAACTGATGGCACCGGCAACTCCAAGGGGGTCCATGCCATCAGCCTGTGCGGCATCCGTATATTCAGAAGTGGTGGATTGCGCGCTGTAACAACGGGTCGTGTTGTCGATCTGGAACTGGGTTGCGGGAATAACAATTGCTGCTGCGCTAATACCGAGCACCAGTGTTCCCGTGCCGGCCAGGAGAGTCACCTTACGCATCTTGGCCGTGTGCTGTTTCCGTGCGATTTCATTTTGGGTGCTAGACCAAACCCGGTCCATGTCAGCGTCAGTGGGCCAGTGATCGTGTTGTTCATTGTTCATGATGCATCCTTTATTCGCTGGCGGGTAGTAGTTTACGCAGCCGTGATCTCAGGCGGGAGAGCCGGTTGCGGACTGCTGAATGGGTGATTCCCAATGACTGCGCAGCGGCTTCGTAGCTGAAAAGCGTTGACAAGGCAGAGCCGAAAAATCTCTCGGTCCGTGGCCGAGAGTGCCGCGAGCTCGGGTTGCACGCTTCGCAGCAGCGCGGCATCCATGGCGTGGCTTTCGATGTTGTGCCCCGGCTGGTGGAGGTGGGGTGATCTGCCAGATCCGCGTGGTCGTTTCGCCATTCCTTCCTACGGATGTTCCGGCACTGCAGGCGGCACACCGTGGCCAGCCAAGGCATCAGCGAGCCGCCGGGCAAGTCAATGTCGTTGGATTTTTCCCACAGCACTATGAACGTGGCTTGGACTGCGTCCTCAGCAGAGTTCCTAGACCCGAGAAAGCGATGGGCAACGGTGGCGGTCGCCTTGAAATGACGTTCGTAGATCTCCCGAAAAGCTCCGTGGTCCCCTGTTTGGAGGCGTCTGAGTAGCTCATGTTCCGAGACCTGGCGGGCAGCTTGGGCAGCTTTGGGCTTCATTGCTGCACACTCGCTTTCATTGGATTTGTTGACGCTTACACCTGTCTATGTCCGTAGCCGAGTAATCGTCTCATCACTGCGGCGTAGTATTTTTTCGCCGGCGGATGCAGCAGCGCCGTTGTCAGTACTCGACTGCATGGCTCGTTTCAGAGCAACGAAACGAACCCTGCCGCCCGATGAGAGGACTACTGAGAGAGAACCACTGGGCAGGGGTTGGCAAAAACCCGCTTCACGTTCATGCAGTGGGATGCGGGGGCACATACTTCGGCATAAATCCGAATGATTTGTACAGTGGGAGGCATGTTACTAAGCCGAACCGCACTGTTGACCTTGATTCTGTCCATTGGGTTGCTCGTTGGCGGGGCGCTCGTCGTCACCTTCACGGCTCTGGGCATATTAGGGTGGGCCCTGCTTGTAGTAGGCATCGTGGCTGCAATCGTCGCCGTCACCACGTCAAAGCCGGAGCGTCTGAGCGAGAAAGCTGGCACTGCACAGAATCAAAACTGAGCTTCCTTTTAGAGCATCAGAATTCCATAACGGCAAGCTCTTGCGGGAGCCACCAGATTACAGTCTCTGACTGTTAGGTGCTGCGGGCCCTGTATCTTGGCGCACCTTTTACCAATCGACGCCTGCTGCGCGCAAAATCGAGTTGATCTTTTCATCATGTTCGGTGTTCCAAGCATCAAGTGTCTGGGCATCCTCTTGCTGGGCTTTCGCCGAGACCGCTTTCAATACCGTTTCCAGGCGGTCAGCTGGCACAGCGACGATCCCTTCCTCATCCGCAACGATGAAATCACCTGGGTGAATGAGTACGCCACCGCAGTTCACGGGTTGTTGCAGCGGAAGTACCACAGCTTTCAGCCCTGGCTTAGGCACTACGGCACGCGCAAATACGGGAAACCCGAGTTCACGGATTTCTTTGACATCACGGATCGCGCCGTCGACTATCAAACCGGCAATCCCGCGCCGGAGTGCGACAGCACAAACGTTTCCGCCTGCGATTGCATGGGAAGCATCACCGCCGTCAACTACCAGTACAGACCCAACGGGGGCACGGTGAATCGCTGCGTGGAGCATCAAATTATCTCCAGGGGCGCAGCGCACTGTATAGGCCGGTCCGTTTAGTTGCGCACCGTCCCACAACGGCCGAATTTCAGAACTAAGGATTTGCGACCGGTTAACCTGATCGGCGACTGCTGTGGGCGAGACAAACTGCGGCAAGGCTGACATGAGGACTCCCTAAAGTGATCGGATGCACTTTGAGCCTACTGGCCAATGGTCGTGGACGTGTCTGGTGAGTGTTGCTTGGGCGGGTACAGCTGGTGCCGAACGAGGATCCGGAAGGCTAGCTGTCGATGTGCCTCGACGACGATCAGATCGATCACCAGAACCTCGTCTCCTGCAGACTGTAATGGCCTCACCGGAGCAGGACCTCTCCTGCGCCAGCACACCTCCACCGGGCTCAATGCGCGGGTCAGCTGCTCTACTGTGTTCCGAGCGGGGACAGGCAGTTGGTGAGCCCGTCATGAAGCAGTGATATCACGTTTAACCGCCTTCAGCGAGTGTTCCTGCCGAGTCAAGAACTGCTTGCCGAACCATCTCGCGGGTCAGGTCTCCGACTTCCTCCGACAGCCGCGCTGTACGTTTCTCCCCGATGAACGGCCGTGCAGGCGAGTCTTGAAATTTGTGCAGACGAGTACTGGAAACGACATACATAGGCTCACTAGTAATATTTGAACGTGTTCAAAAAGAGTGCTTTACTTTGAACTGAACACGTTCAAAAGATGGGACTCGGCATGAATGACAACCGGTTGGAGCGCAAGAGCGATCAAACGAAGGCTCTGGTGCGCCAGAGTGCCCTTGGCTTGTTTCGGAGCCAGGGCTATGCCAAAACCACCATGCGCGCTATCGCGGAGGAGGCGGGTGTTTCACTGGGGAGCACCTATTACTACTTTGCATCCAAGGATGAACTGGTCCTGGAGCTGTACCGCGAGTCCGTGACGGAGCAGCGGGCTGCTGCCAGCGCAGCCTTGCAGGACAAGTCAGGCCTGGGTGAGCGGCTGAAGGCGGCACTTCATGCCGGTGTTGATGCAATGACCCCCTATCACGCGTTTGGCGGTGCCTTCGTTGGTAGCGCACTGCCCCCGCAATCTGCGGTCAACCCCTTTGGTCCGGCTTCCGCTGGGGTCCGCGAAGACGCTATCGGAATTTTTCGCAACGTTGTTGAGGGAACCAAGGTGCCAGCGTTCCTGCGTGCCCAGCTGCCGGAACTGCTGTGGCTCGGCTACATGGGTGTAGTCCTGTTCTGGGTGTACGACCATTCCGAAGACCAACGCCGCACCCGCGCCCTGATCGACGGCGCCGCCCCTCTGATTGCCAAACTGGTGGGACTTTCGAGGCTGCCCGTGGTGAAGCCGCTCATTGAGGAAGCGCTCGCGCTGAAGGCCCGGGTGCAAGGATGAAAAGTGTGGTGATTGCGGGTGCCTCCGGTTTCATCGGAACGTATTTCCGCCGTGAGTTTGCCGCCGGTGGGTGGCAGGTACGCACCGTGGGGCGAACGGGCGACGCCGTGTGGGGCGATACCGCGGCCATCACAGAACTCCTCGAGGGTGCGGACTTGCTGGTGAACCTGGCCGGGAAGTCTGTCTCCTGCCGTTACACGCCAGCGAACAAGGCCGAGATCATCCGCTCCCGCCGCGAGACCACCGCCGAGCTGGGCCGCGCCGTTGCCGGCTGCACCCGCCCACCCGGGGACTGGTTCAATGCCAGCACCGGGACCATCTACCGTGACGCGCGGGACCGGCCGCAAGACGAGTGCGACGGCGAACTTGGCTCCGGCTTCTCCGTCGAGGTGGCGCGGGGCTGGGAAGAAACGCTGGCTGCCGCAAATACCCCTGGCACGCGGCGGATCCCGCTGCGCATCACGATCGCGATGGGGCCCGGCGGCGGTGCCATGCGCCCCTTCAACACCCTGGTCCGGCTGGGGCTTGGCGGGCGCATGGGCGGCGGCGAACAGAAATACAGTTGGGTCCACATCGAGGATCTGTTCCGTGCCGTGATCTTCCTGCATTCCCACCCGGAGATTACCGGACCGGTCAACATTGCCGCGCCCGGGGTCGTGAAAAATGCCACCCTCATGGCAGCCGTGCGCCGGGCTAACCATGTGCCTTTCGGACTGCCTGCCCCTGCCTGGCTGCTGCGGATAGGAGCCGTGCTGATTTGCACGGAAACCGAGCTCGTGCTCAAGAGCCGCTGGGTCTCGGCGAGCAAACTGCAGGACGCCGGGTTCGAGTGGAAACACCCGGAACTGGCTGGTGCACTTGCCGACATCGCAGGCGGCTCCCGTGGCTGAGGAAGGGCAGTACCCGCCCAGACAGGCGCAGAGCGCCCAGTGGGCCAAGAAGGATCGTTTCAGGATGCGCTACGGTGCAAGCGCCCTGATCATCGGTTGGTTGGGCACTTTCCTCCTCTTTTGCCTAGGGCTGACTGTTGCAAATTTGATCGCCGAGGGCCCACACGGGTTGGGAGCGGGCTTCTTCTTCCTAGCGGTGATGTTTGGTTTTCCAGTTGCCCTCTTGGCTGGCCTGCCACTGGCTGTTCTGCTCGCCTGGCCATTGCGGAGGGTCCGGGACCAGCGCCTTCATGTTGTGGCCTTCGCCCTAGCTATGGGGGTGGTTGCAACAGGTGCTGTTCTGTTTTTCTATGCACCGGACTCTGCGGAAATGGGTGGGCTCATGGTCGCTTTGATCCTATGGACCGCAGCGTGCGGTGCTATAGGCCGGGCGTCCGTCATCAAGCTTGTGACGCGCCGTAACCCGCTTGTTCCTGGAGGCCTTGAAGACGGGCTGAGCCGCACCGATCCGGTAGGCTCGCCATAACACTGCCTGCCCCCGCTACTTGCCGAGAATGGATGACCGCGACGTGTCTGCCTCCACCCTGAGAATCACCACCCGGACCATTGAACTGGCAGAACTGGGTAAGGATTCGCCCCTTCCCTCGGTGCAGTCTTTGCTGGAACCTCCCTACACGGTGGGGGAGGGTATCCCGGAAGAAATTTCAGCCGGTGTGCGCTGGGGCAAAGTTGCAAACATTTTCCCCTACTCCATGCAGGAGAGCTACACGCGAGAGACAAGCGCAACGGCCCTGACCGCCGTCGTACTTGAAAATGCGCACGTGAAGGCGACGTTCCTGCCGCAGCTGGGCGGGCGGCTGTGGTCGCTGGAAGACAAGGCCACCGGCAAGGAATTGCTGCACACGAATGAGAAGATCCAGTTCGCGAACCTGGCGCTGCGCAATGCCTGGTTCGCCGGCGGGATTGAGTACAACATTGGCACGCGCGGGCACTCGCCCACCTCCAGCGTGCCCCTGCATACTGCCATGGTGCGCACGCCGGAGGGGCAGGAAATTCTGCGTATGTGGGAGTTTGACCGCCTGCGCGAGGTGGTTTTCCAGATCGATGCGTGGCTGCCGGAGGACTCCCGCGTGGTGCTGGTGGCTGTGCGCATCCGCAACCCCAACGAGCGCACCGTGCCCATGTATTGGTGGACCAACGCCGCTATTCCACAGACGCCGGACACACGCGTGATTGCCCCGGCGCGGGAATCGTACGCCACAGATTATGACGGTTCCATGATGCGCGTGGACACCACCAACTTCCGCGGCGCCGATGCCACCTGGCCCGTGCGGAATCCTCAGGCTGTGGACTTCTTCTTCGACATTGCCCCGCAGGAACGGCGCTGGGAGGTTGCCACGGATGCCGACGGTGACGGGCTAGCGCTGGTGTCCTCGGCGCAGCTGCGAGGGCGCAAACTTTTTGTTTGGGGTGAAAGCGTGGGCGGGCACCGCTGGCAGGATTGGCTCACGCCCACCGATTCCGGGACGCCGCGGCACTATGCCGAGATGCAGGCGGGCCTGGCCCAGACACAGTTTGAGCACGTGCCGATGCCTGGCGGCGCCAGCTGGCAGTGGGTTGAGGCGTATGGCAACGCCTCCCTTGACCCGGCGCTGGCAGCCGGGGAGTGGGATGGTGCCGTGGCTCATGGTGCAGAGCGCGTGGAGGCCCTGGTTTCTGAAGAGGCCATTGCCACTGCCCTGTCCGACGCCGGACGCTGGGCTGATCTGCCACCTACCGAAATGCTGGTGGCTGGCAATGGCTGGGGTGCCTTGGAGCGAGTGCGCCGCGAACATTCACAGACTGACTGGCTTGATGAGACTGGCACCCCGTTTGGGGTTGAGACCCTGACCAACGAGCAAGCGCCGTGGCTTGATTTACTCAATGCCAATGAAGGCGTTGTTGAAAAGCCCTTCGAGTCCACCGCGGGGCAGGTTCCGAGCCAGCCGTTCGGCGGCGCGCATTCCTTTGTGCGCGGCCTGGACTGGGAAGACTTGCTGAGCGCAGGGCGGAACACGAGCGCCGAGGGCGCGTTCCACCGTGCAGTGATGGTGCACGCGCGGGCGTCGGACTCGGCCGGGGACTTGGCGGTTGTGGCGTCCTTGTATCGGCAGGCGTTAGAGGCAACGTTTGTGGCAGGTGCCGCCTTGGGCGGTTCGAGCCGGGCCTTGGCCCATCGTGGACTGGGCCTGGCCCTGTTGGTGGCTGGGGATGTTGCCGGCGGGTTAGCCGAACTTGCTACAGCCTGTGCTCTGGCACCGGAGGGCCGGGAACTGCTGATCGAGGCCATGACGCTCGCCCAAAATAATGGGCAGCCGGCCCTGTCTCTGGAGCTACTGGGCAAAGCGCCAGCGCAGTTGGCCGAGGTTGGCAGGATCAAGTTCCTGCAAGCCAAAGCGCATGCGGACCTTGGCGAAATTGAGCCAGCTGCTGCGATTCTTGTGGCAGGGGTCGAGGTGGTGGACCTGCGTGAAGGGGTCAACTCGCTCACCGATCTGTGGCGCCAAGTCTGCCCCGGCCAGGACGTGCCGGAGGCATACCAGTTCAACATGCACTAACCCACCGGCCTGGACGCTCGGTTGGATTCGGGTGGGTTTTGCGCAACGCTCGGTGGGAGTCTATTTATTCAGGGACTCGGGCAGGAACCCTCTGCCCACCACGCGGGCGGCCACCGGGCGGATGAGTTTTGAGCCCAGCGTTATCGCTCGCGCCCGCCAAGGCTCCATGGTGTCCAGCGCTGCCAAGTTACCTGAGGATAAGAAAGTGTGGACGCTCTGCTGGAGTGGTTGCATGAGGCGCACGGGCCATTGGCGACGGCGCTGGAGAAGGCGGCAGGACGGCGTCGTACTTTGGCCTCCAAGCAAAGGTGGAGCTAGGAGGCGGGCAGCGGCTACGGCATCCTGAACCGCATAGTTTACGCCAACCCCGAACACTGGGCTCATGGCATGGGCGGCATCGCCAATGCAGAGCAGGCCAGTCTGGGACCATTGGGGGAGCCGATCGAGCTGGATGGAGAGCAGTTTCACGTGCTCCCAGCTCTGGACAGACTCCACTACCGGTTGTAAGAAGGGGGCATTGGCGCCAATCCGCGCCCTGAACGCGGCAAGTCCCTCTGCCTTGATGGCGGCGAAACCACCTTTGGGAATCAGTATGCCCATTTGGTAGTAGTCGGTGCGCGGGATGGTGATGATCATGGTGCTGTTGCGCAGGTAGCCGAGAGTGTCAGGTGGTGCGGACGTGGGAGTGGGAAGCCGGAACCAGAGCACACCTATTGGCACGCCGCGCGCAATGGGGTGCAGACCGGCGGATTTTCGAAGTGTTGAATCGCGCCCATCGGCGGCTACGCTCAAGGCGGCTGTGATGTGGAGTGGGCCCTCTGGTCCTGTGGCCTGAACACCGGTCACCGTGGTTCCGGAACGCGTCACGGCTTCTGCCGTGGTGCCCATGAGCAGATGAAAGTTCGGCAGCGACTTGGCCTCTTCCGCTAGCAAGGTCAAAAAATCCCACTGGGGCATGAGGGCAATGCGCTTGTTAGGTCCGCGCAACAAGCCAAAATTGACGGGCGTCAGGCGGGTGTTGCCTAACACCACATCCAGGGTGGTGATGCTGTGCTGAGGGATCTGCAAAAACTTTTCCCGCAAACCCAACTGGTCTATTAGGTCCAAGGTGGAGGGGTGGATGGTGTCGCCGCGGAAGTCACGGAAAAAATCTGTGTGCTTTTCCAGTACCGTGACGTCTACTCCGGAACGCGCCAGCAGAAGGCCCAGCATTATGCCCGCGGGGCCGCCACCGGCTATGCAGCACGTTGTTTTCCGCTGATTTTCAACCACGATGCACCTTTCTGAAGGCCCCGATTCCCGGGACCCCGATGCGCTCGATGCTACGCCTGCGGAGCCAGCCGTGAAAGCTTTCAGTGAGGGAGCGGGTGTGGGTGGGGGCGGATTGACAGCTCGTATGAGGCGTGCCATAGTTTTTAGTATGAACCTGTCAGACAGCTGGACAGCCGGACAATCTCAAATAGTTCGTGTCAGCGCCGCCGAAGCCGTCTTCCAAGCCATCCGCACCGCCATTGAAGACGGTGAATTGCGCGTAGGCACCAAGCTGAGCAGCGAAACCGCGCTCGCCGCCCAATACGGGGTCAGCAGGTCAGTGATCCGCGAGGCACTGCGCTCCTGCACGGCGCTAGGCCTGACTGAAACTCTCACGGGCAAAGGCACCTTCGTAATCTCCGCCCGTGTCTCCAGCGATCTGGTCCTGGGACACTATTCGGCGCGTAGCCTCATGGAAGCCCGCCCCCACATTGAAGTCCCGGCCGCGGAGTTTGCCGCGACCCGCCGCAGACCCGAACAACTTGAGGAAATGCGCGGCATCCTCGAGCTCATGGCCGAAGAGGACGACCCCCAAATCTGGGTCAACCTTGACGCCGCCTTCCACGGCGCCATTGCCCGTGCCAGCGGAAACGGCGTGTTCGAACGGGTGGTCAATGACATCCGCGACGCCATGGTCAACCAGTCCGAGACCATTAACTTGATCACGGGGCGGGCACGCCAATCAGACCACGAACACCAAGAAATTCTGGCGGCCATCACCCGCGGTAGCAGCGCAGACGCCGGCCACGCCATGGCGATTCACCTCTCTGCCGTCGACACCGCCCTTAGCCTCATCATGGGAGAGAAGTAATCATGAGCACCACCGAATTTCCCCGCCACACCCCGCTTGCCGTGCAGACTCGAGGAGAACTTGTTGAGAGTGTCCACTACGGCTCGCTCGTCGCACTGGATCCCGCAGGCAAAACCGTTCTGGAACGCGGCGATCCCGAGGATCGCATGTACCCACGATCGGCGCTGAAACCACTGATCGCAGTGGCACTTCACCGGGCGGGCCTGCGTTTAACGCAAGAGCAGCTGGCCTTGGCCGCAGCCAGCCACTCCGGCTCAGCGGGCCACCAGCAAATAGCACGGGACATCCTCGCTTCAGCCGGTTTGAGCGAGGACGCGCTGGGCAATTCCACCGACCTGCCCTTCGGCGTCAGCGAGCGCGAGGCGTGGCTGAGTGCCGGTCACCGCCCCACCCAGTTGGCACAAAATTGTTCCGGCAAGCACGCCGCGCTGCTGGCCACCTGTGTTCGCAACGGCTGGCCGCTGGCGAGCTACCTCGACGCCGGCCACCCCCTCACCGCATTGATCCGCGCCACCGTAGCCGAGCTGACCGGCGATCCCATTACCGCCATCAGCACCGACGGTTGCGGCACCGAGGTGTTCGGCCTCTCACTGACCGGCATGGCCCGCGCCTTCAGCAAGCTCACCACGGCGCCGGAGGGCACTGCGGAGTACTGCGTCGGCGCCGCCATGCGCGCGCACCCCATGGTGGTTGCCGGGCTGGGCCGGGATGTCACTACCTTGATGCAAGCCGTTCCCGGGCTGCTGGCCAAGGACGGTTTTGAAGGCATTCAGCTCATTGCCCTGGCTGACGGCAGCGCCGTGGCATTGAAAATTTCCGACGGCGGCGACCGCGCCCGCATGCCGGCTGCCGTTCCCGCGCTCCTGGCCTTGGGTGTAGATCCGGCCCTGCTAAAACCCTTCAACCACCTGCCCGTTTACGGTGGCGGCCGGCCCGTGGGGCAACTCTTCGGACTCCAAACCCTGCCCGCTTAGCAAACCCTGCCCGCTTAGCCGGCCCTGCTAGTAAAAGCAGCCCTGCCCGTAAAAGCAACAGTCAACTACCTTTTCAACTACGGCGCCACGAAGCGCCCAAGGAGCATCATGAGCATCACCGAGCTACTTTCTGCCGCCACCGTCCGGCGTGAACACGATTTGATTGGTGACCGAGACATCCCTGCTGATGTCTACTGGGGCGTGCACACCCTGCGTGCCGTGGAAAATTTCCCCATCACCGGCATTCCCCTGAGCAACAACACGCATCTGGTCAACGGCCTGGCCATGGTCAAACAGGCGGCTGCCCAGGCCAACCATGAACTGGGTCTGCTTGATGAGACACGCGCCGGAGCAATCATTCAAGCGTGTCAGGAGATCATCGCCGGGGAACTTCACGATCAGTTCGTGGTGGACGTCATTCAGGGAGGTGCCGGGACGTCCTCAAACATGAATGCAAATGAGGTCATTGCCAACCGGGCACTGGAAATCCTGGGACACGCCAAGGGGGATTATCAGTTCCTGCACCCGAATGATCACGTGAACCTGAGCCAGTCCACCAATGATGTTTATCCGACGGCGGTCAATGTTGCCACTATCTTTGCCGCGAAATCGCTGGTGAGCGCCATGGAACACCTGTGTGTTTCCTTTGCCGCCAAGGCCGTGGAATTCCGGACAGTGGTGAAAATGGGGCGCACCCAGCTCCAGGATGCTGTGCCCATGACGTTGGGGCAGGAGTTCAATACTTATGCTGTGACCATGGGGGAGGACCGGGCCCGTCTGGCTGAATCCACCCTACTGGTCCACGAGATTAACCTGGGTGCCACGGCCATTGGCACCGGGCTCAACGCGCCTCTGGGATATTCCGCGCTTGCCTGCACCCACCTGGTGGAAATCTCAGGGCTGCCGCTGACAACCTCCATTGACTTGATTGAGGCCACCCAGGATGTGGGCGCCTTTGTGCACCTCTCTGGTGTGCTCAAGCGCGTGGCCGTGAAACTATCCAAGATCTGCAACGATCTTCGCCTGCTCTCCTCCGGCCCCCGGGCGGGTTTCGGCGAGATCACCTTGCCGGCCGTGCAGGCCGGGTCCTCGATCATGCCCGGCAAGGTCAACCCTGTAATCCCCGAAGTGGTTAACCAGGTGGCGTATGAGGTGATTGGCAATGATGTCACCATCACCATGGCGGCCGAGGGTGGGCAGTTGCAATTGAACGCCTTTGAACCCGTCATTGTCCACAGCCTGACCAAGAGCATGCGCCACCTGGAAGCCGCCTGCATCACCTTGGCCGATAAGTGCATTGACGGCATCACCGCCCACGAGGACAAGCTGCGCGCCCAGGTGGAACACTCGATCGGTCTGGTCACTGCACTGAATCCGGTGTTGGGATATGCCACTTCAACCAAGATTGCGCTCGAAGCGCTGGCCACGGGGCGCGGCGTGGCCGAACTTGTCCTGGAACACAAACTGCTGAGCGTGGAGCAGCTCAATGAACTTCTACGCCCGGAACACCTCGCTAATCTGGGCGACTGAGACGCCCGCACTGTGCGCTTCGCCGCCCTGCAATGGCGCAGGGCGGTACCCAAAGACTAAAGGATCACCAGAATGGCCCATCAGGACATCATTGAGAGCGTTGAACTAGTACAAGATCAGCCCAACGCCGCATTAACAGCGGAGGACGCCGGGCTTCATAAGGGACTCAAAGCCCGGCAAATACAAATGATCGCCATTGGTGGGGCCATTGGCACCGGATTGTTCATGGGGGCTGGAGGGCGCCTGGCCGGGGCTGGCCCGGCACTGATGTTCAGCTACGCGATTTGTGGATTCTTCGCCTTCTTGATCCTGCGGGCCTTGGGTGAGCTGGTTATTCACCGCCCCTCCTCAGGCTCCTTTGTCTCTTACGCCCGCGAATTCTTTGGAGAGAAGGCAGCCTTCGTCTCCGGCTGGCTGTACTGGCTGAACTGGGCGATGACAGCAATTGTGGACATCACCGCCGTCGCACTCTATATGCATTTCTTTGCTAAATACGTGCCCTGGATTGGTGCCGTTCCCCAGTGGGTGTGGGCGCTGGGTGCCCTGATGCTGGTGCTGGGTCTAAACCTAGTATCCGTGAAAGTCTTTGGTGAGTTGGAATTCTGGTTTGCGCTGATCAAGGTGGTGGCGCTGGTGAGCTTCTTGCTCATTGGCACGTACTTTGTCATTTTCGGCACCCCCGTGGCCGGCCAGGAGGTGGGCTTTAGCCTGATTGCAGACAACGGCGGATTCTTCCCCAACGGGCTGCTGCCGGTGGTGGTTGTCATGCAGGGTGTGGTCTTTGCGTACGCTTCGATTGAGCTGATTGGCACGGCTGCCGGGGAAACCAAAAACCCGGAAAAGATCATGCCCAAGGCCATCAATACCGTCATTATCCGCATTGCTGTGTTCTATGTTGGCTCCCTGGTGCTGCTCTCACTACTGCTTCCGTACACGGCGTACAAGGCGGGGGAGAGCCCCTTTGTTACCTTCTTTGGCTCCATCGGCGTTGAGGGTGTGGACTCCATCATGAACTTGGTGGTGCTGACTGCGGCGCTGTCCTCGCTGAATGCTGGGCTGTACTCCACGGGGCGGATCCTACGCTCCATGTCCCTGGCGGGTTCGGCGCCCAGGTTCGCAGCGAAGTTGAACAAGGGCGGTGTTCCCTACGGCGGCATTTTGCTGACGGCGGCCGTGGCGTTCCTAGGCGTGATCCTTAACGCGGTGGTACCCGCCCAAGCGTTTGAGATTGTGCTGAATATGGCGGCGCTGGGCATTATTGCCTCCTGGGCCATGATCGTACTATGCCAGCTGGCGCTGTACCGATTAGCGAAAAAGGAGCAGGCGATCCGTCCCTCGTTCCGCATGTTTGGTGCGCCGTACACCGGCTACCTGACACTGGCATTCCTGTTTGCCGTGCTGGTTTTGATGGCGTTCGATTCACCGGTGGGCACCTGGACCATCGCCTCCATTGTTCTCATTGTGCCGGCGCTCATGGTTGGTTGGTACCTGAGCCGGGGACGGATCAATGAGATTGCGGCCAGCCGGGACGGATCCACCGGGGCTCACCCCGTCAGTGCGCACCAGGTCAGTGTGCACCGCCGCGATACCCACCCGGATTCTTCAATCTAGGGGCTGGCGGTTGGGGAAGCTCACCTCGGTGTGAAACAGCAGCTGATGCGGTATTTTGGCAAAAATACCGCATCAGCTGCTGTTTGGATTTCAAGAGGCGGTGCGGCAACCTCACTCAGAGAGCTAGAACTGCTCCGCTAGGACAGCAGTACCGTGAAGCTCAGCGGGGCCGGCGCCAGTTGGTAGGGCGGGAGTACCCCGGGCCCGCAGGATGCGGTGCCGATCCCGTGCACAGCAGCATCAAGAGTGAGGTAGCTGATGCCGTCCGCCACCAAGTCAGGGGTGTGCCGTGCTGCGCTGAGCACTTCCTGGGACCACGGGCGCAGGGTGAAGGAGAAGTCCGTGCCCTGGAAGGTCAGGCTCTGGCCGCCGCCTCGCTCCGTGGTGAGCTGCAATTGCGAGACCCCTGCCCGTGCACCATTTTCCTGCGGCCGGACGTAGGGCACCTGCAGTTCCTCGAGTGAGGCGCTGAACCAGCCAAGCTGCGCGGCCATGCCCGTGTCCGGATACTTTTGGCCTGGCCCAAACCCTGTCCACGAGGCCTGCGAAAATTCACCGGGAAGCTGGAAATCGAAGCCCACCCGCGGCCAGGTCCGGCCCCATCCCGTGCTGGGAGTAAGGTTCGCGCTCAGCTCCATCGCCGTGCCGTCGGTGCGCCAGAGGTAGTCAACATCCACATGGTGGCGGGCCACGGGCACACCGTAGCGCACCCGCACATGCAATTCCCCGGCGTCGTGGGCCATTGACTGCAACCGCCCTTCTAGCAGGGGTAAACCGGCGTCTTCCCATGTGGTGGCGGGACGGGGTGAACCCGGCTGGGCATGGTCCTTGCCGTTGTCATTGTCCGTGGGGGAACGCCAGAGCGTCAGGCGCGGACCGTTGAGCGGGATGCCCTTGAAACTGCTCAGCTCACCGGTCATGAGGCTGAAAGTGGCGGGCCCGAAACTTAGCACGTGGCCCTGCCGCGCAATATCCGGGGCGCCATGTGCGAGCAGTGCGGGCCGGGGTGCCTGCGGGCGCCCTTGTTGCGTCCAGGCGATCTCGTGGCCAGCCAGCCCCCACGGCTGATCCGTTGCGAGCACGGCACTGATGGTCAGAACTCGCTGAGCGGCCAGTTCCGCGTGAACTTCCAGGGGAAGCACGACGCCGGTCTGCTCGCCTGCCGCTGTCACCGGCACCTGAAGCGTCCCGTGAGTGATGCGGCCGCTGGCACTCTCCACCCGCCAGGTGAAAGCTAGGGCGGAGGTGTCGAGGAAGTCGTACTTATTGCGCACGGTGAGGGTGCGCCAGTCGTGGGAAACGCTCAGGGCGAGAGGCTCCACAACCTTCTTGTAATCGAGCAGTCCCGGCCGGGGTTCCAGATCTGCTGAGATCATTCCGTCAATGACGAAGTTGCCGTCATGGACCTTTTCGCCAAAGTCCCCGCCGTAGGCAAAGTACGCTTCACCGTCAGGGGTGTGTTGGCGGATACCGTGTTCAATCCACTCCCAGACAAACCCGCCCTGCAGACGCGGGTATTTATCGAACAGATCCTGGTATTCCTGTAAACCACCCGGGCCGTTTCCCATGGAATGAACGTATTCGCACAGGATGAAGGGCAAATTGCGCCGATGCGTATCCTGGATTGCATCCGGCAACGGACTTTCTTCCTGGCGCCCAATCAGCTCAACGTCTGCGGGTTTGAGGTACATGCGTGAATACACGTCCACGTACGGGCAGGCCCAGTCTCCTTCGTAATGGACCAGCCGCTCGGGATCGCGGGCTTTTGTCCACTCTGCCATTGCCGCCAAGTTTTCACCCTTGCCAGACTCATTGCCCAAGGACCACATGATGACGCAGGGGTGGTTCTTATCCCGCTCCACGAGCCGTTGCATACGGTCCAGCAGCGCCGCACGGTACTGCGGTTCAGCGCTGGGATTGCCAGCCCACTGTCCATCTTCGAAACCGTGGGTTTCATAGTCACACTCATCGATAATGTAAAAGCCCAGCTCATCCGCAGCCTGGAGCAGGAACGGGTGCGGGGCATAATGCGCGGTGCGGATGGCATTGATATTGTGTTGCTTCATCAACTTCAGTTCGCGAAGCACTTGCTCCGCCGGGACGGTGCGGCCCAAATCGGGATTGTGCTCATGCCTGTTCACCCCGCGGAACAGCAGCGGGACTCCATTGAGCTTGATTTGGGCATCCTGAACCGTGATGGTGCGGAACCCCACGTTCAAACGCAACGTTTGTGCCGGTGTGCTGATGCGCAGTTCGTACAGGGATGGGGACTCGGCACTCCACGGCTTCACTACCCCCACATCCAAGGCTGTGCCTTGAAGAGCTGCGCCATTCAAGGGTGCTTTGAATCCCAATGCAGCAATCTCCACCTTGGCCCCGGGCATGGGTGGGTCGAGCTCCACCCGCAGCGTCCCGGTCCCTGCAGCGGTATAACCGGCGTGCACAAACACGTCTCTGACGGCGCCCGCCGGGTGCGCCAGCAAGGTCACATCACGGAAAATTCCCGTGAGCCACCAAGCATCCTGATCCTCTAAATAGCTTGCCGCACTGAATTGGGCCACCCGGACCACCAACACATTGGTGCCGAGGCGCAGAAGCCCGGAAACATCAAATTCCGCAGGCAGCTTTGACCCTCGTGTGGTTCCCAGCAATGCCCCGTTAATCCACACGGTTCCGGCATTATCAATCCCATCAAAACGCAGGAGGGCACCGGCAAGGAACTCTGCACCCACCTCAAAAGTAAGCCGGTAGTCACCCACTGGATTTGCATCCGGAACAAAGGGAGGATCCAGCGGGAACGGAAACTGCACGTTGGTGTACACAGGAGCACCGTGACCATGGAAATTCCAGTTCGACGGGACAGGCAAACAATCCCATACGCCATCATTGAACGCCTCGCTCTCGATGCCCTCAGGTGCCTGCGCCAGCGAATCCGAGTAATGGAAACGCCAGTCCCCATTGAGTGAAAGCGTGGGCAGACCATTCTCCACATGAGCCCGGGGTGGAAGGCTCCCCGTGCCGGGCCCAGGGTTAGTCAGGTCCATGATCACTTCATAGGGGCTGGCGGCAAGGTTGGCACGCGAAGGTAGCGGGTTCACAACAGTGGTTCCTTTGCAGGTCAGAGAAGAGTGAAGAACACGCACCAAGTATATGCAAAGTGTCATAGTCCGTCTGGGTTTGACACCGCGGCAGCTAAGAGGGCAATGTGATCTAAGATACCCAGCTCAACTCTGTCCCCATTTCTGTCTCCTGCAGTGAAATGGTCACAAAAAGTTGAGCATTAGGCGTAAATTTCAGACCCCGCTGCGGGGTTTGTGCAATCCTTTTCCCTTCAACAATGGTGGTGATGGCGAATGAAGTCAAGAATTATCACGTCAATTGCATTATCGGCTCTAGTGACAATGTGTCTTAGTGCCCTTCCGCTCAGCAGCGTCTCAGCAACAGCCCAGACCGGAACCGGAGCGGCTACCACACTGCACACCGAGACCGCCCTGATGGCGGAACCGCGCGTACTCTTCAGCGATGATTTCCAGGCCAACGACGGCGCAAAGTGGCTCGAAGCCAAGGCCAATGCAGCTACGGAGATCTTGTTCGCCGGCGGCATGGCGAGCGTCAAGGGCGGCGGCCCGGAAAACCGGATCCTGTCCAAGGCCGAAATTCTGTCCAACAACTTCACCCTTGAGCTGGACTTGTTTATCAACGCTGGCAACACCAACAGTGCCGTGAAGATGGGCTTCTTCGCCTCAGAAGGCGCAGCCTCGCGCTACCAGCTCACCTACGACGGGCCGAGGAAGGTCCTGCGGCTCGAAAAAGTCGAGGGACCCCTCGTGACGGTCCTTGGCACCCCGGCCAACATTGACCTGCCCGTGAACACCGACGGCGAGTCACACCACATCAGCATCGAGGTGGCAGGTGACCAGGTGCGCGTCCTCGTGGGTGGCACGGCCGTGCTGGACGTTCCCGACGCCGGTACGGCCTCCGCCGTGCAGGGCCGGATCATGTTCGCCAGCCAGTTCCCGAACCAAGACTTCAGTGTGGACAACGTCCAGGTAAGCACCACAGAGGCCGAGAAGGCCGGTGAATACACGGTGGAACTAGCCACCGAGACCAACAAGGTCCTGGACGCGGACCCGGCAACGGCTGGTGGCACGGTCTCGGCCAACCGCAGCTCTGGAGACCCCGGCGATGTTGTGACACTCTCCTACACGCTCAAGCCCGGCTACGTGTTCAACGGCTGGGAATCCAAGCGTCTGGACACCAACACCAGCACTGACGGTTTGCTAACCATCACCGACAACCGTTTTGCTTTCAATGACAAGACCGGCAGCGTGCTGGTCATTGCAAAGTTTGCCGATGAACCCCACGACCCGAATGTGTTGTTCAAGGACTACTTCGACACGGCACTGAACGCCCATGGGCAGTACACGATCCCCACGCCGGAGGATGCGGCCATTGTCGACGGCGAATTGGTCCTCTCACCTGCCAAAGGCCCGGCATCAGTGCAGCTCAGCAGCGTAGCGCTGGCCGAATTGGTCAACTACCGTATTGAATTTGATACGCACAAGGCCAACGGCACCCCCGGCACCATGCAGGTGGCTTTCCGCATGGCCGGCTTCACCGACCGCTACGCCCTGGTCCTGAACGGTTCCAAGGCCATGCTGCGCCGCTTTGACGCAGCAGGTGGGAATGTTGAACTGGCCAGCACCATGTACGACTTCAACCAGGCCCGCAGTTCGGTCCTGATCGACGTCTCCGGCGACACCGTCTCCGTCTCAGCCGGCGGCGCCCCGCTGCTGTCCTACACGAACAAGGACGACGGCCCGAAGGACAGCGCGGACTGGTCAGGTGTTGCCCCCGGGTTCGCGCTGATCAACATGACCCCTGGAGCCCCTGTGGCGTTCGATAACGTCAAAGTGGCGGCGACCCCGGTCTACGTCAAGGCCTCAGTTGAGGTGAGCAACGCAGGGGTGCCGGACCTCGATCAGGCAAGTGGCGCCGTCGTGCTTTCCAAGTATTCGACATCCGCCGGGGACACCATCACGTGGCAGAGCTACCCCAAGGGCGGTTACACGTTCGCCGGGCTTTCGTACAACGGTGTGCCGGTGACGGGGGAGGCGTTCACCGTTCCCGCCGGCACCACAAGCGACATCACGCTCGTGGCCCTGTTCGAGGCGCAGACCGCCTCAGCCACCACGTACTACATTGATTCCGTGGCTGGCGACGACGCCCGCACGGGCAGCTCGCCCGCACAGTCCTGGCGCACCCTGGCCAAGGCCAACCGAGCACTGAACCCGGGAGATGCGATCCTGCTCAAGCGCGGCAGCAGCTTCGAGAGCGCCGGTGCGGCTCTGTCCTTCACCGGTTCGGGAACGGCCGCACAGCCGATCCGTGTTGGGGCTTACGGCGAGGGCGAACGGCCCGTTCTCAACGGTGCCGGAGCGGTTGAGAATGTGGTGACGCTGCACAACCAGGAATACGTGGAGATTTCCGGCCTGGAAATCACCAACCTGGATGCACGCTACAACACCAGTTTCGGCCTAAACACGAGCACCAACACAGTGAAGAACCTGCGTGCGATCAACATCTCCGCCCGCGACTTCGGCATTGTGAACGGCATTTCCCTCACCGACCTGTACATCCACGACATCAACGGCAACCTCAACGCCAAGTGGAACGGTGGCATCTTCTTCGACGTCGGCGCCACGGTGGACAACGGCGAACTGCTCGGTGTGCCAACAAAGTTTGATGACGTGCTGATCGCCGGCAACAAACTCGAAAGGGTGGACCGTTCGGGCATCAAGCTCGTGAGCTCCGCCTGGTCCAACCAGTCGCTGGCGAACTCACCCGGGACACCGCTGAACTGGTACCCGTCAACGAATGTTGTGGTCCGTGACAACCAGTTCCGCTACATGGGCGGTGACGCCATCACCGTCCGCGACACCGACGGGGCACTGATAGAACACAACCTGGTGCGGCACTCCCGCTACCAAAACACCGGATACAACGCCGGGATTTGGCCCTTCCAGGCCACCAACACTGTGATCCAGTACAACGAGGTCTCCAACACCCACGGCGTACAGGATGGTCAAGGCCTGGACACCGACCACGTGTCCTCGTACTCGGTCATGCAATACAACTACTCGCACAACAACGAGGGAGGCTTCATGCTCATCATGAACGGCTTCCCGCACACGGCTCCCACCATCCGCTACAACATCAGCCAGAACGACGCCGATAAAACCTTCGAGTTCGCCCGAGGGACCGCCGCCGGAACCATGATCTACAACAACACCATCTACTCCGATTCCACCCTTCGGGGGCCGCGTGGCGGCGTGCTCGACCTTGCCAACTCAGGTGCAGGAACGGGCAACCGCGAGGTGTTTATCTTCAACAATGTTTTCCACTACCCGGAGGGGCAAACCTTCTACGTGGGGGAAGCCGAAACCATGAAGACGAAGGCGATGCTGCTCAACAACGCCTACGCCGGCGGAATTACACCTCCCGCTGCGGAAGAGCACGCCATCACCGGCGAGCTCGGCCTGCCTGGCGTTGGCACCGCACCTGAAGACGGGGCTAGCCTGCCGCTGACGGGCACCAACGTGGGCGGGCACTTTGCCGGCTACATGCCCCAGGAATCTTCGGCACTAAGAAATTCAGGGCTGAGCATCGACGAGGTGGTGGCGCATTATGGCGGAACGGTGACTGACCGCAGGGCCATGAGCCCCACCCAAATCCACGCCTTGGCACTGCAGGGTAAGAGCATCGATTTCGTGGCAGGCCCCAACATGCCTGCTATTGACGGAGTCCGCTACGGTACCGACTTCCTCGGCACCACGCTGCCAGGCACGCTGCCAGCGCGGGATGCACAGAACACCGAGGGAATCACCGTTGGTGCCATCCAATTCGTGGTTGATGAGCCCGCCGTTGAACCGGAGCCGGAAGAGACACCCGCACCGGATGTAACGCCCGCACCGGGAGAGGCGCCCGCTCCTGGGGAGACCCCCACTCCTGAGGAGTCGGCAACGGCTACGCAGCAGGCACCCGCTGGTTCTTCCGCTAGCGGGCCGTTGGCCTCCACCGGTGTGAGCGGCTTCTTTGAGGGCGCCGCCATAGCGGTAGCACTCATGATGCTCGTTCTAGGTGTTGCACTGCGCCGGATCCGGACACGGGCCTAGTGCGCAGCCGCAAAACAACTACTTTGGGGTGGGAGGTGCGCTCGGTCAGTGTTGTCATCGGAATTATCTTGATGGCTTGGCTGACCGGGTGCACCGCCCCGCCCCCAGGGGGTGGTGCGGTCATCGATGCGGTCTATGTGCACGCTGAGGGAATTCACGACGGCGAGCTTGCGCAACGGAAGGCCTACGATCTTGCGGTCTTTGAATGGGCTGCTGAGAGTGGTCTTGCTGGCGTGCCCTCCTACAGCGAGCTGGAGCAGGACTATACGGATGCGGTGTCCTCTCAAGTTGCCGGCAAGGCGACGGGAACCGGTGTCTACGGTGCCCGGACCATGACGCTATGGGACTTCTATCTGGAACAAGTGGAGCGGCGTGTGCAATTGCTCAAGCCTGAGATTCGCGAGGCCTTGAGCATGGATGAGGTGCGTGAATACTACGAACAGCACCCGGAGGCGTTCAAGCGGCAAGAGCTCATCACGCTCAAAGTCACTGATTGGCAGGGCGGCCGGGCGCTGTCAACCCGTGAGGTGGTGATTGATGAGACGAACGTGCGCATGCTCCAAGAAGGGGACGACGCTCTGATCTCCGCCGCGCTTGATCTGGGGCAAGGTGAACTTGCAACGGTTCAACGCCCTGATGGCAGTTTTGCCCAGCTTGAATGTCTCTCGCGGAAGGACAACGGGGTACAACCATTAGATGCCGTGGTCCAGGCCGCGGCTAGTCAGCTGGCAGACCAGCGCTTCGGCAGCGAATTGCAGCGCAGAATCAGCGCAGCCTCCTAGCAGGCACAAAGAGGGCGGCAACCACGGAACAGTGGTTGCCGCCCTCTTTACATCTGCTTTTCTTGAGAGGACCGTGAGTTCTAGTGGGACACGGCCGGTTCCAGACTTGCCCCGAACAAGTGCGCGCCGGTGTCCGGCAGGATCTTCTTCACAACGGGGCCGTTGATGCGCCCAGAGTTGTCCGGGTCCACGGGGGCCTGCCAGGAAACGTTGACGGCACCCGTGCCCGGATTGAGCCGGGCGTACAGGTCATCAGCCAAATGCTCCCGTCCGGTGCGGCGCAGATGCTCCATGTACAACACCGGGTCATTGTAAAGTGCGGGACCATTTTGCAAGGTGGTCTGCATGGGGTCCGGCAGGGATCCGGGCATGCCAGCATAAGTGTTCCACCAGACGGCCAGTTTGGAACGCATCTGATCTACTA
The DNA here is from genome assembly GCF_040547105.1 of Arthrobacter sp. UYCu511. Taxonomy (NCBI): domain Bacteria; kingdom Bacillati; phylum Actinomycetota; class Actinomycetes; order Micrococcales; family Micrococcaceae; genus Arthrobacter; species Arthrobacter sp. UYCu511. Next base: position 52,644 of record NZ_JBEPPB010000018.1, read on the forward strand.
GATCCGGCTCCTCCGTGAGCAGGTTTTTGACCAGGTAGGGATCTTCCGTGACGTTGAACAGCGATTCCCATTCGGCGCGGAAAGCCCCAGGATGGTAGGTGCGGATGTACAGGTGATCCCGGGTGCGTACGGCGCGTTGGTAGGTATGGGCGCCGTGCCCCAGCACCAGGTAGTCGCGTGAATCAATGGATTCTCCGCGCACAGCGTCAGCGAAGGACTCGCCCTGCCACTTTTCCGGGATGGGCAGGCCCAGCAGATCGCAGATGGTGGGAGCGTAATCAATGTTGTAGAGCAAGGCATCGCAGCCGGCTCGGCTACCAGCTTCTTCGGTTAATCCGGGCCATTTCACCAGCATGGGGAGGTGGTGGGTGGGTTCGCTGGCTAGGCCGTGCTCCGCATAGGAGCCTTGTTCCCCGAAGGCCTCGCCATGATCGGCGCTGACTACTATTGCTACTTCTTCATCCAGACCTAGAGCCGCCAGGCCCTCCAATAGGCGGCCGAACTGGCTGTCCCAGAAGTGAATGGCGCCGTCGTAGCCGTTGATGAGTTTTTCGTAGTCCGCACGGGTGCGGATTTCTTGGGGGAAGTTATAGGGCACTCGCCGTTCAAATAAACCATCTGAGTACATGAAATCAAGGGCAGAGCGCGGGCCGTAAATTTCGCCATGCCCGTCAATGGCTTCTTGATCTGGCCACGCCGGAGCAGGGCCGGAAGCGGCTGCTTTGTCCGTCCATTCCTGCTCTTGGAGGTAATCCATGTGCGGATCCCAATACGTCAGGTGCAGGTACCAGTCATCGGTGTCCTTGTTCCGTGCAATCCATTCCAGGGCAGTGTCCGTGACAATGTCCGCCGGCTCGTCGCCAACATCCGGGGTGGCGCGGATGCTTTCCCGGAAGTTGCCCAAAAAGTACCAGGCCCGGTGCCGTTCGGCGAAGGAGGAGACTGCTGCCGTCAGGTAGCCGTGTGCGCCCAGGTGCTGGCCCAGGAGCGGGCGCCCTTCAACCAGGCCGTGTCCGGAGTCTGCCCGGAAACGTGCCGCCTCACCGTGGTGGCCGATCACGCCGTTGGTGATGCCGAACTGGCCGCTTGTCAGGGCCGTCCGTGACGGCATGCAGGGGGAGTCTGAGGCATAGTAGCGGTCAAAACGGGCCGCGTCCTTGGCAAAGACATCCAAATTCGGGGTGATGGGACGCTGGTAGCCGTAGGGCCCGGTGTGGTCGGGTCGGAGAGTGTCGACGTCGACATAAATAATCTTCATGGGTTCCTCTTTAGACGTGGCCCGTGACGGGGCCGCCGCCAGTGGCAGCGTAGTCAGCAATTTGTTCAGTCAGCCGGGCGTGGGTCAGCTCCAGCCAGGTCAGGTAGGTGGTGCCCAATAGGTAGGAGCGTTCGCGGCCCAGCCGTACCAGTTCCTTGTGCCAGGTGGCGTCTACCTCAATGGCGGCATCCTCCGGGTCTAAATCATCGCTATAGGCCTTCACCCGCTGTTGATCGCGGCGGTAGTCCAGCTCAGTGCTCAAGATCTTCAGCGCTACTTCCGGGCCCAAAATGCCGGTGAGTAAAAACCGCATCTGGAAATCGGAGTCGAGCGGACGCACCGTGGGCACATGGGGGGACAAAGCCCACTCTTTAAACGTTGCAACACCGGCATCGGTCAGCCGGTACACCTTCGCGTCGGGCCCCGTGTTGCGGTGATCGATCACCAGATTCACCCAGCCCTTGTCAAGGCATTTAGTCAGTTGCCGGTAGATCTGGGACGGCTGGGGGGTGTAGCCGAAGAAGGGACCTTCTTGATTGAGCCACTTGTGCAGGTCGTAGCCTGCCATGGGCGTTCGCACCAAATGACCCAAAATAATGCACTCAAGCTTGTTAAGCACCGTGTTGCCTCTCCTCCTACTATGTGCTTAGAATCATAGCTGTCTAATGAACAGCTCGCAAAGAGTCAGGCAATATGTTCAACTTTGTACATGAAAATGTACCTAGTAGGGATATTAGTGCGTCCAGCGTCACCCATGCAGATGTAAAACAAAGGAGTTTCCATGAAGGCACCTAAGCGGGCCTACCGGGTCTTAGCCCTGGCAGCTACGGCCGCAATTTTTCTATCCGGTTGCGGCGGCGCCAATGATAAACCGGCGGCAAACCCGTCAGAAGATGCCGTTCTGACCCTGGCCTCCGGTGTGGAGCCGCAGTCACTGGATCCCGCAATGTCGCGTGAAGCCCAGTTTGTACAGTACTTTCAGCCGGTTTTTGACACGCTCATTCGCCGCGATTCCAACGGTGACCTCCAGCCCATGCTGGCCACCAAGTGGGACATTGCCAAAGACGGCAAGGCTCTCACGTTGACTCTGCGCGAAGGAGTGAAGTTCACCGATGGCGGTGACGTCACCGCAGAGGCCGTCAAGGGTAACCTTGACCGGTTTAAGGCAGCTGGCGGACCGTTGGCTGGCGCCCTGGGTGCCGTGGAGAGCGTTGATGTCCTGGATCCTGCGACAGTGAAGCTGAACCTCTCCACCCCTGACCCGGCACTGCCGTACGCGCTGGGCGGGCCCAGCGGCTACATCCAGTCACCGGCCAACTTCGATGCCGCCACAGTGGACACCCAGCCGGTTGGCTCGGGCCCCTATGAGCTGGATCGCTCCGCAACCACCCCCGGTTCGCAGTACACGTTCGTGAAGAACGAGGATTACTGGGACAAGGACCTGGTGAAGTTTGCCAAGATCGTCATCAAGCCGATCAAGGATGAAAACGCACGCTTCAACGCTGTCCGTTCCGGCCAGGCTGACGGCATGATCGCCACAGCCAAGACGGTTAAGGCCGCCGAGTCCGCTGGCGTCACGGTCAAGATGGTTCCGGGTGACTGGCAGGGCTTGACGCTGCTGGACCGCGCCGGCAAGCTGTCCCCTGAGCTCGGCAAGGTTGAAGTCCGCCAGGCCATCAACTACGCCATTGACAAGGACGCAATATTGAAAAATGTTGCCCAAGGCTTTGGCAAAACCACCAGCCAGGTGTTCGGACCGTCCTCATCAGCGTTTGTTGAATCTCTGGACGGCGCCTACAGCTACGACGTTGACAAGGCCAAAGCCCTGCTCAAGGAAGCTGGCCTCGCCAACGGGTTCACCCTGAAGATGCCCACGTCCTCTGACATGGACCCCGCACTGGCACCGGCCATCAAGGATCAGCTCGCCAAGGTGGGCATCACTGTTGACTGGGTGGACATCCCCTCGGCCCAGTACCAGCCGGAGCAGCAGTCAGGCACGTACGCTGCCGCCTTCACAGCGTTCGGCCAGCCGGTAGTTGCTTGGTCTGCAGTGAACTCCATGGTGACTGAAAATGCGCCGTGGAACGTTTTCCACTCCAGCACTCCGGAGACCAAGACGCTGATTGCGGATGTTCTCGCCAGTGATGAGGATGCTGCCGGCGCCAAGTTGGCGGAACTGAACAAGTACTTGGTGGACAATGCCTGGTTTGCACCCTGGTACCGCATTGATCAGCCGTACTTCATCTCCAAGAACGTCACCGTGACTGTCCAGAACGGCCAGCCGGTTCCGTCGATCTACAACTTCGCCCCGGCGAAGTAAAAACCCGCACCACAGACGGCGGGGGGCGGGCGCCCCCCCCCCCCCCCCCCAAACAAAAAACAACAAACCAGGGAAAAAAATAAACAAAAAAAAAAAAAACTGCGTAAAATCTGTGAAAAAAAAACCCATAAGGCTCACCGGGTGGTAAAAAACCCCCCCCCA
>NZ_JBEPPB010000019.1:0-39674 GCF_040547105.1 Arthrobacter sp. UYCu511
GATCTTAACAACTACCTCCGTTGCTGTCATCTGCCCGTCATTTCAGCTCCAGCGGCCTGAGGGTTACGCGGGGAGTTGGTACCCGGCGGGTGAGAGCTGGGCTAGGCCGTCTACCACCAGGCCTGCGAGGGCACGCTCTAGTTGGGGCGCGTGGGTGTTCAACTGGTGCAGTTTTGCCAGCTCGGCCGTTACTTCCAGGTGTAACTGGGCAGCCTGTGCATCCCACAGGAGGTCTGCATGGATGGGCGAGCTGGCAGCCCGCAGCACAGCCATAACCGCCCCGCGCACCTGCCTGTCTGTCCCAGCCCATGGTTGCCCTTTTGGAATGTAGGTAGGTTCCGGCTGGCCCGCAGCAATCCAGGCACATTGCTCAAACACAGGGCATTGCTCACACTTTGGGCTCCTAGCCGTGCAGATCAAAGCCCCCAATTCCATCACTGATGCGTTCCACAGCACAGATTTATCGCGGTCCTCGGGCAGGAGCTGGGCCGCCAATGTCATTTCGGCAGCAGTTAGTGCCGGTGCCGGCAGTGCTTGGCCAATGACTAGCCGGGCGTGCACTCTACGGATATTGGTGTCCACCACGGTGGTGCGCTGGCCATACGCGAACGCGGCAACCGCCGCAGCCGTGTACGTCCCCACGCCGGGAAGCGCCAGAAGTTCCGTGTACGTGTTCGGCACAGCGCCGTCGTACTTTTGAAGAATTTCAGTGGCGGCAGCATGCAGCCGTAAAGCTCGCCGGGGGTAGCCCAAACGGCCCCAGGCGCGCAGCACCTCGGCGGCCGGAGCCGCCGCGAAGTCTGCCGGGGTGGGCCAGCGCTCCATCCACGCTTCCCACACCGGTTGCACCCTCACCACGGGTGTCTGCTGCAACATGATCTCGCTGACAAGAATGCCCCAGGCAGAGCAATCATGGCGCCATGGCAGGTCTCTGGCTTCGCGCTGGAACCAGGCATTGATGCGGTGGTGCAGGACTTCTGTGGGAACGCGGGAGGGCGCTGTGGTGGGCATGAATTTCCTTGCGAGGGAGAACTGGCCGGTGGCCAGGGTGATGAACATAGCGGGGAAGGTGAGCGTTCCTTTTAGCGTAGCCGCTAACGGTTAGGCGGCTGACGGCGTGGTTGGTCAGGCGCAGCTCCGGGATTTCGCTAGGCTTGGGTTTGTGGGAAATTCAAGTAGTTCCGGACGTGGCAAGAATTCCTCAGTTGCGCCCGGTGGCAAACCCGCATCGACGGGCGCAGGGCCTCAGGGAAAGCCACCACGGCAGCCCGGTGTTTCAGCCAAGGTCTACCGCCGGCGTCGCATGGTAGTGGCGGTCCTGACGCTGCTGGTTGTAGCCGCGATTGTGGCAGGAACCTTCTTGATCTCCGGGTTCCTTGGCGGTGGGAGCAAAAATGATACCCAACCTGCTGTGGTTGGCAACAGCCCTACTGAAAAAGCCAAGCCCGCTGCCAAGGCGGGAACTCCGCCGTCGGATGTGTGCGATGAGGCCGGGATCAAAGTCAAGGCCAGCGTAGACAAACCCTCCTATGGGCCAGATGATCATCCAGTGCTCACCCTGCAGGTGACAAATTCCGGCAAGACCCATTGCGATATCAACGTGGGCACCAGCCAAATGGAATTTTTGATCACCAGTGGCGAAGACATCATCTTCAACTCCGCGTACTGCCAAATGGATAGCACGGATCTGGTCAAGAACCTGGCCCCGGGTGCTTCGGAGAAAGCCAACTTTGTGTGGCAGCAGAACCGGACGGCACCTGACTGCGCCAAGGTAGTCTCCCAACCCGGCCGCGGTGGCGCCACGTATGTTCTGGTGGCCACCCTAGGGAAATGGTCCAGCGAAAAGGTCACCTTCACCTTGACGTAGCAACTGGCGCCCGTGGACTAGCTTGTGGCACCCCTGCCGCAGCTGCGGGTTAGAGGAAACGGTCCAACAAGCTGGCTTCGGCAATGCGGGAGAGGCCCTCGCGGACGTTGCGGGCGCGGAGCTCGCCGATCCCATCAACCATCATGAGCTCGTCAATGGTGGCTGCCATCAGGTTCTGCAAGCCACCAAAATGGTCAACAAGACGCCCCGCAATGGCGGGCGGGACGGCCTTCAAGCCCGAAACCAGGCGGTAGCCGCGAGGCTGGATGATGGCGTCGATGGAGTCATTGCCAGAGACCAGGCCAACAATGCCGGCAATTGCGTTCAGGTCTATGAGGTCAGCCTGGTCAATCTCCTGCAGGGCAGCCACAGCGGCGTCAACATCTGTTGTTTCCGGGTCGGTGTAATCGCGGATCACCATATCCGCACCGGAGCCGCGGCTTGCGGAAAGTTCTTCGAGCTGAAGGGAGAGCAAGCGCCCATCCACACCCAGTTCAAGGACGTACTGGGCAATTTCTTCGGAAATGCGGCGCACCATCTCGTGGCGTTGCAAGGTGATAGCTACGTCGCGGACAGTAACCATGGCCTCAATTTCCAGCGCCGACAATGAACTTGTCACCTGGTCCAGCCGTGCCCGGTAACGTTCCAAAGTAGCCAGGGCTTGGTTGGCGCGGGCCAGAATTTTTTCCGAACCTTCAAGGACGTAGCGCAAGCCATCCACATAGAGGGCAATGATCTGCATTGATTGGCTAACGGAAACTACCGGGACACCGGTTTGGATTGCTACGCGTTCGGCCGTGCGGTGCCGGGTGCCTGATTCCTGGGTTTCAATGCTGGGGTCAGGGACCAGCTGGACGGCAGCGCGGAGTATCTTGGTGGCGTCCTTGTCGCAGACTATTGCACCGTCCATTTTTGCCAGTTCACGAAGGCTGGTGGGGGCGAAGTCTATGCCGATCTCAAAGCCGCCAGAGCACAGGCTTTCAATGGTCTTATCTGAACCGAGCACAATGAGTGCACCCGTGCGGCCTCGAAGAATACGTTCCAGCCCATCACGCAGTGGCGTTCCCGGCGCGACACGGGCAAGAGTGGCCTTGAGGGCCTCTTCGGGGCTGCGAAGCATGGGCGGTTCCTTCTTTTCAAGCGCGGGAATCCGCGCAAGTCACAGTGCCCATAATAGTAGGAGCCCTACACCTTTGAGCCTCGCCTTGCCTTTAGGCGCGCGCATCTTGACCGATCTGTGTCCTGATCACCTCCAAAACCCCTAAAGGTGCAGCAGAAGTTCCGTTGCCTCGGCGATGTGCTCGATCTGTTTGACCGTGAAGTCCGGTGGAATGGGACCGGGGCCATTGGCGCTTGCCGGCACCAGAGCATGTGTGTAACCCAGGCGGCTGGCCTCTTGGATACGCTGGTTGATGCCTGGCACAGGGCGCACCTCACCGGCTAGTCCCACCTCCCCAAAAGCCACCATCTTGGCGTGGACAACCTTGTTGGTTTTAGCCGAAACAATGGACATGGCCACAGCAAGGTCCAAGGCCGGCTCACTCAACCGGGCCCCGCCCACCGTGGCCACATAACTGTCATCGGCGTCCAACCGCAGCCCTGCCCGCTGCTGCAACACGGCAAGCAGCATGCCAACACGGGTGGAATCCAAACCGCTGACAGTGCGCCGCGGCGAGGACCCCAGGGACGGGGTTAGAAGTGCTTGAACCTCGGCGAGCAGGGGGCGCCGTCCCTCCATAGTCACCGTGATGCAGGTGCCTGAAACGGGTGCCGAAATACGGGAGGTGAACAGCCCGCTGGGATCTGCCAGACCTTCGATGCCGTTGTCCGTCAAATCAAAACAGCCCACCTCATCGGTTTGCCCGTACCTGTTTTTCACGGCTCGCAACAGGCGCAGCCGGGAGTGGCGTTCACCATCGAACTGGCACACCACATCCACCAAGTGTTCCAAAAGGCGGGGACCGGCAATGGAACCGTCCTTGGTCACATGACCCACCAGCAAAGTGGTCATGTTCAACCGCTTGGCGGCAGCAATGAGTGAGGCCGCCACCTCGCGCACCTGCGAGACCCCACCCGCTGCCCCATCAACCATGGCGCTGCTAAAGGTCTGCACCGAATCAACAATCAACAGTGCCGGCTGCACTGCTTCCACCTGGCCCAGAGCGGTGCCAAGATCCGTTTCGGCGCCCAGATACAAAGTGTCCGCAACCGCGCCAATACGTTCGGCACGCAACTTCACCTGGGCCGCCGATTCCTCACCCGTTAGGTACAGCACCTTTTGGGGTGCACGGCCATGGTCATTACGAGCAAATTTGGCAGCCACATCCAGCAGCAGGGTGGACTTTCCCACACCGGGTTCCCCCGCCAGTAGGATCACGGCCCCTGGCACCATGCCACCACCTAGAACACGGTCCAGCTCCGGGACTCCCGTGAGGTTGTGCGCGGCCTTGGAGGCGTCAACGTCCGCAATCAGCTGGGCTGGGCGCATAACAGTGGTGGCCGCCGTGGTCCTGACAACCACGGTGCCAATTTCTTCCAAGGTGCCCCAAGCCTGGCATTCGCCACAACGGCCAACCCATTTCACGGCGCTCCAGCCGCACTCCGTGCAACGGAAATTCTGTCCCGAGTTTGTTTTTGCGCTCTTTGCTGCCATGGTTCAAGCCTAGCGCCGGGCACCGACATCCGCGGGCGGCCCGGCGCTCCGGTACCTCAGGTGGAGTGCGCTGCGCCCGCTTATTAGAGTGCTGGCAATAATGAGCGGATGTCGGCGGGGTCCATTTTGGCGGCTTCCAACAGGTCCACCATGAGTGTGCGGAACAGCAACACCACTGTTTCTCCCTCCATGCGCGTTATTTCCAAGGTGGCCGGGTGCAAACGAATGGCAATGTCTGCCAGGGAATCACGGGCGTGGCTCAGCGTAATGCGTGAAGTGGTATCGGCAAGGGCCGCACCCAGCTCATCCACGGCAGTTGCCGTCTCACTCATAACTTCGGCCAAGTGCATGGACCCGGCCTCAGAAAGGGCTGCATTGTTGATGACACTGGCCAGCCGCCGGGCTAAAACCCGGGCCGAACGCATGGCATAATCCACCCGCACCATGAGCTTCGCCAGCCCCTCAACTTCTTGTAAATGCCGGCGGTACAAGGGGGAAAGCCGGGCAATTTCAACAGAGCCACGCAAACCCTGCCGCATGGCGTCAATGCGGGGTTGCTGGCCGCGGGCGCGGACCAGTGCATGCCAGGCAGTGGTGGAATCGTTGTACGCCAAGGCGGAGGCGCATTCACGCAACACCAGGGAAAGCTCACCGAGCACTTCCTTGAGATCATCCTTGGGCTCACGGCGCGGGTCCCGGGGGATCAAGAACGTAGCTGCCAAGGCGAAGCAGCCACCTACAACCGCGTCCAGGCTGCGAGTAAATGGGCCGCCGGCCGGGATCGGTAACAGCACCACAAGAAGGGACTGCAGTGCCAACTGCGTGGTGAAGATGGCTCCGCTATCCAAGAAGCGGGCCAACACTATGGAGAGGAACAATATTAAGGCGGCCTGCCAGATCCCGGAGCCCAGCCAGTGCAGCAACATGTCTCCCAGGGCTATGCCTATGGTGCAACCCAGGCCCACTTCAAGGACGCGGCGCACACGCGGGTCCCTAGAAAAGCCGAGCGCGATGATGGCACTGGTGGCGGCAAACAAGGGGCCTTGATGCCCCAACACCAGCTCTGAAAAGTAGTAGGCGGAAACAGCGCAAATGGCCATCAACAAGGCGGGCAGAACTGAGCTTGCGCTGCGGCGCAGGCCGAGCCGGATACGACGCTTGAGAAAGAGAACTGTGGCGGCCGTCCCAGTGGGCTCCGACGGGGCTGAACCTGGCATGGAATTAGTCTATGCGCAGCGGCTGAACCCGGTTGGTGGGCCGAAACAAGAAGGAGGTGACCGGCGTCGGGCATTAAAGCTGCGGTAAGTGAAGGCGAAGAATCCCTGAAGCGTTAACCTTGCGTTCACTTGGGAGGGGCCCCGGCTTCACTTCAGCCTCCTACTCTCGAAGAGTAATGAAAAAGAAGAATGCAACCCATCGAAGAGGTAAAAGCGTGAAGGCACTTCACATTGGCCGCGTAGCAGCAGTTCTCACCGTCGGCGCATTGGCACTTACAGCATGCGGTACGGACAACGTGGTCACCCCCGGTAACGGCGGGGGCACCACGGCAAGCACCGGCTCAACGGTCACCGGAACACTGACCGGTACGGGCGCCAGCTCCATCTCCGCCGCCATGGACGCGTGGAAGGCCGGCTTTGAGTCCGCGAACTCCGGCGCCAAGATTCAGTACTCACCCGAAGGCTCCGGCGCGGGACGCAAGGCACTGATTGCAGGAGCCGTGCAGTTCGCCGGCTCGGACGCGTTCATGAAGGACGAAGAGCTCACCTCCGCCAAGGAAAAGTGCGGGCCCGACGGCGCCATCAACGTCCCCTGGTACATCTCACCGATAGCGGTGGCCTTCAATGTGGACGGCGTCAAGGATCTCAAGCTCGACGCCAGCACGATCGCCAAGATTTTCCGGGGCGAAATTAAGAACTGGAATGACCCGGCCATCAAGGCAGCCAACACGGACGCCACACTGCCGGATTTGGCCATCACGCCCGTGCACCGCTCCGATAACTCGGGCACCACCGAGAACTTCACCGACTACCTGGCCGCAGCCGCCTCGGGCGTGTGGACTGATAAGAAGTCCGGTGACTGGCCCTCAGCTCTGCCCGGCGAGAACGCCAAGGGCACCTCGGGGGTTGTCAAAACCGTCATCGAGACAGCCGGCGCCATCACCTACGCTGATGACTCGGCAGTCACTGACGCCTTGGGCAAGGTTGAGCTCAAGGTTGGCGACGCGTTTGTGCCCGTCACCGCCGAGGCTGCAGCCAAAGCAGTTGACGCTGCAACTGTTGTGGCAGGGCGCAGTGCCAACGATCTATCCCTGAAGCTGGACCGCACCACCACCGTGGCCGGAGCCTACCCGGCAGTGCTGGTCTCCTATGGCGTGTTCTGCGCCTCCTACCCGGATGCCAGCACAGTTGACCTGGTCAAGGCCTTCGGTTCCTTTGTTCTCAGCGACGAAGGTCAGAAGCAGGCAGCCGACGCCGCCAAGAGCGCGCCCTTGTCCGCCGAGTTGGCGGCCAAGGCGAAGGCGTCAATTGACTCCATCAGCGTCGCCAGCAAGTAAGCGCCGGTTCTAGGCAAGAGTTCGAAGCAAGAGTCAGTAGAAAGTACTAGATTGACCACCACAAAGCTCGCACCCACATCGGGGGCAGGGCGCTCTGCGACAGGCCGCACCGGAGACCGAGTGTTCTCCGATGCGGCACTGGGCGCCGGTGCGCTGATAGTTGCCGTGTTGTTTGCCGTGGCACTATTCCTGGTTGTCCAGGCACTTCCCACTTTTAGCGCGAACCCTGCCGAGATCACAGGGGGAGAGGGGTTCTTCTCCTACATCTTCCCCATTGTCATTGGCACGTTGATTGCGGCCACCATTGCACTGCTCATCGCCACGCCCATCGGGGTGGCAGTGGCCTTGTTCATCTCGCACTATGCCCCGCGGCGCCTGGCCCGGGGGTTGGGCTATGTGGTTGACCTTCTTGCAGCGATTCCCTCAGTTGTCTACGGCGCTTGGGGAGCCAGCTTTCTGGCTTCCTCCCTCAAAGCGCCCTACGCGTGGCTGGCTGAGCACCTAAGCTGGATTCCCATCTTCGCCGGACCGGCGTCCGGGACGGGCAAGACCATTTTGACGGCGGGCATTGTGCTGGCCGTCATGGTGTTGCCCATCATCGCCTCACTCACCCGGGAGATTTTCCTGCAGGCCCCCATGCTGCACCAAGAAGCGGCGTTGGCGTTGGGGGCCACCCGGTGGGAAATGATTCGCATGGCAGTTCTGCCCTTTGCCCGCGGCGGCATCATCAGCGCCGTCATGCTGGGTTTGGGCCGGGCTCTTGGTGAGACCATGGCGGTTGCGCTGGTGCTCTCCTCCGGGCCGCTGATCGCCTCCTTGATTCGCTCCGGCAATCAGACCATTGCCGCGGAGATTGCCCTTGACTTCCCGGAGGCCTTTGGCCTGCGCATGCACGAACTCATCGCAGCCGGTCTGGTGCTGTTCCTCATCACTTTGGCAGTGAACATGGTGGCCCGCTGGGTTATCAACCGCCACAAAGAATTCTCGGGAGCCAACTAGTATGGCCACGCTCATAACTGAACGCAAACGTTCCGCACTGACCCGCGGCCGCCTGCCCCGCTACACTCACTGGGTGATTGCGGCCGGCGCCGTTGTTGTCTCTGCGGCTCTCCTGTCCCTTGTTGGCTTCAACGTTTTTGGCTGGGCCGTGCTCTCCGCGGTGCTCTTTGCCGCAGCCAACGTCACGGCCGCCGCCATTGTTGAGGGCCGCCGCAAAGCCACTGACAAGCTGGCCAGCTCCCTCATCTACGGCGCCTTTCTCGTGGCGTTGCTGCCGCTGGTTTCGGTCATCTGGACTGTTCTGCTCAATGGGGTCCCGGGCTTGCTGACCCCCGGCTTCCTGAGTACCTCCATGAATGGTGTGACGGGCGCCGTCGACAACGCCGCCGTGGCCGATGGCACTCCGGTGCTGGGCGGTGTCTATCACGCGCTGGTGGGCTCGGTGTTGATCACCCTCTGGGCCACCATCATCTCGGTTCCGGTGGGCCTGTTAACCGCCATCTATCTCGTGGAATACAGTGCCGGAAACAAGTTTTCCAAAGTCATCACCTTCCTGGTGGACGTCATGACCGGCATCCCCTCGATTGTGGCCGGCCTCTTCGCGGCCGCCTTCTTCGCCCTGATCCTGGGGCCGGGCACCAAGACCGGGTTTGTGGCCGCAGTGGCCCTTTCCGTGCTGATGATCCCTGTGGTGGTGCGCTCCAGTGAGGAAATGCTCAAGATTGTGCCCAATGAACTGCGCGAGGCCGCCTACGCACTGGGCGTGCGCAAGTGGCGGACCATTGTCAAGGTGGTTATTCCGACGGCGATCTCAGGTATTGCCTCCGGTGTGACCTTGGCCATTGCACGGGTTATTGGTGAAACCGCACCACTGTTAGTCACTGCCGGGTTCGCCACCAGCATCAACATGAACGTTTTTGCCGGCTGGATGTCATCGCTGCCCACCTTCATTTACACGCAGATTATGACGCCCACTTCGCCCTCAAACTCTGACCCGTCCACCCAACGTGCCTGGGCCGCGGCGCTGCTGCTAATCCTGCTCGTCATGCTCCTGAACCTCGGCGCCCGCCTGGTGGCGCGCCTCTTCGCGCCGAAAACCGGCCGCTAAATTCTTCTGAACGGAACCTAGAACCATGTCAAAACGTATTGATGTCAGCGATTTGAATGTCTACTACGGCGATTTCCGGGCTGTGGAGGACGTCAACATCACCCTCGACGCCAAGTCCGTCACCGCCTTCATCGGCCCCTCAGGCTGCGGCAAGTCAACCTTCCTGCGCACACTGAACCGCATGCATGAGGTTATCCCCGGCGCCCGGGTAGAGGGCAAGGTACTGCTTGACGGCGACAACCTGTACGCCGACGGTGTAGACCCCGTGACGGTGCGCAGCCAAATTGGCATGGTCTTTCAGCGCCCCAACCCGTTCCCCACCATGAGCATCCGCGATAACGTTCTGGCCGGCGTGAAGTTGAACAGCCGGCGCATGCCACGCAGCGATGCCGATGATCTCGTGGAGAAGTCGCTGCGCGGCGCCAATCTGTGGAACGAGGTCAAGGACCGGCTGGAAAAGCCCGGCTCCGGCCTGTCCGGCGGCCAGCAGCAGCGCCTGTGCATTGCCCGCGCCATCGCGGTCTCCCCGGATGTGATCTTGATGGATGAGCCCTGCTCGGCCTTGGACCCCATCTCTACACTCGCCATCGAGGACCTCATCAATGAGCTAAAAGATGAGTACACGGTGGTGATTGTCACGCACAACATGCAACAGGCCGCCCGCGTCTCTGACAAGACCGCGTTCTTCAACATTGCCGGCACCGGCAAGCCCGGCAAGTTGATTGAATTTGCCGAGACGGCCACCATCTTCAACAACCCCGCAGAGAAGTCCACTGAGGATTACGTCTCCGGCCGCTTCGGCTAACCCCCGCCACGCTGAATACCGCAAAAATGCGCCCGCCTCCCACATCTGCGCCCTGTAGACCGGGCGCAGATGTGGGAGGCGGGCGCGCTTTCCATTCTGGACACCCCGGGCGATACGCTGGAAACATGACTTCACTCCCTGCTGTCCGCGGCGCCCACCTCGTAGGCTCCATCAACCAGCCCACAGCTGCGGACACGCTGCGCATTGTGGCGGAGAACCTCGGCACGCACGCCGCACGCATCCCGGACGGCGAAGTGGGTGAGAGGTTCCACTGGATACTCTTTCAGGGCGCCAGAATCGAAGCCACCCCGGGACTGAGCCGTGTGCCGGGTGAGCCGTTCATGATTGCAGGTTTCGATCTGCGTAAAATTAGATTTGACGGCTCAGTGCCCGCCGCCGAGCTGACGTTTGGCCCGCTGGGTTATGCCGAGGCGGCGCTGGCCAGCTACCAGGATTTCAAGGCGTTGCGCGAGGCCGGCACCATCGCCGAGGGCACCCGCTTCCAGGTTGCCCTGCCGACACCGATGGCCCCGCTGAGTTCATACCTAAACGACGCTGACCAGGGCCTTGTTTACCCGGCCTACGCCGCAGCCATGGAACGTGAAATTGCTCAAATAGCTGCCGGTATCCCCGCCACGGACCTGGCCATCCAAATAGATCTGGCCGTTGAATTTAGCCACATTGAACAAGTCTGCGCGGGCGCCAATATCCCTGAGTTCTGGTACATGGACGGCGCCAACCCCACCCCGGCGCGCATCATCGATGCAGTTTCCACCATGGCTGCCGCCTTTGCCTCCGTAATCCCCGCTGATGTGCAGTTTGGCATCCACCTTTGCTACGGCGACGTTGCCGAGAAGCACTTCGTTGAGCCCGCCGACGCCGCAAACCTCACTGCCGTGGCCAATGCGCTGTCCGCCAAGATCACCCGCCCCATCGAGTTTGTGCACCTGCCGGTCCCCATAGAGCGCCATGACAGCGCCTACTTTGCTCCGCTGGCCAGCCTGACCCTGCACCCCGAAACAAGGCTGTTCCTGGGCCTGGTACACCACGAAGACGGTATTGACGGCGCGGCCAAGCGAATCGCCGCCGCCCGCCCAGCGCTGGCCGGTGCAGGCTTGGAGTCCTTTGGCATCGCCACAGAGTGTGGTTTTGGTCGCGGCCCGGCCGAACGCACGGCCCCCCTGCTGCGCTTGCACGCAGAGATCATCGAAGCAGCCAATGCCTGATCCAGCTGGCGGCTAAGCCTAGGCAAGCGGGGACAGTGCTAGGAAGAACAAGGCGCCGAGCATAACGCAGACAACGGGTGTGGCGATCCACGCCAAGGCAATTTTGAGCAGTACCCGCCCGTTGGTTGCGGAGAAACGCTGATTGGCTCCGGCGCCCACAATAGCGGCAGTGACAGTGTGCGTTGTTGACAGCGGCATGTGCAGACCAATGGCACCAACGAACAAAAGCCCGGCTCCCAGCATCTGGGCCACGGAACCGCGCATGGGATCGACCCGCACTAGCCGGTGGCCCAAAGTGTAGGAGATTCGCCAGCCACCAAACAAGGTGCCCAAGGCGAGCAGTGCCGCAGTGAACACCACCACCCACACGGGTATTTCCCCAGCACCAATGGACCCGGCCGCCACTAGCGCGAACAGGACAACCGCCGTGGTCCGCTGGCCATCTTGGAGACCATGACCAAAAGCCACGGCGGCACCAGCTACTGACTGCAATTGCCGGGCACGCCGGTTGACCCGGTTCGGAGCCGTATTCCGCGCCGCCCACGAGGAAGGGTAAACCGCGGCGAAACCCAGCACAAACGCCACCAGCGGGGAAATCAACAGTGGCAGCAGCACCAGCGTGAACATGGTGGCATTGATGCCGTCCACGGGTGCGTAACCAATGACCGCCGAGCCCAGCGACGCGCCGCCCAGGGAGCTGATGAGGGCATGTGTGGACGAGGAAGGAAAGCCGCGCCACCAGAGATAAATACCCCACAAGCAAGAGGAAATGAGGGCGGCCAGCAGCAGAATCAGCCCGATGCGTCCAGTGGGAACCATGAAAATTTTGTCCGCAAAGGCTGCCGTCAAAGCTACACTGGCCACGGCGCCGAGGCAGTTGAACAGGCTGGCCAAAAGCACCGCAATGCTGGGTGTCAGGGCGCGGGTGCGCACGGAAAGTGCGACGGCGGCGGAGGCATCGCGGAAACCGTTCAGGAAGGCGAAAGTTGCGGCCGTGACGATCACGGCTCCGAGGAGGAACGCTATCAAGGTCAGGATTCCTTGACGATAATGCTGCCCACCTGTGTGGCCACCGTGCGCAATTGACGGCTGGCTGCTGCGAATTGATTGGACAGGCTGCTGTACTTTGTAAATATGGTGGGGCTGTGGGCTTCCAGCAATTCTGCAACAACCACTCTGTGCGTGTGATCTGCCCGCTTGGACAGGCGCAGCACCTCCAGCCAGTAATCCTCCAGGCCGTCCAGATCATTGAGCGATTTCATGGCCGTCGCCGTGAGTTCTGCTTGGCGGGAGAGAATTTCCAATTGGTCGCTAATGCGTGTGGGAATGCGGTCCAGGACGTAGAGTTCAACCACTTCGCCGGCGCCCGTGAGGATCTCACTGGTTTCATTCAATAGCTGGCCCAGGATGTACAGGTCCTCGCGGGGCAGCGGGTTGATGAAACTGGTGCGCATATTTGTCAGGAGCGTGGCGAAGTTGGCGGTTGATTCCGCCTCTTGTTTACGCAGCGTTTCCGCCAAGGGGGTGAAATTTGCCCGGCCGGCACCCAGTAGCTCCGCCAGGGTTTGTGTGCCGGATAAAATGTGCTCTGACATGCGGGTCAGGGCCTGCAGCCCTGCAGTCTCTTGGGGGAAAAGTCGAAACTTCACGGCAAGACCTTTGTTCTTAGCGGATTCGCACGGATTATCCCGGTAGCATCAGGGCAAAAAAGTGGTGCCGAACCGGGAGCGCCTCTCGGCACTAGGCCGCTCTAGGCGGCTATAAAATGGAGCCCGGGGGTTCCACGGTTCGGCACCACTTTCAGTCTTATACGTCTGGGCTCGAGTGTCAACTGGAGGCCCATGCGTGAGACTGATTAGTCGAGTTCGCCTTTCCTCCATGACTTGGCTGCGCTCTCTAAATCTTCGGCCGTGCGCACCAGTTGGTGGGCTTTTTTCGTCAAGGCAGTGGCGTGTTCGGGGTGAGCAACTCCACGTTCTACAGCCAAGGTGGCTTGACCTAACGCCACTACACGGCAAAACGCGGCGGAGCGGTCCAGGGCAATGTCAAAATCTCCGTCAAAGGCGCCGGAGAGGATGGCGTTTGCCATGGTGGTGATTTCTTCCGCGCCGGGCGGCTCAGCGACTCCGGCGACGGCGTTGGCTACTTGGGCTTTTTGCTGGCCTGCACGGAAAAACACGCTGATGCCTTCAGGATCGTGCAATGTTGCTGCGCGCAGGGCGTAGAGACGCCAGAGTGCGCCGGGGAGTGAGCGGGCGGGGCTTGCCGCCCACATTTCTGCGATGGCCTCAAGCCCCTGCTTATCTGCAAGTTTGACAAGACGCTTGGTTATCTCTGGATCGTTACTTTCACGGCCGCCGCGGACCAGTGCGCGGGCGGCAAGGTGGGCGGCCTCGGAGACACGAGCCGGATCGATGCCGCCAGCGTGGTTCTCAAAGTCCGCAGGTGAGAACGGCACTGGTTTGTGCGGGCGGGGTGCGTTGGAAACTGGTCGATCATTCATGACACGACACTACCCCTGCCACCGGGCCGGGTCGAGAGAACGGGCCGGGCGCAAACAACATTCCGTGGCTCGATTGCATTCTGGTGCATGCTGTGCGGTAGTCTAATATGCGTCAACTTTTGCAGCAGTGGATTCATTGTTGTGAGGGCGACGTTTAGGTCGGGCCTTTAGCTCAGTTGGTAGAGCATCGGACTTTTAATCCGTGGGTCGCGGGTTCGAGCCCCGCAGGGCCCACCGACTTTTCAGCAGCCCGGAATCATGAAACATGGTTCCGGGCTGCTGCTTTTTCTTCACCGAAGTTCAGCGAAAAAGCGCAAAAGCGAAAACGGGGAATGAACCGGCGGCTTAGTAGCCACGTGAGGAATCCTCCAGCGTTGCGGCCGTGTCCAAGGCTGCAATGAACTCATCGGTGGTGGTTGGTGTGGAGAACATGGGGTAGTTGAACTGGACGGAACTCTCGCCCTCCTGAACGCGTGTGGCGGCCACAGCGTCCGTCAGGGTGATGACGTTGTAGCCGCGCTCGTAGGCGGTGCGCATGGTTGACTCCACACAGCAGTTGGTCAGAAAACCTGCCAGCACCACAGTCTTGATGCCTTTGGAACGCAGAATGAAGTCAAGGTTGGTGCTGCCAAAAGCGTCCAGACCGCGCTTACCTTCAATCACAATGTCTGATTCGAGCGGTGCAAAACGCTCCATGATTTCGGCGCCCCAAGCACCTTTCACAAACGCTGTGGCATCAACTACGCCCTTGAGAATTCCATAGGGATGTTTGGAGATTTCGTTGTAGCCGGGGGCGAAGCTGATGGGGGAGTGGATCACGGTGGTTCCGGCCTCCCGTGCAGCCGCCAACACTTTCTCTGCATTGTCCAAGGTGTTGTTTGCTGCCATGGAATCCTTCACGGCCTCATGCAAGACACCGCCTTCTGAGGTGAAATCATTTTGAAACTCAATAAAAACTACGGCTGTTGATTCGTTATCCAAGGCAATCTCCTAGAGGTTGGCACAAAAAATCTCATGGCAACGCTGAATCTACCTGCGGCCCGGCAACATTGGTAGGGCAACGCGAAGTGGCAAGATAGTTCCATGACACATAACGCCCCTGCGCTTGCCCTGACCATTGCCGGATCCGAAGCAACTGGCGGCGCCGGTGCCCAGGCTGACCTGAAAACGTTCCAAGAGCTGGGCGTTTTCGGCATTGTCAACCTGACGTGCATTGTCTCCTTTGACCCGAAGGACAACTGGAACCACCGCTTTGTTCCGGTGGAGCAGCAAGTCATTGCGGACCAGTTGGAAGCTACCTTGGCTGCCTACGGCGCAAACTCGGGAGCACCCACCACCTTGGACACCGTCAAGCTCGGCATGATGGGTAGCCCGGCCACCATCAGCACCGTGGAAACCGCGCTCAAAGCGGCCGCTTTCAAGAACGTGGTGCTGGACCCAGTACTGATCTGCAAGGGCCAGGAACCGGGTCATGCGCTGGACACCGATCAGGCGCTCAAGGCTCAGCTTCTGCCGCTGGCAACCTTCGTCACACCTAACCACTTCGAAGCCGAGTCACTCTCGGGCATGAGCATTAATAACGTTGAGGACCTGAAGGAAGCCGCCCGCAAAATCCATGCCATCAGCGGTGCAGCAGTCCTCGCCAAGGGTGGGGTGCGGCTGGAAGGGGAAGACGCCGTGGACGTTTTCTTTGATGGGCAGACCATGGAAGTGCTCACCGCGCCGAAAGTTGGTGAGGTGGCAGTTTCCGGCGCCGGATGTTCACTGGCCGCAGCCGTGACGGCGGAATTGGCAAAGGGTGCCACCCCGCTGGAAGCGGCCCGCACAGCCAAGGCATTTGTCACTGAGGGCATCAAAAACCGGGTGGTTTCGGGTGCCCCGTTCACCGCTCTGTGGCAGGGCAGCATGCGCGCCTAACATGTGGGGCGAGCCGGGGATCGCTGCACTGTTGCCAGCGCCAGCACAGTGTGCCAAGCTCACATTATGAGCGTGAACGAAGCCTTGGAAGCAGACCCCTTCGATGCCACAGTGCGCCTGGTGCGCAACGATGCCCGGCTCCGGTATGAGCTCTATGCGGGGCAGGAACTGGCCGTGATCATCACGTTCGAGGAGCTGCCAGGGCACATTGATCTGATCCACACCGTGGGCCAGCCCGGCTTTGAGGGCCGCGGACTGGCGAAGGTGCTGGCCCGCTACGCACTCGATGACGTGGTGGCGTCCGGCAAACGGATCATCCCGCACTGCAGCTACGTGGTCAGGTTTTTAGAAAAACATCCCGAACCGTATCTGCAGTACACAGATTTCCCCGAGGCAGCGTAGATGGGCCGCCCCGTGGCGCTGATTACCGGCGCCACCTCCGGTCTGGGCGCCGAATTCGCCCAGCAGCTTGGCCGGGCACAGCATGATTTGGTGCTGGTGGGCCGTGATGTGGACCGGCTCGAGGTCAAAGCTGTGCGCCTGCGCAATGACTTTGGCATTGACGTTGATGTTTTGCCTGCGGACCTCATAACGGACGACGGCGTGGCCACCGTCGCTGCCCGGCTGGCGGACCCTGCCGTTCCCGTCTCGGTGCTGGTGAACAACGCCGGATTCAGTCTGGTCAAGGCCTTTGAGAAGAACACGGTGCAGGATGAAGCCGAACACCTGCGCATTCTGGCCCAGACTCCCATGGAACTCACTCACGCCGTGCTGCCGGGGATGCTGGAACGCGGCAACGGCCGCATCATTAATGTTTCAAGCGTCTCCGCCTTCATTCCACGCGGAACGTACGGAGCGGCCAAGGCGTGGGGCTTAAGCTTTAGCCGGTTCGCCAACCTTAGGTACAGCCCGCGTGGGGTGAAAGTTACGGCCATCTGCCCGGGTTTTGTGCACACCGAATTCCACGAGCGCATGGGTGCGGACATGGGCGGCGTGAAGCCATGGATGTGGCTTGAGGCCGATCAAGTGGTGCGTGAAGGCCTGGCAGCTAACGCGGCGGGCAAAGCCGTGTCCATCCCGTCGCGGCGCTACCGGGTGCTCATGGGGTTGGCGAAACTAGTCCCGGATGGGTTAGCGGCTGCGGCTGGCAACCGGGGCAGGTGAAATTTCACCCGCCCTCGAGACGTTGGCACGCTCTCGACGCAGCAGCAGTACGTGGGTGGGCCCACGCGTCCGAGGGGCCCCGGCTGAGGGACGAGGCTAGGGGAGGACGTGGGGACTATGCGTCCACAGCTTCCGGCCTACCCACAGTAACGGGGATGCCTGTACCTGGAGTTGGCGGCTCGTAGGAGTCGTCAAAGGGCAGGTAGTCCATGTCCAGCAGCGGATTTTCATCCTGCGTGGCCACAAGTTCGTGAGCCTCTTCTAGAGTTGCCACACTCGGCATGGAGCCGGGCAGTGGTTTCTGGGCCGATTCTCGCAAGAAGTAAATGGCCACCGCGCCGATGGCCGAGGTCAGAATCAGATAATACGCGGGCATCATGTCGTTGCCTGTGAGTTTGATCAAACCCTTCATGATGAAAGGGGCCGTACCGCCAAAGATCGCCACCGCAAAGTTGTAGGAAATCCCCATGCCTCCGTATCTACTGGACGTGGGGAACAGTGCTGGCAGTGCGGAGGCCAGATTTGAGACGTAGAACGTCACTGGGAAGGCGATCAGTGCCAAGCCGAGCAGCGTGGTCCACACGGGCCCAACGGCGATGAGCATGAAGGCTGGCACGGCCAGCACCACGGTGCTCAGTGCACCAACCCAGAGAATGGGCCGGCGCCCCACCTTGTCAGAGAGGCGGCCCGTTAGGGGTATGCACACCGCCATGGCAACAAGAATGGGAATGGTCAGAATTGTTCCGTGCACGGGATCGTAACCCATTGAGTCACTTAGGTACGTGGGCATATAGGAGGTCAACGCATAGCCCGCCGTGTTCGCCGCGGCCACGAGAACCATGGCGAGAACGATCTGACGCCAGTAGACCTTGACAAGGCGGACGGGCCCGCCGGAAGCGTCCTCGTCTGCTGCTGCGGCAGACTTGGAATTGGCCTCATTGGCATCCAACGTTGCCTGGAATTGGGGAGATTCCTCAATTTTCATCCGGAAATAGATGGCAATGAGGCCCAGCGGTCCTGCAATGAGGAAGGGAATGCGCCAACCCCACGCTTCCATGGCTGCTTGGCCAAGGGTCAGTTGCATCACGGAAACCAGCGCAGCACCAATGGCGAAACCCATATAGCTGCCCAAGTCCAAGATGCTGGCGAAGTAGCCGCGGCGTTTATCGGGGGCGTATTCACTGACAAATGTGGTGGCACCGGCGTATTCACCGCCGGTGGAAAAGCCCTGGATCAGCTTGACCACCACAAGCAGCACGGCCGCCCAGATACCAATTTGGCTATATCCGGGCAGCAGTCCTACAGCGAACGTGGATGCTGCCATGACCATTAGAGTGGCTGCGAGCACCTTCTGCCGCCCCACTTTGTCGCCCAGCCAACCAAACACCACACCACCGAGTGGACGGGCTAAGAAGGTGGCTGCGAAAGTTCCCAGAAGAAATAGTGTCTGTACGTCTTTATCGGCGTCAGGGAGGAAGACAGGGCCCATGGTACCGATCAGGTACCCGAAGACGCCTACGTCATACCATTCCATGGTGTTGCCCACCACAGTGCCACTGAGTGCTTTTTTCAGCATGGGCCCGTTGACAATATTGACGTCATCCACGCCTAGACGGCGCTTTTTTAGTGTGGGCAGGCGGGTTTTCTTTGCTCGATTCTTCGATGGGCCTGCGGTGTCGTTGACACCTGTTTCCGGTTGAATCGTGCTTGGGTCTATGGGCATTTGCTCATCCCCTTAAGGAGGCTGGTTGCTTGCGACGTACGTTTGTTTCTTTTCGGACAGACCATGAATTCTAGCAGATACGGCATTTTGACCCTCAGAAAGGGGTCTTATCAACACCGTGAAAGCCCCACCAAAAGCGGCCAAATAGCGAGATTTTGGCAGGGCTTTAGGATCGGGGATCAGGCGTCGTGGTTGGTCTCAAGGATGCGAACCAAGGCGTCCAAAGCCTCGCCGGCGGAGTCATCATCGGTGCGCAGCACCACCACTTCCCCGTGCTCCACACCGAGGCTCATGAGCGCGAGCATGCTGTCTGCGCCCACGGCATCTTCTGCGGGTTCGCCCACACGCGCAATGCTCACTTCTGCCTCCAGTTCACCGGCGGCGTCGGCGAAGATCGATGCCGGGCGGGCGTGCAGTCCAACGGTGCTGGCGATAGTGGCGGTGCGTTCAATCATGGTGTGCTCCAGGTCTTGAGTTGGGAATGTTTAAAGTGCGGGGCGGGTGTGCCCCGCAAACGGTTAGAGTCCGAGGTCTGCCAGTGCGGGCAGCCCTGCCCGCACCAGTTCACGGGCTGCGGCTGCGGAGGGTGCGCCAACAGCCCGCTGGGCCAGCACCTGAGCCTGCGCCAAGGTCACTGTGCGCAGTACGGCGGCCACGGCTGGCAGCGCCCGCGGCGTCATGGACAGTGTGCTGACACCCAAGCCGGCAAGCACCACGGCGAGGGCCGGATCAGCGGCTGCCTCACCACATACTCCCACCGGCTTGGGCAGGGAAGTTTCCAGCGACGCCGAGTGCTTGGCTTGGGCGATGGCGCCCTCGACGGTGGCTTGGACCAGGGCCAGTACCGCCGGCTGCCAAGGGTCATTCAGGGTGGCGAGCGGACCCAGCTGCCTATCAGCGGCCATGGCGTATTGGGTGAGGTCGTTGGTGCCCAGGCTGGCAAATTCCACCTGGTCCAGAATGTGCCGGGCGGTCAGTGCGGCGGAGGGGACCTCCACCATGACGCCCGGAACGCGCAACCCTGCTGCAGTGCACAACGCAGCAAAGTCGGCTGCCTCGGAAGCGGTGGAGATCATGGGGGCCATGACCCACACCTGGGCTTCCGTTGTGGCGGCGGCCGCGGCGATGGCCGCCAACTGCCGGGCTAGTACGCCGGGGGTGGTCAGATCGGTGCGGTAGCCGCGCACTCCTAATGCCGGGTTGGGCTCGGTGGAATCGGTCAGGAAGGGCAGCGGCTTATCTGCCCCTGCGTCCAAAGTGCGGACAACAACTTTCTTGCCCGGGAAGGCCTCAAAGACGCCTTGGTATGCGGCCACCTGATCCTCGTGGCTGGGCTCGGTGCTGTTGCCAAGAAAACAAAATTCGGTGCGCAATAGTCCCACGCCTTGGGCGTTAGCCATGGCGGCTTCTTGAGCGTCCTTGGCCCCGCCAACATTGGCTAGGAGGGGCAATAAGGTGCCGTCGGCGAGCTGACCAGTACCGTCAAAGGTAGTCAGCAGGGAGGACTGTTCTTCCCATGCTGACACTGCGGAACGTTCTGCAGCTCCTGGTTCGGTGCGAACCACTCCGGCCGCCCCGTCAACGAACACCAGCTCCCCGTCGGTGAGAGCCGAGATTCCGGCGGCTGCCACAACCGCTGGAAGCCCCAGGCTGCGGGCAATGATGGCCGTGTGTGACTGCGGACCGCCGCCCGCCGTCACTAGTGCAATGACCTTTGTGGGGTCAAGCGTGGCAGTGTCGGCAGGGGCCAGATCCTCGGCCACCAGGATGAACGGTTCGGCCGCGTCCGGGATCTCAGGGGCGGGCACCCCACGCAGGACAGCCACAATGCGTGAGCGGACGTCAAGGACATCGTGTGAACGCTCCGCCATCATGCCGCCCAAATTCCGCAGCATTTGGGCCACTGTTTCACCGGCCTCCCACACGGCCCGTTCGGGTGAGGTGCCGGCATTGACCAACTTGATGGCTGCCTTGATCAGCATGGGATCCGTGGCCATGAGTGCCGTGGCCTCGAGAACCTCCTTGCCAGCACCTTCAGCCCGGGCGGCACGCTCCAAAAACGTGACCTTAACGCTTGTCCCGGCGGCCTTGATGGTGGCAGCGGCAGTCTCGGGCGGCGTCGAACTTTCCAACTTCTCGCCAGCGGGAGGCTCGGCCAAAGCAGGCGGCATATGCCGGATAGGGGCAATTACGCGGCCCCGAAAGACGCCGACTCCAACAAAGTTTTGCACGGTTTCTCCTTTGACAATCATGGCCAGGACCTAGGCGGCCTGGTGAACAGGCGCGGCTGTTGCAAGGGTATCAACGGGGGTGCGCACGGCCCAGCGTTTCAGTGCCACCACAGCCAGCGCGGCAATCACGGTGCCTACAGCGATGGACAGGGCGAACATGGCCACGTTGCCGATCGCGAAGAACACGAAGAATCCGCCGTGCGGGGCTTGTGAGGTGACGTGGAAGGCCATGGTCAGGGCACCTGTCACGGCGCCGCCGAGCATGGAGGCCGGGATGACGCGCAGCGGATCGGCGGCCGCGAACGGGATGGCGCCTTCGGAGATGAAGGAGGCCCCCAGCAGCCAAGCGGCCTTGCCGTTTTCACGCTCGGCGAGCGAGAAACGCTTCTTATCCAGCACGGTAGCCAAGGCCATAGCTAGTGGCGGAACCATGCCGGCAGCCATTACGGTGGCCATGATTTCCCACGGGGCCTGGTTGGCGATGGTGCCGGCGCCTAGCCCTGCAACAGCGAAGGCGTATGCAACCTTGTTGACCGGCCCGCCCAAATCGAAGCACATCATCAGGCCCAAGATAATACCGAGCACCACGGCGGATGCCCCGGACATTCCGGTCAACCAGTTGTTCAGCCCAACAGTGAGTGCTGCGATGGGTGCGCCGAGGAACAATAGCATGGCACCGGAGGCGAGGATGGAGCCCAAGAGAGGAATGATGACAACGGGCATGAGTCCACGCAGCCAGCGAGGAACCTTCCAGCTGCCAATCCAGTAGGCGGCAAGGCCGGCCAGGATGCCTCCCACCAGGCCTCCGAGGAAGCCTGCACCCATGAAGACGGCTACGGAGCCGGCGGTGAAACCGGGGGCGATGCCTGGGCGGTCGGCGATGCCAAAGGCAATGTAACCAGCCAGCGCTGGGACCAGGAAGGCCATCGAGAGGCTACCAATTTTGAATGCTACGGCGCCCAGATAGGCCCCGAGCGGGCCCAAGGCCTTGATAGGTATATCCGTGGGCAAATTGGTCAGGCTGTTGCTGGTGAGGATCTTGTCCGCGACCTCTGTAATTTGGAAGCCTCCCAACAGGAAGCCCAGCGCAATCAGCAAACCGCCGCCGGCCACAAACGGGATCATGTAGCTGACACCGGTTAGCAGTACCTTCTTGACCTTGGCGCCAAGACTTTCACCGGATGACTGTGCTTTCTGATCCGCGGTTTCCTCTGCGCCGAAGTGCGGGACCCTGTGTGCGTTGGGGTTATCCGCCGCTGCAATTGCCTCCCGGATCATTTTGGCTGGCTCGTCAATCCCGCGTTTGACGGGCGAGCTCACCAGTGGTTTGCCAGCAAAACGTTCCTTGCCGCGCACATCCACATCCACGGCAAAAATGACGGCGTCCGCTGCGGCAATGACCGCAGGATCCAACGGTGTCACAGCTCCGGAACCCTGCGTCTCAACCTGGAAGTCAACGCCTGCTTCTTGCGCGGCCTGCACGAGCGAATCGGCGGCCATGTAGGTGTGCGCGATCCCCGTAGGGCACGCCGTCACGGCAACAATCCGCTTCCTGCGGGCGGGCTCAGCCGCACCGCCACCGGTCGCGGTGGAGCCGGGACCCGAGGCCGCGGCGCTCATTTCCGCAGGAGCCAGTGTTGATGCGGCCGGCTTTGGCTTATCTTTTAGGGCGTCCGCCACGAGGGCCACGATCTCAGCCGGGGTTGCTGCTGCGCGCAGGGCTGCAGTGAAGTCCTTTTTGATCAGGGAACGGGCCAGTTTGGAGAGCAGCTTGAGGTGTTCGTTATCGGCGCCTGCGGGGGCGGCAATGAAGAAGATGATGTCTGCGGGGCCGTCTTTGGCGCCGAAGTCCACGGCCGGGTTGAGGCGGGCCATGGCGAGGGTGGGTTCCAGGACCGCTGCGGAACGGCAGTGCGGGATGGCAATACCGCCGGGGACCCCTGTGGCTGTTTTTTGTTCGCGGGCTAAGGCGTCTGCGAAGAGTCCTTCCACCTCGGCGGCCCTGCCGTTTTTGGTGATGAGTTCGGCCAAGTGGCGGATCACCGAGGTGGTGTCTGTTC
This sequence comes from Arthrobacter sp. UYCu511, assembly GCF_040547105.1. Classification (NCBI taxonomy): domain Bacteria; kingdom Bacillati; phylum Actinomycetota; class Actinomycetes; order Micrococcales; family Micrococcaceae; genus Arthrobacter; species Arthrobacter sp. UYCu511. Next base: position 22,811 of record NZ_JBEPPB010000019.1, read on the forward strand.
CGAGGTTGGTATCAAGAAGGACCAGATCATCGTTGATAAGGGTTGTCATGTCAGCTCTCTTCGGCTGGGGCCTGGACCGTCACGATGACGGCGGCCGGGTTGGTTTGTGCCAGGGAAGGAACCATGGTTCCGGGGAGGGAAGCTGCGGCCGCGCCATGGGCCACCGCTTGCTGCAGGCAGGCGCCGGGGGAGTCCCCACGGAGCGTTGCCAGCAGGTATCCGGAGAGGGCAGAGTCGCCCGCACCGACAGTGCTTCGTGCTTTGATGGCTGGAGATTTACCATGCCAGGCACCCGAACTGGTGGCCAGCACCGCGCCTTTGGAGCCGAGCGTGGCCAGGACGGCTCGTACTCCGTGCCGGAGCAGGAGATTGGCTGCCGCTGTGGCGGCAGCCGGATCAGCCTCCAACGCGGGGCCGGTGGAAATACCCGTCAGTTCGGCCAATTCTTCGCCGTTGGGCTTGAGTAGATCGGGTGCGGCACGCAGGCATTCGCGCAGCGGGGCACCCGAGGAATCCACAGCAATCCGAGGTGCCTGCGCACCATAGGCGCCACGCACCGCCTCAATCACGCGGGCATAGAAGTTATCCGGAACGCCTGGCGGGAGCGAGCCGGCCAGCACCAGCCAGGATGCGCCGTCGGACTTCTCCACAGTGAGCGCAAGCAGGTCTGCCAGCTGCCCCTCGGTGAGCGTGGGGCCGGGCTCATTGACCTTGGTGGTGGTGCCGTCGGGCTCGGTGATGGCCACGTTGCTGCGCAGGGGCGCCCCGATGGGCAGCGAAAGGTGCGGGATGCTCTCCAGGCTCAGAGCGCGCACAACGGCGTCATCCGAGTCCCCGGGCAGCAGTGCCAGCGCCTCGATTCCGGAGGTGGTGAGGGCGCGGACAATGTTCACGCCCTTGCCGCCCGGATGTTGAGAGGCTTGTGTGGCGCGCTGGACCTCGCCGCGATGCAGCGGGCCCGCGAGCTCAATGGTGCGGTCCAGGCTGGGGTTGGGGGTCAGGGTGAGAATCATGCGATCACGACCTCAACGCCGGCGCCGGCCAGGGCGGCTGCGAGCTCAGCGTCAGGTTCCGCCGTAGTGATGAGAGTGTCGATGTCCTCCAATGTGGCAAAGCGGACCAATGTTTCGGTACCGATTTTGGAGGCGTCTGCCAGGACCACTACTTTCCGGCCCGCCTTGACCATGGCGGTCTTGGTGGCTGCTTCTACGGGGTCCGGGGTGCTCAAACCGAATTCGGGGTGGATGCCATTGGTGCCGATGAACGCGATGTCCGGACGCAGGGCGCCAAGTTGTTCGGTGGCGCGGGCTCCAACTACTGCGCTGGTCAGCCCGCGCACCCGGCCTCCGATAATGTCCAACAGCAGGTGGGAGTTGGTGCTCAGGGACGCGGCCGTGGGGAGGGAGTTGGTGATCACCAGCAGCTCGTCGCGGGTGTTTGCAGGGACCCAGCTGGCCAGGAGTTCAGCTAATGCGGCGGTGGTGGTGCCGGAATCGAGCAGGATTGACGCTGTTGGGGCGTGGGGAATCAAGGCAAGGGCGGCCGTGGCGATGCGCTGCTTCTCATCCAGATACTGGGTTTGGCGTTCACGCAGGCTCTGCTCGGAGCGGGTGAAGCGGTCGGTGCCGACAGCGCCTCCATGGACGCGGCGCAGCCCGCCCGTTTCTTCCAGCGTGGCAAGGTCGCGGCGCACGGTCTCCTGGGTGATGGAAAACAGTTCGGCGAGTTCGGTGACGCCAACGCGGCCCTGAGTGCTGACGAGTTCGATGATTCGCTGGTGCCGTTCCTCCGCGAACATGTGGCTTCCTTCCGATGTCAGTGACCGGAGTCACAAGATGTTGTTTCAGATGACTTTATCTGTGTTTATCTTTGGAAGTCAAGGTAAAACCAACATAAACAAAGAAAGTTTGGATTGAGGTGGGGTGTTCCACCATTCATCCGGGAGAAAAGGTCGCTTTGAACCACCAAAGCGACCTTTTCTCCCGGATGGATTTGATTCACGGATTTGGCGCACGGATTGGGCGCACGGAGCCGGTAGTCTGGCGCCATGGAAACTGTTGCGTGGTCCCGCCCGGAAGGTGACCGAGCGGGCAAGCCGCTGCTGCTCATGTTGCACGGCTACGGATCCGATGAATCCCGCATGAGTGCACTCTTCAAGGACATGCCACAGGGTTTTGTGTGTGCAGCGCCACGGGCATCACGGAAGATTTCAGGTGACTGGGGCTGGTTCTTGCTGGATTACTTTCTGGCCAACGACTTTGCCGAAGTGATGGGTGCCGCCACGAAGTTGCTGGGATGGCTGGATGCGCAAATGCTCCAGCACCGCTTCAGCTCGGTGTCCGTGCTGGGTTTCTCACAGGGCATGGCCATGGCAACCATGCTGATCAGGCTGCGCCCGGACCTGTTCACAACCGGTGTGGGCCTGTCCGGCTTTGCCCTGCACAATGAGCTCCTGGCAACCATGGAACCGTTGACCACAAAGATCCCGTTCTTCTGGGCGTACGGGGACAAGGATCTTGTCATCAATGCCCAGGCCAAGGAGTTCACGGCCGGGTGGCTGGCCGCCAACACCGAGCCGCAGCAGGCCCGTTATGAGGACCTGGGGCACACCATCCGCCATGATGAGCTCGGGGATGTGGCCTCGTTTTTGACCGCTAATGTGCAAGGTTCTTTTGTGCCCAAGGCGTAGTTGAGAAGACCTCAGGCGGTGGGCTGTGGGGCCGGGTTATTCCGCTTGGGTGCGGTGATAACTGGCCTCTTGGAAGCACGACGTCGGCACCTCCCTGGCGCTCGCAGGCTAGGCGCCCTGTCTGCTCACCTCATACACGTTCCCTGAGGCGGCGCTCAGGAATGCCGGATACCATTTAATAACAAACAGGGCAGGGGAGTTTCATGACACGTAAAGATCTCAACCATGTGGGGATGAATGCCGCGCAAGGGTTCACCGCAGATTCAGGGTTCACCAGTAATGCGGCACAGTCTAACCCAGCGGTGAAGATGGTGGCGGGAGTGGCGTTCGATGAGAAGGGTAACCCGACCCCTGTCTTGCACCGGCTGTTGCTAAGTGCTGTAGAGGTGCAACGGCCCTTGGTGCTGGCGAATCTGCGCCGCCTGCGCAGGCGCTACCCCTATGCCACCTCATTTGAACTGAGTCAGCGCTTGGAGCGTGACTTCCTCGCAAGTGTAGGTACGGGCGGAGCGGCCATCGGGGCCACGGCCATCATTCCTGGATTCGGCACGGTGGTGGCACTGTCCATTTCCGCAGCGGCAACCGTGGTGTTTCTCGAGGCCACGGCTCTCTACGCACAGTCGGTGGCCGAGTTGCACGGGGTGCGTCTTGCAAACCCGGAGAGTGCACAGCTGGCCGTCATGACTATCATCTTGGGTGATGAGGGCCAGGCCCTGCTGGCGGGTTTGACCGGGCACGCGCTCGGCACTGGCAAAACACCCATGCAGGCCTGGGGGAAATCGGTGAGCAAAAATATGCCGCTGGCCACCATAAGGACGCTCGTGGCGCCGGTGCAAAAGCGGTTCCTGAAGAAGATGGCGGTCAAGGGCAGTGCTTCCATTGTGGGGAAAGCCTTGCCGTTTGGCATTGGTGCCGCGGTGGGCGGCGTGGGCAACTACATGATGGGCAAGGCTGTCATCGCCTCTGCCAACCGCGCCTTCGGTCCGGCGCCGTTGGATATCCCGCCGCTGCTGCTGGCTGAACTTGAGACCGCGAAAACGGCTAAGCCCGTGAAAGCGGGTAAGTCAGCAAAGCCCGTGAAGCCCGTGAAGCGAGTGAAGCCCAAGAAGGCAGGGAAGACGCATGGAATTGATGTGCCCGTGCCCGAATTTAGGCCGCACAAGCCCTGAGCTGACACCCGTAAGAACTGACGCGCGAGCGTCAGTGGAACACGAGCGTCGCAATGGTGAAGATCGCCAGACCTGCCAGGGATCCCACTACGGTGCCGTTGATGCGGATGAACTGCAGATCCTTGCCCACCTGAAGTTCGATCTTCTGGCTGGTTTCCGCTGCGTCCCAACGCTCCACCGTGTCAGTGATCAGAGAGGTGATTTCATGCTTGTATGTGCCCACGAGATAGGCTGCCGCGTCTGAAATCCATTTGTTGGCCTTGGCAGCCAGTTCCGTATCTGAGACCAGGCGGGCACCAAAGTCCTGAACTGCGGAGGTGAACTTCAGGCGCAGCTCGGACGTGGGATCCTCCACCGCATCAGTTAGTGCAGCCTTGAGCGTTTCCCAGGTGCGCCCGGCCAGCTCCCGCACTTCCGGGTCTCCCAGAACCTGGGCCTTGATGCCCTCGGCCTTGGCGATCATGGCCGGATCGTGTTGGAGTTCCTGGGCCAAATCCTTCAAATAATCGTCCAGTTTCAGGCGGACCTCGTGGTGCGGATCCTCCTGTACGGCAAGGGCAAACTTGTGGATTTCGGTGTAAATTTTATCTCCCACCAGGCCGTCCACAAATTGTGGCACCCAACTAGGTGAACGGGTCGAAACCAGTCCACTGATGGTGGTGTGGTTGCTTTTGATCCATGCGGTGGAGCGGTCCACCAGAAGATCGACCAGGGAGTGGTGGTGGCCGTCTGCAAAGATCCGTTCCGCGAGCTTGCCAATGGGCGGGCCCCACGGCGGCTCCAGGACATGCTTGCGCACCATGGATTCGATGACGTCCTTGACGTCGTCGTCCTTCAAAACGGCAATCGCCCCGCGCATCGCGGCCGCGCCCTCGGTGGCCACCCGCTGGGCACTTTCTGGCCTTGCCAGCCACGTCCCCACCTTCTGGGCAATCTGGGTCTTGGCCAGCTTCTGGGACACCACTTCCTCGGACAGGAAGTTGGTTTCCACAAATTCCGCCAGGGAAGAACCAATCTCGTCCTTGCGGTTGGGGATGATGGCCGTGTGCGGGATCTTCAGGCCCATGGGATAACGGAAGAGTGCCGTCACCGCAAACCAGTCGGCCAGGGCACCCACCATGCCGCCCTCGGCCGCGGACCTGACATAGGCCAGCCAGGGGAAGCGTGGCGCCAGGGCAAAGGCAAAGCAAAACACCACCGCCATGAATACCAACAATGCCAAAGCGATGTTCTTCATGCGCCGCAGCGCTGCCGCCTTGGCAATATCCGGGTGCGGTGAGAGGCCGGTCGGGTCAAGCTGTTGTGTCGAAGCCATGACAGTAAGCGTAGCGTGAGGCCATGACAGCTATGATCTTCGCCCACCGCGGATCCAGTGCCGCCTATGCCGAGCACACCCGCGCCGCCTACCTGCAAGCCATCGCCGACGGCGCCGACGGCGTGGAGTGCGATCTTCACCTCACCGCGGACGGTGCCCTGGTGCTCCTCCACGACGAAGACATCAGCCGCACCTCCAACAGTTCCGGGGCTGTGGCGAAGATGACACTGGCCCAGCTGCGCGCCGTGGATTTCAGTTCCTGGCACGGGTGCGCCATCCCGCCCGAATTTGGTACTACGGCCGAACAGTTGCTGACGCTGGCCGAACTGCTGGACATTCTCAGCACGGCTTCCCGTCCCATGAGTCTCGCCATTGAATTCAAATACGGCGGCCACTTTGACCCGGCGCTGGTTGAGGCGGCGCTGGACACCCTGCGCGGCCGCGGCTGGAGCCCGGAGACCTCCACGGTGGTACACAGTGTGGGACACGCGGTGGGAGAAATTGAGGTCTCCTTCATGTCCTTTCACCCCGAGGCAGTGCTGTTCTTGGCCCAGCATGTGGCCGCGGAGAAACTGTGTGCACTTCTTGAAGTTGTTGGACCCGAGGACCGCCTTCAGTGGCAACGCCAGCAGTTGGTGGACGACGGCGTTGCCCTCCTCGCCGGACCCGGCGTTCAGTACCTGCGCACTCACCTAGGTGACGTTGCCCGCTGGCTGGCCGTGGGACGTACCCTGCGGGTGTGGACGGTTGACAGTGCCCAGGACCTGGAACTTTGCCTTGGTGCTGGCGTCACCCAACTGACAAGCAATAAGCCCCGGGCGCTCCGGGAGATGCTCACGGAGCGGCACTAATACAGACTGCCTTTACAGACGGCCTTGACGTTTTGGGCACGCCATGTGATTGCATGGAACAATGGCATCGAGAATTGAAGACTACGCCCTCCTATCAGACCTGCACACAGGCGCCCTAGTGGGCCGCGATGGGAGCATTGACTGGCTGTGCTTTCCCCGTTTTGATTCACCTTCTGTGTTCACTGCACTGTTGGGAACCAGCGACCATGGCCGCTGGCTGATGGCCCCATCCCACCCCGAGGCGACGGTGGCGCACCGCCGCTACGTTGGCCGGACCTTTGTGCTTGAAACGGTGTGGGAAACCCCAACGGGGACGGCAAAAATCACTGATTTTATGCCGATCGGGGACAGGCGGGCGTCCCTTGTGCGCCGTATTGAAGGAATTAGCGGCAGTGTGGAATTTCAGCAGAACATCACTATCCGCCCGGGCTACGGCAAGGTGTTGCCATGGGTGCGCAGGGTTAAGAATGCGGATGGTTCCGAAGGAATTGTGGGCGTTGCAGGACCTGATGCATTGGTATTGCGAGGAGATGAGCTGCCGCACGCGGCCCACCGCGAACACGCAGGAAAGTTCACGGTTCAGGCCGGGGCCAGGGTTGAGCAGGAATTGGTTTGGTACCCCTCCCACCGGCCGGAACCGCGCCCCATTGATACGGACGCCGCACTGGCTGCGACCTGCAGGTACTGGGATGACTGGGCTGCACGCTACAACCACGACGGAAAATATGCGGGAATCGTTGAGCGTTCCTTGCTGGTGTTGCGTGCTCTGACACATCAAGACACCGGCGGTATTGTGGCTGCGCCCACTACCTCACTGCCGGAAGAGTTCGGTGGTGCACGGAACTGGGACTACCGTTTTTGCTGGCTGCGCGATGCGGCTCTCACGCTTGAAGCCATGCTGACCCACGGTTACGCGGAAGAGGCGCTGAAATGGCGTGACTGGTTGTTGCGGGCCGTGGCGGGCGATCCGGAAGACCTGCAAATCATGTACGGGCTGTCAGGAGAGCGGGACCTGCCCGAAGGTGTTCTGGACCATTTGCCCGGCTATGAGGGCGCAGCGCCGGTGCGCATTGGCAACGGCGCCGTGGGGCAGTACCAGGCCGATGTTGTGGGCGAAGTCCTCGTGGCGTTGGAAAAGCTTCGGCTTGCCGGTGGGCACGAGGACCACTTCTCGTGGCCATTGCAACAGGCCATGCTGGGTTTTGTAGAGAATCACCTTTCCTCGCGTGACCATGGCATCTGGGAGATGCGCGGGGATTTGTCCTACTTCACACATTCGCGGGTGATGATGTGGGCCGCTTTTGACTGTGCTGTCCGGGCCGTGCGCAACCACGGACTGGCTGGCCATGTTGAACGCTGGGAAGAGTTGCGTGAGCAATTGCGGGCCGAAATCATGGAACACGGCTTCAACAAGGAACTGAACACCTTTACCCAAACGTACGGCGGAACCACCACGGATGCTTCCTTGCTGGTGCTTCCCCAGGTGGGATTTGTGGGTTACGGCTCCCCGGAAATGCTGGGCACGGTGGCCGCCTTGGAATCTGAGCTCGTGGATGAGCACGGGCTGATTATGCGCTACCAGACCACCTCCGGCATTGACGGTTTGGAACCTGGCGAACACCCGTTCCTAGCCTGCTCCTTCTGGCTTGTGGAACAGTACGCACACACCGGACGCCGCCCGGAAGCCGTGGTCCTCATGGACACCCTTGTGGGCCTGGCGAATGAGGTAGGCCTGCTCAGTGAGGAGTATGACATGGGGCGTGGCCGCATGGCCGGAAACTTCCCCCAAGCCTTCTCGCACCTGGCCCTGGTCCGTGCAGCCGATGCCTTGCACGGCACAGAACACCTGAGTCTGTCTACTGAGCCCATTGACACGAACACCATGCCTATCATCATTTCCCAGTGAGCGTCAGAGGGCTCGCTGCGGAGCTGAAAGGCTCCCCGGCAGCGAAAATTGGCGCCTCAATTGCCATTGCAACGGGCTTGTACGGGGTGTCCTTTGGTGCTCTTTCCGTTGCATCCGGGCTGAGCTTTTTCCAGACCTTGGTGCTGAGCCTGCTGCTGTTCAGCGGAGGCTCGCAATTTGCCTTCATCGGTGTGATTGCCGGAGGCGGATCCGGTGTGGCCGCCATGAGCGCCTCCGCTCTTTTGGGCATCCGCAACGGTGTTTATGGCATGCAGATCAACGCCCTTTTGCGTCCTGCCGGATGGCGGCGCCTTGCGGCCGCACACGTCACCATTGACGAATCGAGCGCCACGGCAACGGGACAAACGGACCCAGATGAGCAAAAGCGTGGTTTCTGGGTTGCCGGGCTGGGCATTTTTATTCTGTGGAACATCATGACCGCCGTGGGCGCAGTGATCGGCAACGCCCTGGGTGATCCCAAGCAATGGGGGCTTGACGGTGCTGCCGTGGCAGCGTTCCTGGGCCTGCTCTGGCCGCGAATAAAGGCAATCCAGCCGGCTGCGATCGCCGTGGTGTGCGCCCTCGTGACCCTGCTGGCGGTATCGTTCGTGCCACCGGGCGTCCCCATCTTAGTGGCCGCCCTCGCGGCCGGGATCATTGGCTGGTTCCGCAGAGGAGGCACCCCGTCCCATGCTCCAGGTCATATTGACGACGGTCTGGAACCTGATATTGAGCCTTACCGGCACAGCCCCGGACCCAGCAGCGAGCACAGCACGCCCGGCACGGACGGGGGCCAGCCATGAATCTGTGGTTTTGGGTGCTGGTGGCCGCGGTTGTGGGGTATTTGACAAAGCTGCTGGGTTACCTGGTCCCGGCGAAGGTGCTCGCCAATCCGCGGATGTCGCGGGTGGCAGGAACGTTGACCATTGGCCTGTTGGCCTCCCTGACGGTTGTTAACGCCGCAGCCAGCGGCGCCTCCGTTGTGGTGGATGCCAGGATCGGCGCCCTCGTGGCGGCCGCAATTGCGCTTTGGTGCAAGGCGCCATTTCTCGTGGTGGTCCTCGCCGGGGCCGGGGCCGCCGCCGGGCTACGGCTGCTGGGCTGGCCCTGAGCCGAACGGGTTCTGCGCAGGATCCTGCTGGTTGGGACCCGCCGGCTGGCCATCCGGTGCAGCGGGGTAGGGTGCTGCGGGGTATTGGGCGTTCGGATCCTGCGGGTTGGGATACTGCTGCTGGCCGTATTGCGCTGGCGGGTACTGTGCGTTCGGGTATTGCTGGCCGGGGGCGGCCGCGTACTGCTGCTGGACAAATTGCTGCTGCCCGTAGTACATGGCTTGCTGCTTCTGATCGGCGCTTAGGTACGACGGTCCGCGGTACGCGGCATCACCATAGGAGAGAATGGCGGCAAAAACAACGGGTAAGAGGACCAGACCCACCGTGAAACCGGTATCCTTGCCGAAAGACTTGGACATGTCATTCATAATGACAATCATCATGTAGATGTTGAAATACGGGATGAAGAGGAACCAGAAATGGGATTCTGGGCGCCCTACCATCTTCACCATGATCCAGCTGTTGTAGAAGGGCACGAACGCCTTCCATTTGGCATACCCGGCCTTGTTGAAAACTCCTGCCCAAGCGAATCCGGTGACCAGCCAGGCAACCACAAAGATGAGCGCGTAGATGCCCATCAGGGCCATGAAGAAGGCCGCGAATGCTGCGGAATCCATGGTGGTGTCGTAGCTGTAGTCGTAGGGGTCCGGGGCAGGGGCCAGCGGAAGTGCAAAAAGAGTGGGAAGCATTTTAGCTACTTTATCTGGAACCCGTGCATACGCCAATGGGGTGGACTGCCCATAATAGAAGCAGCACCCGTAAACACAACCCATCAAGGAGATTCTCATGATTGTGGCTTTTTCAGTGGCACCCAGCGGCACACCCCTTGACGCACCGGCCGGCACCGGTGATGACGCATCCGTCCACACTGCGGTGGCGGCGGCCGTGAAAGTGGTTCGCGAATCAGGCCTGCCCAACCGGACAAGTTCCATGTTCACCGAAATTGAAGGTGAATGGGATGAGGTCATGGAGGTTATCAAGCGCGCTACCGAGGCTGTGGGCCGTTATGGTTCGCGGGTCTCCCTGGTGCTCAAAGCCGATATTCGCCCCGGCCATACTGGCGAACTCGACGGCAAGGTGAGCCGGCTGGAAGGGGCCTTGGACGGGATCGGTCAGTAACGCCGGCTACCCGGTTCATGTGCGGCTGGTTTAGGACAGCCCGGTTCAGATCAGGCTGGGAATGGTTGGCGGGCTCAGGAAATCCTCGCTGTGTGTCACCGGCGCCGCCAACATTCCCGCCCCGGCATCAATAAGGAAATAGCCCACGGACGTCCAGTTGCCGTGCTGTGTACCCGCCTGCAACGCAGCCTCAAATTCGGCACAAATGCCCAACGCCAAATGTCCCAGCACGCTGGCCCGTGCCCGCAAAATGGGCTGCGAAATATCACTCAAACTATCGCGCATGCGAAGGAATAGCTCATCGAAGCCGTCGTTCGTTTCAAAGGACGACGCCAGTACTTTCGCTGCGGATGGGACCGAACGCACCTGGTAGAGGAATTGTGCACGCCAACTTGGCTGTGGCATAGCGGCGAGTTGCTCCACCCACGGCAATATCCGGCAGGCAATCACCTCCCGTAGCCCTGCGTCCTCGGGCAGGTCTGCCAGAAGTTCGTTGCGCCGCCCTTGCATGCTGTGCAGGTGGCGTTCAAGCAGTGCTCGGATCAATTCGTCCCGGTTGCCGAAGTGGTAGGCCACGGCCGAATGGTTATGGGTCCCCACATGCTCGGCAATCTTTCGGTTTGAGACGGCATCTACCCCGTGAATGGCAAAAAGTTCCTCGGCAGCATCTAGCAGTGCCTCGCGCGCCTTGTCTCCGTGATGTCCCATGATGCCCACTTTCTTTCAACTCACCACCGTACCGTGGCCGGGTGCCGCTGTGATGCTGCACTCGTCTTATTCCTTTTTACGCCACGTGGCGTAAAGTGGTTAAATACGACCGTCGGCACGAGATGTGCCAACAGCGCCAGGCAGCTTTCGGGCACATTTTTCTGGCAAGACGGGGCACCACGTAACTTTAGCCAGCACCAGGAGTATGAACTTGAGCAGCAACTCAGAGAACCCAAGCGAGCCAACGCCGGGCAATGAACCCACCGTGTACGGGAAAAACGCTGCGGCCACAGCGCCCGTCACGAAGCATGACCCAGTGGCCTCAAACCCAGTGGCCTCAAACACGGAGGCGGAGAGCGTACCCGGTGCGCCAATTCCTGCAGCCGGGGTGAGCGCAGAAGAGGCAGAGGCGGCTGCGGGCAAGCGCGCCAAGGCTGAAACCATTGGACGCTACGTGGCCATGTTTATGATGCCGCTGATCATGGTGGGAATGATGGTTGGCGGTTATCTGGCCGCCATGCACTCCCCGGCACCGAACAACATGCCCATTGCAATTGCCGGAGCCCCAGCCGCCGCGGGGGCGTTTGCCCAGACGCTGGAAACAACAGATCCGGATGCCGTGGATGTCCGCACAGTTGCCAGTGCCCAAGAAGCACGCAGGCAAGTTGTGAGCCGTGAGGTTAGTGCCGCCGTCGTTATTGAAAACGGCAAGGCCACCCTGTACACGGCCGGTTCCGCCGGAGTTTCGCAGGCCACAACGGTGACTGGGCTCCTTGCCCCGCAAATCATGGCTCAAGGACTGCAGCTACAGGCGCAGGACCTCGCGCCGCTTCCGGACACTGATAAGTCCGGGCTGGGGGCCATGTTCATGACCACCGCGCTCATCATGGCCGGATACCTGCCATTTAGCCTGACGCTCTCCAATTCCCCGGAATTGCTGCGTAAGCGCCGTGCTGTGCCTTTGCTGGCAGGCTGGGCGGCACTTGTTTCCGGGTTGGTGTGGGCTGTGACCGGTCCGATTCTAGGGGTGGTGCAAGGACATGCATGGGCTGTGCTGGGAATTTGCTGGCTCGGTGTCTTTGCCGTCGGTGCGGTGCAGTTGCTATTCACTCGACTTCTGGGGCCCTTGGCCATCATCGTAGCCATGCTCCTTCTAATGGTGCTGGGCGTACCAGCCTCCAACATGGGCCTATCCGTGCACACCATGCCCGGCTTCTACGCATTCCTGCACTCTTTCCTGCCCACGCCTGCACTGGGTGAGGCGCTGCGTTCGGTCATGTACTTTGACGGTGTAGGAGTGGCACCTCACCTTATTGTCCTTGCGATCGGGGCGGTCGTAGCGTTACTGCTGACCTTCGGATATGACGTGTACAAGTCCCGCAAGCACCCCAATGCTCCTGAGCCGTTCGTTGCCGTGCAATCCCTGCATGGTGGCAAGCGCCCCAAATCACGTTTCTGGCGCTACACCGCGCTGCTGTTCTTCCCGTTCGCCATGGTGGCCATGATGATTTCCTTCATGCTCGGCGCCATGGGGGAGCCCACGCCGCGCGATATGCCTGTTGCCATTGTCGGTGCCACAGCTGAGGCCAGCCAAGAGGCAGTGAACCAGCTGGACACCAATATGGCGGGACTCTTTGATTTGCGTGCTGTGGACTCTGAGAACGAGGCCCGCGCCTTGGTTCACGATCGCCAGGTCACGGCTGCACTGGTACTGCCTTCGGCACAGGACAGCTCCGCGTTGCTGCTGACCAATGAGGCCGCAGGATCCAGTGCCCAGCAGCTTGTCACCACCATCTTCGGGCAGGTAGCTGCTGGCCAGGACATGACGCTGAACGTTGAAAACACGGCGCCGCTGACAGATGGCGACAGTGCTGGAACAGTCCCCATGTACATGGCGATGGGCTGGATGATGGCGGGATTCTTGATCATCGTTGTTGGCGCCAACGCAGCACCCGCCTCACGGGCGCTGCGTAAACTCATACCGATCGTGGCCGCCTGGTCAGTGTTCATGTCTGCGGTGCTCTATCTGATTGCAGGGCCCATGGTTGGGGCCATTCACGGTCACTTCTGGCCACTGTTCGGAATAGGCATTGTGGCCATCTTTGCCATGGCCATGGTTGCAGCAGTTTTTGAGCGACTCATCGGGATGCTCTCCATCTTGCCGGTGGTTGCCATTCTCATGTTTGTCGGTATCCCCGCCTCGGGAGGGGCGCTGTCCATCTACATGCAGCCGGAAATTTTCCGGACGCTCCATGACATTTTGCCGATGCCGGCAGCTGTTGAAGCTGTCCGCTCCGTCATGTACTTTGGCGGCGACGTAGTGGGCGGGGCGCTGCTCAACTTTGGCATCTGGGGAGTTCTCTCGTTGGGGTTGGTGGTTGTGATTGACCGCTTCAAACCGTTGAACACCGGTACCCACTCCCCGTTGAACGAAGACACTTCGCCCACGGCGCAGGTGGAGCGCGAGCGAGAACTGCTCGCAGTCTAACGAGTGACCCATGCCGGCGGCGGGCGGAAGTTCCAACTGTGCTGCCGGCATGGGCAACTGGCCCAGGGCCGGACTGTCACTGAAAATGCAGGCGAAAACTTGCTCGGTGCTACTGCACTACGCTGGCAGGGTGATTACTTTCCCGGCTGCCAACAGCAGCACCACTGCGAGCCTCTAATGGGACGTCAGCGCACACCAAAAAATGTTGCGGCCGAGCCTGAGCCCGGCATCAGAGGGCCCGTGGCCGGAACCTTCTCAACCGATACCGGCACGGCGGTACTGATTCCCGACGGCGACAACCCCAACGGCTGGCTCCTCCTGCTCAATGGCGTACAAAGTTCCCACGTTGACCTGGCCGACCCGCTGCGTCTGGACTTTGAATACATGCGCTGGATCATGGCGCTGGTGCAGGACCGCTGGGATGCCGGGGCAAATCTGCGCACGCTGAGCCTGGGCGGGGCGGCTTGCTCCATGCCGCGCTATCTGGTGGCCGCCTACCCGAACTCCCGCAACGTGGTGGTGGAGATTGACGGGAAGCTGGCCAACTACGTCCGGGAATGGTTTGATTTGCCCCGCGCGCCGCTGCTGAAGATCCGGGTGGGTGAGGCACGCGAAGTCACCGAATCGCTGACAGCGGGCAGCCGGGACCTGGTGATCCGGGATGTTTTTGCCGGGTCCAAGACGCCGTTTGCGCTGACCACAGCAGAATTTACCAGCGCCGCCAAGAAGGTACTCATTCCCGGCGGCGTATATGTTGTTAACTGCGGTGACTCACCCGCGCTGGCCGTTGCGCGGCGCGAAGCCGCCACCATTGCGGGCGCATTCAAACACACCGTGATCATCGCGGACCCGCCCATGTTGAAGGGGCGCCGCTCCGGCAATGTCATCATTGCTGGCAGCGACTCCCCACTGGGTGACGGCGCCGGATTGCCCCGGGCCCTTCTGGGCGGTGCCATGCCCGCTCAGCTGTGGGATGACAGTAAAGTACGCCAGTTTGGGCGCAGCGCCCTAGTGCTCAACGATGCCGAACCGCAGTAGCTGCCTCTAGCGCCGGCTCCGGTACCTGGCTAGCCGCGGCGGCAGGCGGGGTTTCATCGAGAAGGACGGCCCGGCGTCGTCCATCACCACGGACCCACAGCCTAAAGGCAAGGGTCAGCAGCACCAGCCACGCCACCCCAACATAGAGTGCCACCCGGGTGTCAGGGTAGATTCCCAACAGCACGATGATGCCCAGCATGAACACGCTTGTCAGGATCGAGGCGAGCGGCCAGAGCGGCACGGGGAAGGTGGAGGGGGCAAGGTTGTTGCGGGAGATCTCGCGCTTCATGGCCACATGCGAGGCCAGGATCATCATCCACACCCACACCGTTGCGAACGTGGCGATGGAGGCGATCAGCAAGAATACGTCCTCGGGGATGGTGGCGTTCAGGACCACGCCCACCAGTAGCACGCCCGTCATGAGCATGACGGTCATCCACGGCACTCCGCGTTTGGAAATACGGCCAAAGGCGGCGGGTGCGTGGCCTTGTTGGGAGAGGCCGAACAGGACGCGACCGGCGCCGAAGATATCGCTATTGATGGCCGAGAGAGCCGCCGTGATGACTACTGCGTTGAGGATGTGCGCCGCCAAGGGAATGCCCAGGGAATCAAAAATTTGGACGAAGGGGCTGGTCTCGCCCGTGATGTCATTCCACGGGATCAGGCTCATCAGCACGCCCAACGTCAGAACATAGAAGAGCAAAATACGCACCGGAACGGTGTTGACGGCCGCCGGGATCGACTTGCCGGGATCCTTCGCCTCGCCAGCCGTCACACCAATGGTTTCAATGCCGCCAAAGGCAAACATGACCACGGCGAACGCGGCCAGCAACCCCACCCAGCCGTTGGGCAGGAATCCGCCATTGTTTACAAGATTGCCCAGGCCCGAAACCGCCTGTGCGCCGTCCATGTGGAAACCGAAAATTATAATGGCCACTCCGCCGGCGATCATGGCGAGGATGGCCGAGACCTTGATGAGGGAGAACCAAAATTCCAGCTCGCCGAACACCTTCACGCTGAGCAGGTTGATGGCGGCCAGGAAGAAGATGATGGCCAGAACCCAGATCCAGCGCGGGACATCCTGGAACCAGAAGCCCATGTAGATGCTGAAGGCCGTGACATCGGCAATGGCCACGATGGCCATCTCAAAAACATAGGTCCAGCCGGTGATGAATCCTGCTAGTGGGCCTAGATAGCGGCTGGCATATTGGCCAAAGGAGCCGGATACGGGGTGCCGGACGGCGAGTTCACCCAGGGCGCGCATGACCATGAAGACTGCCGCGCCGGCAATGATGTACGCCAGCAGGACGCCCGGGCCGGCCTTTTGGATGGCACTCGAGGAGCCGTAGAACAAGCCCGTGCCGATGGCTGAGCCCAACGCCATGAAGCGGATATGGCGGGCGTTCAGGCCGCGGGTAAGTGCGGATCCCTTGGAGTTCATGAGTGAGCCTTCTCACGCAGCGCGAATGGTGTGCTGCGTCATTGTCAAAGCAAATGGCGTGGCAAGCCTCACTCATCTGCCGGTTTCTGGGCCGAAAGTGTCCTCAGCATCCCGATATTCTGGGATTTCAGACGCCAATATTCTATATTGTGGAAAGAGTCATGGCGATTTGCGCCGACGATGAGGGGATCATGACAAACACTGAGCTTAAGCCTTCCAAGGTCCCTGCCGCAGAGAACACTTTGCGGATACTGAAACTACTCTCCTCCAAGCGTGGACCGCTGGCGGCTTCCACCATTGCCACTACCTTGGAACTGCCCCGATCCAGTGTCTACCACCTGCTGGGGGTAATGGAGCAAAGCGGCTTTGTTATGCATCTGCACGAGGAGCAGCGCTACGGATTGGGTGTTGCCGCCTTTGAGCTCAGCAGCGCCTATTCACGGCAAGAGCCCTTGTCCCGGCTGGGGAGGCCGCTGCTCGCGGCGCTCGTGGACAAGCTTGGAGAAAGCGCCCACCTGGCAGTCCTGCATGGGCGTGATGTCCTGTACATCGTCGAGGAACGGGCCAAACACCGGCCCTCCTTGGTGACCGACGTGGGGGTGCGGCTTCCCAGTCACCTCACGGCTACCGGCCGAGCAATTCTGGCCGCTCTGCCCAAGTCCCAGGTTCGGGCATTGTACCCCAACGCGGCAGCCTTTAGCTCCCTGACCGAAGTGCCGGCCCCCATTGCCAAGTACTCCACACTGTCCGCCCATCTGGATCAGGTGCGGCTCCGCGGCTACTCCACCGAGAACGGAGAGATCTCGGACGGGTTCGGCTCGGTGGCGGCTGCGGTCACTGATCATCTCGGCTGGCCCGTGGCTGCTGTGGCCGTGACGTTTCTGGAGGAAAAGGTTCCGGCAGAGAAGTGGCCGGATCTTGCGGCGCACGTCATCAAGGTTGCCGGGGAACTCTCGGTGCGGATCTACGGGCGCCGCGAAGGCTGAATAGTAGGTCTCCGGGCGCGCGCGGAGGTCGTTGTTAAGATT
>NZ_JBEPPB010000020.1:0-3324 GCF_040547105.1 Arthrobacter sp. UYCu511
TGAGGGTGTGTTGTGTTTGACCCGCATGTGTGTGGTCAAGTTTTTAAGGGCACACGGTGGATGCCTTGGCATTAGGAGCCGAAGAAGGACGTAGGAATCTGCGATAAGCCTCGGGGAGTTGATAACCAAACTTTGATCCGAGGGTGTCCGAATGGGGGAACCCCGCTACCCGGTGTAAGCCGAGGTGGTGACCTGCACCTGAATATATAGGGTGTGTGGAGGGAACGTGGGGAAGTGAAACATCTCAGTACCCACAGGAAGAGAAAACAATAGTGATTCCGTTAGTAGTGGCGAGCGAACGCGGATCAGGCTAAACCGTGTCATGTGTGATAGCCGGCGGGCGTTGCATGGTGCGGGGTTGTGGGACTTACCGATCTAGTTCTGCCGGACTAGGAAGGGGAATGGTGCATGTATAGGTGAACGGTTTTGAATGGCCGACCGTAGAGGGTGAGAGTCCCGTAACTGAAATGCAGTGCACTCCCTGGTGAGTATCCCAAGTAGCACGGGGCCCGAGAAATCCCGTGTGAATCTGTCAGGACCACCTGATAAGCCTAAATACTACCTAATGACCGATAGCGGACAAGTACCGTGAGGGAAAGGTGAAAAGTACCCCGGGAGGGGAGTGAAATAGTACCTGAAACCGTGTGCTTACAATCCGTCAGAGCAAGCGTGCCCCTTTGGGGTAGTTGTTCTTGTGATGGCGTGCCTTTTGAAGAATGAGCCTGCGAGTTAGTGTTACGTCGCGAGGTTAACCCGTGTGGGGAAGCCGTAGCGAAAGCGAGTCTGAATAGGGCGAGTTTAGTGGCGTGATCTAGACCCGAAGCGAAGTGATCTACCCATGGCCAGGTTGAAGCGCGTGTAAGAGCGCGTGGAGGACCGAACCCACTTCAGTTGAAAATGGAGGGGATGAGCTGTGGGTAGGGGTGAAAGGCCAATCAAACTTCGTGATAGCTGGTTCTCCCCGAAATGCATTTAGGTGCAGCGTTGCGTGTTTCTTACTGGAGGTAGAGCTACTGGATGGCTAATGGGCCCTACAAGGTTACTGACGTCAGCCAAACTCCGAATGCCGGTAAGTCAGAGCGTAGCAGTGAGACTGTGGGGGATAAGCTTCATAGTCGAGAGGGAAACAGCCCAGACCACCAACTAAGGCCCCTAAGCGTGTGCTAAGTGGGAAAGGATGTGGGATTGCTTAGACAACCAGGAGGTTGGCTTAGAAGCAGCCATCCTTAAAAGAGTGCGTAATAGCTCACTGGTCAAGTGATTCCGCGCCGACAATGTAGCGGGGCTCAAGTACACCGCCGAAGTTGTGGATTTCAAACATTACCCTAACAAGACGTGTTCTTGTTCAGGGGTTTGGAGTGGTAGGGGAGCGTCGTGTAGGCATTGAAGCCGCAGTGTGAACTAGCGGTGGAGCCTACACGAGTGAGAATGCAGGCATGAGTAGCGAAAGACGGGTGAGAAACCCGTCCGCCGAATGATCAAGGGTTCCAGGGTCAAGCTAATCTGCCCTGGGTAAGTCGGGACCTAAGGCGAGGCCGACAGGCGTAGTCGATGGACAACGGGTTGATATTCCCGTACCGGTGAAGAACCGCCAATATTGAACCAGTGATACTAACCACCCAAAACACCACTGCGTGTCCTTCGGGACCAGGGTGTGTGTGGAGCGTGGAACCTGAACTGGGGAGGTAAACGTATTAACAGGTGTGACGCAGGAAGGTAGCCGAGCCGGGCGATGGTAGTCCCGGTCTAAGGACGTAGGAAACACGATAGGCAAATCCGTTGTGTTGTCTTCAATGACGATTCTGAGATCTGATGGGACCCCCTTACGGGGGAATTCGGTGATCCTATGCTGCCTAGAAAAGCATCGACGTGAGGTTCTAACTGCCCGTACCCCAAACCGACACAGGTGATCAGGTAGAGAATACTAAGGCGATCGAGAGAATTATGGTTAAGGAACTCGGCAAAATGCCCCCGTAACTTCGGGAGAAGGGGGGCCTGCCTCGTGAAGGACACTAGCTGTCCGTGAGCGAGTGTGGGCCGCAGAGACCAGGGGGAAGCGACTGTTTACTAAAAACACAGGTCCGTGCGAAGTCGCAAGACGATGTATACGGACTGACTCCTGCCCGGTGCTGGAAGGTTAAGAGGACCGGTTAGCACACTTGTGTGCGAAGCTGAGAATTTAAGCCCCAGTAAACGGCGGTGGTAACTATAACCATCCTAAGGTAGCGAAATTCCTTGTCGGGTAAGTTCCGACCTGCACGAATGGAGTAACGACTTCCCCGCTGTCTCAACCATAAACTCGGCGAAATTGCAGTACGAGTAAAGATGCTCGTTACGCGCAGCAGGACGGAAAGACCCCGAGACCTTTACTATAGTTTGGTATTGGTGTTCGGAGTGGCTTGTGTAGGATAGGTGGGAGACTGTGAAACCGCAACGCTAGTTGTGGTGGAGTCATCGTTGAAATACCACTCTGGTCACTTTGGACATCTAACTTCGGCCCGTAATCCGGGTCAGGGACAGTGCCTGATGGGTAGTTTAACTGGGGCGGTTGCCTCCTAAAAAGTAACGGAGGCGCCCAAAGGTTCCCTCAGCCTGGTTGGCAATCAGGTTTCGAGTGTAAGTGCACAAGGGAGCTTGACTGTGAGAGGGACACCTCGAGCAGGGACGAAAGTCGGGACTAGTGATCCGGCGGCACATTGTGGAATGGCCGTCGCTCAACGGATAAAAGGTACCTCGGGGATAACAGGCTGATCTTGCCCAAGAGTCCATATCGACGGCATGGTTTGGCACCTCGATGTCGGCTCGTCGCATCCTGGGGCTGGAGTAGGTCCCAAGGGTTGGGCTGTTCGCCCATTAAAGCGGTACGCGAGCTGGGTTTAGAACGTCGTGAGACAGTTCGGTCCCTATCCGCTGCGCGCGCAGGAAATTTGAGAAGAGCTGTCCTTAGTACGAGAGGACCGGGACGGACGAACCTCTGGTGTGTCAGTTGTACTGCCAAGTGCATCGCTGATTAGCTACGTTCGGAAGGGATAACCGCTGAAAGCATCTAAGCGGGAAGCCCACTTCAAGATGAGATTTCCATACACAGTTATGTGTGAGAGGCCCCCAGCTAGACCACTGGGTTGATAGGCCGGACGTGGAAGCGAGGACTAAAGACTCGTGAAGCTGACCGGTACTAATAGGCCGATAACTTACACCACACACACTCTTATAAACATAAGATCTGCTCGCGTTCACTATGTGGTTCCCAACCAACAAACCCACCCGGTTTACTGGCCAAGGAAACCAACCATGATTTTACTAACAAACACGGACCCCGGTCCG
>NZ_JBEPPB010000021.1:0-2834 GCF_040547105.1 Arthrobacter sp. UYCu511
GGGCCTCCCCACCTTTAACACCACCAACACCACCAGCCGCCCCACACCAGGGCGGCTCCACTCGTTTAACGGGCTTCCCTTGGTTCCCACCACCATGCACCTTGTCCACCGCCGACTTTTGATGTTTGCTCGATGGCAGCACCACAGATGCGATGGTGGGAATGTCAATCCGATGTGAACCTGGGTGGCCTTGAGGTGGCAGTCGCATCGGAGACCACCTGCTCGTAGCCGTGGGGAGGAGATGTCTCGGGCTACTGTCTTCAACGTTGGCAGTACCGGACGGGTCGCCTTCCAATTCCTCTGCTTCAGGGTCTTCACTAATTAGTTGTGTTGCCCCTAGGCTCGCCTTTACCGGCGCACCGCCGGGGTCCCATATGGGAAATTTGACAGCGATTTTGTCTGTCTTGTCACGTTCAATTACGCCCCCAAAATGTGTCCCCTCACAGTTTAGAAACGGAACATGGCGCGGCGGGTTAGTCCGGTGGAAAAAAGGAACATACCAAGTTTGGAATCGAAGGCAGCCCTCGTGATTGGTGTGGTTTCTACGGCGGCGCTGTCAACTAGGGCTGGGGTTGGATAAAACATGGATCAAGCACAACATCTGGAGTGTGGAAGCGATGAGCCCGGTGATGCTTTTGCCCAACATAACGCCTCAGGGACTGCAGTACTTACTCAAGGCCTACGGGGGTGAATGCCAGTGCAGTGCGTCTACCTGCGCGCTCACTGACCAGCGAGAGGTTCTTGGTGTGTAAGGACACGCAGTCGTATACCAATTGCTACAGGTGACCGGTCGGTGGCAAGATGGACCAGCTCACCATGTACTGCTATCAAAGCGGCGAGTCCCTCAGCCCCAACTGGGTGAAATATTCAATCACCAGCCCCGGTGTAAACAACCCGTACCTGCCATCTTCGCCATACATCATTGATGCAGTCGACCGCTACTGGGCTGAAGACGTGCAGATCCTTGGCGCATGCCAGGACCGGTCGGATGCAGTTTGCGTGGTGTACCGCCGAACCGCGACCCCATGATGACTCTTGGGTGCAGGCTCGAGTTTCATACAAACTCAGCAGACGGCACCATTGAGGGCTTCGCCCGTGACGTGGCGGTCAACCTCGCCGAGCCTATCGGTACCCAGATAGCAAGGAGTCGTCGAGACCAGCACGGCATCGTTTGGGTGGCCGTCCCAGAGGGCTGCCACACGCCCGAGCCGCCCATCAAGGTCCTACAAAAGATCGCTGACAGGTAGCGCCTTCCTTCGCTTTCAACTAGCTATCTATTAGCTCCGGACAGGGCCACGCCGACGGTGTGTTGTTGGTTTTTCGTGTTGGCGAGGCGGTAGGAGTCTGTCCCTGTTTCAATGATGGTGCCTTTGAACGTGAGCCGGTCCACGATGGCGGCGCAGAGACGCGGGTCGGTGAACGTTTTCGTCCATCCTGAGAGCGATTCGTTGGTGGCGATCGCAACCGATGCTTCTACTTCCCGTTCAGTGAGGCCCGGAAAGAGGAGTTAGGCTACTCGTTTATCTAGTTCCATGAGCCCAGCTCATCGATGCAGAGCAAATCCGCCTTTCCGTATCTGGCGATGGTCTTCGCTAGGACCTTCGCGTCTTGGCCTCTACGAGCTCGTTCACGAGCCGGGTGGCGAGGGATTTGATCGCGGTGTTTTGATGTTTGGATTCGCCACGTAATCGAAGCCGATCAACCATTTATTGCCAGGAAAGTTCGCTGTTCTGACTCGGCGGACGGATGCGCGCCGGTCACGGCGTTGCCGAAGCGTTTTAGAAGCAGCAACTGGGGCCGTGGGACTCACGAAATCTAGTCCTTAGGTGATGGGGGCGGTTGGGGACGGAGCCATCAGTAGTTCGTCATAGCCGGCTACTAATGGCAACGGGCGCCTATCTGGTGGCAAGCCAGCGATGACTACTGCCGGATCTGCCAGCCGGCGTTGGGAGAGACTGAGAACCCGGTGCTCAAGGGCTGCAACTTTTACACCGGAGCTGATCCGTAGAATCTGACGGTAAACAACGAGTTGCACTCACTGGCCACCCCTTGCCACGGTCAGTGGGTGGGCGGCGAGGGTTGGTGACCCCACCAACACGCCCTAGTTATCCGTGGGGGAATCCGCAGCTGGTCATTGACCAGATCGTATAGACGAGGCTTTCGATAGCAGGCTTGGGACGATCCGGTTGCAGGTGTGCGGGGATCAGGTAGTGCCTTTGGTTTCGCCTACTGAGAATGGCATTCACGTGTGGCCGTCCATGGATACTTGTGACCCAGGACAGCTTTCCTACTGGAACTCATCGGTATCTTGCCCGTGAGAATCTACGCCTCCGGAGGTCGGCGCCAAGATCCTGGCCACGGCAACCAGGGACAGGACACAGCACCGTGGCTGTGCCTGCCAAACCAGTAGGGACAAACGTCAGGCTGGCTAAGACGTTTGCAGAGAAGAAATGAAGCAACTCAGCTAAAACAATGGGACCGTATGACCACAAGTCCCTTCACGAGGATCCCGCGCCAGAAATGATCCCTAACACCTGAAGCAAAAGCAACTGCATGGCTGATTGGGGCGCTGATCCTTGGGCTGTTACCACGCCGGCAACTAATCACAGCGGTACCGCATTGTGGTTGAACTGCGGCTCCCGCGAGTCTTCAGGGCCCTGGCTGCCTTGGCATTGCTAGTGGCAGTGCGGCGGGCCGGCACCGCGGGTAGGCTTTGACGATTTTGGAGTGCTGATTGCCGATTTGCGTGTTGGTTGTTTGGTGTGTATTGTTTATCGAGTTGTCCTGATGAAGGGCGGCGTGACTAGCGGGAAAATGATTGTGTTTTGGTTGTT
>NZ_JBEPPB010000022.1:0-2206 GCF_040547105.1 Arthrobacter sp. UYCu511
GGTTGTTGTTTGAGAACTCAATAGTGTGCCAAGTTTTATTGATACCAATTTATTGTAATTGAATTGGTTATTTGGTTGTGTGTTGCCGCCCCTGTGGTGATGCATGATCGTTTAGCTGGTTTCGAATTTAGTGCATGCTTTCCTTTACCTTTTTCCGGTGGGATTGTGTGTGTCTGTTTGTTTTATTAACGGAGAGTTTGATCCTGGCTCAGGATGAACGCTGGCGGCGTGCTTAACACATGCAAGTCGAACGATGAACCTCGCTTGCGGGGGGATTAGTGGCGAACGGGTGAGTAACACGTGAGTAACCTGCCCTTAACTCTGGGATAAGCCTTGGAAACGGGGTCTAATACTGGATATTGACTTTACCTCGCATGGGGTTTGGTTGAAAGATTTATTGGTTTTGGATGGACTCGCGGCCTATCAGCTTGTTGGTGAGGTAATGGCTCACCAAGGCGACGACGGGTAGCCGGCCTGAGAGGGTGACCGGCCACACTGGGACTGAGACACGGCCCAGACTCCTACGGGAGGCAGCAGTGGGGAATATTGCACAATGGGCGAAAGCCTGATGCAGCGACGCCGCGTGAGGGATGACGGCCTTCGGGTTGTAAACCTCTTTCAGTAGGGAACAAGGCCAGCATTTTTGTTGGTTGAGGGTACTTGCAGAAGAAGCGCCGGCTAACTACGTGCCAGCAGCCGCGGTAATACGTAGGGCGCAAGCGTTATCCGGAATTATTGGGCGTAAAGAGCTCGTAGGCGGTTTGTCGCGTCTGCCGTGAAAGTCCGGGGCTCAACTCCGGATCTGCGGTGGGTACGGGCAGACTAGAGTGATGTAGGGGAGACTGGAATTCCTGGTGTAGCGGTGAAATGCGCAGATATCAGGAGGAACACCGATGGCGAAGGCAGGTCTCTGGGCATTAACTGACGCTGAGGAGCGAAAGCATGGGGAGCGAACAGGATTAGATACCCTGGTAGTCCATGCCGTAAACGTTGGGCACTAGGTGTGGGGGACATTCCACGTTTTCCGCGCCGTAGCTAACGCATTAAGTGCCCCGCCTGGGGAGTACGGCCGCAAGGCTAAAACTCAAAGGAATTGACGGGGGCCCGCACAAGCGGCGGAGCATGCGGATTAATTCGATGCAACGCGAAGAACCTTACCAAGGCTTGACATGAACTGGAAATACCTGGAAACAGGTGCCCCGCTTGCGGTCGGTTTACAGGTGGTGCATGGTTGTCGTCAGCTCGTGTCGTGAGATGTTGGGTTAAGTCCCGCAACGAGCGCAACCCTCGTTCTATGTTGCCAGCACGTGATGGTGGGGACTCATAGGAGACTGCCGGGGTCAACTCGGAGGAAGGTGAGGACGACGTCAAATCATCATGCCCCTTATGTCTTGGGCTTCACGCATGCTACAATGGCCGGTACAATGGGTTGCGATACTGTGAGGTGGAGCTAATCCCAAAAAGCCGGTCTCAGTTCGGATTGGGGTCTGCAACTCGACCCCATGAAGTCGGAGTCGCTAGTAATCGCAGATCAGCAACGCTGCGGTGAATACGTTCCCGGGCCTTGTACACACCGCCCGTCAAGTCACGAAAGTTGGTAACACCCGAAGCCGGTGGCCTAACCCCCTTGTGGGGAGGGAGCTGTCGAAGGTGGGACTGGCGATTGGGACTAAGTCGTAACAAGGTAGCCGTACCGGAAGGTGCGGCTGGATCACCTCCTTTCTAAGGAGCACCAAACACCTGGCCGTTTTCCGCATGGAGAATTGTTGTGGGTGTGAGGAGAATAGTGCATTGCGAGAACGAAAGTTTCTCGGTGTGCTGCTCAAGGGTGGAATATCAATGAAATAGGTGCCTGTTGGCACGGGGCGATCTGAAATAAGTACAGCAACCCTTTAGGGGATGCGGGGAACGTTTCATCAAGGGTTGTTTCGTGGTGGTGGGTGGTGTTTGGCACACTGTTGGGTCCTGAGGCAACAACACTTTTTTGTGTTGGTTTGTTTCTGGTTTCCTGCACATAACTGAACCGTGAGGCGGTGCTGGTGTGCGTGATCTGGTCTTCGGGCTGGTGTTGCGTGGATTGGTACTCTCTGGTGGTGGGGTGTGTGGTGGGGTTGTTGTTTGAGAACTACATAGTGAACGCGAGCATCTTTTATAAGAAAGCAATTTCTTTGAGAATATGATATAAAACCTGGATCTGTTGCTGACC
>NZ_JBEPPB010000023.1:0-1752 GCF_040547105.1 Arthrobacter sp. UYCu511
AGAGCTTGTTGCTTTTTGGGGTGCGGCGTTGCGGGGGTTTTCTCTGGCGGCGTTTAATGATTGGTGCATGGCCCGAGAATATCGCTCTGTAGATCGTGATACACCGTTTTTACTGCCGCCTGATATGCGGGATTGGTTGCCGTCGGGTCATTTGGCGCTGTTCGTGATTGATGTGGTGACACGGCTGGATACGGCGGCGTTACATGCCGGTCCTAAGCGTGGTGGTACGGGCCGGAAGGGCTATGATCCTGACATGTTGCTCGGGTTGTGGTTGTACGCTTCAGCGCGTGGGATCACGTCCTCGCGGCAGATCGAGCGGGCCTGCGTGGAGGATGTAGCGTTTCGTGTCTTGTGTGCTCAGGACGCCCCGGACCATACCGTGTTGGCTAGATTCCTTCAGCGTTACCGCCCCGATATGGAGGAGTTGTTCACCCAGATGTTGGCGTTGTGTCTGCGGGCTGGGATGGGCAAGTTTGGGCAGGTTGCTCTTGACGGGACGAAGATCCGTGCCAGTGCTGCTACAGACCAGACGAGGTCCTTGAAGACGCTACGGAAGTTGGCTGCGGCCGAGCTTTTGAAGGCCGTGGCAACGGATCGGGCCGAGGATGAAGCCGGTGTTGATCTTAGCGATCACGTCCCCACGGAATTCATTGGATCCGATCGTGCCGATCGGATCCAAGCCGCCATCGAGAGCGTGGAGGAGCTGATTCAAGAAGACGTTGGGGTCCCGTTGGAAGCGGCCAGGGCCAAGGCCCGAGCCGCTGCTGAAGTGGTGAAGGAAGTCGATGAGGCTCAGGACGCGTTGGTCGCTAAGTACGAGGCGAAAAAGGCGGCAGGGAAAACCCCGATGGGCCGCCGCCCGATCCCAGGTGTGGGCCAAAAAGGTAGAGCTGCCCGGGTAGCACTGGCCTTTATCAATAGGCAGGTCGCAAGGCTTGAGCAACAGCAGAGCGAATTACTAGCTGGGAATCAAGTCAAGGATGTCAGGATGGCTCAGCGAAACACGACCGATCCAGAATCTAGGGTCATGAAGACCCGTAACGGCTACATCCAGGGATACAACTCCCAAATTGTCTGTTCTGATGACTTCCTCGTGATGGTCGCCGAAGCGACCAATGATCCCTCTGATCGAAGCTGGTTCGTTCCCATGATGGAAAAAACAGTCCAGACCATGGAGGACCTTAGCGTCAGAACTGGCCGGGCTGATGTGAAGATTGGGACGATGACTTCTGATGCCGGGTACATCTCAGACGAGGCCGTGGAAGCAGAGGGGCCGGACAGGCTCATTGCCCCGGGCCGTGGCCGCGTCAATGACACTGGCTGGAAAGGAACTACCTCAAACGGTGGGACAAGCGTCAACCTGATGGCCGAGAAATTGCAAGATCCCGTGAACCAGGCCCTCTACAAGCGCCGTTCCGCGACCATCGAAACAATCAATGCCCACATCAAGGACGGACGAGGACTACGGCAATTCACAGTCCGTGGCCTAGCGGCCGTACAGGCACAACTCCACCTAGCCGCCATGGCCACCAACCTCACCAGGCTCTTCAACAAGGGAATCCCACTGCCCGTCATCGCCTAAAGCCAGACAGAGCCCCTGCGCCCACGAACCAACACCGGAAAACGGGTCCCCAACGGCCCCTACAAGCCCATTACCAGCCCTTCGACTGAGCAACTACAAAACCAGCTCTGCCCGCCGCGTACCCCACAACAACGATCCCCGCCCCACCAAAGGAAAAAGCAACAAGCTCT
>NZ_JBEPPB010000024.1:0-1102 GCF_040547105.1 Arthrobacter sp. UYCu511
ACAGGGGCGGCAACACACAACCAAATAACCAATTCAATTACAATAAATTGGTATCAATAAAACTTGGCACACTATTGAGTTCTCAAACAACAACCGCAATTCAAGTACTTCCTAATCATTCTTCATAATTAGTTTTCGTTGCTGCAATATCTATACTTTATTTCAAAGGAAACCATTTTGTCCAATCCGCATCCTGTGCGGCTCATCACAACCTAATTTCCATAAACCCATATTCCATAAAAGAATATAATCGAATTCAAAAACGCGACCATAAACTCAAAAGAATAATTAGGTTTAGTTTGGCTTCTTGCGATGTGGTGAGCGCTTCTGCGTTTTACGTCAGTGGCTCAGCGTTGCGCAAGCAACAGATAGAACAATACACACCTACCCGCCCCCAACGCAAATCGAGAGCACACCACGCAACAACGCACTCACACAGCGACCGCGACCACAGCACTACCGAACGAGTACAACCAAACGCCGGCCTCCCCCACACAAGCCCGACGCGAACAGCCGATACAACCCTGCTGAGAGCACATACACACCGCGGCCTGCCACTACGCGCAACCACCAAGAAACAGCGCCGGCACCAGAACCAACCAGCACCAGAACCCAGTGCACCGCATCCTTTATCAGGACGGCTCCCCTCACACTCAGAGCCCCCGATCAGCAGCACAACAAGTCCCCACCCTTGACCAACACTTAGCTGCAGAACCCCAGCTATAGAACCACCACCGTAGAGCCCCAGGAACCACCACACACGCAGGCATAAAGAATCCACACCCCCGTATACCAAGCCACACAAACCACACATCGTTCTGGAGCTACTACTTCAGCAACTCAGAGAGTCCCGGCAGCTAAACCCCTCAGCCGCTCTTTAAACAAGGAAAGCCGCCCTAGTGCGGGACGGCTAGTGGTGTTAGAAGAGGTATGGCCAGCGCCTTCTGGTATCGCCGGCGCCTTCGGGTGGTGGATTGTTAAACAAGTGGAGCCGCCCTGGTGCGGGACGGCTCGAGTGGTGGTGGTTATTGTTGCTGGTGTTGATAGCCCGGTGGTTCTGAAAAAGGTGGTGTTAAAGGTGGGGAGGCCCCGCACCTGGTGG
>NZ_JBEPPB010000025.1:0-1002 GCF_040547105.1 Arthrobacter sp. UYCu511
TGGCGCAAAGGCACCACCAAAGACATCGAAGAGAAGCTGTTCACCGTGGTCTCCCACACCGACGCACACGGACAGACACGGAAATGGTCGGTCGCTGACACACTCGTTGACCTGCCCCTAGCAACGACCAAGAAGACGGGAGAAGTCTTCAACATCCGCCAGATCAGCCGCATCGTGGGTACCACCGGTGGCGGGACGAGGCAAATCCACATCCTCACCACCGATCGTGACCTTTCGGCCGGGGAACTCGTGTATCGGATGGGCAATAGGTGGCGGCAGGAGAACCAGTTCCGCTACGCCCGGATGCATTTCGAGCTCGACTCCCACGACTCCTACAGCTCCAGTGATGACAACGAAGACCGGATGGTGCCGAATCCGGCGAAGGCCAAGGCGTACCAAAAAGTTGTTGCCGCCCGGAATGCTCATGCCGAGGCGGCCGCGATCGCTGAGACGAACTTGATGGCCCTGAAATCCCCGGCAGAGGGCTCCAAAGAACTTCTCGTCACGGTCACCAGCGCCATGCACAACCAAGCCATGGCCCCCCTCTGGGAAGCAGAGAACACGCTCATTGCTGCGGAGAAAGCCCACAAGAAGATCCCGGCGAAGCTCCGCCTCGGGGAGTTGAACCCGGGCCAGCAAGTACTGGATACCGAGACGAAAATGATCCACACCGGGATCCGGATGGCCGCCTACAACACCGCGATGACGATCGCGAGGGAGATCCGCACCAACACCGGATACCGGCGCGCCAACCAAGAAGCCCACGCCCTCATGCGCCAAATGTTCAACCAAACCGGCGACATCGATACGACCGAGCCCGGCCACCTCACCATCACCCTGGACCCGCTACCGACCACAGCCAAAACCGTTGCCGCCGCCGAACTCTGCGCCCACCTCACCAGCACCAAAACCCGCTACCCCGGCACCAGCCTGATCCTCAAATACGCAATCAAAACCAAGCCGCCGGCTCTCATCAATTAAATCGTGATATCAGGAGCCCTG